>NZ_JBSWZK010000002.1:0-620175 GCF_054054605.1 Aquimarina sp. 433
ATGATATAACAACAGGGAAACATTGTGACTTTTATGAATATGGATGCTTGAGCTCACGCTCAAGATTACTATTTTTTTTCATGCGAGGCAAGCCTCGGGGTATTAAACCCTCCCAGAATAAAAAAACCGCTCATTTAGAGCGGTATATCGTTAGTTTTATGGGAAAAACTTATTTAAACAATTCGGTAAAATATTTATAAAATAACGGAATAGTTTCTATTCCTTTTAAATAATTCCAAACTCCAAAATGTTCATTAGGGGAATGAATCGCATCGCTATCTAGTCCAAATCCCATAAGAATAGTTTTACTTTTCAGTTCTTTTTCAAACAAAGAAACAATTGGAATACTACCTCCGCTACGTTGTGGGATTGGAGTTTTACCAAAAGTATCTTCATAGGCTTTACTCGCTGCTTGATATCCAACACTATCGATTGGGGTAACATATCCTTGTCCTCCATGATGCGGAGTGACTTTTACTGTTACTGCTTCTGCAGCAATTGCTTCAAAATGTTTTGCAAACAACTCTGTGATTTCTTCCCAATCCTGATTAGGAACTAATCTCATGGATATTTTAGCGTATGCTTTACTAGCAATCACAGTTTTTGCACCTTCTCCAGTGTAGCCTCCCCAAATCCCATTAACATCTAAGGTTGGTCTAATAGAATTACGCTCATTAGTAGTATAGCCTTCTTCGCCATATACCGCTTTGATATCTAATGATTTTTGGTAATCCTCCAAAGAAAATGGAGCTTTTGCCATTTCTGCGCGCTCTTCTTTAGAAAGCTCTTCTACTTTATCATAAAATCCTGGAATGGTAATATGGTTGTTTTCATCATGAAGTGAGGCGATCATTTTTGTCAGAACATTAATTGGATTTGCTACTGCACCTCCATACAATCCACTATGTAAATCTCTGTTAGGACCAGTAACTTCAACTTCTACATAACTCAAACCTCGCAAACCTGTAGTAATAGAAGGAACATCTTTTGCAATCATACCAGTATCACTAATCAGTATTACATCGTTTGCTAACTTCTCTTGATTATTTTCTACGAACCAACTCAAGCTACTACTTCCTACCTCTTCCTCTCCTTCTATCATAAATTTTACATTACAAGGAAGCTGGTTAGTCTTCGTCATTAATTCCAAGGCTTTTACATGCATATACATCTGTCCCTTGTCGTCACAAGCTCCTCTTGCAAAGATTGCTCCTTCAGGATGTAACTCTGTTGCCTTAATAACAGGTTCAAACGGAGGACTGTCCCAAAGATCTATAGGATCTGGTGGTTGTACATCATAATGGCCATATACCAACACTGTTGGTAAATCTGGATCGATAATCTTTTCACCATATACAATTGGATATCCTGGAGTTAAACAAATTTCAACCATGTCACACCCTGCTTTCTCGAGACTCTTTTTAATCTCATCAGCAGTTTTAATCACATCATTTTTATAGGCAGAATCTGCACTGATCGACGGTATTTTGAGTAGTTCTAAAAGTTCGTTGATAAAACGATCTTTATGTTCCTGAACGTAAGATTTAATATTTTGCATTCGTATGAGTTAATTTTCGTTAAATGTAATAAAAGTTTATATTTTTTAAGAAGGTTGTTTTTATTTTAAAAGTATTGTTTATATTTGCACCCGCTTACTAACAATAGTGGGTCATTTTGTACTAAGTCCTAAGTGGTACAAAATAGTAAAAATGCGGGCGTGGTGGAATTGGTAGACACGCTAGACTTAGGATCTAGTGCCGCGAGGTGTGAGAGTTCGAGTCTCTCCGCCCGCACGATAAAAGAAAAGCTGAATCAAATGATTCAGCTTTTTTATTTTACAAATTCTTTGAGTTTTACAAAAGTTTAATCTCCTTTCTCAAACTGTTTATCGTTCAACGTTTTTATAAATGCAATTAAAGCTTTAGATTCATTATCAGCTAAATTCAGTGAATCAGCCGGTAGCGTTTGATAGGGTACATCCAATCCCATTCCTTGTCCACCCCCTACGTTATAAAATTTAATAACTTCCTCCAAACTGTCATATACTCCATTGTGCATATAAGGTGCGGTTAATTCCGCATTTCGAACAGTCGATGTCTTAAAGAAGTTTCGTTTTTCTTCTACTTCATACGGATAATATTGGCCTGGATCTTCATCCAATATTGGGTGCTCAAAACTTGCATTTTTAGGAACTCCAAGGTTTTCAAATTCGGTTTCTAAGTATTTAGGAGGAACCGTACCATTAAATGTCGGTGGAAAATGACAGGTTGCACAAGCAGCTTTTCCCATAAATAAGTTGAAACCTGTAATTTCTTCATTAGTAAGCGTATTTTCAAGACCTTGCATGTTTCTGTCAAACTTCGAATCAAAAGGAGATAAACTTCTGATATATGTAGCTATGGCATGTCGTGCATTACGATTTGAGATATTTCCATCATATAAAGAATAGAATTGCTTTACATAAGTAGGATTCGAACGAATACGCTGCTCTATAGTGTTTAGATCTAAATGAAATTCATTTTGATCATTAACTACCTTTACAATTTGATCTTCTAAACTAGCGGCTCTACCGTCATAAAAGAATGTACGTTGAAAAACTGCGTAAGATAATGTCGGTGTATTACGGAGTAATTCAATATTATCAATTCCTTTTGCTTTTTTAAGTCCGTCCGTAAAAGCTTTGTCTTTATGATGACATGTAGCGCAACTAATGGTGCCTGTACCCGATAAGGATTCATCATTAAAGAGCATTTTTCCTAAAGCAACTCGCTCATCAGTAATTTCCGGTGAGCGTGGCGTTGAGAATTGAGCCATATTAAAAAAGTCTTTATCAAAAAGATTGGTCGATGATGGATTAAGAGCGCGAGAGGTGTTTAAAGTTACCTTCCAATCTTTTGATGTTAAATTAATAAGCTCTAACTGTTTGTTCGTATGGTTCTTGATAAATGTATACCGATCAAACGTATCAAAGTTTCCTGATTTTAATTCTGAAATCGTATTATCTATTTCTTTTACCCAAGATTGATATAACTCCTTTGAAGCGAAAGCTTCTTTATACATACCAAGAACTTCATTAATAGTCTCATAATTATAAATGGCTTCATTTAGAGAATTTGCTAACATGGGTGAATCAAAACCTGTGATACCTTTTGTAGCAATATTCACGATGGCATCACGCAACATTTTTAAATGATGCCTATCACGTTGCTTTATAATGATATGATTCTTCCTAATGTAAGGGATACGAACCTGTAGATACTGTGCAACCCTAAATATCTCTTTATTTTCAGGGTTTTCTTCAGCATATAATAATTCTTCTAGAACCTGGTAACTTTTGGGCTTTGATTTTTTAATATCTTGATAATCCTCCATTTCGATTTTCAGCAAATTCGGAGCATTCATTGAAAGGTAATTCTCATAGTCATAAGCTATGAGCATAGGCTCTGCACGTTTGTACCATTTTCTGCTTTCTAGAAAACTATTTTTATTTTCTTCTAATGTCTTCAACGTATCTATCTTCTTAATATAAAAAGCAGCACTATCTAAAGTTTTAAAATAGTGATTTCTAATAACGTCGTTGAACATCGATTCAGCTTTTGATGAAGTTGACACTGCCAATAGCTTTTCTTCTTTTTTACAAGAAATGGTAAGAACTAAGACAAACGTTGTAAAAAAACAATACATATTTTTCATAGCGGAAGAAATAATTTTAAATACACAAAAAGCTCCCTAATACTTAGGGAACTTTTTGTTTAAGTTTGTTATCTTATATCTATCTTGGTAATCCAGTGATCTTAAACAAGAATGAACCTTCAAGTCTAGCAGAAGACTCATCGATTGCAGTAGGATCGTAGAATTTAGCACCATCAGCACGTACAGCTGATTCAGGTTGACTACTGTAATTCCATCCATGCACTTGTGCCCCACCAATGAAAGTAGACTCTGTAGCACCTATAATATCGGTAACATCAATTAAACCAGTTATTTCCCAATAGCTATCTGTATTTCCAATACCCATTCCGGCTGCTGCAACTTGGTTACATTCCATTACTTCGGTTACTACTCCAGTATTCAAGTCTAACTGCCATAATTTAGCATAACCTGTAATATCAGCATTCAAATCTGCGTAACCATTAGGATCTTCTTGAATGTAAGCATAGTTTTCGGTTACTAATATGTTATCAGGAGAATGCATACCATCAGCTTTACCACCCTCAAGGTCTCCATCCATAACTACTTCTAAAGTAGCTGGTCCAGTAGGATCGTCTGGATTCATTACTAATTTATACACACGTCCAAAAGTTGTACCTCTGTTTGCTAAATCAGGATTGTCACTTCTGTATCTTCCAGTAGCGTTAAAATATACCTCTCTGTTAGCATCTGCAGAGCCTCTTCTCCAGTCGATATCCTCAATTCTCTGAAAACCGATAGCTAAAGAGTCTATTGCTTCTTGGTTCAATTCATTTAAAGTTCTCTCTGTAACTTCTACCCATTCCACATCATATGATGTACCTTCTGCCATACCCATTTCGAAAAGTTGACCACCAGCACCAGGAGCTGTTTCAGTAGGATTTGTTCCTCTTAAAACATATAAGCTTCCTCCATTTAAATCTCCTCTAGCACCAACATACATAGCAAAGTGAGCTTCTGGATAATCATTACTACTATCATCATCTCCCATAAAAACTACTGTTTGCGACGGATATGCATCTTTACCAATAACTACTGCATTTTCTGTTGACCATTCACCAAGTGCAGGTAATCTATCAGCCTCTACTCTATCATCTGTAGAACGGAATGGATTTACACGGTAAACACCTTTAGCATTTCCACCCCACTCACCACCTGAAAGGTAAAGCGGACCAAAACCGTGCTCCTCAGTAGTGATAGAAGAACCTGAACATTGTGCCGTAAAGGCTGTAGCAGTTGCATTTACAATGTAATCACCTTGTAAAGGTTGTAAATCCGAATTCATCATAATTCTAGCGATAGAAAAGTCAGATTCTAGGTTATTAATAAATGCGTACATGTCATTCCCAGCAGGATAAAGAGCAGCTCCATCCATAAAAGATCCATAAACGAAGGTAGAATCAGAAGGAAGTATATCCGCTGATGTTAATATCATTTCTAAATCGGCAGAAGAAGCAAAACTTCCTTTAAGTTCAAAAACATCGTTAGAAACAACAGAACTTTCTAAAGGTTCAGACTCTTCAAGTGTTAAATCCATACCATCTACACCATCTTGACCGTCAGCTCCATCTTGACCATCGACACCGTCGATTCCGTCAATTCCATCACGACCATCCTCACAGCTATAAAATGCGATGTTCACCACCGAAATCATTAAAATCCCTAATATTAACTTTCTAAGTTTCATAATTTGTGTTAGTTTAAGTTTACGTTTATTCTTAATTCTGACTATACTTATATTGAGGTCAAAACTAATTCTTGATTTTTGTAAACCCGTTAACTGAACGTGTTCTATACTTGAAGAAAAATTAAAAAAAACGTTACCTTTTTAAAGAGAATGTTATTAATAAGATCCGATCTAAATAAGCGAGATTTTTGTTGAACTACATAAGTTTATACTACAACAATTTATTATGAGAACTGCACGCAAATATGAAACTTCCCATCCTCCATCAAAAAATTTTGATAAATCTCTACCCGACCATACAACAGAGAAAAAGCCAAATCAGTTGATTCGGCTTTCTTGTTTGGGGTAATAGCCCAAATCTTAAAAAACAAAAAAAGTAAGGAAAGAAAATTTCCAAGGGGTAGTATTAATTTTATGTGATATGGACTTTGGGATTCATTTATTTAAAACTGTACTCCTTTACCAATATTTGTATTTAAAATACCATTGACATCCGAGTTCTGTACCTGACCATTCATATCCATATCTGCTTTATTGTAACCAGAAATACCAAGTAACTGTATCACTGCATTTGTATCCGTGTTTTGAATTTGTTCATTTTCATCAAAGTCTCCGGCAATCATCGCAAAAATTCCATTTCCCATATCTACTACCGAATTTGAGCCTCCGAATACGGATGCTGTAGCATCACTAAGATCAATAGTAGTTGCTGTAGATTCGTTTAGAGCAACTGTATTGGCACTCATCACTGCTATATGATTTCTATGGTTTACCGCTATATAATAGCTATCTGAAGGCGAATCAAATGCTAAAGCTGATGTTCCATCAACACTCACTATATCTCCATCCGCTTGTACGAATGCAGATTGACTGGCGAGTACTACAGTTGGATCATTTTTATCACGTAAGCTTACCCAAACCCAATCTACAATAGCATTATTTCCTGTGATATCAAAAACCCTTGCCTCACAGGTTAGACTATCCGCATATGGACTCGTAGTGGGAAGTAAACCATTACTTCGTAAACTATCATCCATGATAACAGTTCCAGAAGTTATCAAAGGCCCTTGCAGAAAAACAACTGGAGAAAGTTTCAATTGCAAGATGATCAATTCTTGATGAAATCCTTGGTTTAGTGTTGTGGTTCCATTCGACAAAGTTGTCACCATTAATTCTCCAACTGTAAAATCTAGGCTTACACTGGCATTGCTCAAGGTTGTTCCACTGGATCCAATTACAGTTCGTTCTATACTTTGAGAAGACAAAGCACTAAAAAAAAGCAAGGCTACAATGAATATACATGGTTTCATAATCTTCATTTTTTATCTTTTACCAATGATTGTTAATACCGTTGCAGCATCAGTTTTAGCATCACCATTTGAGCTTCTTATTAAGTATTCTACTTTACCTTGTGCTAAAGAAGTTATTTGAGCTCCTCTTGTTTGAGAAGTAGAAGCTATACAAGTAATAGTCACACCTGGAAGAGCAGAAAAATGGTTTGAATAGTTCACTGTATAAATATTTCCACTTCTCGAAGCTGTTATGCCTGAAGAGTTCGTAACGTTTGAGTTTAAAGAACCGTCTGCGTTCACTATTACAGAAATCATTTCTACGTTATTAGCTGCACCCGCAGCTCTAAGATCATCACCATCTTGGTCGATAATTACATTTCCATCAGTTGCTATGTTTTCATCAACTTTTAATTCTCCTTTTACTTGTAATAAGTCATTATCAAATTCTCCATAGATCAAATCTTTAATATATAAGCGATCTGAAAATGGCGTCCCAGAAGTTCCAGCCCCAGCACCTATAATTACATTAGAACTTCCATTTAATTGATAACCAGCAAAATATCCGATAACAACATTGTTGGCACCTGAAGTTGCGTTCTCGGCGGCTTGAGTTCCAATGATTACGTTTTTGTTACCAAGATTAGCAAGGTTACTTGTAGTATCGTAATTACCGAAGATTTGGTTTTCTGAATTCGTAGTAGTTAGTATACCATCAAACTCAAAATTTCCTCCTAATGTTACATCTCCAGAAGTAGTTATATTCCCATTATTATCAATTTGTAAGCCTTCATCACCACCATCATTAGAAATCCAGTTATTATTTAGCTTAATATTTCCGTCTACAGCTAATTCTCCAGAAAGGGTTACATTTCCTGTATTGTCAATTGCGATACCTTCATCACCTCCATCATTAGAAAACCATTTATTATTTAATCTTACGTTTCCTCCTAAAACTACAACTCCATCATCCGTAATACGTATCCCTTCGCTATCACCATCATTTGATAACCAGTTATTATTTAACTGTACATTTCCACCTAAAGAAACTTTTGCTGATGTGATCACATTTCCGCTAGCATCAAATTGAATTCCATTATTGCTAGTTCCATCACCATTAATCCAATGAGTAGCTAGGTTAATATTGCTTCCTAGATATAATTTATTGGATGTAGTAACTCTTCCTTCAGAATTCACTAGAAGTCCTTCATCATCGCCATCATTAGAAATCCAATGTCCGCCCGTTTGAAAATTCTCAGTAGCTGTATGATTTCCTAAATTATCTCCGTTTTCTACATATTTAGCTTGTAGAGCATATGGAACACTTAATAGTTGTGTAGTTCCCATACTTGTATAGCTAGTACCACCAGCAGTATCTACACTAACTTCTAAAAAATAAGAATCTGAAGACCAAGTAATAGTTGAAAAATCATTTGTAGTCGTACCTTGCCCTACAATTAAATCAAAAACCCCATAGGCATTTGTAGTGGGAGTATGGGTTTCTGTATACACCACAGTACCATCTGTGGTAGTTTGATGTAATTTAAATTCTACTCCTATAGTAGTATTCGCTAATATATCTCCTGCAGCATCTCTCACGACCGATTGGTAATTGAATCCTTGTGGTGTTTGCGAATATCCTAATATACTTATCAAAAGGATCCATAGTGTGCATTGTAATTTAATTCTCATTCTCAATTATTTTTAATTCTTACTTTTTTTGGGGTAAAAGTTGTCATCCAAATAACACTGTAAATTGTTTTTTTATCATAGTGTAGATACGTAGATCTTATATATAAGAAACTTCTTAAAACACTATAGTGTGAGGATTCCATTTTCACACCGCTAAATAACAATGGAAACTTTATAAATTAAAAAAAATTGAGGGTGCAAATGAGGGTGCAACATCCGAAAACCCTTATTTTGCAATACTTTTCAGATATTTTCAATAAACGCTTAATAGGGTTCCCAGATGAAAAAAATGTGCTAAAATGTACGTTTATAAAGATCGAATATACTCGTCTAAGGAATCGTTTTGAGATAGATTTAGCTTCTTTTTGAGTCTAAATCTACTCGATTTAACAGCATCCAAACTTGTATTTCTTAAGTTGGAAATTTCCTTTCGGGAAAGACCTATTTTTATAAAAGAACAAATTTCGATATCTGTTTTTGTAAGATTAGGAAATTGAGAGCTTAGTTTATTTATAAACTCCGTATGATATTCAGCTAATTCTTTCTTAAGTAATAGTGCTTTTTGATCTTCGAACTTGGTACTTCGTACATCTGCAAGTATATTTTTTAAGGTCACGCCACCTTCATCTTTGTCTAATTTTTTAAGATTATCAGCAATCTCTATTTTGGATCGTAACTGTTGTACGGTTTCCATTTGCAATTTTATGATCTCTTTTGACTTCACAGAAATATCCCGCTCTTTAGAAATTATTTCGGTTGCTAATTCCAATTTTTCACTCTGTAAAGTTCGGTAACGATCTGCAACCGCTAACGATAATAATATAGCTTCCAGAACAGAACCAATTACGTAGGCATTCACTGTAACTCCATTGATAGGAATAATCACCAAAAGTGTACACACATACATCACAATGGTTATACAATAACTTGTCCAGGCTGCTACAAGATATTTTGCAAATTGATTTCCCGCCATATACACTCTAATACCAGAAATCAACGCAAGAAAACCAAAAATCATCAATCCCACAGCAACCAATTTGTTGGTAGTATAATACCCAAATACCTCAAATCGTATGATCTCATAAATAAAGGCAATTACCTGAAACCAAATAATACCTTTCAACAATCTGTGTGATAATTTATCGTATGTAGCAGTTTCTAAAAATTTAACACAGAATTGTGCAGTTACTACAGTACCAAAGGCAATAAAAATGGAGCACACCACTCTTGTATAAAAAGGTTTTCATCCACTAAAAACTGCTTAAAAAAACCTCTAACCGAGATTTGGGTTAAAAGGCCTCCAATAACAGTACCTCCATACAGAAAATAAATAGAATCCTTCAATCCCCATCCTAAAATCAGGTTGTAAAAAACGATCGTTACTAATATCCCTATTAAAAGACATACCAACATAAGTTCATTACGCTCCATTCTTCTAAAATCTTCTTCCTCTAAAAGTTTCATGGAATAGGATCGACCATATTTACTTTTGGTTCTCAAGTAAAAGGTCTGTTCTGAATTAGGTTCAAATTTTAAAGAAAAGTATAAGGAGGATCCATTAAAATCTTTGTCCTTGGTATGCACCATATACCCAGTATTTGAAACCACCCAACGATTATTCTTTTTATAATAAAGTTGCAAAGAATCCTGCAGAGGTTTTTCGATTCGCAACATACGCTCTACGATGGTATCAGAAGCATTATTAATTTTAAATCGGTGCCAAACGGATGCATCGCTAAAACCCAGATTCAAAATATCCTTAGTAGAAAGTTGATATGGTAATTTTTGTGCTTGCTCTATATCATACTCAGGCGGTACATCTTTACTGTAATATAAATAGGTACCTAACAAATCATCTGAACCAATCGTTGTTACTTCTATGATGCGATCAGAGTTTTGATTTTCCTGACAAAAAATCGGGGAAATAACACCTATTATAAAAAGAATATTTAGTAGAATTTTAGCAATCAAAGGGACTTTTCTTTTAAAGGTACAAAATACTTCTTTTAAAAAACAACTATAAGGATTTTATGTAGTCATCAAGGGATTGATCTGCAGATAACTGAAGCTTCTTTTTAAGCCTAAAACGGGTAGATTTGATAGCATCCAAACTTGTATTTCTTAAGTTGGAAATTTCTTTTCGAGAAAGACCAATTTTTATAAAAGAACAAACCTCAATATCAGTTTTGGTCAAATTAGGATGCGAACTTTTTAAACTTTTTAAGAAATCATAGTTCAATGTTTCGATATTCTTTTTCAGCATTAAGATTTTTGCATCTTCTAATTTGTCCGCTTTTAAATCTGCGATGATACCTTTGAGCGTCACATCTCCTTCTTCTTTTGATAATTTTGCTAAATTTTCGGCAAGCTTTTCCTTCGTATTTAAATGAATTACAGTTTCTGTTAAGAGTTGATTTACCTCTTCTTTTTTAGTAGCTACTTCAGAGTTTAATACAGAAATTTTTTCATCACTTTGTTTTAACTTCCTTTCAAACTGTTCTCCTAGCTTACGTTCTTTTAACCATTTTTTTCGAAGACCTCTAATCACAAAGAATGTTATTACTAGACCAATAAAACTTAATAAGCCGATAAATTTATTTTGAGCTAAGGCCTTATCTTTTTCTAAAACTAATATCTCTTTCTGTTTAACAAAGAGAATACTGTCTTTCATTTTCTTCTTTGCAAATTCATTAGCAACCTCTATCCGGATTATTTCTTTAGATTTCTTCTCCGTATAAATTTCATTTTGAGTTTTTTCATATACTTTAAAATCTTTTAAAGCATTTTTGAATTTACCCAGCCTTTCGTTAGCGCGACTTCTTAATTTATATGCCCTAGACTCGAGGTGTTTTTTTTCTATTTGGTTCGCTATAGCAATAGTAGTATCAGTGTATTTTTTTGCTAAGGTATAGTTCTTCAACCGAAAGTTTATAACTGCTAAATCACGATAACTTTCACTTAGATAATGTTTGTGCCCTTTAGTTTTAAAAAAACTTATAGTTTGTTTAGTCATTTTAATCAAATCATCGTAAGAATCATTTTCATCCAAATCCTCCAACGAATACCTAACAAACTGAATATTAGAAGCAAAATATTCAACATCAGCTTTTGTCTCTTTAAAAATTCTTCTAGCTTTCTTTAAATAGTAAAAAGCTGAATCCCGCATCTCCCTGTGATTATAATTACCCGCAAGTAATCTATAGCTTACGCCTAGTTGTTCCTTGAAAGGGATTGTATTAATCTCAATAGATTTTTTAAAATATTTAGCACCATTTACATAATCATATTGATAATCATATAAATTACCAATATTGGTGTTCACATTGATTAATTTATTGGTATCCTTTATTTCCTCATAAATATCTTTTGCTTTATTATAATTGAGCAATGATTCTGGATAATTACTTCTTATACGCGAAATAACTCCTCTTCTATCAAATATTTGTCCACGATGTATTCGAGAATCATAATTGACAGTATCTAACATTACTAAAATCTTACTCAAAAGAGAATCTGCTTTATTTAAATCACGAAAATGATAATATTTATTTAGCCTTAAATAATTAACTATTTTGAGAGAATCGTTGTCCGCATTTTGTATAGCTTCTTTGAGTTCAAGTAATTTAGGATCTTCTTCTTGAGAGAAAGAAAACCAAGAGGCAAGAATTAGAAAAAGACAAATTAGTTTTTTCATTACTTAGAAAAGAATTGATACTATGAAATTAACGATATTATTGCTAAAATAAAAAACTGGATTAATACTTATCAGACAATTCAATTTCAAGTTTATTAAAAAGCTAAAAGACTTATCTAGAACTGGTCAAAAATGATGTCAAAATTTGCTTACTAATTCGTCTCAGATGCGATTAAAAAAAGACGAATTGTCCACAAAATACACATATTGAGTTCGTGAAACTTACCTTTTTTTGATTAAAATTTGAACCATAGTTCACTTCCTAGGCATTACAGATAAATTAATTTAAACAATTGAATATCAATTATTTAAATTATTGCACCCCGATTTGCACCCTATCGTTTTTTGGAATAAATATGGTTTCTCTCATAATTTTGGCAACAGAAATAAGAGCGCTTGCCTTATTTGTTTTTAATACGGGATAAACAAAAAAAACTAAAACTAACAACATACTTCTTTCATCAAAGACAATTGATGATGGTACGCTACTATTTGAAAGTTAGCAACATTTTAAAGATGTATGTAGATCTCGAAAAACAAATAAAACGCCTAGTAAAAAATAAAAAATATTAACCCCAAAATCTATATGGTATGAAGTTAAAATTACTCCTACTATTACTTTTTCTTACGACAATACATACGAATGCACAAACAGATTGTTCCTTAGACGAAACTAAATTTACAGGAACATTTACCACTGCAGAAGTTGGAGGAACAAAAATAAAGGCAAGCGATGCTACTTCAAACTATAGATTTGGAGAACGTGTTGCAATAGATGGTAATATAGCTGTAACAGTATCACGTAGTAATGGTGCTGCTGCAGGTAAAGTCTATGTGTTTATTAATGATGGCGCTGGTAACTGGACACAGCAAACCACGCTTACAGCAAGTGATGGTTTTGCAGGCGATAATTTTGGATCTAGCATAGCTTTACAGGGTAATTACTTGGTTGTTGGAGCTAGCTTTCAAACAAATTCTTCAGCTGTAGATACTGGAGCAGCATATTTATTTGAATATGATGGTGTTGGTGCTTGGACAGAGGTTGCCATATTTGAACCAAGTGATGGAAGTTCTGGTGATCGTTTTGGAGTATCGGCTTCTATAGAAGGAAATTTAATTTTAATTGGATCTAGAGATGGTTGTATAGGTGGATGTGCTTATGTATACGAAAATGACGGCACCAATACCTTTACCTATTCAGAAACTAAATTAGAACCTCAAGTACAGTCTAATTATTCTGGAGCGCGTTTTGGTTATGATGTCTTGATTAAAGATGGTCGTGCTTATGTAAGTGGTCTACGGGATTATTCAGCGGTAGGGAATGCCTTTGCGGGTTCTGTTCAAATATGGGATCAAGCAAATGATGGTTCGTGGTCACGAACACACCGATTAAGAGGTACCGAATCTTCGGAGTCTTTCGGTAGTTCGATAAGTGTTTTAGGTGATTATTTAGCTATAGGTGCGTATAATTATGAAGCATCTTCAACACCAGAAGCAGACCAAGGAAGAGTTTATGTTTATAAAGCAGACAGTAACGGCGATTATTTAGAAACTAATCGTGTTATGATTCAAAATAACGATAAAGACAGTTATAACGATCAACGTTTTGGAGCAGATGTTGTCATAGAAAATGATTTTTTATATGTTGGGACTTATGGAAATGGTTCAAGTAATACAGATGCTGTATATATTTTTAAAGATGATGGTACCAATAATTGGTCGCAATTAAGTAAAATTACTTCTGGTAGTGGTTGGAATGAATTTTCAAACAGAGCCGTAGCAGTTTCCTATCCCTATTTACTGATAGGACAAAATGAAGACGATTCACCTTCAAATTCTGGAGCAATTCATTTTGTACCTTTAGCAAGTACCATAACTCCAACCGCTTCGGTTACAGAAGTTACGGAGGCTTTTATTGGACAAAATAATGCCACGATAACCCTCAACTTTAGTGATGAAGCTACACGAACTGAAATCCAGTTTAGTATTGATGGAGGAACAACCTTTCCATATACATTTAATGACGACGCCTTAACTGGTACAATAACTAATCTTGGAGTAGGCTCGTATGATTTAAAAGCAAGATATAATGGGGGTTCGTGCATTTTAGATTTAGGAACAGTTCCCATAAATCAAGCAGCTTACACAGCTATACCAGATGCAAATTTTGAAGCCGCTTTAGAGGCTCTTGGTTATGATGATATTACTGGTGACGGACAAGTACCAACATTCTTAATTGAATCGCTTACTATTTTAAACATTAGTAATAAAGGAATAACAGATTTAACCGGAATTGAAGATTTTACTGCCCTTGAAGAATTGAAAGCAAATGGTAATGATTTAACAGCTATTAATCTAACTAATAATACTGCTTTAAAAGTACTTTGGATTAGAAGTGGAAATAATAATTTTTCTTCCATAGATGTTAGTAACAATATAGCACTTGAAGATTTTAGAATACAATATTCAGGAACTTCATTAGATATCTCTAATAATTCTGCGTTAATAGAGTTTATGTGTACAGATTGCAGTCTTACTTCACTCGACACAAGTACCAATACAAGTTTAACTTCTTTAGATTTAGAGAATTCTGATATTACAACATTAAATTTAAGTACAAATATTAATTTAACTGGTTTAGAAATTGATGGTACTAGTTTGGTTGAGTTAGACTTGTCAAACAATATAAACTTAAGATTTTTATATGCAGAAAATATTACGACGCTTACAGGTTTAAACATTCAAAATGGTACAAATACAAATATTGCTGCTTTTGAAACTGTAGGAACACCAGTACCTTGTGTTAAGGTTGATGATACAACTTATAGTACAAATAATTGGACAGCTATAGAACCTGTGACAACTTTTAGAGATTCAGGGTATTGTATCTATACACAAATTCCTGATACGAATTTTGAAGCTGCCTTAGAAGCTCTAGGGTATGATGACATTTCTAGTGATGGTCAAGTGCCTACTACTTTAATAGAAGCGGTAACAACATTAGATGTTAGCAATAAAAGCATTTCAGATGTAACAGGGATAGAAGATTTTAAAGCATTGCAGGTTTTAGAATGCCAATCTAATAATCTTACAGCCTTGAACATTTCTAACAATATAGTATTAATAGAATTAACAGCTAACGCAAACAATATCAACAGTATTGATCTATCACAAAACACTGTATTAGAAACTTTAATTATTGGAGCGAATGACTTAACCTCAATTGACATTTCCAATAACAAATTACTGAAGCGATTAGATATTTTATATAATGATATTACTTCATTGGATACCAGTAATAATCCAGATTTAGCAACACTAAAAGCATACAATACGGATGTTGTGAGTTATGATTTTAGCAACAATCCACTTTTACAAAATGTACAGTTATACAACAACAATTATTTAACAAAATTAGATGTTTCAAACCTAACTCAATTAGATCAATTACGATTAGATAATACGGGGATTACAGATTTAGATGTAAGCAATAATCTGAACTTAAGAATTATTAGAGTAAATCAATCCAATATAAACAAGCTGGATTTATCTAATCAAAGTAGTCTAATACACGTTTATGTAGATAATTCACCCATTAATTTTCTAAATGTCCAGAATGGAAATAATACAAACTTCACACAGTTTCACGCTGATAATACACCTAATCTAAACTGTGTAGTGGTAGATGATGTAGCTTATAGTACCACTAACTGGACGAATATCGATGGTACAATGAGTTTTAGTAACACCTATTGTAATTACACGGCGATTCCAGATGCCAATTTTGAAGCTGTATTATATGCATTAGGCTATGATGATATTGCTAATGACGGACAAGTACCAACTGCTTTAGTTGAACCAGTAACCACATTAAACATCAGCAATCAAAATATTGCAGATCTTACTGGAATTGAAGACTTCGTAGCACTTACGGATTTAAATCTGGATACGAATACACTAACCAGCTTAGATTTGAGTAACAATACAAACCTTCAAACGTTGAACTTTGATAATAATAGTATTGCGAATTTAAATTTAGGAACAATTTCAAATTTGACCTCTATCGAAGGGCGTTACAACCAATTAACGACAATTGATGTAAGTCAAAATTCTGATCTAACATTTATAAATCTTAGAGACAATTTATTTACCACAGTAGATGTATCCAATAATCCATTGTTGGAAACCATCAACCTAAGAGGTAACTCGAATTTGACGAGTATAGATATCAGTAATAATACCAATCTTAAGTTTTTATATTTTCAGGATACAGCCTTGACTGGTTTAGAGGTTTCCCAAAACCTTTTATTAGAAGTTATCGTTATTGAACGCGTAAATTTTAATACGATAGATGTTTCTAATTTATCAGCGTTAACCCAGTTAAGAATTGCAGATAATAGTTTTACACACCTTGATGTATCCAACAATCCAGCTTTAGTACGCTTAGAATGTGAAAATAATGATCTTACCTATTTAAATCTTAAAAATGGTAATAATATTAATATGCCAAATACAGATTTTATAACCACAGGAAATCCTTCGTTAGAATGTATTATCGTTGATGATGCTACATGGAGTGCTGCTAACTGGACGAATATCGATGGTACTGCAAGTTTTAACAATACATTTTGTCGTTACACTGCTATTCCAGATGTTAATTTTGAAGCTGAATTGGAAGCTTTAGGGTATGATGATATTTCAGCAGATGGGCAAGTTCCTACACCTTTAATTGAAGTATTATCAAGCCTCGATGTAGATGGTAAGAATATTAATGATTTAACAGGTATTGAGGATTTTGTCGCTTTGACCTACCTAAACTGTAATGGGAATAATTTAACTACAATTGATATTACTGAAAATATACAACTAGCATATTTCAATGCAGCTCAGAATAATTTAACAACAGTAGATCTATCCAATAATACCTTACTAGAAAGCCTATACCTATTTTCTAATGATTTAAGTGCTATTGACCTATCCAATAATACTGCAATAAAGCAATTGTATATTCAAAGAAATACGAATCTACCCAATTTTGATATTAGTAATAATATCCTTTTGGAAGAAATCGATTGTTCTGAAACCAATATTACGGCATTAAATACCACAAACAATACGCTGTTAAGAAATCTGGAAGCTAATGACTCGCCATTATCATCTTTAGATTTATCCACGAATACAGCGCTAGAATTGTTACGTCTGTTCACTACTAATATTACCGTATTGGACCTATCCAATAATACAAGTCTAACGGAACTTCGTATAAATGATACAGGTATACAAAGCTTAGATCTAAGCAATCAAGCAGCTTTAACCGTGTTGGTAGCTAACGATGGAAATTTAAGTTCTTTAAACATTCAAAATGGGAATAATATGAATGTTCAGCTATTTGCATTTAATGTAACTAACAACCCTGATTTAGCCTGTGTTTTGGTTGATGATGCCGCTTACAGTACTACCAACTGGAGACTTATAGATGCTACAACAAGCTTTAGTGATACCTATTGCAATTATACAGCTATCCCTGATCCAATTTTTGAAGCTAGATTGGAAGAATTAGGTTACGATGATATTTCAGGAGACGGACAAGTTCCAACTGCTTTAATTGAAGTAGTAACAAGTTTAACTGTCAATGACCTTAGTATTGATGAGTTAACTGGAATTGAAGATTTTACAGCTCTGGTAACTTTAAACGCTAGAGGAAATAACTTCACTGCTTTAGATGTGAGTCAAAATACTTTATTAGAGCATTTATATATTAATAGTAATAATCTGTCTTCAATTGATATATCCAAAAATATTGTTTTAAGAAATTTAAATATAGGGTCTAATAGTATCACTTCACTAGATCTATCTAATAATCCAGACCTTAGAGATCTTTGGGTGCAAGGAAATGGAGGATTAACCACTCTAGATTTGAGTAATAATCTTGAATTAAGAGAATTATATACCTATAGCTCGGGTGTGTCGACCTTAGATCTAAGTATTCATACAGAACTTAGAATACTTTCGGCGTATAGAACCTCTCTAGCCTCAATAGATCTTTCGAATAATGTTGAATTAAGAGCACTACGTGTAGATGAAACGGATGTTACTGTATTAGATTTAAGTAATAATACGAAACTAGAAACATTGCGTGTTAATAATACAGAAATTACAAGTCTAGATTTAAGTAATAATACGGCATTTAAACAATTATGGGGACATGATACCAGTTTAAATAATTTAAATGTTAGAAATGGTAATAATGCCAATGTTACCACATTTGAAATCGAAAACAACCCTGATCTGAACTGTGTTCTAGTTGATGATTCTAGTTATAGTACCACAAACTGGACAAATATCCCAAGCGGTTTAGTATTTAGCAATACTTATTGTCGCTACACAGCCATTCCAGACGCTAATTTTGAAGCTGCTTTAGAGGCATTAGGTTATGATGATATTTCTGGTGATGGACAAGTACCAACAGCATTGATTGAAGGTGTTGAAGACTTAACTATCGTCGGAAAATCCATTGCTGATATCACAGGTATTGAAGATTTTACTGCTTTAAAAACTTTGAACTGTGCCAATAATACTTTTACAAGTTTAGATCTTTCTAATAATACTGAACTGACCTCTGTTATTACAAAATTAACCCCTCTTACAGGACTAAATATTAATAACTGTCCAAACTTAGATACCTTAGTATGTTCATTTAATGATTTATCAACTTTAGATGTTTCAAATAACACAGCATTAACGTATTTAGAGTGTAACAATAATAATCTAAGTAGTTTAAATATTGATTCAAATACAGCACTACTAGATCTACGTTGTGGAAATAATAGTCTAACAGCATTAGATGTTTCAAATAACATCTTATTAACTTCTATCTGGTGCCAAAGCAACTCGATTACGGTATTAGATTTTTCAGCACAAACAGGATTGGTTTCGGTTATTGTAAATGATAATGCGCTAACTTCTTTGAATGTTAGAAATGGAAATTATACAAATGTGACCAATTTTGTAGCTACTGAAAACAGTAATTTAACATGTATTTCTGTTGATGATGCAACCTATAGCACCACTAATTGGCTTGGAGTTGATGATACTGCTAATTTCACAAATAACTACTGTCGTTACACTACCATTCCAGATGCAAATTTTGAAGCTCGATTAGAGTCTTTAGGGTATGACGATATTTCTGGTGATGGACAAGTACCTACTGTATTAATTGAAAGTGTTACTTCATTAACTGCAAATGGTGAATCAATAACTGATTTTACAGGGATCGAAGATTTTGTTGGATTAACCTATTTAGATGTTGGAAATAACAGCGCTGGAAGTATTGATATAGCAAATCTAGTTTTATTAGAATTTGTTAGACTAGATGCCATGTCGTTAACATCGATAGATCTCTCTAAAAATACCGCACTAGTTGATCTACGTTGCTCTTTTAATTCAGGAATGACAAATATCGATATATCTAACAATACGTTACTAGAAACAGCACATATAGGAAATAACAGTCTTACTAGTATAGATCTAACCAAAAATACACTGCTATATGAATTGAGAATGTCTAATAACGACCTGACAAGTGTCGATTTATCAAAGAATACAGCATTAACAGAATTGAATGTTTCAAATAACGAACTGAGTTATTTGAATCTTCAAAATGGGAATAACACTAATATTCTAATTATTTACATGACTGGTAATTCATCATTAAGTTGTGTTTTGGTGGATGATGCAACCTACAGCACTACCAATTGGACAAATACTGATGATCATACTAGTTTTAACGAAGTTTCTTGTGATCTACATGTTGATATTACTGTTTTTCTTCAAGGAGCGTTCACCAATCCAAATTCTGGAGAAGAAAGCCTGATGCGCGATGATTTACGTGTTAGTACAATACTTCCAACGGTAAGCCCTTATGGTGATAATGCTACTATTTCAGACGACATAAAATTAGATGATGCTGGATCAGATGCTACGGTGGATTGGGTTTGGATAGAATTAAGAGATGCTAATGATACAAGTATAATTGTGGCTCAACAGTCAGGAATTTTACAACGTGATGGAGATATTGTAGCAACTACCGATGATCGAAGTACTCCACTAGCTTTTAGTGTTAATCCTGGTAATTACTACATAGTGGTGAAACATAGAAATCATTTAAATATTATGTCCTCATCCGCTATCAGTTTATCAAGTACTACAGCGAGTGTAGATTTCACTTCAAGCACTAATATTGCCGGAGGAGCAAACGCTGTTGTTGATATGAATAACGGGATTGTTGCGATGATTTCTGGAGATTTTGATGAAAATGGCCAGATCCAAAATTCTGATATCAATTCGGTAATTCAATTATTGGGAGGTTCTGGTTATCACAATGCTGATATAGATATGAATGGTCAAATCCAAAATATTGACGTCAACAACCTGATGAATCCTAATGTAGGAAAAGGTGAACAGTTTTAACTATATACTAAATGTATAACTTATACAGTACACATGTTAACAAAATCACCTGTAAAACAAGGAAATACAGCCTTGCACCCCAATATGCACCCCTTGTTTTATTGGTTTGTAAAACCATCATATGTACTATTGCATTGAAGTTTATATGAATAAAAAAACATATACATACTTTATAAACCCCTTAATAGATAAATCTATGAAATTAACGAATAACGCATATACAAAACAGATCACATTCATACTATCTGTTTTCGCCATCTTGGTCACTAGTGCTCAAGATATTCACTTTACTTTTGCGAATGCTCAAAACACCATTGATAATGGTGAATATTATTATGAAGCCGATATCATGATCGAAAGTACTGAAGCTTTCAAATTAGGATCTGGACAAATTTATCTAACCTACGATCCTGAAGCTTTTGGAACTAATATTTCTAAAAACAATCGAATAGCATATACATCTGAATCTGGTTACATCTTAGGTGAAAATTATGTGCTTCCTGCATATAGAGGTTTTGTTCAAAACGATAACACAGATAATCGTATATCGTTTACATTTCAACAAGGAGTTAGTGCTGAATCCATTACCAAAGAAAATGTTACCACTACTGCTCAACCTCTATTACATGTAAAATTAAAGTATATAGATGTTACCAAAGATCCAATAGTTGCTTTTGAAGAAGGATCAGTATTTCAGGATCAGTTCTTTACTGCATGCGGAAGTATGCTTAAAACAGGTACCAAGGCAGGATTTCCTGATTGTGCGAACCTACCTGGTGTACAATTGATCAATGACACGTATGATTCTAGCGGTGCTTCCTTGCAAACCTTAAGTGTAGAAGAGCAAGGTATTACAGCAGCTAGTTTGTATCCCAATCCAGCGCAACAATATTTCTTAATACAAGGATTAGGCAATATCGAAACCGATATTCATATTACAGATATCAATGGCAAATTGGTACAAATGCTACCTAGCCATCCACTACAGAACACCATTAATATTTCACAACTACAAACCGGTGTATACTTTGTAAAAATAGACACTCAAAACTCCCAGAAAAGTTACAAGTTAATCAAAGAATAACTAAGAGATAACGCAGGCAACATAGTATCCTTTTATTAGCTGCAGTACTCCGCTTTACCCTTTCCCCATAGCGCAGCTAATAGGGATCTGTTTGCCCAAATTTTAAGCAATTTTCAAAATAGCTAGAACATATTAAACCTATAAAATGATGAAAAAAATTACCTTTTTGATTATATGTTTCCTTCTTACCGCTATGGTTGGTGCGCAGGACATAACATTTACGTTTCAGAATGCCAGAAACACCAATGATGGAACAGATGATTTTTATGAAGCTGATATTTATATTGAATCTTCTACTGATTTTAAGCTAGGATCAGGACAAATTTATTTCACCTACAATACCGCTGCTTTTGGTGAAAATATAGATGGTAGCGGAAATTTTGAATACTTACAACCTGACGGTTCCATTTTAGCAGAAACCTATAGTGGTTTTCCTGCTTACTCGTCTTTTATTGCTAATGATAATACAAATTCTAGAGTATCCGCTTCTTTTCAACAAGGATTAAGTAGTGGTACTATTACTGCAAATAATGTTACCAGTACCCCAAAACATCTATTCAGCATAAAAATTAAGTATGAAGATACCAATGAAGAACCAACAGTTGCTTTCGAAACTGGTGCTGTATTTTTAGATCAGTTCTTTACCGCTTGTGGGCCTGCTACTTTTGGCTTACCTGATTGTACAAACAACCCAGGAGTACAAATTACCAATGATACCTTTGATTCTTCTGAAGCTACTCCTGATACTACCGCGCCAATAATTTCTTTAAACGGTAACGCTGCTGTTACAGTAGAGGCTGCAACTACCTATTCTGATGCAGGAGCTACTGCATTAGATGATAGAAATGGGAATATTACAGCTGATATTGTTACAGTAAACCCAGTAGACACTGCTATTCCTGGAGTATACACCGTGACATACAATGTAAGTGATGCGGCTGGAAACGATGCAGTGGAAGTAACTAGAGAAGTTACTGTAGCAGATACTACTGTTCCTGTAATTAGTTTAACAGGAGATGCGGCAGTAACTGTTGAAGCAGGAAGCACCTATGCTGATGCTGAAGCTACAGCAAGCGACTCTTTGGATGGAGACATCACTGCAGACATTGTTATAGTAAACCCAGTAGATACATCCGTACCAGGAATATATACAGTAACCTATAATGTAAGTGATACAGCTGGAAATGATGCTGTAGAAGTTACTAGAGAAGTAACCGTATCTGATACAACGATCCCAGTGATTAGTTTAACAGGAGATGCAGCTATGACCGTAGAAGCAGGAACTACGTATTCCGATGCGGGTGCTACTGCTTCTGATTCTTTTGATGGAGATATCACCGCAGACATTGTAACTGTAAATCCAGTGAATACTGCCGTGCCAGGAGTATACACGATAACTTATAATGTAAGCGATACAGCTGGAAATAATGCTGTAGCAGTTACTAGAGAAGTAACCGTATCTGATACAACGATCCCAGTGATTAGTTTAACAGGAGATGCGGCAGTGACTGTGGAAGCAGGAACTACGTATTCTGATGCAGGGGCTACTGCTTTTGATTCTTTTGATGGCGATATCACCGCAGATATTGTTATCGTAAATCCAGTTGACACCAATGTTCCAGGAGTATATACAATTACATATAACGTAAATGATGTTGCTGGAAATGATGCAGTACAAGTAACCAGAGAAATAACTGTTTCTGATACAACAATCCCAGTGATTAGTTTAACAGGAGATGTAGCTGTGACTGTTGAAGCAGGAACTACGTATTCTGATGCAGGAGCTACTGCTTTTGATTCTTTGGATGGTGATATCACCGCAGACATTGTAACCCTCAATCCAGTAAATACTGCCGTACCAGGAGTGTACACAGTAACCTATAACGTAAGCGATGCGGCAGGAAATAATGCTTTAGAAGTAACCAGAGAAGTAACCATATCTGATACAACGCTCCCAGTGATTAGTTTAACAGGAGGTGCAACTATAACTGTAGAAGCAGGAACTACGTACTCCGATGCTGGTGCAACGGCTTTTGACTCTTTGGATGGTGATATTACAGCAGATATTGTTACTGTAAATCCAGTGAACACTACTATTCCAGGAGTGTATACTGTTACCTATAATGTAAGTGATGCTGCGGGAAATAATGCTGTAGAAGTTACTAGAGAAGTAACCGTATCTGATACAACAATCCCAATGATTAGTTTAACAGGAGATGTAGCTGTAACTGTAGAAGCAGGAACTACATATTCTGATGCGGGAGCTACTGCTTTTGATTCATTTGATGGTGATATTACAGGAGCTATTGTAACCGTAAATCCAGTGAACACTGCTATTCCAGGAGTGTATACAATTACTTATAACGTAAGTGACGCTACTGGAAATAATGCTGTAGAAGTTACTAGAGAAGTTACAGTAGTAGATACAACCATACCAGTTATTACTCGATTAGGAGCAACAAAAGTAACCGTAGAGATAGGAACAACGTATTCTGATGCAGGAGCTACTGCTTTTGATTCTTTGGATGGTGATATTACCGCAAACATTGTTAGCGTTAATCCAGTAAACACTACTATTCCAGGAGTATATACAATTACTTATAATGTAAGTGACGCTGCAGGTAATGATGCAGTACAAGTAACCAGAGAAGTAACCGTAGTAAATACGTCTGTACCAGTAATAACACTATTAGGTGATGCAACAGTAACTGTAGAAGCAGGAACTACCTATACGGATAAAGGAGCTACAGCATCCGACTCTGTAGATGGAGATATTACGACAGCTATTGTTACCGTAAATCCTGTGAACACAACTGTTCCTGGAGTGTATACCATTACCTATAACGTAACGAATTCTGCTGGAAATTCTGCCACAGAAGTCAGTAGAGAAGTAACTGTTGTAGACACCACCTTACCAATAATTACTTTGATCGGAGATAATCCAATAGAAGTAGCACAAGGAGAAATTTATATAGATGCAGGTGCAACAGCTTTTGACTCTTTGGATGGTGATATTACAGCAGATATTGTTACTGTGAATCCAGTAGACACCTCTGTTGAAGGAACCTATACGATTACTTACAATGTAGTAGATGCAGCAGGAAATACTGCAGCAGAAGTAACTAGAACAGTAAATGTATCTGCCATTCTTAATGTTGAAGAGAATGAAATTGAAAATTTAAAAATATATCCAAATCCAACCTCAGATACATTGTTCATTTCCAGAGAAGTTGAAAAAGTAATTATCTACACGATTACAGGGCAAAAAATCCTAGAAACTAATAACAATAGTATTGAAATGTCATCATATAGATCAGGAGTCTACTTAGTGCATATTTTCACAAACAAAGGAAATACGGTAAAACGAGTTATGAAAAGGTAATATAGCATACAATTACCTGTGCCTATTGCTTATGAAAAAGAGATGTAGTACCTACGCAATAAGCATGGGAAACCAGAAATTAAAAATCTCAGTAGATAAAAACTGATTTAAACGATATACATATGAACATAAAAAAGATTACAACAGATAGGTTGACCATGACCTTACTGGTATTTTACGGATTGATGTTTTACATCATACTACGATTATCTTTTGCTTGATTTGATAATCAAAAAAATTGCTAATTATTGTATAGAGAATTAAGGGGCTTTATATCAATTACAATTAGCAATTCATAACCAAAACTGCCTGAAATAAATTTCAGGCAGTTTTTTATTGTATAACAAAGCTAAAACTTATAGGCTTATCCACTTTATGAGTCACCCAAGATAAAAAACAGGTATTTTTCCCCGATTTTATAACTGCTTTTTTATGTATCTTTAATATAATCATAAGCCAGCTTAATAATGTACACAAGAGATAAGAAACAAGACAGCACATCCTCAGTAAAGAATTCAAAGTCTAAAGCAACTGCTATACAGTTCAAAGATCTTAGACCTGAAGGAGAACATCAAAATACTATAAGTTCCTCTTTGGAGCAAAGTCCTAGAGTGGCAGCACAAAGAAAAAAGATGGATTCCCTACAAAAACCTATACAAAAAAAGGAAAACAACACTGGATTACCTGATAAATTAAAATCAGGAATTGAAAGCCTTTCTGGTATGGATATGAGTGATACCAGAGTACATTATAATTCTTCAAAACCCTCACAATTGCAAGCTCATGCCTATGCGCAGGGCAACCAGATTCATGTAGCTCCAGGACAAGAAAAACATCTCCCTCATGAAGCATGGCATGTGGTACAACAAAAACAAGGACGTGTACAACCGACGATGCAGATGAAAGGAAATGTTAACATTAATAATGATGCAGGATTAGAAAGAGAAGCTGATGTGATGGGAGCCAAAGCCTTACAAATGAAAACTACCAATTCACCTTCATTTAACAATCTTGAAATCAATCCTGTGAAATCAAAACCCATACAGAGATACCAAAAAGTTATACAATGTGCTTGGACTACTGAAAGTGAAGGAACTGCACAAGAAACACTTACAGGAATGGATCAAAAAATCTATACGGTTCCAGTAAACAAAGTATACAATCAGCAAGCTTGGATGGGCACTAAAGAAAAAGGTATGGCAAAAATGATACCAAGAAAATATAACAAGGGAGGAATTCTTCAAGGTATCAAGGCAGATAAGGTTATTAAAAGAGCTGCAGAAATTGCTAAAGGTAAAGTAAATGTATCTCCACCACCTGTAGCATTTAGTACTGGAACTGCCACTGCTGCAAATCCACAAGCAGGAAAGCTAATTTTATTAGATAGTCATCATACAAAGAATGCTGCAATTCTTCTAAGCGGAGCCTCTACCATGCAGGTCCGACATGTAGCAAAACCTGATTTAAAAGGAGCTGATACAATTGCAAATGTTGCCAAATCAAGAAAGGCAATTACTAGCAATATGATTAAAGCAAATAAATTTAATGCCAACGAAGGTAAAATAGCTTATGAAGAGGCAGTCGCAGGTATAGAAGAAATCAAAAAAGAAATGGCTAGTGAATCTTCTTCGGAAGTAGAATTAGCAAGTCCTATGGGTTATAGCAGTACAAAGGACAAATCAGAATTTAATCCCGATTATCCAGGATTAGAATTTAGTTTTTAACCTATAACTTTTTCTTTTTACCTACGCTATGTTGATAGGCTTTAGTGCTTCCCTTTAAAATCTTAAATACAGATTGAAAGAGCATTAAAATTCCATATAGGCTCATACCATGCTTCCAATGCAATACCAAATTGGCAGTATCTTGGTTATATAATTGTTCGAAACCAATGATAATTAATCCTACAGCGATTATTATATTCACATAAGAATTTTCTACAATTCTAGTGACGATCTGCATTATTTTATGAATCATGATGCCGTTGTTTGTACTTGTCCTGCAAAAGTAATAGAAATCGAACCTCCCCACATACAATTACACGTACTACTATCATCTAAAGCTGTTAACTTACCAATACACACATCCGAAACTCCTGGAGACCAAGGCGATACTGTCGCTGGCACACATGGCATTGGTGTTAACACACCCATCGCGGCACTAGTAGCAGCAGCAACAGTAGGATTAGACGGAGATGAGCAAGTACCGAATGACATAATATTTACTAAAGGAGTATAATCCATAATAGTTGCGGCAGGCATATTACTGGTATTTACCATACTGGTAGGAAGTACTGTAAGTGTGGATGGTGCAGATCCAAATGGGCAGGAAATAATAGCTCCGCTACATACTTGATTTGCCATAATTTTAGTTTTAGTTAAAGGTTTTGTTACTTTTTAAATATTCTCTTTTTATCCCAGTCATGATGTTACTTAAATGTACTCTTTTTTCCTTATTTTCTGCAGCTTTTACTGCACAATACCGAACTACATTGATCATTTCTCCACCTGATAATTCATAATCTTTTGCAATTTTATCGAGTACCTCTGCTCCTTCTTCTATTTGAAAATGCTTGCCTATCATCTGTTCCCATAATTGTTTTCGCTCTTTATACTTAGGCTTTGGAAAATCAATAGCCATTTGAAAACGTCTTAAAAATGCTTCATCAATATTGCTTTGCAAATTCGTAGCTAATATCACCAAGCCATCAAAATCTTCTATTCTTTGCAATAAATAAGCAACTTCCTGATTGGCATGTCGATCATTAGATGTATTGGTTTGTGTACGCTTACTAAATAAGGCATCCGCTTCATCAAAAAATAAAATCCAATCTTTGGAAGATGCCTCATCAAAAAGGTTACCTAGATTTTTTTCAGTTTCACCAATGTATTTCGAAACGATCATAGAAAGATCTATTCTATAAACTGATTTATTCGTAGTTTTTCCCAGTAAAGTGGTCGCTAACGTTTTACCAGTTCCAGGAGCTCCATAAAATAATGCTCGATAACCAGGTTTCAATAATGTATTTAGATTCCATTCGTCTAAAATCAATTCGCTATGACGTAACCATTGTTGTATTTCTAGTAATTGATTCATAATTCTCGGTTCTACGATCAAATCTTCCCAATTCAATTTACTGGTAATTAATTGCGCCGGAAATTTAGAGCTATAGGTTGGCATATATTTTTTGTCAGAAATAATCGAAAACAAAACTTCATCTGAAAATTGTAACTTTTCTTGCAACCTAATAGGATAACTATCTGCGTGTAAAATACGATCTTGATATAAGAAATGATCTTTATTGATTTTTTTCATAAAGTTCAATCGGAGTTCTATGTCATCGGCACCACCTACAATAAAACAAGCTGTTTCTAATGTTGGGATAAATCCATAGCGTTTTTCATCTTTAATCCCTCCAAACTCTGAGAATTCTGCATCGATGTTTTTATTCTTAATTAAAAAAACATCTAATGCTTGTGGTTTTATGTAGGGCAGTAATGTAAGAATGAGCACTACTCTTTCTTCAAAACTCATCTCATATTTATGAACCAACTTAAAATACTCATTATCCAAATCATCGATATCAGGTGGAGGAATCTCTCTGACTGAAGTATAGTTACTTTCATTCTTAAAATACAAGGTCAACGCCGTATCTATAATAGCTTCAAGCCATTGAATTTCCTGCTCTAATTTTTTCGCGATGGTATCTTTTATGATGGTCTCCATAATACTTCTAGCATTTTTTTCATCCAGGTTAATTTAAGTTTGGTGATACTCCAAGGAATCTGATCCAACAGCATATCAAACGTTTTTTGCTCTACAGTAAGTACATAACTATCTTCTTCAATAGTCAATCTACCGCCTCTGCATAAAAAGGTTTCTCTTAGTCCTTCTACAGTAGTATTTTTCAAAACACTCCAACTACTAATAATTGCTTTTAATAAACTATTTACCAACTCTTTGTCTTCTGGTAACAGTATTACTTCTTTTGCGATTGGTGTATGAATATCTACACCACAAACAATTTTATTGAGTATCAGTAATTGTTCCTCCTCATACTCCTTTCCGGTAATGGCGTATTGTAAAATATGTATTCCTTTCTGCGTTGCTTCTTCACTTTTAAACTCTTGATTTTCGACAAGTCCTAATCGTTCAAAAAGCAATGCGATATAGGGTCCTAAAATGATGATGCCAGAATTTTCTACATAAATAGCTTCACCCACTTGCTCTTCTTCAAGTTTTTGCCCATCAGTTGATGTTTTTTCTTCTTTGGGAATTATTTCTTTTTCTACTTTTTCAATTTTTTCAAGCTTCTTTTGTACTGATGGCTGCAAGTTTTTATCTACTTCTTTTCGCCATTTAGGAATTACATCAGATATAAACTCTTTATTTTCTTCATAAACAGATTGTATCCATAAGGCACTCCAATCATCAATAGACCAAATTTTATCCTGATTAACAGACAGATAGAGTAGGATTTTATCTGTAAAATTTTTCCAAATTTTTTGATATTGAGACGTAGTGATATGCTTCTTAATTTTTTCTAGCTCTACAATCATTTTACTCCAAGAATCTTGTAATCTATCTTTTGTTAGCTCTTTAATTAAGGTGATCTGTTCTTTTTGATTTAATGTATGTAAAAGCCGTTTTCTAAATTGAGTACGCTTTAAATTGAATCGAATTTCATCTGGTGATCTCTTATATATCTCAATTAGTCTAGGTATGATATCCCTTTTGGGTTGTAAGTTTATTGCAGTATCCCAATCTTTTACTTCATCTAGGGAAGTTACCATCTTTTTTGTATCATTTTGGGAACTATCTAATTTCTTTATTTCTTTTTCTAAAAAGTCGAAAACCAACGCTTCTTTCAGGGAATGATCTTCTCTCATTTGTTCCCATATCCAAATCTTTGTGTTTTCTAGCGGAATAGAGAAAATATCTTCGATCTTTTGCAGCATATATTTCATAAAATCAATCCTATTGTTAGACTGATTTTGTACGATATATGCTAAAATGGAGCTTCGCAACTCAGCTCTAGTTTTTTGAGTTACAAAACCAAGTGAAGAAACTTCATTATCTAATATCTTATTAGTGATTTTAATGATTTTAAAATATTGATTTGTTGCGTTCGAATTCACATACGAAAGTAAATTCAAGTATGTTGATTCTTCCATTAATTGCAAAATGTGTAATGGATTTTTTGCTTTCTTCAACCAACTTACGAATTGAGCTGGCAGCCTTTCTACCATATCTCTTATATATTGTTTTATTTGTACTAAACTAATGCCTTTGCTCCACCAAGGTATTCTTCCTGTTGTAACATAATGCTGTATCAAATCTCTTCGATATGTAATACTCTCTTCTGTTTTAGTATTTTTCCCATCATGCTCATTCCAGCTATCTTCTTCTACTATTTTTTTGATAAATTTTACATCATTTCGGTTTATAATATGCTTTCTTAGTCCTTCTTTCAACTCGGCAGTTGTTACCTTATGCATTTTGGAAAAATCCTCAAATACTTTTCTTAATGCTGCTGTGATATCTTGTCTTTCTGGGCTATATAAAAGTGTATTTAACTGCTTGATCATCTTCTTATACACCGTTTCAGGAATATTGTATTTTGGAGTCTCTTGATCACCCTTGTCAGTAATCAAATTGTCTTTGAGGCTATCTAGTTGTATCTGTGCTTCGGCTACTCCATTATATATATTATTTTGAATCCCTAACCACGCTATAATTTGGAGCGTTTGTACTATGATTTCTTTTATATTTTGCTGCTTTTTAGATAACTCATTTAGTCTATCGACAGTCCATTTGGTGATCTCTTTAACGGTATAGTTCCTACTTTTGTCGCATAGCTCAAGTATATTCGCTGTTAACTTAATAGCATCTTCCTGATGAATGTTCTTTTTAAGAAATAAGAAATACTGCTGCAGATTATTTTCTTTCTTATTATTGAATTTTAAATATATCTTTTCTGCAACCTCTTTCTCCTTACCCTTTAGATCGCCAATTATTTCTTGTGCATCTACTACTGATATCCCAGGTAATACTATTTCAGACACCCATCGATTAATACTTTCTTTTGCTAGCTGATTTACATCGTTTTGCACATATTCTAAAACCGTAATAAATTCATTGTCGATAGCTCCTAATTTTGCTGTTTGAAATAGAAATTCTTCCCATAAAATTCCTGGATTACTTTGTAAACTGATGTATGTTCTTAAAACAATATTTCCTTTATTTTTTTTTAGTGTATCCAATACTAAGGAAGTATTCGAAATGGTTTTGGCCGTTTTAAGAATACGCTCGTTGATGTCGATAAGTTTGCCAATTACATCATTTTTTGATTGTTGCATCATAGTGTACAACACCTCATTAGAGAATCGTTGTATGAGCAAATTTGCATTGGATTTATTTTGGATAAAGGAATCCAAAAAATCCTGAAATTCTGACGAATGTTGAGTAATGTATTTCGTCAGTATTTTATGAAAGTGTTCTGTAGAATCTATAGCAACTTCAGCCGGCAATGAATTGTACGTAATATAATATTGAAGTAATTCTGTAAAATTCTGATATCTATTTTCTAAGAATCTTTCTTTTACATTTTTATGTACAACAGGTTCTTTTTGTTTTTCTTCTTTTTGAAGTACTGTGAGTAATTTTTCGAATTCGGGAACCCAAAAACGCTGCTTTTCTTGATTCTGAACTCCATGAATCAGAGTATATAACAATTTTTGATAGGTTACTCTATACTTTTGAGCAATCTTATAAATAAGCAGTTTCAAAAAGTTTTTCCTATTATAGAAACCACTGGATTCTACAAAAATATACGCCAACGTAATTTCCCAAGTAGCACTTCTAAAATTTACAGAGTTTGTTTCTACCAATTGCTCTCGTTTCTGCTTTTCAATAAGGTTTTGCCGGTACTTATTAATATATTCTCCTTCATGTCCTGTAACCCCAATTACAATCTCTTCAAGAAATGTATCTTCCATCTGTGTAATTAGACGCTTACGGATAGCTTCTTTTTTTCCTATTGTTTTTAATAACTGTATCGTTTGATCTCTGTGATTACTTAAGAGTTCTTTTACAAGTTCTTCTGGTTTTTGAGAAGCACTTGCATTCCAATTTACATATCCATTTTTTAAAAAGAATTCTAGCTGTTCTATCTTTTTGTCGTATAACTGAATCCGCTTTCCTGTTTTTAATGTTCCATTCTCAAAAACATTATTTTTAAGAAAAGTTGAAAGTGCTTCTTCTACCTTGTAAACAATTTCTTTCTCAAAATTGTTGGGAGAAATGGTTCCTAGATCCAATAAAACTTCGTCAAATTGATCTAAATATTCTTCTTTACTATATTGGTCCATCACCTTCTGCAATACGAAATTGACTTGATATCCTTGCACATGACTGATCTTATTCTGATATACGTATGCATCGGATTCGTCATCTAATATGATCTCATAACATTGACGCTTTATGATATGTGATTGTATCTTTTTCAAAATTCATTTCGTTGCTGTTCCAGCTCTTGCAACATGGTAACTAATTGATATGCCTGGTATATTGTATTTTTATTTGTTTTAAAATCATTTAATGTCTCTAGCCATTTAAAGTAGTACACTTCAAAGAGATCCATTGTTTCGTAATCCAACCAATGTACTTCGGTTCCTAAGTAAATTGGACTTTGCTCATAAACAGTATTTTCGAACATCATCTTAAAACTTTCGTTTTGAAATCTTACGGGCCAGTTTGGTAATAGGATGCTCTGCTTAAAAGAAAAGAAATCTTCTGATACCGGATTTTCTTCATAATACACATAACATTTTATAACATCTGATAATTCCTCCTTCGATATAGTGATCCCATTACTTTTTAACTTTTCGATAGTTTTCTGGTATTCTTCGACAGTATCAAAAAGGTCTTGAGATATAGCTAATAGCTCGCCATCCTTGCTAAAAATCTTCAATCGATAACAGCCTTCAAACTCTTCCATTTTATAGGATAGCTTATCAGAAGTTATCCCTTGTACTAGTTTGGTTATGGTTTGATTTCTATGGTAACAAGAAGTTAGTTTTACATGTTGAATTCTTAGTGAAACTCCTATAAATGAAGTTAGATCAGCCATAAAACCAAAATGATCTTGATGATATGGCGGTAATAGTAATAAATGTTCTACAGCAAAGAAACCTTCACTTTTGGTATTTATCGTAACTAGATGTTCTATTGTTTTTTTTATTACACTTTCCGCTTCACTCTTAGAATCGGAAATATGAGCTATGTTAGATTTCTCTGTATTTCTATGATAAAAAACATAGTATTTATCCTTTTGCTTCTTATCCTTTTTTATTGAATAATTCTGCTGTAAAACTCCTTTCTTCAAAACTTCAGTAAGAATGCTTCGTTCACTTCCCACGAAATGCATCACCTTATGTAGATCTTCATGAACCTCTTTGATCTCAATATTTTCAACAATTTCAATAGTAATATCCTGAAAGGGTGTATGAATATCAATTTCTTTCAGAATAACACTTACCTCTATTTCTTTTGGATGGATACCAATTTCAAAATCCTTAATTACTTTAGTTAAAGAACGTATGCGATACTCACTAATTCCCGTAAGCATTGCAATTTTTCGAAATAAACCAGGAATAAATTGCTCATTAGTTGCATCAAACTTGTTCTCCGAAAGTTCTAAGTAATTAAATGATCTGGCTCTTGTATATCCTATTTGGTCGTACGAAGCGATGAAATTCCTCTTTAAAGCAAGTGCTTTTTTTTCGAAATGTTCTGAAGTCAATGCTTCTCCATAACTATTACTATTAATTTTTCGCAAAGAATATGTTTTAAATTCTTCGCTATATCTAGCTAATAAAGAATCTGCAATTTGATCATATCTACCAATAGCATCGGTATCAAAATTTGTATTTATATTTTCAAGAAAAGATTTCCAATACGAGGTTACATCCATATTTTCATTGGTAGAATTTTGAGGTGTAATCAAATCCCAAAGCTCTGCTACATCTGGTAATTCTTTTGTAAAATAGGATGCTCCTGCTTCGCCTTGCACATTATAGAGCGTATATATATTCCTTAATTGACTTAAAAAATTTATCATCAATTGGTCCAGTGGCATCAAATAGGATTGTAGCTGTTTTACCTGAGCTTTTCGTAGTAATGTTGCCCTATTACTGATTCCCATATCTCCAATTCCGTACAGTAAAGGAAATTGTTTCCTAATAGGATAATATGTGTCTATTTCTTGATATGTCCCATTGGGAATTGGAAGATCATTTAATGAATTGGAAGCTGCTTTAAAACTTCCAAAATCTAAGGCTTCAATAAATGAAAGTTGTTTTTTGGTTTCATCAAGATCTGGTTTAAAATATACTCCCGAATTTTCAAAGATTAAGTTTTCATTCGTTTCTGGAAATAAAACTACTGGGGCAGTATTTGCAGAAACTTTAAATCGATTTTTTATAGGGATCTTCTTTTTATTTTTATCCTCATATACCAATCTAAAATTTTGGATTCCTTGTATTCCTTTAATTTTTGATATAATTTTAATAATATCTGAAATCAAGATCTCATCCAGCGGTTCTTTTAAATCCTCATCTAATATGAACCCATTTTCTAAGCTTGGACCATTAAATATTTCATTTACGTCCATACCTTTTTCCTGAAGCCGCCATAAAGGATAATAATTAACTTCTGGAGTAAGATAATCATTAACCTCATTTAATATAGTAGCTAACACTTCTTCTCCGTCCGTATCTTCTATAAGTGATATTTGCAATTCCATTTGCAAAAACAGCGGTTCATATACCTCTACTTTATAAAGGCTTTCGCATAGATTACGATGCTGGTGATAGAGCGCTGTTACTTCTTTGATAATCCTTTGGTTTTCCTCCAATTCTTCTGACGGCTCTTGCTGATATGTGTATTTTTCAACATATACATAAAGCAACCCCTTTAATGAATTATCGCTAGAAAAACCTGTATTCATAGGATGGATCCATATGTTTTTTACATTCTCAATCTGATCTATCCATAATTTTCGGTAATCATTAAACGTAATAGGATCTGTGGTTAAAATATCCGATGCTACAAATAATCCATTATCACCCGATTGTAATTCCTGATCTTCTTTTTGAAGCAAAAGATCTTGTATTGGAAATTCTGTTTTATGCAATAATTCGGTAAGTGCATAAGAGATATTTTCTAAGATAGTAACACCTGGATCATGTTCGTTATAATCTGTCCATATAGATCCGCTAAGTTTCTGAAGAATTTCTAATCCTTCGAGATGTAATTCTTCATAAACACCCGTTCCCTTTTTCTTTTTATCTATGTATCCTTTCTTATTCACTATTTAGAAATCTAATTTCTTAATCAAAAAGTTCTAACATCGATGTATCCCATAATTTGGAAACATGAAACTTAATTTTTTTACCAGTTCCGTAATTGGATCTTGTTTTGAGTTGAAGTTTGTAGTTATAGGTACTCCCGGTAAAACGGATAGCGATTTTATTCCAGAACCATCCATAATGTGCTTGTGTTTTTCGGATTTTATGCTTCGATCTCCCAAAAGTACTGATCGCAATTGCATGCAACAGAGCATATTTTCCTGCTTTTTCTTTACCTACTTGTGCTACAATTTCAAAAGCTACTAAACCATCTAAGCCTTTAATAATATCATGCCATTCTCCATCCGCAGGAACACTATCAATAATATAAGTTCCTATTCTGGATTTCATTCCTAATGTTCCATTTACTTCGAAAGTGGTTCTCGGTTCTGTAGTTTGTACTCCTATAGAACCTGTTTTCTTAAAATGGAGCGCGTTTGTAGCTTCTTTATCTGATATTGGAGTAACAAATGACAGTCCTTTGTCTCCTTCCTGGTTTAAATCTATACTCCATTGCGGTAACTCATCTTCAACATTCTCATAAAAACTAATAACACTATCTGATTCTTTTCCTTGGGGCGCTAATATGAGTCCGTCTTCTACACTTTTAGAAATTCCATCATCAATCTTATTAATCATAGAATCAATAAGACTGGCAAAATTACTTTCTTTCGGTCTGGCGCCTGCACTAAATAATGACTTCAGGCTTTTTCTGTTTAATAATTTTATTTTCATGTGTTTATACTATTCTTTTAGAGGTCACATGGAATTCACCATTAATCATTTTGCTGTGCATCAAAATTGTTGCTATGGCTTGTTTCACTTCAATCTTATTTTAACTTCTTTATATCTTTTCGATATTATTTGACAGTATTCATATCTTAAATGTCAGTACGGTATCTATATCTTTCTCTAAAGGTTTTTTTACCATATTTTCTTTAGTCACTTCTATCTTTTCAACTGGTTTGTTTTCACTGGAAATTTCTTTTTTTTCTGAATTATCTCCTTCGATTATATAATCAATTCCAACCTGTAAGTTTAATTGTTCTCTATCTGATGGTTCCTGATCACTTTCTTCGATATCTGCGTTAGAGTTGATATGATGTTTCGCTACAGGCGCTAAAATCGAAGAAGGCTTTGTAGGACGAATGATTTCTCCTGGCTCATATACTTTTAAGGTAAAATCATTCATGTCTTCTTTAATAATGTGTTCTATATTTAGATATTCAACTTCTTGTATATAAGGTAAATTCTCGATGTAACTCACCAGCATTCTGGGTTCTACAGCATCTCCAATTCCCTCGATATTGCTATTTTGAGTTGGTAAAGGACACAGATAATCGCTAATCGTTTCGTTTAGTTGATGAATATAGTAGCCGCCATTATCATCCTCATAAAAGGAGACACTGCAATTGACCAATAACCATTCTACTTCAGGATTTTGAACATTAATTTGTATAAAGGAATTGGACTTTTTCTGTAATAACTGCGCGATTTGAAACAATTCATTTCCATTAAAATAATGATGACTTTCTTTTTGCCATTTGGAGCTCAAAACAATCAATCTTACGCAACCGGCTTTAGGTCTAAAATTATCATCCAGATTGGTACACTTTACAGCAATTACCTCATGAAAATATTGCAAGGTCAATCGTTCGTAATCCCAAAGTGTCACTGCTCTATCTTTATGGCGTATCCGTTCACTTACTTCAGAATATAGCATATCTTCCGTTCCTGGCAGCTTTCCTCCATAAGATGGTGCAGGTTGAAGAACTTGTTTAAGACTAGGTATTTTAGTAGTGGTTTTCGCTATTGAAAAAGCTGGGATTTGCTTTCCTGCAATACCCAAACTTTTAGAGATGCAAGTAGCAGTCACCGCATTTGTATACACTCCATTTAACTTTGGATATGTATAGGCTTTAGTTCTAGCGACACAACGAATTGTAAAAACTTGATCTTTTTTAATATCCAGATGTTCCGGGATCCTCAATTCAATGATCCCAGATTTTGTCAGTTGATTTGTACTATCCGAGATAATATATTTTTTAGCAAGTGTTACCCAATTTCCAGTTTCTTCAAATTGAAATAAAATATTATTATGTTCAGAAACAGAAGCTGAAGTTTGATTTTGTAAATCAAAAAACATAGAAAAACTTTCTCCTCTGCTCAATCCAGTTAATCCGATATAGAAATATCCTTCATTTTTATAATCAGCAAATAACGTATTCTTATATACTTTACTATCACTCACCACTTTTTGAACACCAAAAGGTGTAATATGTAAAAAATCTCCTGCTACTGCCTCAGCATTATCATTGTCAGAAAAAGAATTATTAAAATAGATTATATCCTTAGCCTTATAGTCTAGGGACATTGCTTTTACCTTTGGTACAAACGGCTTATTGGGCAACGGTAACATCGTTTGATTAATAGCATTATATGCTGCAATTCTCGTATAGTTTTTTTGATACAATTCTTGCCCAAAAGCATAGTTCGGAGATAATAGGGTTAATTTAATAAATCCACTTTGGGAGTGTACAGTAAACTTCAAAGGATTCTGCAAACGATAATCTCTTGAAAACTCAAAAGGACCAAGGTTTTCTAAAGAGAATGTTCTCGAAGAATCTAATAGGGTACTTTCGTATCCTTCGGGAGTTCTGCAATCTTCAGTAGTAAACAGTTTTTCTTTTTGTTCGACATCTCCTTCTCTTGGAAACCAATACCCATTGGATAATGCTTGTATTTTTACTTCGAAAGAATCATTTGTAAACTCTTCTTCATATTCTTGATAATAGGTTTCAAAACCTCCAAAATACTGTGGGACTGTTTCCCAATCTATATGAATATCTAATTGGGTAAGTTCTTTTTTAAAAAGTTCACTTTTTCCAATCATTATATAGCCTCCTTGTCCAGGAAGTGGCCCGAAAAGATCAAATGATTTAGTTAAAGGCATCTTGCCTATATTATTATAAATCGAAAGGTTTTTAATCTCCTTGACCTCAACTTCTAGACGAACATCTTCTAAGACTACACTTTTAAAAAAAGAATATGCATATATAGGAGCATACTCATCTAATTCGACCTTAATCATCGGCCAAACGGAGTGCTCTTTTTCTAAAGGTAAGGCTGTGATTGGAGGAGCCGTATTGCGTAGTGTAAAATGTAATCGAAAAGAATTCGAAGCTCTTTCATAAGAAGCATCATATAAAGAAACTTGCTCCCATCCTTTTACGGAGGTATACGAAATGGTAAATGCTGTTTCAAAAATTCTATTAAAAATGATATCTATGGGTAATCCTTCATTTATGACCATTTGATCCAATAACTTCCAAAAAATTGCTTCTGCAGCATTTTTTTCTAGAGTACAGGTAAGCGTTATCTCTCTATGCCCTTCTTCTAAAAATAGCACAGGAGAACCAATCATAAATCCTATATTAGTTATTGTTTTGGATGCTATTTTAGAATTTACTAAGGTATCCTGATCACCACCAAACAAAGCCCAACTATCTGCGACCATATTCTTTTTGCCTTGCTCAATCAATTGGTTTTTAATCACACCAGAAATCATAGGAGCATCTGTCCCTGATTTTATAAAAGAGCTTTTATTGAAAAAAAGCGTTTCTAAAGAATGAATTCTGATAGGATCAAGCAACAATGTTTTATCGGTTTCAAAAAGTACTTCTTTTTTACTTTCAAATAATTTACCAGCTGATAACTTGGTACCCTCTGGAATTAAAATAGTGCTTGCCTGTGGAACAATCTCAAAACAAACCACTGTCTTGGTTGGAATTGCTTTACTAACTGTTTGCTGAAGGATCTCTTTATAATAAAAATCAAGGTGTCGCTTAGATAATCCATTGAGGTGATTTTGTAACTTTCTATATAAAATAATAAACGTGATGTACATTGCATTATTCGGCAGGTGATTATCTCGTTTGAAAACAGATTTTCGTAAATATTTTTGAGTAAAGTTTTGAATATGGTAAACAGTTTTTTTGAATGTTTCTACAATTTCAGCAAGGTCAATATGCTTTTTTTTAGGAGGTGGCGGCTTTGAATACATCGCTACAGCTTCTGAAAAAGACTCCGGTTCTAGATGTTCCTCTTCCATGTTCTTTTGATATTCTGATGCATCCCTTTTTTGATAATCTAACACATCGGTTAGTATATTCCCGATTTTATTGGCTAATCGCTCCTCGTTGAAATCGATCAAATTACTTTTCCATTGCTGGATCTTTGCATACCATTTAAAGATAAGTTGTAAGGTTTTGGTATCATCCTCTTGAACCTTTAGATTATTTATTGGTTCTTGAATCATAGTTACCATATAAATGATAGGGTCTGCTTCTACCAGTGCTTTCCAATTACCATCTATTTGGTTTTCTGTATTGTAATAATTTATATGTTCCAAATAAGACGTAAGATATCCTAGCAGGTCTTCAAAGGACCGGTTATCTATTTTAAAATCCTGACGAATCAGTTGTTCATTTCTTCTCTGATGTTGTAGGGTTCCCTTTCGTCTTTCGATCATTAATTTTTAATACTTATAAATGGTTCTATACATTAAGAATGGTCATCAATAGATTTTGATAAATCTTCTGGATTCGAAGCTTTCCTTTTATACAATCGAGGTATATCAGTTCCTTCAATTTTATAATATGGAAACACCATATTAAATCTGGTATTTGTCAAAGGAATCATATAATCCAGATGTATTTTAACAACTCCATCCAGATAATCAGATTCATCAAGATTAATCTTAATAAGTTTGATTCTAGGCTCAAATTTTATAATAGCAGTCCTTAGCATTTCCTTGATCAAATGAACTCTAGAATTTGAAATTGATTCAAACAAATAGCTATAGATATCTGTACCATATTTGGGGAGCATCATTCTCTCTCCAATGGAGGTATTTAGTAAAATATGTAATGACTGTTCGATATCTTTTTCATAAGACACCATATCAACTCCCAACTCTTTTTCTTTATGAAATGTTGGCGGAAAACTCCATCCTGTTCCTAAAAATGATGTTTTGTATTTCACATGTTTATATTTTAGTCATTAATTTAAGTTTACCATTGAGCCACTGATATTCGTTTCTGCACTGCTACTGATATCACATCCACTATTACCACTCATAGAAACGGATTGATCTGCCGAGATAGAAATAGATCCTCCACTTACAGACACATCATTATCTGCGCTTATGGTTATGGATGATCCTTGTATCGTAAGATCGTCCGCTGCTTTTATGGTCATGCTAGATTGACTTTCTACAGTAATTCCATCTCCATTCATCTGAATTTGATTGCTATTTTGATCCGTAATGGTAATTCCCTCATCCTGATCACTAATTACTATGGTATTATTATTGGGTGTTACCATTGTCATGACAATATTTTCATCATCAAACTGTATCTGAAGTTGGCTTTTTGTCATCAGCATTTTGATATAATTATTAGCATCTGCAATATCAACAGGTGGTGGTAATGCTGTACTGTATACACTTCCTAGGATGATTGGAAATCGAGGATCGTTATTCATAAAACCAAGAATTACTTCATCTCCAACTTCTGGATAAAAGAAAGCCCCAATTCCATTACTCGCATAAAATGTAGACATTCTTGCCCAAGCTGTAGCCGTGTCATCATCCAATAATGGGATTTGAACCTCAACTCTATATTCTCCTCCCTCATCCTCGTAAATTTGTTTTACAACACCGGTTTGCAATCCTCTAACTCCTTGTAACAAACCTGAAGCTTCGGGAGCCGTAGTATTATTTTTTTGAGTGAACCAATCCACCGATAATCCTATTTTTACTTCGGTATGCCATTGTCCATCTTCTATAGTATGCGTTACCCCAGAAATAAAGGCATTTCCATTAAAGCGATCCCCAAGACCTTGTAATTGAATCAAACTATTCACTTTTGCCAAAGCAGACCCCTGAAATACAATCGTACCACTAAATCGTGATAATCTAGATTTTAATAATGCTGCATCTGCCCAAGCTTGTACAGAATCAGAAGTTATCGGTACGGATGTATTCAAAACATTAGTTACCGATAACACATCGCCTAAGGTTAATCCAGAAAGATTTCCTTGCTCATTAACTGTTGGTTCACTCGCGGTAACATTGGTTAATGCTTGATTATCCATATCCCATGAATTCCCTTCAACAGAAGAATACTGACTTACGGCATCAATCTGCGCATCTAATTCTATGATATCATATCCAAACTGTAGGCTTAACTCTGGATCACTACTCACATCGGGAGTGTCTACAGTTAAGGTTCCACTATCCGTATATACGATCATTCCATTGACTTCTGCTCTACTAACTATAAAATCCCAATCAGTTGCATAGAATTGTACTACTTCTTCATGGATTGCCGTAGACGCTGTTACAGCGTTACTAAAACTATAATTTCCTGCAATTTGCTCAATAATGTCACTATCAGTACTATCTAAAAACACCGCATTTTTTCGACCTACTGTGGATGTAATTACCGCATCCTTACAAGTAACCAACAATTGTGATCCTGAACCATCGACTTTTATACTTTGTTTTGTTACAATTCCTTTAAAAACACTCGTATTTGTGGATTCATACCCTAAACTAATTTCAATTTCGGCACCTGGCGCAAAAGTATCCGCACTGGTTATTTCAAAATCTTGGGTAGCTGTATTTCCATCTAAAATGGTGATCTCAGCTTCTGCAATTTTATTAACTTCTTGAGTTGTTTTAATATCTAATATCTGATATGTATCGGGAATATCCGAACCTCCTGAAGTAATGGTAAAGGTTACCAAATGATTTCCTTCTACTATTGGTGAACTAGCCATAGGGGTATTTATTTAATTGGTGGTAAGTATATTTTTGTTCCTGGTGTGATGTCTCGAAAATTAAGAATGTTGTTATACTTTGCTACATCAAGATAATAGCTGCTATCACCATATGTTCTAAAACAAATAAGTGGTAGTGTATCTCCATCTTTCACCTCTATCAAGTGTGTAAGATCAGGAGATTGATTATTTGCTTCTTTAGAAATTAGTTCTGCATCCACAGCTTCTTCAAAAGACACACTTAACTTTGCTCGCAATGGTGTACCATCGCTTTGGAAAAAAGTATACGATATACTCAAAGAAGTAAGCTTACACTTAAAAACCAGTGTACCCCAGGAAACAATGAGATAATTAGGTTCATGAATATCTCCATTGTATGTAAAACAAACATCTTTAAACGTTTGAATTTGATCATCGACAGGAACCTGTGAGTCTAATAAATTTTCAGTACTTACAGCTCCAGTAGCATCAAAATAAATATCAAATGATATTTTTTCGGGAGCTGTTCCTTTAAATTTTAAAGTAGTCCCTGGCGCTCCTTGTGATACTGTATTGTTATAAGAAATACTATGTTCATGAGTATAGGATGCAGGATTTATCTGAACCGTACAATTAGAAATTCCCGATCCAGAATATTCATTATCAGAATATGCTATTATTTCCATCAAATCCTTTGACATCTATCGCTCCTTATTTTTTTCCAATTGTTTTTTAATTTCTTTTTTACATATCGAGGTGATCGATTTACGGATCTCATTCATATCCAAGTTGTCAGAAGATTTATTTGTGGCTTCTTCGACTTTGACTTTAATTACTAATTCTCTAATTTCTATTGGCATATTATATAACTAAAGAATAATCATATGTAAGTTCCAGCGTCTCAATCACAATCTCGTTATTCATAGAGTTTAATGGTGAAAATTCCCATTTTACAGGCCATGCATTCACAAAACTCCAATTCTTAACAGGTGTTGAGTTTTCATTCATAAGACTTACGATTACTGTTTGTTTGATAATAGTAGTAGACAAACCACCAGCTAGTATTGCTTCGCACCATAATGACAATGCAGAAACGCTGGTGGTCAATCCACGTTTAAGTACCAGGTTTTGATATTTTGCTCCAGTGGGAACTCTATGTTTAAAGCGGTTTTCTCCACCTTCTGCAATTTCTTCGACTCCCATTTCCATACTCATACCAGACACCTCTTTAAAAGAGGTATCTAATACTCCAAATTCTAACGGAAATGTGAGTCTGAAATAAAAACCAGTAATTGGATAATCACTCATAATTATCCATTAGCAATCGTTAATCCCTCATGGGCTAATTCCAAAGTTTCTACAGCCACTTCGCTAGCATCAGATTTAAGATCTGTAGCTGTAATTTTTGTAGGCCAAGCATTCGTAAGCGTCCAAGTCATCGTTGGTGCACCTGTTTGATCTAACAACTGAATTACTACTGTTTCTCTTTTGATAGTATTCATTTTTATAGAATCATACCATTTCCAGAAATTGTTGTCTTTTACAAAAACACCTTTCTTTAGAGTAACATTACCCGCTTTTGCGATACCTGGCATTTTAATAGTACTAAATGTCTTACTATCTCCATGTCTGTATTCTACTACTTGTGTTTCTGTCTCTAATCCTGAAACTTCCTGAAAAGAGGCCGTGCTATCTTGTGAACCCAAATTTACCGTGAAATAAAATTTAGTTAACGGCCAAATTGCACCTTGTGCTGATCCATCATCTGCCATAATTGTATATTTTAAGAGTTAATTTTTATTAATTAAATTCCCTGATTATTAGGGGATACTTGTTTCGAAATTATCTATCCTTTTTGCATTTCTTGTTGGAACGTAATTTCTATGAATTCAGCTGGATGCGAAACTGCTACTTTTACAGCGACAATCATTTTTCCGTTCAGAATATCATCTCCAGTCATAGTGCTTCCTAATCCAACAGATACAGAAAAGGCGTCTGCAGGTTTCGGTCCTACCAGACCACCTTGATTCCATAATCCTGTTAAGAAATTACTGATCATACTTTTTACAGCTACCCATGTTACTGCATCATTAGGTGCAAACACGTAAGCACTTGCTGCTTCTTTTACCGACTGTTCGATATATATTAAAGTTCTTCTTACGTTGATATAGCGCCAATCATTAGAATTACCGTCTAAGGTTCTTGCTCCCCAAACCAACACTCCTTTACCAGGAAAAGCTCTAATTGCACAAACAGATTTACCATCTAATGGCATATTTAGATCCTCCTGAGCTTGGTGATCCACTTTTACCGCTGGAGCTATTACTCCTTGTACGCCAACATTTGCAGGAGCGATCCACACACCTTCATTGTTATCGACAGTTGTATATATACCAGCGATTGCTGCACTTGGTGGCATCAAGTTTAATTTCTCTAACATGTGTTTTAACAACAACTTATAAGAAGCACTTAAGTTTTTTAATACTCCATCAGCCTTTTCTTGTGTTATGCCATCTGCTGCAGGTTTTGCTGCAAACAAAGCATTAATGTATTTGTTAATAGGATTAGGTGTTGATGCTTTTGTTTTCGGGTCTGTAATAGCAGGAAACTCGGCCTGTAGCATTGTTTTTACTACATTATAACTAGCTACCGCTATATTTTTATAAGATATATCCGTTAATTGATTTACCGTAGTGTGCAACCAAGGATAATATGCTGCTGCATAACTATTGAATTTTGCTATGGTAGGTTCTACCGCATTTCTAAAACCTTCGACACTCGTAGTTCCTACCAAAGGCTCACTATATCCGCCTGGAATATCTAATATCGCTACTCGACTTGCTAATTCACCACAGTGATTAATCAGTTCTCCTTGTAAGGTGTAGCATAATGCGTATTTTTTTGCAAGATCTGTTTCTGTAGTATCTTTTAGTTCTACTGCATCTGGAATCACGATCATTGTTGGCTCTGTTTCCTTAGATAACACTTGTAATGCATCTTCAAAAGGTTTGGTAGAAGCCAGTCCAGTAAGTGTATAATCATATCCTCCTGTAGAAACGATATAACATGTTCCGCCTCCATTTTCATAGAAGAAACGTACAGCACTATACAATCTGTAATTTACAGTAGTTGTATTTAATGCATATCCATTACTTCCGATAAGGAAATCAGGTGTGGATGCAGCTGCTGCAGGCGCCGCAGTTCCGGCATCCGTTGATTTCTTTTTTGGATCTGCTTTAGCATCTGCTTTAGCATCTGCAGCAGGTTTTGACGGAGTCTCAGCAATTGCTGAAACACTAAATTGAATTTGCGGAGGTTTACTTCCAAAAACCGCATTAAACTCTGCTAATGAAGTTATTTTAACCGCCTTATTTACTAAATCTTTACCATTATAATTGGTTTGTGCCGTAAATCCGATAAAAGCTGGAATCGCTGTGGGTACGGGAACAACCGCATTTCCAAAGGCATCCAATTCCTGGATATAAACCCCTGGTGTTTTCATTGCTGTTACTGCCATTCTTATTGACTTTAAGAGTTATACATAAATTATGGTGGGAGAATAATAGATATTCTCATTGTTTTCTTTTGCCGAAACAATCTTTGATACATTGGGCAAAGGCATTTTCATATCTAATTCCAGAATAGTATCCGAAAAACTGTTACTATATTTCATTTTCAGGAGAGGATGATCTCTTATTTTTTGTTGTAGTTTAATGGTTTTAGGAGAAGTGAATACTTTGGATTTTTCTCCTCCTACAATCTCCTTTTCTTCTGGTCCCATATAAGAAATTTGATCCTCTCCTTCTATGGCTAGTTCTCGAATGATTATCTTTCTATCCTCTGGTATGACTACCAAGTATTGCCAAAATGTTTCTCTGGATTTGAAATTTACCTGTATCGCAGGGATAGTATTTTCTTTTAAGGATTCTAGAATGGATTTCATTCGTATATGAAATATACCATAGCAGTGATCATCAATTCTTTCTGAGATTCCTAAAAAAGAACTCTGTAATTGATTGTCTATCCAAATTTCATACATTCCACTTCCAAAAACTTCTATATCTACGTAAACAATGGATTCATTACTTATAGAGTCTTTTGAGTATATTTTATTTCCCTTACTATCTTTAACATCAATAGTAACTTGCTTATCAACAGGAACAGAAACATTAAATCTCAATGATTGTACAGGTAAATATTTTTCAGGATTTATAGATTCTTCAGCATGTAATCTATTAGCAACCTGAAAGTTTGAGATATACAATAATGTATCTTCCTTTAAAGAGGGTGATGTATTTGTATAGTTATTAAAATTGCTATCTATACAAATCATCTGAAAATAAAGATCTTCCTCCATGCTTAATTCTTCCCATATTTTACTCGCATTCTTTACACTAACATATCCTGTATAGGTATTCTCTATTTGTCTAATATGTATTCCATAATTCTTCATCAACTGTTTCGTTCTGAGTAAAGGAACTAATGCAAAAACAGTACATTTCTGCTCATGAAAATACTCATGCATAATTTCCAAACTAAACCATTGTTGAAGTTGTACGCTCATATGATCGAGATTAATTTTTCTTAATGTTTGTATCCAATCCGCTTACTCCAGAAACTTCTTCTTTTACTCGCTCTTTCTGGAATGCTATCATTCTTACTTTATAAATCATGGAGGGGACATATTTTGCTCCTATACCACTCCATATATGACTCAACTCCTGAATGGGAGTATTGAAAATTTCAAAAGACAATCTCCCTAATAATACATCGAGATCTGGATGCGTATCTCTAGTAAAAATGATAGGTGATTGAAAAATTCCTATCACTGCAGAAAGCATTTTTAAGGATTCTATATAGTTTTCAGAATTGTAATTTGCAGATACCAATAAAAACACGTTGATGTATACAGGAGGATCTACTTTACTAAAAGAACCTCGCGAATCGGGAATATATCCTCCCATATTTTTGACTGTCTTTTCATGCTCTAAATTGATGATAGAAAGAATTACCTTATTTTCAATATTCTTAGTAACACTACCATCTAAATTTACGAGACTGGATAATACCACAACATCTTCATTTAAACCAAAAGTCAACTTTAGGTTTTTATTCAGATAATCCGTTATGAATAATAAAGCTTTATCTAACATCTATTCTTTTTTTGCACTTTTTAATTGCACCTTAATGGCATTGGCTACTATTCTAGAAAAATAAATTCCAACTGCACACATAATATATACTACCATAAATGTTGGCTGATCGCCAGCTAGTGCTTCAAACACATCTAGAACTTCTTTGGATCCATATCGATACATTACGTAAGAAATGATCAAGGCAATAGGAATTGAGATTAATGCTATAAAAAGTAACCACAGCAACTCTTTAGAAAACATTTTCTTAACCATAGAAAATACTTTCTTCAGTTTCCCTTCTTCGGCTTTTAGCTTCTTTTCATCGGTTGCTATTACACTAGTGCTCATGGTAATTCTTTTTTCTTACGTTCTACAATTCCATTGGCGATGTAAAATGCCAAAACCCCTAAAAGAAAACCTATGATCAACATGACAATAAAATCATCAATAGCATCGAGTATTCTAAAAATGACAATTGCTAACAATAACATCAATCCGATGTAATATCCTTTTAGTGAAGTGTTATTAAAAAAACCGGCTCTCGTGTTTGGAGAGAACATAGCCCAAATAAAGCCTACACAGGCAAAAAACAAAACAAAAGACATGGTGTATAGTAATACATTCTTGTAGTCTGTGATAGATACAAGTTTCTCTTCTACTGTATTGATTTTACTCTTAGGATCTTTTAATCCTAATGTATTTACAATTTTCGAGAATATAGAACTGGCATTTTTTACAGAATCTTGCTCCTTTTCATCTGAATTTTCTGATTCCACAGCCATTTCGACACTAATGACATTCCATATATCATCATATCCTTTATCATATCCAAGAGCCCATATTCCGAGACCTGCTAGTTTTTTCTCTTTAATCAGCTTTGTTTTATACACAAAACTGGAATCATTTTCGAACCAACATTGCCTAAACTGGTTTTTATCTCCTTTAATACTAAAGGAACTATAAGCACTTTTACTAATAGGTTCTATGTAAATCTGTTCATTGCCTTCAATATTTTTCTTTATGTAACTAAAAGTTCTGCTACCTATATAGTTCTTTACTTTAGATTGTAAACTTTGGGTTTTTGTTTCCCACAGACTTCCATAAGTCGGTAATGCCAATAAAAGTTTATTGTTTGGTATCTTATTCTCTAAATAATAATCAACGGAAGTGGTTAAGTTATAAGGTTCCCAGGTTTTATCGCTATTTAGAGGAGATACAGGACCTGCTACAGAACTGGTTTTACCGTAATAGTCATATCCCATAATTACAAACTTGTCTACAGTTTGATTGATGGAGTTAAAATCTAATGCCTCACTCCAATTGACACTTGGTAGTGTTATATACACTAAATAATCTTTATTAGCCTTTTTAAGTTTGTTGGACAAAGTGAGCAAAAAACTAGTATATTCTTCCTTTTGACTCTTGGCCACGCCTTCAAAATCAATACATACACCATTTCCCTTTCTCTTCTCTAACAGCTGGATCAAGTTTTCTATTAATTGATTTACCGCTTCGGTATTTTTAAGGAACTTTCTGTTATTTTTTTCACCAAAATTACTTACTGTCAGTAATATTTTCTTATCGGGATATGCTTTTATAGAATCTACTATTGGCGTTGTATCCCAATCATGTGTGGTAATAGCGTTTCCTGTTTTTGGATCTACCTCGTAGGAGAAATAGGCTATTGTGGATAGTAATTTGTAATTAAGATACTTGTAATAATCTTTTTCCCAATAGGGATACCAACCAAAAACTTCGTATCCTAATTGGAAGTTCTTTTTAGTTTTAAAAACAATATCCTTGAGTTTTACAGTATCCGTATCAGTAACAAAGGTGGGAGATTGTTTCTCTTTTAATTCTTTATGATGTTGATGAATAAATTTTCGTGCTAATTTGGTGGAATCACTATGGTGAAAAAGCTTTTTAATAAAACCTAATTTTCCCTTTGCCTTTTTCAAAACCTTAGTAGTGTCCTGGTATAGGGAATATTCCTTAGTCAAAGTAACGCTTTTCGAATAAGCATAACTTTGAAAAAAGAGAAAAAAAAGCACCAATATAAAAGCCCTCTTTATATTCATTTATGATTTGTGTGATCTTTAAGGGTAGCCAAACATTTTTTAATAAAAATGTTCTCAGTCCACTGCAAATCAAAGCTAGCTATATAATCTGTGCTTATAAATAAGTAAAACTACCTGTTTATGGTAAAGTGCTAAAAGGTTTATTAGTGCAAATAGTAATTTTATAGTATAGGCTCTAGAATATATAAATAGGATTAAACTGCTTTTACAAATTGAGTGAAAATTTCCGATATTTTAATGCGCAAAAACCGCAGTATTTATAAAGCAAAAACATAAAAAATGGAAAGCAGTAAAATCAGCACTTTTTCGGGCTGAAATTGGGTAAAATACTATCTAAAAGTCAAGTAAATCAAAATCACAATTACACAAATAGCTATTCCTACTGGAATGGTATATTTCCAAGGTATGATATTTACTTCATTAGTGTATTCAATTTTAAAAGCTTCTTTTCGTGGATACATTTTACCAATTATAATCATTATTAAAATGTTAATGGCAAATAGCACCCCTTGCACGTGTAAAAAATGAGGAAATGTACCCTTCATCACTGTATTATCTAAAATAACATAAATTAAGTACACCACTGCTCCTAAAATGATAGCTACTTTGGCCGCAACAGCTGGAATCCGCTTTGTTAAGTATCCCATAATTATGATTGTTAAAATAGGGATTGTATAGCATCCATTAACTTGTTGTAAATACCCAAACAAACCAGCAGGTGCATTTGCAATTAATGGTGCAATAAACATAGATAATACTGCGAGAATGATTCCGAATACCTTTCCGGTTTTTACAATCTGTTTTTCAGAAGCATTTTTATTGATATAGCCTTTATATATATCTACTCCAAAAAGAGTAACAGAACTATTTAAAGCACTATTGAATGAACTTAATATAGCACCAAAAAGTACAGCAGCGAAAAAGCCAATCAATGAAGTAGGTAAAACTTTGCGCACTAAGGTAGGATATGCTTCATCTGGATTGGTAATACTATCGCCGTATAAATGAAACGCAATAATTCCTGGTAACACCACTAATACTGGGCCTAATATTTTAATGAAAGACGCTAAAAGGATTCCTTTTTGTCCTTCTTTAAGGTTTTTTGCACCTAATGCTCGTTGAATAATAGCCTGATTTGTTCCCCAATAAAATAATTGAACCAGCATCATTCCCGTAAAAATAGTACTGATAGGTACAGAAGAATCTTCGCTACCCATTGATTTAAATTTATCAGGATTTGCCGCCCATATCTCCGTAAAACCTTCTATCATGTTACCATTACCCACTAACATCAAACCTAAAACAGGAATAATCGAACCTCCTATCAATAATCCAACTGCATTGATTGTATCTGAAACCGCTACCGCTTTAAGACCTCCAAAAATTGCATAGACAGAACCAATAATTCCAATGGAAAATACTGTAATCCATAATGCGGTTGTTTTATCTACATTGAGTAATATTGGAATATCAAAAATGGTACTAATGGCTAGAGCTCCAGAATATAAAACAATGGGTAAAAGCACTACCACATATCCTGTAAGAAACAATCCCGAAGTAATCGTTTTAGTGCCAACATCATATCTTCTTTCTAAAAACTGAGGAACTGTTGTTAATCCTTCTTTAAGATATCGTGGTAATAGATATAAGGCAGTTACTACCATGGCGATTGCGGCTAAGGTTTCCCAAGCCATTACCAAAATTCCTTCAGAAAAAGCCTGCCCATTTAACCCTACAATCTGTTCTGTAGATAAATTAGTAAGTAATAATGAACCTGCAATCACTGGAGCTGTTAAGCTTCTACCAGCCAAAAAATAACCTGTATATGATTTCTCATCCGTTTTTTTTGTTGCTAAATATGAAATCAAAGCTACCAGAAAGGTAAAGCCAAGAAAAGTGATAATACCCATAAGATTTTGATAGAATTATTTAAAATTGAAAACAACAGTATTCTTCCTTTTACAGGATTTTAACCCATTGCGTTTCCTGAAGCAATTACGATTACTCCTAATATCATTGCAGTTAATCCTAGATAAAGAATTTTTCTCGGTTTAGCACTCGTGCTACTCCACTCACCAGTAAGTATTCCAGTAATTATGGCTACAGCAACACATACCGTATTAAATATGGCATATCCAACCGTATTCCCAGAAGATCCTAATTTATAAGCTGCAAAGGCAAAAGTTCCTGAAGCAGCAAAGTTTAAAAGTGCCATGATAAACGTATAAAACAAGTTTTTCGATGTATGTGAAGAATTGAATTTGCCCCACAATTTCTTAGCACTTAATTGATATATAAAATAAGGAATCACAAAAATAGCTCCTGAAACATAGATGATCACCATTACCATAACTGCCGTAATCCACTCTGGATTTCCAGCTTCTTGACAAGCCTGATGCAAATAGGGCCTTCCATATGCATTCGCATAACTAAAACCAGTAGCTAATAAACCTCCGATAACCGCGATAATAATTCCAATAGTCATCGAAGACGCTTTTCCATCTAATTTTTCTCTACTATTTTTTTGATCTTCTGCTTGCCTCAGCATTCCTGCTTTCCCATTAAAAGAAACCCCAAATAACACTATCAAAATTCCTAAAAGTATTACCATAAACACATTATTGGAAGGTAATCCATCCACTAAGAACGGTAATAAAGATCCTACAAGAATAACGGTACCAATAAAAATCGAAAAACCTAAGGACAAGCCAATGTAATTAATTGCTTTTCCCCACATCATAACACCAATACCCCAAAGAATACTGGCTATTCCCATTTTCCAAAGGATATCAGTTGGGATATTCGAAATGATAACATCAAAATCTTTCACTAATAAAAAACCAGCAGCTATTGGAATAATTAGCATATTGATAAAAAACATCATACCCCAAGTGTTTTCAAACTCGTATCCTTTGGTATATTTTTCGGGCAATGCATATAGTCCAAGCATTAATCCAGCGAGGACTGCAAATAATATTCCTATAGTCATAATTATTAATTTTAAAAGTTGAGTATTGTGCTATTAATTTTATATATCTTCTTGACTACTCGATTGTGGAAAATTTGAATATCGTAGTACTGGTAAATGGTTCTTCGGGATAGGTAACCGTTTTAGGAGCATCTTCTAAATTTACTCCATTCGGATATCGATGGGTTTCGCAACAAAATGCCTTGTATTGTCCATACTGATCTCCTGTTTCTCTTTTTAGTGCATCAGAAGTAAAATACCCTGAATAGAATAACATACCTGGTTCTGTGGTTGAAACTTCCATGGTTCTTCCGGTTCCTGCATGCTCAAAAGAGGCTACTTTCCTTAACTCAAAATCTTTTGGGAACAAAAAATAATGATCAAAACCAGTTTCCATATGATCTAAAGCTTCTTTAAAAAACTTTCCATTCCTAAAATCTTCTGGTCTTCCATCCACCTCTATTACTCCTCCTTGAGCTACTCCTTTGTCATCACCTTCTAAAAAAGCATCTGAATGAATGGTTACTTTATGATTGTGAACAGTTTCTTCGAAACCAGATAAATTAAAATAAGAATGATTGGTTAATGAAATTGGAGTCGCTTTATCCGTATTCGCTTTATAAGAAATAATTAGTTCGTTTTCGTTGGTAAGTGTAAAACGAACTTTAGCATTTACATTTCCTGGATATCCTTCTTCCATATCGGGGCTTTTTAAATTCATGATGACAGTAACTTCATCTTTCATATTATCATAACCCTCTACTGTCCATATTCTTCTATCAAATCCTTGAGTTCCTCCATGTAGATGGTTTCCTCTATCATTACCAACCAAGGAATATTCTTTACCTTCTAAGGTAAATTTTCCTTCATGAATACGAGAAGCACATCTTCCTACTGTTCCACCGAAATACGGAGCGTTATTCTTATACTCTTCTGAAAAATAACCATCAATATTCTCAAAACCACAGGTAATCTCTCTGGAGTTACCTTGATTATCTGGTGTAAGAATAGCCGTAATCGTTGCTCCGTAATTCGATACTTTTACTACCACACCATTATCATTAGACAATTCATATAGGAAAACCTGATCGTTTTCTATATTACCAAAATTTGTTTTTTCTACTTTCATTGACTATTAAAATGTGTGGGTTATTAAATAATTTATGTGAATCGTTATTAGTGCTGTTCAAAAGGTTCTAATTTTCCCCAATTGAAAACAACACCAGTTCCTGGAATATCAGGAGCTACTGCTCTGTAGTTTTCTACAATTAACGGTCTTAATGTATATTCATCAATAGGAAAACTATGCACCTCTAACCATCCTGCATTTTCTTGTGACGATACCAAACTTACATGCAATTCTTGCATGCCATGAGAACACACCGGAATCTTATGTTGTTTTGCTAGTTTGGCAACACGCAACCATCCTGTAATACCTCCACAATTAGAAGCATCTGGTTGTACAAAGGATAATTTTGATTGCTCAAATGCATATTCAAATTCGTGAATTGTATGCAGATTTTCTCCCATCGCTAGAGGAAAACCTGTTCTTTCTACTATTTCACCATATCCCTTATAATGATCTGGAATGATAGGTTCTTCGAACCAAGTAATATCATATTCTTTAAATCTACTGATCGCTTCGATAGCTTTATCAATACTCATAGAATAATTGGCATCTACCATAAAAGTAATATCAGGACCAATATGCTCTCTTACTGCCTTTATGCGCTCAATATCTTCATCTAAATTTTCTCTACCAATCTTAATTTTTACTGCGTTAAAACCATTAGACAAATAGGTGTCCATGTTCTGTAGCAACTTTGGTAATGGAAATTGTAAATCAATTCCTCCACAATACGCTTTGCACGTATTATTTGCTCCTCCAGCGACTTTCCAAAGAGGTTGTCCTAGCCTTTTACAGTGTATATCCCACAAAGCTATATCTACAGTAGAAATGGCAAAAGAAGCAATTCCTCCTCTTCCTACATAGTGGATATGCCATTCTAAAAAATCATAGATTCCTTCAATATCAGCACCATCTTTTCCGATTAGAGCTTCTTTAAAATCATATGCTATCATTGCTTTTATAGCTCTACCACCTTTACCACCGGTATAGGTATATCCTGTACCTTGACTTCCATCATTTAAGGTAATGGTGGTAGTAACTAACTCAAAATGATAATGATCTCCATGTTTGGCATCAGAAAGTACTTCTGGCAAAGGCACTTCGAATAATCTAACTTCTATATCTTTAATTTGGGTGTTCATAATTTAGGTACATTGAAAGTATACTATAACAATTCTACTATTTGGCTTATTGGTTTTGAAGCTCCTAACTGGACACTTCTTTCAGAGGGTAATGCATTGGAGATGCTAATTCTATACTTTCCTTTGATCCACTCCTTTTCTCCATTTAAATTCGTTTGAACAAAATCTTTTTCATTTAAAACAAACTTTACATTTTGAGACTTATTAGATACTAACACTCTTTTGAATCTTTTTAATGCGTAGAATGGTAGAAAACCTTTTTTATCTTCTGGAATAAGATATAGCTGCACTACCTCTTCATAATTTGAGTTGTTCGTGTTTTGAATAGTAACAGAAATTTCTAGTTCCTCATTTTTCTTGATCTTAGTCTTACTAAGATTAAGATTTGTAAATGCTACCGAACTATAAGACAATCCATAGCCAAATGGATACATCGGTTCTTTGGTCATATATTTATATGTTCTTCCTTTCATTGAATAATCTTCGAAAGGAGGTAATTGCCCAACATTTTTAGGAAATGTTACTGGCAAATGACCTGAAGGAGCTACATCACCAAAAATGATATCGGCTAACGCATTTCCACCTTGTTCACCTGGATACCACATCAACAAAATTGCATCTACTAAAGGTTCTATTTTATCTAATGAAACTGGACTACCAGCACCAACAACAAGAATTAATGGTCCTTTTTTTACTTCGCTAATTTCTTTTATATAGTCAATTTGACTTTGAGGTAATTGTAGATCCTTTCTGTCTCCCTTATTTGTAGATGCTATTGCATCAACTTCTTCTCCCTCTATTTCATTAGAAATCCCTACCACCATTATTGTAGCGTCAATTGTTTTAGCTACTTGAGGTGCCCAATTTAATGGATTAAGGTTTTTTTGAAATGGAAGAACACCTTGTCTATAGTTTAATGAAGTGCCTAAAGAAACTTTTTCTGCCACTCCTTCTAAAACGGTGACTAAATTAGAGGACATCCCATAGTAATTACCAATCAAAATATTATTTGAAGCGGCAAAAGGTCCTGTTACGTATAAAGAACTAATGTCTTTCCGCAAAGGCAATACTTGTTGATCATTTTTGAGTAAAACAATTGATTTTTGAGCAACCGTTTTTGCTAATTTTTGATTTTCTTCAGAATTGATGATATCTGATTTGACTAGATTAAAAGGGTTACTCTCTTCCTTATCAAAAAAACCTAGCTTAAAACGTATTAGTAATAAATCCTTTAAACGCTCATCAATTAACGCTTCTTCGATTAAACCCTCTTTTACAGCCTCTGGAAGTTTAGAATAAATCCAACCACAGTTAAGATTCACCCCTGCTTTCAAAGCCATTGCTGCAGCTTCTTGTTCACTTTTAGCCACTTTGTGACCTTTGAAAATATCTCCCAAAGCACCGCAATCCGATACTACGTATCCGTCAAAACCCCACTGTTTTTTAAGCAATTGGTTAAGTAATAAATCACTTGAACAAGAAGGATCTTCATATACAGCATTATAAGCCCCCATTATTCCTTTTACATTTGCTTCTTTAACTAGTTTCTCAAATGCTGGCAAATAGGTTTCGTAAAGATCTAACTTAGATGGGTTAACATTAAAAGAGTGCCTCAAGGCTTCTGGACCAGAATGTACCGCGTAATGTTTGGCACATGCAACAGATTTTAAATACTTTGGATGATTTCCTTGTAACCCTTGAACAAATGCAGTTCCTATTTGTGATGTGAGATAAGGATCTTCTCCATAAGTTTCTTGTCCACGTCCCCACCTAGGATCTCTAAAAATATTTACATTAGGTGTCCAGTAGGTTAAACCACTATACTTTTCTCTATTACCTATTGATTTCGCAATTTTAAACTTAGCTCTGCCTTCATCAGCTATTGTAGAAGCAACGGTTTTAATCAACTTAGGATCAAAAGTAGCTGCCATACCAATAGCTTGAGGAAAAATAGTTGCTTTTCCATTACGAGCAACACCATGAAGAGCTTCATTCCACCAATCATACTTGAGTATTCCTAATCTAGGAATTGCAGGTGTATTGTTCAATAGTTGTTTACATTTCTCATCAAGTGTCATCTCTTGAATTAACAAAGAGATTCTTTTCTCGAAAGATAGAGATTCATCAAACCACTTAAATTGAGTTTGACCTATTATTTCACTTATAGAAATAGTAGAAAGAACAATACATGATATGATAAAATGATACCTCATTGATGTTATTACAAAATTTAAAAAGTTTTGTTTGTTCTCCCTTTTAGGATTTATAATTCATATAAAAGGTTTTCTTTTCTAGGTACTGCTCGAATCCATACTTTCCGTCTTCTCCTCCACTTCCTGAAAGCTTATATCCGTTATGGAATCCTTGATGCTGTTCTCCATGACCTCGATTCACATAGATTTCACCAAATTCTAACTCATCATTACAACGTAATATGGTTGCCATATCTTTCGTAAAAATCATGGCTGCCAGTCCATATTCGCAATCATTAGCATATCCAATCACCTGATCAAACTCAGAAAATTTAATCACAGGTAATATCGGTCCAAATGATTCTTCATGTACGATAGTCATGTCTTGAGTTACATCTGTAAGTACTGTAGGTTCGAACCAATGTCCTTTTTCAAATTCAGCTCCTTCTGGTCTTTTACCTCCAGTTGCAACGGTAGCTCCCTCTTTTATACTTACCTCCACTAAATGTTGCATGTTTTTCAATTCTGAAGCATTTACTTTTGGCCCCATAGACACAGTTCTGTCTAAAGGATTTCCAACCTTGTACGTCTTCAAGTGTTCCATAAATTTCTCCATAAAAGCATCATATACATCTTCGTGTACATACATACGTTCATTACAGGTACATACCTGTCCACAATTATCAAATCTAGAGTGGAACGCGGCTTCTGCTGCCTGATCTAAGTCTGCATCTGCAAATACTATAGCTGGTGCTTTTCCTCCAAGTTCTAACTGAACATGAGTAAGGTTTTGTGCTGCAGCTTTAAAAATCTGCTGACCTGCTGGAGTACTACCTGTCATGGTAACCATTTTGGTAATTGGATTTTCCACTAAGGCATTTCCTAGTACTCTTCCTGATCCTGTTACCACATTTAATAATCCTTTAGGTAAACCTACTTTTTCGGCAATAAAACCTAATTCTAAAGTCGCCAAAGGAGTTTCTTGGGTTGGTTTTACTACGATTGCATTTCCTGCTACCAAAGCGGGCCCTATTTTTCTTCCGGCCAGAGCTAAAGGGAAGTTCCAGGCAGTAATTGCTACAACAACTCCTCTTGGAATTTTATGTATGTAAATATGTTCATTTTCATTATCAGAAGGCATAATATCACCTTCTATATGTCGAGCCCAATCACAAGCATATTCTATAAAAGTTGCCGTAACTTCCACTTCGATTTCAGCCAAGGAAATAATTTTACCTTGTTCTCTGGTTAATAATTCTGCTAGATATGGCTTCTTTGCTCTTATTTCGGTAGCAAACTTTCGCATGAGTTCTGCTCTCTTTCTAGGAGGAACTTTTCTCCATTCTTTTTGTGCTTTTTCAGCTGCTTCCAGGGCAATTTTTGCATCTTCTTCTACCCCCATTTGCACTGTACCTACAACACTTTCATCTATTGGACTGGTAATATCAGCAGTCTTTCCAGATGTGGCATTAGTCCATTCTCCATTAATAAAAAGTTGATATTCTTTTGCTTTCATCTTTTCTTTTTTTGAGGTGTTTTTAATTTAATTATCGACCCATCCATCCTCCATCAACAACCATAATGGATCCGTTCATATAACTTGCCGCTTCTGAAGACAGAAATACTACTGGTCCTGCAAAGTCCTCGGGATCTCCCCATCTGTTAGCAGGAATTCTTGCTAAAATTGAGTTTGCTCGACTAGGATCGTTTCTAAGCGCTTCTGTATTATCGGTTGCTATATATCCAGGAGCAATGGCGTTTACATTAATTCCTTTCGAAGCCCATTCATTCGCAAATGCCATAGTCATCTGTCCTATTGCACCTTTACTAGCAGCATATCCTGGTACTGTAATTCCTCCTTGAAAAGTTAATAGAGAAGCTGTAAACACAATCTTTCCATTCCCTCTTTCAACCATTTCTTTTCCTATTTCTCTGGTAAGGATGAATTGAGCATTCTGATTAACTTCTATTACTTTATCCCAATATTCATCTGGATGTTCTGCTGCAGGTGCTCTTAAAATTGTACCTGCATTATTAACAAGTATATCTATTATTGGAAAATCTGATTTTACTTCTTTGATAAATTCATACAGTGCTTTTCTATCTGAAAAATCACATTGATATGCTTTAAATTCTTTTCCTAGTTTTTTGACAGCGTTTTCTACATCACTTCCTTCTTTTTCAAGACTTGCAGAAACACCAATAATATTAGCTCCCGCTTCGGCCAAACCAATGGCCATAGCTTTTCCAATACCTCTTTTACAGCCTGTCACTAATGCTGTTTTACCTTCTAAACTGAATTTATTCAAAATACTCATTAATTGTAAGTGGTTAGTTTTATTGTTGGCAATCCATTAATACTTTTAAGCCGTCTGGATTGTTATCTATATTTTCAAAAACTTCTTGAATTTTGGTTAAGGGTTGAACATCCGTAATTAGCGCTTCAAAAGGAAGTTCATTGGTGGTTATCAATTGTATTGCTTTTTCGTAATCTTCCTTCTCATACACCCTTGCTCCTATGAGTTTTAGTTCTTTCCAAAAAAACTTAAACAAATTCACTGGTTTAGGTTCTCCGTGGATAGCTACCATCACAATTCTTCCTCTTATACCTGCCACCTCAGTCATTACATCCAACGCTGGCTGAACACCTGCTACTTCAAATACCACATCTGCTAATCTACCTTCTGTATTTTTTCGTACATAAGCTACCAAGTCTACTTCTGCAGGATTCACTGTTTCAAAACCTAGTTCTTTTGCCTTCGTTATTCTAACTGGATTTACTTCCGAAATAACAACATTTGCACCTGTATCTTTGGCTACCATTGCTACTAACAATCCAATAGGTCCTCCTCCTAAAACTACAGCGGTTTCTCCTTCTTTTAACTCACTCAAACGAACATCATGCACTGCTACCGATAATGGTTCGATCAATGCCGCTAATTTTAGATCGGTTTCTTCTTTTAATTTATGTAATGTAAAAGCGGGTACGTTCCAAAATTGTTGCATAGAACCAGGACTATCAATACCTATAAACTTTAGCTCTTCACAGATATGATTGAAGCCTTTATCCGATGGTTTTACTGCACGGTCATCTAATGGTCTTACTACAATCTTATCACCTAATTCGTATCCTGTTACTCCTTCGCCAATAGCATCAATAGTACCCGACATTTCATGACCTATGGTTTCTGGAATATTTACTCTTTTATCCATCATCCCATGATAGATATGCACATCGGTTCCACATACTCCAGAATATGCCACTTTGATACGAACTTCTCCTTCTTTAGGTTCGGCAATCTCCTTATCAATTACACTAAAGGTTTTATTACCTTTATATATCGTTGCTTTCAATTTTGTCTACTTATTAATTATCTTTTTGCTTATCTTTTTTCTTTTCCCCGTCTGGCGCTTTAGCTCCTTGTGCTACGTGAGATGTTTTGCGGTAAGAATCAAAACGCATAATACTCTGGTAGTTCCAACTATTATACACGTGTGATAATCCCCAATCAAAAATTGCTGTTGGATTGTCTGTTGTTGCTTCAATTGTTCTGTTTAGTCCTATCGCATGAGGCATATTTGCACCTTTTACAGCACCACGAATCTCAAAATTGATCCCATCTGGTGACCATTGGAAGGTATTTCGTTCAGGTCCATCAGTAGTAATCAGAGAAGCAATCCCTCCATCTATTGGCCATACGCAGATTTCATGACCTGAATTGGAAATAGGATTATACTTGGATTTCACATAAGGTCCTTTCGGGTTATCGGCTACTGCAACTCCATGTCGAATCTGACGCCCGCCATATAATATTTCTTCTCCCATTTGTTCTCCTTTATAATACAAGTAGAACTTTCCTTTGTAAGGAAGAATACAAGGATCATGTACTTTATGTGAATCAAAATCTCCTTTCTTTTCTACCATAAAACGATTTTGTTCTTCTCCTTTCCAAATACCATTATCAGCTGGTTTTAGAATAGGTTCTTTGCTTTTTTCCCAAGGACCAAAAGGAGATGATGACCATGCTAAACCAACTTCGTTTTTGGTACGAACATCATATGGTGACTTAATAGTTTGATAGCATAGATAGTACATCCCATTCCATTCCATAATTTCTACAGTAAATATGGATCTATCGTCATAAGATCCTTTCTCTCCTAAAGGAACTGCTGCTTCTTTATCTTCTTTCCAAGTCCATCCATCTTCCGATGTTGCATGCCATACGGTACAACGATCCCAAGGAAAAACTTTATCGTTTTCAATATCACCACCAAATCCATCTGTTGCACCTACACTTTTTGAATACCAAACATGATATAATCCATCTACTTTGATTACTGCAGAAGGATCTCTACGAACAACACCTTCTTCATAAGCTAAATCTCCTTTCAATGGTTTCATTGGATTAAAAACTCGATACCAATCGTTCTCCACATACTTCCACTGAAGTGCTCTTTTTGAAGCTGCACTTAGGTGTTCTTTATTGGTTATTCCAAAACGATCTAATTTCTCAGGAGATAGATCTAATTTTGTTTCACAAGGTTTTTCCTTTTCCTCTTCCACAATTTCTTGTTTGTCAGGTTGATTGCAACTGATAACAAGTACAATTGCTAATAAATGAAATACAATTTTATGATTTAGCTTCATATGATATATGCTATGATTAGATACTGTAAAGTACAAGAATCTACTTAATATTTATGGTTAACTGATTACTGGTTAGTTTCTCTGATGTAGCAGATATTGTGATATCTCCTTTATCTTTTTGGGACTGAATAAGAAATAAACATTTTCCGTTATTGGTTTGAACTGAATTTGATTTATAATCCTGAACACTAAAAGCAGATCCATTATCCACGCCTAATATGCTAACATTTCCATCCACAGAAAATGTTATCTTATCCTCTATGTTTTTCACGGGATTTCCATCAGCATCTTCCAATTGTGCAATGATATGAGCTACACTATATCCATCAGCTTGCATTACCGTTTTATCGCTTGTTAGTTTAATATTTTTAGGTTCACTAGTAGTCTTTATTGTCTTGATTTCTTCAATCTCACCATCCTTTTTTCCAATGATTTTTAGTTCTCCTTTCTGGAAAGGAATGATCCATTTATAGATTCTATCTTCGAAATCTTCTAGTTTTTTTGTCTTATAGCTTTGTTCGTTCACGCATAACTCTACCTCATCATAATTGGAATATACTTCTATGACTATTTTTTCCTGATCCTTATAATTCCAATGTTCATTTACGTCGTGCCATACCCATAACGCTTTTTTCCAAGCACCTTTTTTTCTCTCTACGGGTTCTCCAGTATTTTCATCTTCTTTAAAGATTGATTTTTCAAGTTTTTGAGTTGCTACATAGAGATGAGGATCGTCATTCCAAAGAGTTTTCATCATATGATAAGATGGTTTTTCGAATCCCGCAACATCTAACATTCCGCTTGGCGTTGCTTTTCTTGGCCATTGCCCATTAGATTCTCCCATATAATCAATTCCTGTCCACAAAAATGTTCCTGAAATAAATGGACGTTCTTTAACTGCCTTCCATTCATGCCATTGCACTAAATTTTCGGTTCCCATAATTGGTTTATCAGGATAGTTTTCATGTCCATAGTCATACAGTACTCTTCTATAACTATACCCTACGACATCAAGTTCATCCGCATAACCAGAAAGATGACTAGCAGAAGGTAAAATACAATTAGCTGTTATATATCTTGTAGTATCTAATTCTCTAGTCCACGCTGCTAGTTTCTTAGCTGTTTTTCCAATATCATATTTTCCACGTGGAAGTGTTGCCAATTTTTCTTTAATCTGTGCTGTAGAATGCGGGGGTTCCTCCCAAAAATAGTTTCCGCTCCAATCCATATTATTAAAAAAGCCAGTTGCATCGGCATTCCTAGGGTATGTCCATTCAATTTCATTACCAATACTCCATTGAAAAATTGAAGGGTGATTTCTATGTGCCAATATGGTGTTTTTAAGATCTTTTTCTGCCCACTCCTGAAAGTATTCTGTATAACCACGAGTGATATCATCCACGCTTCTTTCATTCATGTTAAATCTTTTATCCTTAGGATTGTCCCATTCGTCAAAAAATTCGTCTTGTACTAAAAACCCCATTTCATCACATAAATCTAAAAACTCATCAGAACCTGGATTATGTGAAATTCTTATCGCATTACAACCAGCATCTTTTAATTTCTGCAATCTTCTTCTCCAAACATCCTTCGGTACAGCGGCTCCAACAATACCCCCATCGTGATGTAAACAAACCCCTTTTATTTTGGTATGCTCTTTATTTAAAAAGAAACCTTTATCGGCATCAAATTCAATCTCGCGAGCACCAAATTTTATAGTATTCTCATCTATAATATTGTTATTCTGAACTATGGAAACAACAGCTTTATACAATCTTGGGGAATCTAGTTTCCACAAATACGGATTGGATATTTCTACAGTACTTTCAATCTCTAAGTCACTCATTGCTTCAATACTTTTAGATTGACTAGTCTGAGAAACCACTTCTCCTTGATCATCATAAATCTTGATCTGTATCTCAAAATTTTGGTTTTCCGGAAACTTATTTTTTAGAGAAGATTTGATATTTACAGTTGCTTTTTCTGTCGTAATCTCTGGAGTAGTTATAAAGACTCCCCAAACCGGAATATGCAAATTGTTCTTTCTAATTAGTTTTACATTTCTATATATACCAGAACCAGTATACCATCTACTGTCTACATATTTCTCGCGATTGACATCAACTTTAAGTTGGTTTTTTTCTGTAGTCGTATTTAAATGATCCGTGATATCGAAATAAAAAGGAGAATACCCGTAAGGATGAAAACCTAATAATTTATCGTTCAGATAAAACTTACTATTATTATAAACTCCATCGAATAATAGATAAGTAGTAGTCTCTTTTTTATCACTTATCATAAATTCCTTCCTATACGTACCCTTTCCTCCAGGCAAATATCCAGTTGCTCCTTCTCCTTTTTCTGCATCGAAAGAAAAATCCACACTCCAATCGTGTGGAATACTGATTTTTGTCCAATTATCATATTGTTGAGTATCGTATATTCCGGTATTTTCTACTAATTTAAATTCCCAATGCTGGTTAAAATCGTGATTACCGATTTCTGAATAATTTTGAGCATTCAATGAGAAAAAAACAAGAATAACGCTAATTTTAAGAATAGATCTTAAAGCAATCTTCATAATTTTAAAAATTAAGGTTCGACAAAGATCACATTTACTTAAGAATCTTGATTTAAATCACACTAGACATAAACTGAACATGAGGTATTTTGGGTTGAAAAGTACTAGACAAAAACACTATTTTTGCCTAGACCTCTTGAAACACAACTTTAATGCTTCTTTATTTTCGTTACTTTATATGAATTACGCAAAGTATTCAGGCTTTAACAAAGAATATATCAGCAAACAAAGAAGAAATAAAACAATATTTCAATTATAACCCAAAAACGCCTTAGGCTTACTCGAAGAAAAAGTTATGTTTAAAAGAACCCCAATTTCGATAGTTTTTATAGCATTTTGCATTAGTATCTCATGGTCGCAACAACTATATAAAACAAATCAATATCTCGAAAAGGCTAGAGAAAATAAGTTTGTAAACTTTGAAAAAGCTATACATAACTACGAAAAGAGTATTGAGTTTTTTACATTCAAAAAAGACACCTTCAATTTAATTAATAGTATTAACGAACTCTCTGAATTGTATGGTCACAATCTTAATTATGGAAAAGCATATGATGGATACTGGAAAGCATTATTTCTTGCTGAAAAAAGTGATGATTCATTCTCTAAATCCAGAGTGTATCAATCTCTAGGATGGTTATACAGTTTTTATAATCGCAACACTAAAGCATTAGAAAATTTTGGTAATGCTCTTACTATTAGCAAAGATCTTTCTTCTAAAAATGGTTTTAGTATCGATTATACCATTAGCGACTATTTTTCTATAGCGAATTTTTATAGATACAATAAGGATTATGAGACCGCAAGGACTTATTTGGATAGTTGTTATCTCTATTTTAGGTCTAAAAATGAAGGAGTTCGAAACTATTTTTTAGAATCTGAAAGAGGATTTCTTTTAGCAAATGAAGGAAAATTTGAAAAGGCAGAAGAAATACTTCTAAAATCACAAGAATATTTCAAAGAAAATAACGAATCTTATTTGGTGATTATCCATTACTTTCTTGCTAGATTATACCAGCTTAAAAAAGACTATAAGCAAAGTAAATTTCATTATAACAAATCACTTGAGGTATCTTATGTACATAATAGTCATATGAACTATCAGATTATTAATCACAAAGAAGTATCCCAATTATACTATGACTCTAAAGATTACCAACGTGCATTTTCTCATATCAAGGAAGCCATTGATCTGGAAAACAAAATATTTGGTATTAATAGTAAAAATAATGAGTACCTATTTGAAATTAAAGATCAATATCGACTACAAAAAGAAAAGCAAGAAAAACTCCTTAAAGAACAACGTTTGTCGGAACTAGAGAGTAAACAAAAAATATCTCTTCTTAGCGCCACATTATTGTTTGTTACCCTCTTTTTTCTAATTATTGTGGGTATAATGACCTTTAAAAATCTAAAAAGAAAACACAAAAGAGAACAACGGTTGTTAAAACAAAAACAACGCTTAAAGCTAAATGAAAGTAAAAAAGCTATAGAGCTAAAAAATAAAGAATTGGCGAAATCGGCTCTTCAGCTTATCGAAAAAGATGAGTTTATTGTTGGCTTAAAAAATTCACTAGCAGAAAATAAAGACAATTTAAATTTAAACTCCGTAAATAAAATCATCAAATCCATCCAATCTGGAATGGGAAGTAACTGGAAAGAGTTCGAAGCTAGGTTTATCAATATAAACCAAGGTTTTTATAAAAACTTAAAATCTAACTTTCCAACACTAACACAAACGGATCTAAAAATATGTGCCTTGATAAAACTGAATTTTTCCAGTAAAGATATGGCTTCATTACTAGGAATTTCAGTAGAAAGTGTACATACTTCGAGATATAGATTGCGTAAAAAATTGCAACTCGAAAGAAATGACAACTTAGTAGAGTTTATATCTAACTATTAGTTGGGAATATATAATACAATCAATTGCTAAAACAGTTTAATAATTAGCATTTACTAAACACTAATTTGCAGCTAACAATTATACTTTTATAGATGTTAGCAAAAGCAGCAATTACTGATGGAAATGGCGATTTTTCCATTGAAGATATAACGATAAGCGAACCAAAAGGAGATGAAGTTGTCGTAAAAATAATGGCAGCAGGATTATGTCATACGGATTATGATTCTCTTCACTGGGGAAGACCTGTAATATTGGGACACGAAGGCGCCGGAATTGTAACAGGTATTGGACCCGATGTCACCTCTGTTTTACCAGGAGATCATGTAATTCTCAATTGGGCCATTCCTTGTGGAACTTGTTTTCAATGTCAAGAACAAAATCAACACATTTGTGAAAACAACTCTCCAGTAGTTGCAGGAGATGCTTTACCAGATGGAGAAGTTTCAGCAGGACATGCTAGATTAGAAAGCACTACTTTTAATGATAAAGGTATAGAACGCTCTTTTAATATTGGCACTTTATCTACCCATACTGTTGTAAGAGAACAAGCTGTAGTAAAATATCAAACTGAAATTCCTTTCAGTTCCGCATCTATTGTTAGTTGTGGAGTAATGACTGGATACGGCTCTGCTGTAAATACAGCAAAAGTAACTCCAGGATCTACCGTAGCGGTTATTGGAACTGGTGGTGTAGGTCTTAATGTAATTCAGGGAGCTAAAATATCGGGCGCAGCTAAAATTGTAGCCATAGACATTAATGAGTCAAGATTAGAAATGGCCAAGCAATTTGGTGCGACCCATTTTGTACTAGCGCAAAAATCTGATAAAGGTTTAAAAGAAGCTACGACAAAAGTTAAAGAAATCGTAGGCAATAGAGGTGCCGATTTTGCATTTGAATGTACTGCCATACCAGAATTAGGTGCTTCACCTTTAGGAATGATTCGTAATGCCGGAACTGCTGTTCAGGTAAGTGGAATTGAACAAGAAGTAACCATTGATATGCAATTATTCGAATGGGACAAAATATACATCAACCCACTATATGGTAAATGTCGACCTCATATCGACTTCCCTAAGATTTTAGAGCTCTATGACAAAGGCGATTTACTATTAGATGAAATGGTAACCTCAACCTACAAATTCGAAGAGTTACAACAAGCTTTTGATGATATGCTTGCTGGAAAAAATGCGAAAGGTGTCATTGTTTTTGAACCTTAATAAGGCATTAAAAATCAAAAAAACATCGCTATGACATCAAAATTCAGGACAACAGAAATTTCAGACCCTCGTTTTGAAGCCAATCATCTAAGACATATTACCGTAAAAAGTGCTCATCTCAAACAAAGAGGTGATATTACTGTATATGTTCCTTCTGGTAAAAATCTGAAAGATCTACCGATCACTATTTTACTACATGGTGTTTATGGAAGTCACTGGATTTGGTCACAGAAAACTGGTATACATCTAAAAATGGAATCTTGGATTCAAAACGGTAAAATTGAGCCTATGATTATCACTATGCCATCTGATGGATTATGGGGCGATGGTAGTGGTTATCTTCCGCATACACATGCTGATTATGAGAAATGGATTACCGAAGATGTTATAAATGCTGTTATCGAATTGATCCCACAAGCTAGTACCAACTCCAAAATATGTATTGCCGGACTATCTATGGGTGGATTTGGTGCTTTACGATTGGGAATCAAAAACCATCAAAAGTTTGAGGCCATATCTGGATTATCCTCTATAACGATACTAGAAGAAATGAAACTTTTTGTAGAAGAGCCTTTAGATGCTTATTTTCAGGAAGAGAAAGAAAATGAATCCATCTATCAAACCATCTTAAACTACAAAGAACATCTCCCTAAACTACGATTTGATTGTGGTATAGATGACCTTCTAATTGAAGGTAATCGAAAATTGCACCGCCAATTAAAAGAATTAAATATAGCGCACACTTATCTGGAACATCCAGGAAAACATGAATGGAGTTATTGGGAAACTCACATAAAAGACACGATACTTTTTTTCAATAATATCCTTCAAACTGATAAGCAAAATAGGTTAAAATAATTTAACTATTTATCAAAATAAGCTAATTTCTATCAAACACATCTCACTTACTTTGTTACACTAAATAATTCAGCTTATGAAGAATAGTAAGTTTTCTGATCCTTTTAATAAAGCTCGACAAGAAAAGGGATACGGTGAAATGAATGATCAGGATGATCCTGTTACTATGGTGTTACGTCTTAAAGATGTTAGAAAGTGCGCCCATAATTGGAAAACATATCAATCTGGAGCAGCTCCAGGAAGAATTGTAATTCCATCAGAAGTTCAAATACGAGATACGCGACAAATCCCATTTGAAGTAGACCCTCCGATGCACAAAACCTACAGAGATCTTATTGAAGATTGGTTTAAAAGACCACTACTTCCAGAGTATCAAGCTGAATTGGTTAACATTATTGAAGATATAGTTGATGAAGCCGTTACTAAAAATGGTTCTGTAGAAGTTGTAGAAGAATTTGCTTTACGCTTACAATCAAGAGCCTTAACCTTATTAATAAATATTCCGTATGAAGAATCTGAAACTTGGATCTCTTGGGGAACTCATGTATTTAGAAGTGAAGACAGTGCATTAGATGGTAGCAAAGCTAATATCCTATATGATTATATAGATGCTCAAATTGAAAACGCAGTAAAAAACCCAGGTAAAGACTTATACTCCGTTTTATTAAACACAAACATTGAAGATAGGAAACTCACAAGAGAAGAAGTAAAGGGAATTATGATTCTAACCTTTGCCGGAGGAAGAGATACCGTAATTAATTCTATCACAAATACGATTGCCTATTTTGCTGAACATAAAGAGTCTTTACAGTTACTGAAAGATAATCCTGAGATCATTAGCAAAGCTGTAGAAGAGTTGATACGATATTTTGCACCATTAACACAAATGGGAAGAGTAGCTACTCAAGATACAGCAGTTTGCGAGCATGCTGTAGAAAAAGATACTCGTATTTCATTATGTTGGGCATCTGCTAATAGAGATGAAACTGTATTCGAAAATCCAAACGAAGTTATGTTAGATAGGAAAATTAATCCTCATGTAAGTTTTGGGTTTAGTCATCACAAATGTTTAGGAGCTACACATGCTCGTCAAATAATGAAAATACTCTTACAAGTCTTAACTAAAAAAGTAACCTCTATAGATATTATTGACGCTCAAGAAAATATCGAGGAGCTTGGAGAATTTAAAAGAAAAGTAGGTTTTGATAGCTTACGCGTGAAGTTTAACAAATAACGCTCTTTTCAAAAAAATAATTAAAAAATATAAGTATGCCTAAAATAACTTTTATCACTAGTGAAAACGAAACCATTTCGGTAGAAGGAACTTCAGGATCTGTAATGCAGCTAGCTGTTGATATTGATATCAAAGGAATTGACGGAGATTGCGGTGGTGTTTGTTCTTGCGCTACCTGTCATGTATTTATTCATCCAGATTATTTCGAAAAAACAGGTGCTCCTGGAGAAATAGAAAAAGATATGCTAGAACTAGATGATAATGTAACCGAATATAGCCGATTGTGTTGTCAATTAGAAATTAGTGATAGTTTGGATGGCTTGATCGTCACAGTTGCTCAATAAATTTATGATAACCAGTCCACTCTAATTACCTCAATTATTATTATGCTAAACGAAAACACAAAAGTTCCAATATGTTTGGTTATTGGAGCAAGTCATGCAGGAGTTAATTTTGCATTTTCTCTTAGAAAACAAGGGTGGACTGGTTCTATAATTATATTTGACAAGGATCCAGAGACTCCATATCACCGTCCTCCATTGTCGAAGTCTTATTTAACCTCAACAGAAGAGACAAATAATAACTTACTGAAGTCATTGGAAAGTTATGAAAAAGAAAATATCACATTACAACTTGGCGTTTCGATAAAGAAAATTGACCGTATTCATAAAACTGTCATAACAGAAGATGGTGTAATACATCAATATGACAAACTTATAATTGCTACTGGTGCAAGACCTCTAATTCCACCTATTAAAGATTTAGACAAAGCAACTGAAGTATATACCCTTAGAACAGCACATGATGCTACTGCGATTCGCCAGAAAGTTAAAAAGGATACCAACAAAAGAGTGCTAATTATTGGTGGAGGATATATAGGATTAGAAATTGCTGCCTCCTTAAGAAAACTAGGAACTTCTGTTACTCTTTTAGAACGCGAATCCAGAATACTAGCGAGAGTGACATCTCCAGAAATGAGTCAATTTTTTTATGATGTACATACCTTAAATGGAGTTCAAATTCATACCAACAAAAATGTTTCTTCAGTCACATCCATAAATCATACAAATACGATCACTTGTCATGATGGTACCACATATGAAGCCGAATTAATAATATTAGGCACTGGCGTTATTGTAAATACTGAGCTAGCAAAAGATGCAGGAATAGAAATTGAAAAAGGTATAAAAGTAAATCAGGCTTGTCAAACAAACGACAAAGATATTTATGCCATTGGAGATTGTACGTTTCATCATAACCTTCATTATAATCGTTTTGTACGTCTTGAGTCTGTACAAAATGCTGTGGATCAAGCAAAAATTGCGGCAGCTTCAATCTGCGGAAAAGAAGTTATTTACAATGCTATCCCATGGTTTTGGTCCGATCAATATGAAATTAAGCTACAAATGGTAGGGTTACCTTTTGATTACAACGAAGCAATTATTAGAAATGAAGAAGAAACTACCTATAAGTTTTCTATTTGGTACTTCCACAATGATGAATTATTGGCTGTAGATGCTATCAATAATGCGAAAGCATATGTGTTAGGTACTAAATCCATTAAAGAACACTTAAAAATCAATAAAACCAATCTTAGGGATTCTTCTTTAAAGCTAAACCTCGCAAATCTAATCTTAAAAAAATAAAAACCGTTTTAAAAAACCACTATTAATCTTTAGCAGATTTTCGCAGGGTATAAGGTGAAACCTTTTCTATTTTTTTGAACTGTCTATTAAAATAAGGAACAGAATTGTATCCACATTCGAAAGCAATTTCTTTGATTGGCATGTCTGTATTAATCAATAATTTTTTAGCAAAATCTATTCGTATTTTATTTAAGTAATTGGTAAAGGTAAAGCTAGTTTCACTTTTAAAATATCTACAAAAAGCGGATACCGTCATGTTTACCATTTCGGCACACTTTTCTAAAGAGACATCTTGTTTATAATGCTCCATTATAAATTCGTGCACTTTTAAAATCCGATTTGATTTAAAATAGAAACTATTTTTCAAATAATTTTCTGATGCTAATACCTGATATCCTGAAAGATTAATAAGGTCCAGTATTTTAATTAGTTTTAGCAATTGATCTAAAGGAAAAAGCTTAGGGATTTCCTGAAGTAACTCAGCGATATGAGTTCGATGTTTTCCTATAATTTTTATACCTCTTTCAGATGCCTGTAGCACTTTACGAACTCCTTTCAGTTCGGGTACATCTACAAAATGAGATCCAAAAATATCTTTTCTAAATTGCACATAAATAGACTCACAGTACTCTTCAGAACTCTCCTCCAGAAATCGGGCATCCGGAATCCAAGCATGAGGTAAATATCCACCAAGCAAAACCAAATCTCCTACTTCAAAATCTTCACCATGATCCGCTACTAATCTTCTGCCTTGCCCGTTAACAATCAATAATAATTCAAATTCGGGATGATAATGCCAGTTACCACTAAAATAAGGTTGCTTATACACTCCTGTATGAAAAGAAGCGTGTTGTGAAGTTTCTATTTTTTCTAGTGAAACTTCTATTTTAGGATGTTCTGAAACTGGTTTCAATACGGCAATAAAAATTAACTTATTGCAAAAATAGTACAATTACTATTCTCAACAACATTCTATCTTCGTGAAATCGATATACCAGGACTATTTATTTTTACAAATAGATTATTTATTATACCGATAATTGTATCTTCCATTTCATTAATTTCTTCATTTCACAAAAATGGCTAATTCCAAAAGAAATATTTCTATCACTGGATCTACTGAGTTTTCTGATTTACTAGTAAAAGAACCTTCTACCTATGCTGCTGGAGCTAAGGCTGTAAAAGTAGCCTTACAACATGCTTTTAAAGAAATGGGTGTTGTAAAATCATTAAAAGGACTTGCTCAAATGAATCAAAAAGAAGGTTTTGATTGTCCTGGTTGCGCATGGCCAGATCCTGATACACCTTCAAAAGTTGCAGAATATTGTGAAAATGGAGCAAAAGCATTGGCAGAAGAAGCCACCAATAAAAAAGTAGATGCTGCTTTTTTTAAAAAATACTCGGTAGAAGAAATTTCACAATGGACAGATTATCAAATTGGGAAAAGTGGTAGAATTACGGAACCCATGGTTTTATATCCAGATAGTATACATTATGAGCCGATTAGTTGGGAGAAAGCTTACGAACTTGTTGCCGAACACTTGCATCAACTTAAAGATCCTGATGAAGCTATCTTTTATACCTCAGGAAGATCCAGTAATGAAGCTGCTTTTTTATATGGACTTTTTATACGTGCTTTTGGCACTAACAATATGCCAGATTGCTCCAACATGTGTCATGAATCTAGTGGTGTGGCGCTTAGTGAAACGCTAGGTATTGGCAAAGGTTCCGTTACACTAGATGATTTCGAAAAAGCAGAAGTTATTTTAGTTATAGGACAAAATCCAGGAACAAATCATCCTCGTATGTTATCGGCATTACAAAAATGCAAAGAACAAGGCGGAAAAGTAATCAGTATCAATCCGCTTAAAGAAGCAGGACTTATCAGATTTAAAAATCCTCAGGAAGTAAAAGGTCTTATTGTAGGAGGAGAAGCGCTTACTGATATTCATTTGCAAGTAAAAATCAATCAGGATGTAGCATTATTAAAAGCTATTCTTATCAAACTTGCTGCATTAGATAAACAAACAAAAGAAGTGTTTGATCATGAATTTATTCAAACTTACACGCAAGGGTATGAATCACTTTTGGAACATCTGCAAAATTTTGATGCCCAAGAATTGATCAAACAATCAGGAGTATTATCTTCTTTAATCGACCAAGTTGTAGAACTACTAGCTCATAAAAATAAGATTATTATTTGTTGGGCTATGGGACTTACTCAGCACAAAAATGGCGTAGAAAACATTAAAGAATGTGTAAATCTATTATTATTGAAAGGAAGTTTAGGCAAACCTGGTGCAGGAACATGTCCTGTAAGAGGACACAGTAATGTGCAAGGAGATCGATCTGTTGGAATTGTACATCATGCATCTCCAGCATTTAATAGTGCTGTAGAAAATGTCTTTGGTTTTACACCACCTACTAAAGCAGGTCTTGATACTGTACATTCTATAAAAGCAATGCATGAAGGAAAGGCGAAAGTATTCTTTGCACTAGGTGGGAATTTTGTATCTGCTGTTTCAGATACACAGTATGCCGCTGATGCTTTACAAAATTGTGAGTTAACCGTACAAGTAAGTACCAAACTAAACCGGACACATACTACTGCGGGGAAGACAGCATTAATATTACCCACATTAGGAAGATCTGAATTTGACCTAAAAGATGGGAAACCACGATTTTTTACCGTAGAAAATAGTATGGGAAAGGTACACAGATCAAAAGGAATGCTATCTCCTGCTTCAGATAATCTTAAAAGCGAACCCGAAATCATCGGTGGTATTGCAGATGCTTATTTTAAAGGAAATCATCCAGTAGATTGGCTATCATTAAGCGAAGATTATACAGCTATAAGAGCAAAACTACAAGAGATGCTTGCAGGTTTTAAAGGACTAGAAGAAAAATCCAAAGGATCAGGCTTTTATCTTCCCAATAATGTTCGTGAATTAGATTTTAGCAAATTACCAAATGGGAAAGCTCAATTTAGTAATTGTTCCGTACCAGATCATCATTTACAAGAAGATGAATTCCTGATGATGACTATTCGTTCTCATGACCAATTTAATACCACCATCTATGGTATGAATGATCGTTATCGAGGTATTTTTAATGAAAGAAGAGTGGTTTTAATGAATCCTAAAGACATTGAGAAGTTTGATCTAGCTGCTTTAGAAATTGTTGATCTTACTAGCAACTATGACAACACCTTAAGGAAAGCGGAAAACTTTAAGATAATTTCCTATAATATCCCTCAGGGAAATATTGCTACGTATTTTCCAGAAACCAATATTCTGGTTCCTTTCAACCATTATGCAGATAAAAGCAATACTCCGATTAGTAAGTCTGTAGTGGTTAAAATATTAAAGAAAAGTAGTCAAGATACAATCTAATTTGTCCAAATTAAGTAATACTTCGTTTCTATAAAATTACTTTCTTGTTTATACTATCTTCTTTTTTAATAGAAGTGTTCCACAGGTATATTTTTTCTAGCTTTTTAAATTTGGAAAGTTGTTGGATACTTTTATTCGTTATTAAAGAGTTACTATGTAGGTTTAAGCTTTCTAATTGCTCTAAACTAGTTAAATGTTGAATACCTGCATCAGAGATATTATTTTTCTGCAAAGCCAACTTTTGTAAACCTTTAAAACCACCTATTATTTCTAGATGGGTATCTGTAATTCCTTGGGATGGCAATGACAACCAAACAATATTATTCTTAATTTTTGAGAGTTCTTCCAGAATTTCTTTTACAATTTTCACATCAAATTCTTTGCTATTTTTAGGTAACATAGAAACATCATATCGATTTGTTTCTGATACAATTTCTCTCATATTTACTCCCAGTTGTATCAAGCTTGCCATAACTTCTTCTGACACTGGTGAAGCTACACCCATCATTGACCCAGCAGAATGATCATCCCCCAATTGAAGTTGTTCTATTAATAATTTTTTAATTTCTTCTGGAGTATCTACCGTTCCTTCTGTTGCTGTAAAATCCGCCTGACCATGATCTATCCAATACTCAATTATTTTTATTTCCTCTTCTGTTAATGGAGTTTTTCCTTCAGGTGGCATGAATTCTTTGTCATCAGGATCTAGATGAACTCTTTTAATCAACTCTGATTGTCCACTATTACCAGCAATTAAAACAACACCACTTTTTCCTCCTTTTAGAATTGAAACCTCATCTGCTAACGAAAGGCCTCCTTTTTTCTTAGAATTATTATGACAACTGAAGCATTTGTTATCCAAAATAGGATGAACAACATGAGCAAATAGTTTTGCTTCTTCAATAGTATTTATTTTGGGCACTTCTTTTTTTTCTTTCGTAGTAAAAGGTAAATAGGCTGTTAAATAATCTGATCCATGAGTTAGATTACCTCCGTAGTGTCCTGTAATACTTAATAACAAAACAATAAAAGTAAGTGTTGCGATATTTAATCTAACAGACTCTTTTACTATATTTTTAATTCTTTTCGTTTTCAACAACCAGGCTAGTATAGTACTAACTGTAGTTGCTATACCAAACCAAAAATGTTTATCCAAAGCTTCACCTTCATAATCGCCACTTAATGACAACATATATCCCAACACACAAGCAATAATAGCACTGAATCCTCCTAAAAACAAGGCTAATGGCACAGCTTCTTTCAATAGCTCTTTTTTCTGATATTTTGCTGCTATTTCTAGTATAAATGCAAAAAACAAAAACCCAATTGGTAAGTGTACAACTAGTGGATGAAATCTTCCCAAAAACAAAACAAAATCAGATACTTCGTTCATGAATATTCTTATATATTTTTATTACCATAGCTCCCAAACATCCAATTTAATCGTTTGAGAAAATTATTTTACTTTTCTTAAACTCTTTCTAATTTTAATGGAGGCGTTCCATTGGCATTCCATTGACAGATATATAGGTTCTTATCCTCGTCAATACATACATCATGACCGTGCAAAATTGGCTTATGCTTAAGCTGATATGATTTCTGTAATTCTCCATTTACATAGGAAGGTTTTGTACCACCTGGATTAGATACAACTTTATCATCTTCTAAAATGGTTACAAAACCTGTATGATCTTTCCAGGTAGTTCGTCCAACTTCAAGTTGCGACCAACAAACACCTGCATATAAATTCTGATCATCGAAAACAGGTCTACAGACTTGCATATTTGGCAAATGCAACGTTTTCACATATTTCCCTTCTAATGTGAACCATTTAAAACATTCTTCATTTCTAGACGTACATACTACTAATGGATTCTCTTTATCACGATAATCGATAGCCACTCCATGCGCATTATCTAATCTATAATTGGGATCCTCATTTTGTTTACCACCCCAATGTCTTATATACTTTCCGTTAGCATCGTATTGAATGATATAATCCATTCCATATCCATCTGCTACGTAAATATCTCCATTAGGTGCTATGGCAGTTTCGGTGGGACAAAAATGATCTCCAGCATTGTAAATTCCAATCGTTTGAGGATGTCCAATATCAAAAATAACTTTTCCATCAGTAGTAGTTTTTGTCACTCTCCCATTATGATGTATCCATTTCCCATTTTTATCTAGAAACCATCCAGAATCTGTGAGAAACAAAACATCTTCTCCTCCTTCATCAAACAACGTAAGACCGTGTCCTCCTGGATATGCAGTACCCCAATAATCCAAAAGCTTTCCCGATTTATCAAAAATCAAAATGTTATTATCCGTATGATCTCCCATCATTATTAATCTGCCCTTGCTATCCATTTGCATCTCATGACAGTTAAGAATAGGATTTCTTACCGTACTGACATCTGCCCAATCTCTTACAATTTTGTATCGATAATCTCCGTGACCTATTATATTTTCTTTGTTCACAGTATTGTTTTTAAGAATATGAAATCCGAAAGAAGGCACGATTGCTGCACCTGCACTTAATAAGGCTGTATTCTTAATAAACTCTCGTCTTGAATTTTCTTTATTCATGGGAAGAAAAATTAGCTTAGTATATCTTTTACTATATGTCCGTGTACATCTGTCAATCTGAATCTTCTTCCTTGATGCTTGTAGGTTAATCGTTCATGATCAATCCCGAAAAGATGAAGTAATGTAGCTTGGAAGTCGTGTGTATGCACAGGATCTTTAATTACATTATAACTAAAATCATCTGTCTCTCCATAGGTAATTCCAGGTTTTACACCTGCTCCCGCCATAAACATGGTAAAGGCTTTAGGATGATGATCACGCCCATAATCTGTAGCCGTAAGTTTTCCTTGCGAGTATACTGTACGGCCAAATTCTCCTCCCCAAATCAATAATGTATCTTCGAACATGCCTCGTTGTTTTAAATCCTTAATCAAAGCAGCATTTGCTTGATCTGTTTTTCGGGCATTTCCTAAAACTCCTTTTGGACATCCGATATGCTGATCCCAACCTTGATGATATAACTGCACAAATTTGACTCCTTTTTCTAGCAATTTTCTTCCTAACAGACAATTTGCAGCATACGTGCCAGGATCGCGACTATCTTTTCCATACATATCAAAAATATACTCCGGTTCATCACTCATATCAGTTACTTCAGGTATCGATGTTTGCATACGGAAAGCCATCTCGTATTGAGACATTCGGGCATTAATTTCGGGATCTCCGTAGAAACTATGTTGTACATCATTCAATTTTCCTAGATAATCTAACATATTTCTCCTATTATGACCATCATAGTTTTCAGGATCTGTGAGATACAATACGGGATCTTTTCCGCTTCTAAATTGTACTCCCTGATGTTCTGTAGGTAGAAAACCATTTCCCCAAAGTCGAGCATATAAAGGTTGCCCTCCACCGTTTTTAGAAATTAAGGTGATAAATGTGGGTAAGTTTTCATTATCAGAACCCAAACCATAACTAATCCAAGAACCTATAGAAGGTCTTCCTGGTTGCTGACTACCTGTCTGAAAAAAGGTGATTGCAGGATCATGATTAATCGCATCAGTTTGCATCGATTTTATAAAACAGATATCATCTACGACTTCTGATAAATAAGGCATAGCACTACTCACCCAAGCTCTGGATTCTCCGTATTGTTTAAAGTCGATAATAGATGGAGCAATAGGTAATGACGTTTGATCAGCACTCATACCTGTAAGACGTTGTCCTTTTCTTACGGAATCTGGTAATTCCTGACCAAATAAATCTTTTAGCTTCGGTTTATAATCGAAAAGTTCAATTTGAGAAGGACCGCCACTCTGAAACAAATAGATAGCTCTCTTTGCTTTCGGAACATGATGTGGTAATCCTAAATCATTTCTGCTAAACATTCCTAAATCAGGCTGTACATTATTTTTAACAGCACTCCAAGCTTTTTCTGTATTTAGAAGAGAACCTAAAGCCAAAGCACCAAAACCTAAAGACGTTTTGGTTAGAAAAGCTCTCCTATCCATCATTTTTTCTACTTGTTGTAGGTCTTTATTATCAGACCGTAAGGTATCGTGGTGATTGCACATAGACGTATTATCTTTTAGTTATGGTGGCATCAGAATTCATAATGGTGCTGGCAACTATCGCATTTGCTGCGATCATCGATAGGTTATCATCTGGATCAAAAGCAAAATCTCCTGATGCCAACCAGCCTTTTGCTTTTGAAATATTACTATTAAACCTATCATATTCTTCCTGTTGAAGAGCAACTAATAACTGTAACTCCTTTTGAGATATCTGCCTCCCCGTTAATCGGATATAGATATCTTTAATACCTTCTTCTACAGAAGCAAAAGCTATCATATTTTTACCCATTACTTTAGAAGCTTCAATGTATGTAGGATCATTTAGCAACACTAAAGCTTGCAAAGGAGTATTCGTTTCTTGTCTTCGTGTCATACATATTTCTCTAGTCGAAGCATCAAATGTTGCAATGGTAGGATTGGGAGCTGTTCTTTTCCAGATAGTGTATAAACTTCTTCTGTATAACTTATCTCCAGCATCTCTTTTGTAGGGTAAGTGTGTCATCTTCCAAAGTCCTTTTGGTTGATATGGTTTTACACTTTCGCCTCCTATTTTAGTGTTTAACAATCCACTTGCTACTAATGCATTGTCACGAAGCATTTCCCCAGACAACCGTTTAGATGGTCCTCGAGCCAATAATAAATTATCAGGGTCTATCTCTCTTAATTCCTCAGAAACATTAGAATCTTGCTGATAGGTTTGAGACATCACAATCTGTTTATTTAATGCTTTTAGATCCCATCCAGACTCTATAAAATTAGTTGCTAACCAATCCAGTAACTCAGGATGCGTTGGTAAGCTTCCTTGATTACCAAAATCTTCAGAGGTTTCTACGATTCCTTTTCCGAAGAAATTCTGCCAATACCTATTTACAGCTACTCTTGCCGTTAATGGATGTTTAGGATCTGTTAGCCACTTAGCTAATCCTAATCTGTTTTTTGGTAAATCTTCTGACATTGCTGGTAAACTGCTTGGCGTATTTGAGAAAACTTCTTCTCCATGAGCATCATATTGTCCTCTTTCTAATAAATATGTTTTCCTGAGTCCTGGAGAATCTTTCATTACCATTATCTCCTTAATGTTATCTGCGCTATCTGCTTGGATCGTTCGAACTTCTTGAAGCGACGAAATGGCTTCTCGCGTTGGAATGGATTTCGCTGACAAATAGTAGTCGGTAAGCAGTTTTTTATCGGTATCTGAGAGTTCTTTGGACGTTTTTGAAATCAAAGGTTTCAAAAGCTTAGTATCAGAAAGTTTTAAGACTTCCAAAGGAGTTAGCTCCTTGCTAAATACTTTTAAGTCATCTACAATTGCTCCTGCAATCCCTTTACCACGCCATCTTGCCCCGATTTGTAAACCAGGTTCTATGGGTTCTGGATAAATATAATCCTCTAAATCATGAAATATAATATCTTTATATAGGTTGTCAATTACTACATTAGTTTGCATATGCTCTCCATTCACGTACAACTTTAATCCACTAGCTTTGCTAGATCCATCATAAGTCATTGTTAGTTGAACCCATTCTTCTCTCGGCACTTCTTTAATCGTGGTCTCTACGATCGCATTATCTGGCCAAACGTGCGCTAGCAGTAACTCAAAAGTGTTGTCTTCTGTAATCGACAGATGATATCCACGATAACTATGTAATCTTGTCCCTTGTGCTTTATGAAAAATTACTCCTTCTTTGAGATCCTTCGGAATAAAAACACGTATTCCAATACTGAAATTCTCACTTCTCTGGAACACTCCCACTTTATCTAAATCTAACCACGCATCACCATCAAACTGAAGTCCCTTTCCTTTGTATCCTTCTTTGAGAATAATTTTTTGATTTCCAGCAAACTGGGTTTTCATTTCCCCTTTATCTAAATAATTTAAATTGTTTCGCAAAGAAGAATTCTCGAAGTCATAATATGCTACCAAATGTTTAGAATCTGTAAATGAATCTCTTCGATATTTTTCTTTAGCAATCCACTGATTTACTTTTTCCTTTTCACTTTCCGTGACACGTTCTATTTTACGCTGAGAATTATTTACAAGATCATCAATGTAGGCCATCATTTGTTCTTCTTCTTTGGTCGGAAGTAACATCGTAGGAACAGGCATTGACCAGTCCCACGGAATTTGACCAGATTCATTTACCTGATTAAAAAAACTGAATAATTCAAAATAATTTTTTTGGGAAATCGGATCATATTTATGATCATGACATTTAGCACAGGCAACGGTTAATCCCATGATACCTTGTCCTACCACATTGGTTCTATCAGAAACATACTCTACTCTAAATTCTTCATCGATAATACCACCTTCTAAATTCTGGGGGTGTAGTCTGTTAAATCCAGTGGCCAAGATTTGGTCTTTAGTAGGGTTTTCTAATAAATCACCGGCTAACTGCCAAGTTATGAATTGATCATAAGGCATGTTTTCATTAAAAGAGTTAATTACCCAATCTCTCCAAGGGCTCATATCACGATAGCGATCTACAAAATATCCGTGCGTATCTGCATATCTTGCGACATCCAACCAATCGATTGCCATCTTTTCTCCATAATGTTTTGAAGCCAAAAGTCTATCAACCTGCTTTTCATAGGCATTGGAGCTTGCATCATTCAAAAAATCAAGCAATTCCTCCTTGGTTGGTGGCAAACCAGTAAGATCAAGGGAGACTCTTCTTAATAACAACTCTTTACTAGCTTTTTTTGATAGATTTAAATTGTTTTCAGATAGTTTTTTGATTACAAAATTGTCAATCGGATTTTTTTCTAAAGTTCTATTTTCTATACGTGGTATCTCTGGTTTGCTTGGAGTAATAAAAGCCCAATGATCTTTATATTCTGCGCCTTCTTCTATCCATCTAATCAAAATTGCTTTTTCTTCAGAAGAGAGTTTTAGATAGGATTCTGGAGTGGGCATCACCAGTTTAGGATCTTCGGACAAAATTCTATGAAAAACTTCCGATTTTTTTAAATTTCCCGGATCTATAGCAAATTTACCAGGTGATTCTGGTAATTCCAGAAAAGCAGTTTCCTCGGAATGTAATTGTAAACCCGCAGAGATCTTTGCTTTATCAGGACCATGACATGCAAAACATTTATCAGATAGAATTGGTTTTACATGCGTATTATAATCTATAGTTTTAGGAAGTTTCTCATATGCATCAGCTACTTTCTCTGGTAATGAAGGCTTACAACCTATACAGATATTCAAAAGAAACAGTATTGTCAAAAAATAACCTTTTTTCATTTTTTATTAATTATTCCACAACATTATTGGACCAAAACTACTATATCATCAATTTTAAGTTGACTACATCGACTGAACAAAAACTATACAATCACTGTTTTAAAACTAAACCGATATGAATAAATCAGTAAAAATCTCATCAATTTGTAAGAAAAATCGAATAAGACAAGATGTTTTTAGTATCTAGTTTTTGATCAGAATTTTTTAGCTAGAAGTATTGAAAAACAAAACAAAAGGCCTTTACTACTAAGAAGAAATTGTAAATAATTTTTTAGTAGTGATTCTTCACATTTTCTTCTTGTTTAGTTTTTGTCCAGTCTATTTTTTTTAACAAACTAGAGAACTTTGTAATTTTCAATTTCTAATAAATAACACAACCACAACTTTTATATTCATATTTCCAATCATGAAAAAAGCTTGCTATTTCCTTATCTTATCTACTTTACTTCTAGGATGTTCCAATAAAAAATCACAAAAAGAAACAGCATCTGACCCTACATATATAGAATCACCTTTTACAGGTATTGATACTATTGCCACAAATGATTGGTGGAATAGAAAGTCGAACACCATCATTGATGTAAAAGTTCCAAGAGGAGAAGTTATTGCATTTGGAATTTATACAGTTAGTAATGAAACTCTTAAATTAACAGCACAACTATTCCCGCTGTATCCAGATGAAACTAGAGAAGTTCGGTTAGAAATCAAAGAAAATGGAACATGGAGAGAAGTCCAGAAAAAAATGGTGAACGAACTTGGTTGGTCAGCTACTTTTAGAATCAATAATTGGAACTATAAAGAAAATATATCTTATCGAATTTTACATAGCACTGAAGCTAGGTATGAAGGTGTTATTAGAAGAGATCCTACAGATAAAGACGAAATTACTTTGGCTGCTCTTTCTTGTAATAGCAACAAAGATAGAGGTGATAGAGATAATTATATACGAAACATAAATTTTCAGGATCCTGATTTAGTCTTTTTTGCTGGGGATCAATCATACGATCATCAGGAGCATACTGCTGCTTGGTTGAAATTTGGATTGCAGTTTAGAGAGGTTTTTAGAACTAGACCTTGTATCACCATACCAGATGATCATGATATAGGACAAGGAAATTTATGGGGCGAATATGGTAAGAAAGCTTCTACTATGGCGGGAGATGATGGTGGTTATTTTTACCATCCTGAATATGTAAAAATGGTTGAAAGATGTCAAACCTCACATCTTCCAGATCAGTACGATCCAACACCAATACAGCAAGATATTGGCGTTTATTATACCAATTTGATTTGGGGAGGTGTTGATTTCGCCATTATTGAGGATAGAAAGTTTAAATCAGGCCCAAAGGGTAAGATTCCTCAAATTGGCCCAAGACCTGATCATATTAGAGATCCTAATTATGACCCTAATACCGTGGATCTAGATGGATTAGAATTATTAGGAAATCGGCAAATTGAATTCTTAAAATCTTGGGGTAGCGATCAACAAACAACCGATTTTAAAGTAGTTTTATCACAAACTGGATTTTGTGGAGGAGCACATTTACATGGTTCCATGGATAATAGATTACATGCTGATATGGACTCTAACGGATGGCCACAAAAGGGAAGGAACAGAGCTTTAAAAGCTATAAAAAATGCCAATGCAATACACATTGCCGGCGATCAACACTTAGCAACCGTAATACAACATGGAATTGAGTCATATGATGATGGTCCTTGGGCTTTTGTTGTTCCTGCAATTGTAAACAACTTTTATAGCCGATGGTGGTGGCCAGAAGATGCAGAACCTGCTACATCTTCTGATAAGCTTCCTTGGATAGGCAAATATCTTGATGGCTTTCATAACAAGATTACAATGCACGCTTATGCCAATCCTGATAGCCCTTCGAATGGAGCTGGTTATGGTATGATTAGATTTCGAAAAAAAGAAAAAACTGTCACCTTTGAGTGTTGGCCAAGGTTTGAAGATGTTCGAAAAAAAGAGGCTAAACAATTTATTGGCTGGCCAATAACCATAGAAATGGAATAGATTGAGAGCTACTTAAATTTTGTAGAACCTCTTTCTATTAGATAAGTTTCCAGTACTGTAGTTTCATAGGTAATAGCTTCCTTTTGGTTGTCTTCTAACCTACTAATTATATTATTAGCAGCTACTTTTCCAAGTTCTACAGCTCTTTGATCTATAGTTGTCAATGGAGGATTACTATTACCCGCAAGAATCCCGTCAGTAAAGCCAATAACAGAAACATCTTCGGGAACTCTATGACCCGCACCAATTAACAAATTCATTGTATAAATTCCAGAGAGTTCATCAGCCGCAACAACACCATCTACTTTATTATCCTTTAAAAACGCTGTAAAGCTATCTGTAAACTTTTGGTAATCTTCAATTACCAAAACCTTAGGCTTCCCTTTTCTTTTTAATATGTCCTTTAATGCTTTTTCATATCCACTTACCCTATCTAATCCTACACTTGTATGATGAATTGGCGTTACAAAAACAACATTTTTACAACCAGATTTGATTAGCTTTTCTGTAGCGGTATAAGAAGATTGAAAATCGTTAATAACAACTTTATCACAATAGACTTTATCAGTCACCCTATCAAACATGGATATAGGTAATCCTTTATCTATAGCTCCTTGTAAATGCTTATAATTCTCTTTTACGAAAGTCTCTTTAGATATCGATATGATAAATCCATCAACACTTCCATTTGCTAGCATTTCTATACTTTTTACTTCTTTTTCAAAAGATTCATCCGAGATACAAGTAATAATATTATATCCTTTTTCTGTTGCCTCTTTTTCAATACCAGATAAAACTTTAGCGAAAAAATGAGCCAAAATATTAGGAATGATCACTCCTATGGCCCTTGTTTTTCTCTCCTTTAGGTTTTTGGCAGTTATGTTTGGTTTATAGTTGTAAAATTCTGCCAGCTTTTTGATTTTATTTTTGGTCTTTATACTAATCTCAGGGTTATCAGCTAATGCTTTTGACACGGTAGAAACCGAAAAATTAGATAGCTCTGCAAGTTTTTTTAATGTCATCATTTGATTACTCATATCTCACTTTTTATCCACCGCTTAAAGAAAATTATCCTGTAGTATAATGTACTGTTGATAAGGATTTTAAAGTTTTTGCTGCTTGTTCTGCCGTAATATCACGCTGTGGATCTGCAAACATCTCATAACCTACCATAAACTTTTTTACGGTTGCTGACCTTAATAATGGAGGATAAAAAGACATATGAAAATGCCATTCTTTATGAGGGTCTCCATCTGTTGGAGCTTGATGAATCCCTGCAGAATACGGAAAACTACAATTGAATAAATTATCATATCTAATCGTTAAATCCTTTATGATTTGCGCAAACGAAGCTATCTCCTCTTCATTTAGCTCTTTAATACTTCGTTTATGTTCTTTTGGCAATATCATTGTTTCATAAGGCCAAATTGCCCAATATGGCACCAGAGAAACGAAGTGATCATTTTCTAAAATTATTCTTTCTCTTGTCTCCAATTCCTGTTTTAAGTAGGCCTGTAATAAACTTTGATTCGTATCAAGCCAATATTTCTTCATTTGCGCTGTTTTCTTAGAAACTTCCAGCGGGATAGACTCCTGAGCCCATATTTGACCATGAGGATGAGGATTACTGCACCCCATGACATCTCCTTTATTTTCAAATATCTGAATATGATTGATATATGACACCTCACTTAATTCCTCATATTCCCTTTTCCATAGTTTAACAACATTTTGAATCTCTTCTACCTTCATTATAGGCAATGTCAAAGAATGATCAGGAGAAAAGCAAACTACTTTACAAACCCCTCTTTCAGATACTCCTTTCAACAATCCTTCGGAAAAAACCTCTTTTGGAGTTTCAGACAACAAGGCAGAAAAGTCATTTACAAAACTATAAGGTCCTTCATATTGGGGATTTGAAGCTCCACTTGCTCTAGTATTTCCTGGACACAGATAGCAATTCGGATCATAAGAAGGTCTCTGGGCTATAGATTGTTTTTCTTCTTTTCCTTGCCATGGCCGTTTAGTACGATGAGGAGATACTAAAACCCATTCTCCTGTTAGTATGTTATATCTTCTATGGGGATTTTCGTTAATCATGTGATATCTTTTTTAGCTTACTATGATACTTTAGACTTTGTAAATTCGATACTTGTTCCATTGCTTGGCATTACCTGAAAAGCATCTAAATCGATATTAAATCGTTCTTTATATGCTATACTCACTTCTTCTGTATACGCATCGATGTAATCTTTATGTACAATATTTACCGTACATCCTCCAAAACCTCCACCCATCATTCTGGATCCAATTACATATTCCTTTTCTTTGGAGAAATCCACTAAAAAATCTAATTCATCACAACTAACTTCGTACTTATGTCGAATTCCATCGTGACATTGATATAAAAGGTCTCCAAATTCATTTAACTCGTTATTTTTTAGAAACTCCGCAGCTGCTAAAACTCTTTTATTTTCTTGGATAATATATTGACATCTTCGAAAAACAGTTTGACTTACTTCATCTTTTACCTCTTCTAACATATCTAAATTAACGTCTCTAAGAGACGAGATATTTGGATATCTTTTCTTGATAAAAGCTACCCCTTCCTCACATTGCTGTCTTCTAACGTTATACTCACTAGTAGCCAGGTTATGTTCTACATTGGTATTTAGAATTAGTATTTTAAAATCCACCAAATCAATTGGAATTAAGCTATGTTCGAGAGATTTACAATCAAGAAAAAGAATTTTGTTTGTTTCACTAAAAACGGAAGCATACTGATCCATTATACCACATTTAGTACCAACATATTCATGTTCAGCATCTCTACTTAGTACAGTGATATCTTTTTTAGAAAGCCCTAATTCAAACAATGAATTTACACCGTATGCAAGACCACACTCTAGAGCAGCAGATGAACTTAATCCAGAACCAATTGCTAACTCGCTAGAAAAGAAACAATCAAAACCTCGAATCTTATCTGATCTTTTAGATAGCTGATGTAGTACACCTAAAATATAATTTTCCCAATTTTCTGTGCTAGGTGAAATATTATTTAGATCTACTCTTAAGGATTTATCATAATTTCTACTATAGAAATTACAAGTATCCGCTGTTCCATTTTTTTTAAACTCAAAACGTATTTTTTTATCAATAGCAGTAGGAAGTACAAAACCATTATTATAATCCGTATGACCACCCATAAAATTTATTCTCCCTGGAGAAGATACTATGAGCTCTGGGATAAATGTATTTTCTTTGTTCATTATTAAAACCTTTATTTATAACAAAAATAATAAATGTAATTATTACATTTATTATTTTTTAAAGAATATTTTATGGAGTTTGCCAAAAATCAGCAAAATAGTTGGTATGAAAATAAAGAGCAGGTATTGGTTGCTGTAGACTGTATCATCTTTGGATTTGACAATGAAACTTTAAAACTTCTTGTTTTTAAGCGAGAAATACAACCTCTAAAAGGTTCGTGGTCTTTGATTGGAAGTTTTATCAGACAAAATGAAAATGCTAATCAAGCTGGTTTAAGAATCTTAAAAGATATTACAGGTCTGGAAAACATTTTTATGGAAGAGCTAAAGACCTACTCAGCAGTTGATAGAGATCCCGGAGCACGCTGTATTTCTATTGGCCAATATGCTCTAATCCGAATCGATGAGAATAATAAAGAACTAGTGAATAAACATGGTGCATTTTGGTTTTCACTAGATGAGTTACCAGAATTAGTATTAGACCATAATCAAATGGTAAAAGATGCACTGGATAGACTACGTGAAAAGGCTAGGTTTTCTCCAATTGGATTTGAGTTACTTCCGAAATATTTTACTTTACCACAAATTCAAACCTTATACGAACAAATCTTTCAAAAAAGATTAGATTCTCGAAACTTTAGGAAAAAGTTACTATCTCTAAATTTTTTGAAAAAAACTGAAATTAAAGATAAATCGAGCTCCAAAAAAGGGGCTTACTTATATGAGTTTGATTATGAAAAGGAAACAGATCAAAGCTTTATATTTAAAGGATAGTATAAGATTTCTTAAATAGAATTTTCGATATTCATTTTTCAAAATTAAGAACTTACTTCTCAATAGTTTTCAGCAAGTTTGAAAAGAAAAGCTTAGTTTATAACTAAAAGTAACGAGTCTTACCAAGCTTTTATCTTTTCTCACTTACTTCAAACAAAAATCTAATCTAAATCAATTAACTTCTTTAGGTTCATATATACGTATCCAGTCTACCTTAAAGGTATGATTATCTTCATTTTGAATCTCAGAGTTCGACGGAGTTCGCCCATTACAAGCGTTCCAATTTTGATCCTCGACATTAATGATAATATCCATTTCTTTATCTAAATTCATTCCGTTATTAAGATAATTAAGTGGATCAATAACACTGGTAGAAGAGTTGCTTTGGGCTTGTTCTAAGCTACTCGCTTGATTAACTGCTTGGAATCCATTGGCCGCAGTTGGCAAGGAACCATTACTAACAGGTTGTGGATAGGTATACAACCAATTACCATTAACATCTCTACTTGCAAACGCATTATCCGAAAGTATTCTTACTTTTTCACCATCAATGTAATATTCTAAATGTTTTGGATCTCTCCAATACACTCCAATTCGAACCCATTGACCACCCCATTGATTGACTCCATTTTTTCTCCACCAACTTCCTGCGTCTCTTGGTTGGTAATCCTGAAAAGGGTTTCTAATAAAAGTATGATGACTAAGGTGTATACGCTCTGCTAACCATAAATTCCTATCATCTTCTCCAGTTCCACCATAGGCCTCTATAATATCTATTTCCTGAGTATCATCAGGGCTTAATAGCCAGACATCAGAGGCCGTAACTGCATCCGCAACTCTTACTCTTGCTTCTACATATACAGGATACTTTACTCTTGTCGTCGAAGTAATACAACCTGCTCTAGTAGTAGGTAAAGTCCAAGTTTCTGCCACACCATCTACATCACAATCTACATCAAAAGATTTAGTCTCTCCCGGGACTCTGGTAGCCTTGATTTGAAGATCTCCATCTCCAACAGAAACATTTTCTCTAACCCACTTAGTAGGACCTGGTCCTTCCCAGTTATTATGATAAAAATTAGTCCATTTTCCTCCAAATGTCGCTGCACTTGGCGTAGCAGTAAAATTGTAATTAAAATCATCCGAAGCTTCCTGATTTAATTTCCAAAACTTGCCCTCTCCTGCTTCTGCAGGAATATCTATTCCTTCCCAATCAAATCCTTGATCATCCGGATCTGTGACAACCACATCGGGATCAGGATCAGTAATGGTTACAGGATTTGCGATATCATCTCCATTAGAACAGGATTTTAATGATATAAATACGCTAAAAAGTAATAAGAATGATATTTCCATTTTTATAATATTACGCTTTTAGTTCTATAAAATTTACAGGGTTTTAAAAGCTTTTTTAAATATTTTAAATGTTCTCTACGGCTTACTTATCTTCTAATTTCCAAGTTCTCACCCAATCAACTCGCATAGTGTTAATGGTATCATCTCCTAAATCGGACTTTGGCGGAAGTCCTCCTAACCAATCCGCCTCATTAGTCCATAAATCAAAAATTATCTCTAAATCTCTGGTAAAAACACGACTCGGAAAATTGTCTCCCGTTTCATGGTTGCCAACTACTACACTTCCTGCAGGTTCTCCATCTAGATAGAACTGAATATTTTTATTATCCTTCCACCATACTCCTACGATATGATATTCCTCATTCCATCTAATACCTTTTAGAGGATTGGTATCTGACAAATTATTATTACTATAATTCCCTTTATTTCTTATAGTAACTGGTGTCAAATTTGAATCGGCATGAAAATATTGAGAGTTCATAGTTGTTGGAAAGTCTGGTTGACAATTACAAGAAGGTTTAGAATTGTTTTCTATAATGTCAATTTCATCTCTATCAGAAATATCTCCGTTGTTTAACCAATAGGTATTATACGCAGATATATGAGCTGTTTTTATACGAGCTTCTGTATACATAGGATAGCTTGTTTTCTCTCTGGAATGGATTCTTGCTGTTTGAAACCACCTTTGTTCTGGGTTAGATTCATTAAGAGTAGCCTTTATCCATAAATTACCGTTAGCAACACCAGAATTTTCATTGGAATTAGACATAAAAACAGGTACTCCATAGTTCCAAGTAGATTTAAACCACTTATTAGCATCCCAGACATCAAATTCATCTGACATTGCTTCCATTTTCACCCACTTTTTGTCAAGAGGTGTGGTATCATCTATAGAAACAAAAGATGGTAGATCAGGATTTATGTTATTAAAATCATCTGCTGTAGGCACAAATGGATTTACAGTTATGTTTACGCTTGCTGTTGCTTCATCTCCATCTGCATCTGTTATGATATATGTAAATCGGTCTGTTCCATCATAATTGTAATTAGGAATATATTCGAATACACCATCACTAATTTCAGTAAGTGTACCATTCGAAGGTTCGGTGGATATACTATAATCATCTCCATCTCCACCATTTTCTCCAATAATATCGTTTGCAGAAACATTGATTCTATTTGCCTCACCAGAACTACTATCTTCTTCAACTGTTAAAGTATCATTTACAGCTACTGGTTCGCTATCCATAGAATTCGTATCTGGTTTTGACTCTTCATTGGAACAATTAGACATTACCATTGCGAAAGCAACTATTGGTACAATTCTTAAGTCTATTTGTGAATACCATTTTTTTAACATTTTCTTTTTCTTTTTAATTAATTCAACTTTTTTATCCAGGCTTGACTTCATATCATAAACTTCTAATGTGATAGGATCTAATGACACAAGTCACCCATAATTAAATGTTTAGACATAATTTTATGACCCCAAATAATTCGTTTAGGAGTATTGTATAAATAAGTATGATTAGGCATTAAAAAACGCCCAATCATACGAAACAATAAAAAACTAATAACTCTAAACTAGATTTTTACAAATTTTCCAGTTCCTTTTTCAGTTTGTATAAAATAGGTGCCTGCAGTTAATTCCTCGACATTTAATGATGATGCTCCTTTTACAGATTTTACAGTCCTTCCTGTAAAATCAATAATAGTATATTGATCGGAAATCGATTCATCATTAAAGTACAAAACATCTTTTACTGGGTTTGGATAAAAACCACTTATACTTTTTTCATTGTCAAAGGAGCCTATGGATAATGTTGAATCCACAATAATGTCAGTATTATCATTTCTAAAACCACCATCATTATTATACGACATAAATATTATCAGTCGATAACTATGTCCTGCTGGAAGAGCTGTTGAATTAGGAGCGGAAGCATCAATAGTATAGTTAAATGTCACATTGTCTTGAGCATTGGGCTGTTGACCTCCACTTTCATCAACAGGAAATATTACATTATAGTTGTTTACAGTACCACCAGAAGCATTGAGCTCTCTTAACATAACGCTCACATAGAAAAAGTCTTCTGAGCCAGCATCATAGGAAATATCCATATTAATAGTTTCACCAGGAGCAACTGCACTAATTGGATTGTTCCATGTAATACTTTGGGAAAACCCTAAAGAAATAACAAATAAAAAAGAAATTAACGTAAATTTTTTCATAATATAAATTTTTAGAAAATAAACTTACGATTTAATAAAAAGATATTCTTTATACGCAACTAGATTAAAACTGAACCAAACTACATCGTTTTGGAAAATTATGATAAAATAATATCTTCTGAATTTTATCTAATAGGAGGGTCACAATTTTTTTAGGTAATTCTAAAAAAAATAACCTTTTGTATAGAAACAAACCAAAAAGCGATGCTTTTTTTAAATAATTTGTTATCTTATTGTTTCTAATATGTTAAAAATTAAAAAACCTCGAAATCCAATGATCATTGGGCTTTTGAATTTGTTTTTCTTATCAAAAAGAAGAATTAGCATTAATAATCACATGTCTTTATTAAATTGTAAATTGTTAATACTATCTCCACACCCTCTAAGTAAATATTTAACACTTTTTTTTACAAAAACACACTTGTCTATTTTTTGTCTAGTTTCTTTTTTTTTAATAAAACTTTAAGATTTATATGTTTGTTTTGATCATTTCAGTGAATTGAGTTTAAAAAAATGAGAAATCATTAATAAGTATTAAATTTTACTAAGTTTCTATTATCATTTATGAAAAATAACAAAACAACTATAACCAAAAAGTATCATTGGTTATTGATCTGTCTACTGATGTTATGTTTCGTCAGTACGAAAGCGCAAGATAAAATGAATATTACCGGACAAATTATAGATGAAACCGGCATGCCCTTATTAGGAGTAAACGTTTTAGTAGAGGGAACCAAAAGAGGAGCCGTTTCTGATTTTGATGGAAATTATGAAATAAAAGCTTCTAAAGGAGAGGTCTTAGTATTTTCATCTCTTGGTTTCACTACACAATCTATAACCATAAGCAATAATACTACAATCAATGTTGTTCTCGCGCAGGACAGTCAAGAACTAGAACAAGTAGTAGTTATTGGATATGGAACGCAACGAAAAATTGAAGTTACGGGAGCAGTAAATAGCGTAAGTGCCGAAATTATTTCTAAAGCACCTGTATCTGATGTTGCAGAATCACTCCAAGGACAAATTGCTGGTGTTAACATCCAAGCGAGTAATGGTAGACCTGGTGAAGAGGCAAACATACAAATTAGAGGAGTTGGTTCATTAAGCCCAGGATCATTAGGTCCTCTTTTTGTGGTAGATGGAATACCTTTTCAAGGAAATCCTAATATAGCACCAGAACAAATAGAATCTATTGATATTTTAAAAGATGGTGCTTCTGCCGCTGTTTATGGAGTTAGAGCCGCTAATGGAGTTATCCTCATAACCACAAAAAAAGGGAAACAAGGACAATTAAAAGTAGATTATTCAACTTACTTAGCTGTTCAAAATATTACATCAGGTGTTCCTTTAATGAATACGAATCAACAACTTTTTTCTGATCAAGCAGTAAATGATGCTGATGGAACAGTAAACAATACATTCTTTTTAAATCCAAATGCTCTGGATTTTGATAGTGACTTTGTGGGTGATGTTCAAAATGACAATGCTTTAATACAAAACCATAATTTAAATATATCTGGAGGAGTTGGTGATCTCTCTTTAAATATTAATGGTTCTTATTTTGATCAAGAAGGGGTACTTATTAATTCTGGTTTTAATCGATTAACCACTAGAATTACAGGACAGTATACCAAAGAAAGGTTAAAAATCTTTACAAGTATTGGTATTACGGATGAACTGAGAGTTCAGGAACCATTTGCCCTATTAGAGCAAGCAGTTGCCCAAAGACCTTTTCAACCTCCGATTTCAAATATACAACCCGTGAATGGTGTGGTACAATTAGGAGTGGGAACTGGACAACCAGAGTTGTTGAGTTTTTTAACCAGACTTTTGAATGATGAAGATGAAAGACGCATAAGAAGTTCTAACATCGCTTTTAGTTTAGATTATGAAATTCTTAAAGGGCTAACCTATAAAGTGAATTTAGGTAGGAATAATTGGAATTTTAGGAGAAACTTTTTACGCCCACAGTATCTTCTTTTCAATGTACAAGGAAATTTCGTACCTGGTGCATCACGTGAAGATGCTATTCTACAAGAGAGTTTTATTTTTACACAAAGAAATACGATAGAAAACTCATTAAGTTATAATGTAGATTTTGGCAATCATAATCTTAAGCTTCTTGCACTGACATCTTATGAACAATTTGATTCCAAAAATTTAAGTACTGGTGTTATTGGTCTTGCTAGTAATAATACACCTGTTTTAGGTCAAGGACAAGAACCTATAAATCCAACTGGGTTTGACATAACCAATAAATTAAGTGGATTATTAGGAAGAGTTCAATATAATTTTGATGATAGATACCTTTTATCCGCAAGTATAAGAAGAGATGGTTCTTCTAATTTCCCTACTTCTAATAGATTTAAGGTCTTTTATGGAATTTCTGCTGGTTGGAATGTTAGCGAGGAGCCATTTTTCAAAAATGCAAATCTCGACTTCATTAACAACCTTAAATTTAGAGGAAGTATCGCCGAAGTAGGAAATCAAACCATAGCAGGTACTAATCCGACTCCATTTATACCAACAATAGAATCAGGAGTGAATTTTATTTTTGGAGAAGCTGAAAATTTGGCATTTGGTCAAATCGGAAGACGTTTGGTAGATCCTAATATACAGTGGGAAACTAAAATCTCCAGAAACGTAGGTGTTGATTTATCCATGTTTAGTAATAAACTTAATTTTACAGCTGACTATTACCTAAATGACCGAAAAGATCTTCTATTAGAAGAAAGACTTCCGCCATCAACAGGAACCAGTGCACCAAGAGATCAAAGTTTTAGAAGTCGAGTTGTCAATGCTGGAAATTTAACAAATCAGGGAATTGAAATAGCATTATCTTATAAAGACCAGACTTCTTATGGATTAAAATGGAACATTGCGGGTACTTTTACACGAAATGTCAATGAAGTAACAGATCTTAACGGTACAAGCAGAGGTTTTTCTGGAGGAACTCCCGTATTTACTGTAGGTAATGTTGATAATACTACATTTTTAGCAGAAGGATTTGAAGCAGGTGCATTTTTTCTACTTCAAAATGAAGGAGTAATCCAAACAGAAGAAGAGTTACAAGCCTATCAACAAATAGTTCCTGATGCAAGAATAGGTGATATAGCTTATATTGATCAACTTACTGTAGACACTAATGGTGATGGAATTCCTGATACTGCTGATGGCACCATCAACGATGATGATAGAGTGTATGCAGGATCAGGACAAGCTGATTTTGAAGCTGGTCTAAGTTTAAATCTAGAGTATAAAGGTTTTGATTTTTTCATACAAAATTATTTTTCTTATGGTGCAGAAGTGTATAACGGAGCACGTCTTTCCGCTTACATCAATGGAAGACATGAAGAACAATTCAATCAATGGACACCACAAAACCCATCCTCTAACATTCCAGCAAGAAGGGCAGGAAATGTATCTACTGCGAGTACTAGAGCAAGATCCGACTTTTTTCTAGAAGATGGATCCTATTGGAGAATACGAAATATTACCTTAGGCTATTCGATCCCTAAGGATGCGCTGCCAAATTTCTTTTCCAGTTTTAGGGTATATGCAACCTCTCAAAACCCGTTTACGTTTACCGAATACACAGGTTTTGATCCTGAAATTGGAGGAGACGGAATTTTTACAAGAGGAGTTGATCAATTGACCTATCCAGTATCCAGAAGAATTTTATTTGGTGTTCAACTTGGTTTTTAAACTTACAATATAATTTATTATGAAAATTAAACATAAACTAAACACGTACGTCACACTAATTTTAGGTTTTATTGTGATATCCAGTTGCGAATTAGACGTAGACAATCCAAATGCTGTAACTGAAGAAACTTTTTGGAGTACTCCAAATGATTTTGATGCAGCCCTCACAACTGTGTATGGTGCGCTTCAGTTTCAAGGTATCAGTGGATCTGGATTAGCATTTGAGATGCTTTTAGGAGATGAAGCAGGTACCGAAAACTTTTATAGACAAATTGAATTTGCTTCTTTAAATTTTGGTGATGCAAGCGAGCAAGTAGTAGATAAATGGAACGAACTATATATTGGTATCTTCAGAGCTAATCAAGTACTTGAGCAACTTCCACTAAACCTTAATGTATTTGATGATCCGGAAGAAGCAATATCTATTGAAGCTCAAGCACGATTCTTAAGAGCATTTTATCATTTCCAGGTAGCGCATTCTTATGGTGGTGCAGTTATTAGAACCTCTGTTGCAAGAACTTCAGAAGAAATAGCAGCTCCTTTTAGTTCAATTGAAGAAGTAACTAATCAGGTAATCATTCCAGACCTTATTTTTGCTAAAGCTAATTTACCAGAAACTTGGCCTTCCAGCGACTTGGGTAGAGTTACTTGGGGAGCAGCTACAGCTTTATTAGGAAAAACATATTTATATAGTCAACAATGGGAACAAGCTGCTAACGAATTTAGAGAAGTGATAGATTCTAATCTTTATAGCTTAGCCCCTAACAATCTTGACAATTTTTCTCATTTAACGGAATTCAACTCGGAATCCATTTTAGAAACTCCTTATTCTGTAGAATTTAATCCAGGAGCAAATGGGAATGTTGTAGATGATAATACCTTCGAAACTGGAGCAGAAGCTAGTGGTATCGCAAGATCAATGGGACAATTACAGTTCGGAGCATTTAATGTTGTGCTTCCTACTTATTATCTTCATGAGCTTTTTGTACGAGATGAAATCGATCCAAACAATCCTGTTAATGATGGAAATATGCAGTCCAAAAGAATGGGAGCTAGTATCGTTCCCGTAGATGGAGATGGTCTATATTATGGGTTACCTATTAATGATAAACCTGGTTGGGTATTTGGCCAAAGTTCTTATGCGAAAAAATATTCTAACTGGTATCATTTAGAAAGTGAAGATGGAAATAGTCGTTCCGAAATCAATTTTAGACATATTCGCTTAGCAGATGTGTATTTGATGTATGCTGAAGCTGTTCTCGAAGCAACTAGTGATGTTGACACAGCAATAGAATTTATCGATAGAGTAAGACGAAGAGCTGGAGTCATTACCTTAAGTCAATATATAAATGATAATGGAGGATTTCCTCAATTCCATATTAGTGAACAAGTAAACGGTGTACAACCTTTTGTATCGGCTTCTGTAGCCACTGTAATGACGCACATAAGACGTGTAGAAAGACCTTTGGAACTATGTTTTGAAGGACATAGATGGAAAGATCTAGTAAGATGGGGTATTGCAGGAGATGTCCTGAATGAATTAGTACAAGATGAATTGTGGAGAGAAGCAAATTTTGATGCTCTGGATATTGGCGGTGTTGGTGTAGCTCCCTTATTTATTAGAGAAAAATTAAGACGCGATTTTGGTATAGCAAGCCAAAATTATAACTCGGCTGTTCACGATTATTTCCCTATTCCAGCTGCCGAATTACAAACAAATGATGAAATTGGTAATTAAAATTCTGCAAATATGAAGAAGTTATTAAAATTTATAACAGTACTGATAATCGGTTTGATTACCATTATTAGCTGTCAAAATGATGATGTTGATACTGATGTTCCAAGCCAACGAGTAATTTTTACTTCAGAACAAAGTCAGGCGAATCAAATTAGAGTAAATACAGATCTAACCTTTGGTGATGTCTCTACTGGCGTAGTTTCAAGAACCTGGACCTTTCCAGAAGGTGTCGCTAATGTTACCCAATCAAATAGTGATGTTGTAAAAGCAACATTTACACAAGTAGGAGAACACAACGTTACTTTAAATCAAGTTTTTGAAGAAGATGCTTTTGTTGATGGTGAGCTGAGAGGGCGTGAATTAGATACTACTATTGTGGTAACCGTAATAGAACCAATTGCTATAGATCTAAAGGCTAATTATATTAATCCTGATGGTACTCTGGGAGCTGCACTAACTATAAGCGATAATGCCGAAAATGAGGTGATTGCTAGTAGGGCCGTTCGTTATACTTTTGACCTTGTAGGAGAACCTTTAAACATCGATTGGACAATAGACGGTGGAGATCCAGAAACAGCTACAGGAACTAATCAAGTAGATGTTATCTATAAACGCTTAGGAACTTACGGAATTAATGTAGATGCGAATACCAATAGACCAGCAGGACAAGCTATAGCTGCTTTTTCAAACTTAGTGAAAGTTATACCTTCTACAGATCCTGTTACTTTAGATGGAGTTCAAGGAAAAAGAGATGGAACCTTGGCATTAGAATTTAGTAGAGAAATGGATGAAGCTACCGTTGTAAGTGATCAATTCTCTATCAACGTAGAAAATAATGGAACTCCGATCTCCGCAACCATACAAAGTGTTCAAGTGAACCCTGCAGAAAGAAATATTTTATTAGTTTCTTTAAGCGGAGACCAAATCTACATCGATGACACCGTAACTGTTTCCTATACTGCGGGATCATTATTCACTACAGATGGAGTTCAGGCAGATAGTTTTATGGATGTACCAATGGATTCTTTTGAACAAGGAGAAAACTTATTAGAATCCACAACAATTGACTATAGTTTTGAAAATTCTGCTGATGACGCGAATTGGCCCTATCAATTCTGGGGTGGAAAATGGGAATTATATGATTTCTCAATTGATTTTTCCAGAGCACGAACAGGTACAAGAAGTGGAGTTGTTGATATGCAAGCAAATGGAGGTATGATCATTGCACATACAGCTGGCAAATTACCAATAGAATCTGGTAAAACATATGAAATTGGTGTTTGGGTATTCGTAGAAAATGTTGGAAATACTCCGGCAGGATCTAACAATCCTGATCTCAGAATTTATTTAAGACCTTCACCTGACTTCGGGACAGGTCCAAATCCAGAATTTAGTGCTTCGTTCCCGACAGGAGAATGGGTATATAGCTCCATTTTAGTAACTGGAAATGCGTCTGAAGAAAAAGAATTACTGATAAGAGGAGACAATGAGTTTAATAATATGCCTATTAAAATTTATATGGACGATTTATTTGTAAGCGAGGTTGAACTTAGACCATAATATATTAGCCAATTTTTATTTTCATTTATTACCAAACTAATATCTGAAATAAGAGAGAAAGAGTGCAGGGTTATTCTAAACAGTTGTTTTTTAGTCATAAACAGTTTAGGCCTCTTTCTCTTTTTTTTTAACATTTTCCTTTTATCTACTATAGTTGCCATTTAATTTAAAGTTTTATCGAAAATGAATAGAAAAATAAGTTTATGTAACCTTTCGGGATTCTTCATATTTTTTCTTTGTTGTATCCTTGCTTGTAGTAACGATGATAACATTCTTCCAGAAAACAATTCAGATGATCCTGACGAGGAAGTTGAAGAAGAAGAAGAATTAGGTTCAATAGCCGTTTTATCTGATTGCTTATTCGGAGATACCAATTTATTTGACACTCCAGTACATAATGCTATAGAAGAAACTTCTTTAGTTGATAATGGAATGGAAAACTGGCAAAAGGTAGAAGTATTATCTGATGAATTTGATTATATAGGAGGGAAACAATCTCCAGAATTTCAGAACAAATGGCGTCTGGGATATGTAAACAATTTTCAACCTTTACCAACCATATGGACTGGTGATCAAGTATCATTTGAAGACGACACTGCCAATCCAGGAAATCGAATACTAATTTTACAGGCCATAATTGATGAGACAGGAAATGAAAAAAGACTACGTTGTGGTATGATTTCATCAAAAGAAACAAGTACCTATCCGCTCTATCAAGAAGCAAAGGTAAAAATAAGCAACTCTCAATTAGCTAATGCTGTTTGGATGATCAGTAAGGAAACACAAATAGAAGAGATCGATAACGTAGAGGCATATGGACCGCGAATAAGAATAGATGGTCAGGAATGTGATCGACCATACTTCGCGGATAGAATACATCTTAGTCACCACACATTTAGACAAACCGAGACTGAAAGATTTGATTATCAACCACAAAAACATACTTGGATGTCTAGAAAAAAAGATAATAACGATTGCTCTAGAGATAATGATGTAGTTTGGAGTGAGCAGTTTCATATTTTTGGAGTTAAATGGGAAAGTCCTACTAAATTAGTCTACTTTATAGATGGAAAAAAAGTAAAAACTGTGAATGGTTTGAGAGAAGAAGATGCTATAGATCCAAGAGGATATACTACTTGTGGAGATGGTCTTACTAGAGAGATGCATATGTTGATAAGTCAGGCTTCACAACCGTGGCGATATGGAAGTGTTGATGCTTTTTGGAACAGTAATGACATAAAATCTGGCCCTAATACTAAAATGATGGTGGATTGGATCAGAGTCTATACACCAAATGGTCAATTGAATAAGCAAACTTGTAATTAACACCAAATTTATTAAAAATCTATACCCGAAAAACCAATGAAAATAAAGAATCGAACCTACATCAAATTACAAACAACTTTATTTTTAATACTATTTTTAATTCCCTTTTTTACAATACAAGCACAATCAAAGGATCTTTATTCTTACATAGCATACAACAAATTAAAAGATAGAATTTGTTTTGCAATGTACACCGTTCATGAAAATAAGCTCAAACTAACCGCACAGTTTTATCCTATAAAAAACTATGAGCCTTTTGAAGCTTCTTTAGAAATAAAAAAAGATGGTAAATGGTTAGAAATAGCCAAAACAGACATAATTTATCCAGGATATACAGCTCCGTTTAGTATAGAAAACTGGGATGACTCTAGAGAGATTCCATATCGTGTTGTTTACAATGAAAAAGCAACTTATGAAGGTATTATAAGAAAAAACCCTATTGATAAAGACGAATTTGTAATGGGAGTACTTTCATGTAATTCTTCATTTGCTAATCATGGGGGTGACATTTCTCGAAATGACATTGTAGAAAATTTTAAAAAGATTAAACCAGATTTATTGTTTTTTGCTGGTGATCAAGTATATGAACATAGCGAACATCTTGTTCATTGGTTGAAGTTCGGCCGTGATTTTGGTGATATTATTCGAAATACTCCGACTATTTGTATAACAGACGATCATGATATCGGCCAAGGTAATATTTGGGGAGAAGGAGGTATCAAATCTGATTCTAGAAGAGGTGTTCACGGAGGTTATTATATGCCTATAGAATATATAAAAGAAGTAGAGCGAGCACAAACAAGCCATTTGCCAGATCCTTATGATCCAACTCCTATCGATAGAGGAATTGGTGTATATTACACGGATTTAAAATGGGGAGGAATAAGTTTTGCAATTTTGGAAGATCGTAAATTCAAATCTGGTTTAACAGAGGTAACCAATCAAAATCCAGATATCTTTAAAAATGGTCCAGCCGAAACCTTATTTCGAAAAGATATTAATGTTAAAAAATTAGATGTCCATGGTGCCACTTTATTAGGAAAAAGACAATTAGAGTTTTTAGAAAATTGGACTACTGATTGGAAAGACAGCGAAATGAAAGCTGTCCTTTCTCAAACGATATTTGCTCAAGTAAGTAACTATACTGGTAAATCTACAAATGAAGTTACTCAAGATTTTGATAGTAATGCTTGGCCTCAATCACCAAGAAACAAGGCATTGTCTGTTATCAGAAAAAGCTTTTCTCCCATGATAGCAGGAGACCAACACTTAGCTTCTTTTGTGCAACACGGAATTGATGATTGGGGAGATGCTGGCTTCTCTTTTGCTACTCCAGCAATAGCAAATCTATGGTTACGTTGGTGGAAACCTTCGGAACAAGCTAGAATTGATAAAGTTATCGAGAACTCTCCTAGTTATACAGGTAAATTTCTAGATGGTTTTGGAAATAAAATGACCGTCATGGCTGTTGCCAATCCTACAGAAGATGAAATTAATAAAGGTAAACTATTATCTACAAGAGCTGCAGGCATAGGAATTATAAAATTCAGTAAACCAAATAGAACAATCACATTTGAATGTTGGGAGAGAAATGTGGATATTACAGACCCAAATAGCAAACAGTATTTTGGATGGCCTATAACCATTTCTCAAACTGATAACTTTAAGATTAAAAATGGCTTTGAACTTCCTACACTATTACTCAATAAAGAAAATCAAGTTGTTTCCATCAGAGACAGCTACACTAAGGAATTAATTTCCTCAATTAGAGTCAAAGGTGAAACGTATCAACCAAAAGTTTTGAAAAAAGGTGAATATGACGTTGAGATAGGAGAAGGCAACCTAAAAAAGATCATTTACAAGATTTTATCTAGAAAAAAGAATAAAGAAAAACTACAAGTTAAATAAAATGAAAATTCAGGGTAATTTTAATAGTATGAAGATGTAAAAAAATAAGAAAAAGTATATTATCACGCTTTTTTCTATATGCAAAAGTATTATGGTTTTGTTTTATTAAAGTAGATTTCTTCTTACTTACTACTTACTCTTGTTTAAGCTTCAATAGATATTCTTTCGATATATTAAATTAACATCCCATAGGATTACTTTGTAACACCCCTCTTTACCAATAAAATTTCAAGTAATAAATTAGAAATAAAAACCTTATAAAATTTATAATACATAGCCTGTATTATTAAATTTTTATGAAAAAAGCATTCAAATTACTCTTTTTAAATTTTCATATAATAACAACATTTTTTGCGATGTTTTAATATTAATTATTCTTTTAAAAAGTTAAAAAAATATTGTATTCACATTAGTTTATTCATTAATTCTTCATTTTGTTGAATATTAATCCAGTTCAATTAAGGAATATTATCGTTTTGTACAGTTTTTGTCTACGCTCTTTTTAAGCCTTTTATCGCTAAGAACTTATAATTTTAGTATTGTTTTTACGAAGCATGGATTAGGGATAAATTTCATATAAATTATCCTAGCTTAAGTTTTTTATACCAAAGTTTTTATAATCGATAATTATCGATTAAAGAATCTATTTTCTAGAATGGTTAAACTAAAAAATTCTATGGAATATTGGATATAAAATATGTGAGTGCTAACATATTCTGCTAGTCAAGAAACTTTTAACTCTTATAATAATGCCACTCGAATTGTTTTGTCTAATTAATCACTATTACCTTATGTAAACTAAAACACAAACTCAACCAACATTACTCTTTTCAATTAATACTTAAAACCTATTTTCTACGAACCTTATACTTTATAGAAGTACACTTTTAATTGCTTGATGAAAAGCAATTGACATTAGATTTACCGATCACAATTATGTTCATCACCAAAACTTTGAACATGTACAATTTGATGTGATTATTGAAACATAACAAAAACTCAATACATAAGAACAAAGTATTTCAATCGATTAGTTCTTGATTCAATATATCTCATCTTTTTTTAAAAGTATATACGCTTTTAACAGGGAAATCTATTGTCAAAATTTAAACCCTAATTAGAAAAACTCCGAACCACACACATATATTTTATAAACTCAATTTTATTAATCATGAAAAAAATCAATTTCATTATTGTAATGGGGCTTTTTATGCTATTTCCTATAGCAAACAGAGCTCAAAACGTCGAAGTAGATGTCAATGTAGACATTAAACACTCTGTAAACGGGGTCTCCGATTTCGGTAGAGAAAGACACATTACCATCCATTCAAATTTATATGAAGGTGACTGGAATGGAGAACTGGATAAAGCAAAATACCTAATCGATGATCTGGATGTCTATTTTGGCAGAGACAACGGAACCTCATCCTTCCTATTTGGATTTTCACCTGCCGATACAGAAAGACCTAACAAACACGATAGAGATAGCTTAACCAATATGTTAGAATTTTGGAGAGACTTTTTTGAAGATCGATTGGTAGATGAAAATCGTGTTCAATTTAAAGATAAAATCCAAAGTATGATTATGGGGACTAATCCCCATCCTACCTATCCTACACTATCTTATGGTCATCCTAGCGGATCTGTTTGGGGTAGAGAAAACGGATCGATTTGGATTCCTCAGGATATCGAAACTTCAGCCGAATGGGTAGTACAGTATATGGATGAATTTTTTACCCAAAATGCAGGTAATGAGATGCCGATGCCTAAATATTGGGAAGTCGTTAATGAACCTGATTTTGTACTAAACACAGGACAATTTATGATGTCTAGTTGGGAAGACATCTTTGAGTATCATAATCTGGTTGCTAAAGGTATCAAGGAAAAACTGGGAAGCAGAGCTCCAAAAATAGGTGGTATGACATGGGGACTTCATGACCTGTTCAATGGTGATGGTTTTTCACGTTTTCAAACTGTCGATTATGTAAATGGTTTTTATGGTAATACTCCGGCTGATGAAATAGCAAAAGCCTACGCAAGAAGCCAAGTAGACAAACCTTCTTTTTATATTGATAGAAATCAACCTTGGTTTCAGTGGGATGTGCTATGGAAAGGCTTTATGGATACGGCAGGAGATAATATGGATTTTTACGCTGTACACTTATATGATTGGCCTACGTACGATGCTACTGGCGGAACCACTCGAAGAGGTGGTCATGTAGAAGCCACATTAGAAATGTTGGAATGGTATGATGTATCAAAAAACGGGGTTAACAATAGAAAACCAGTAGTTATATCAGAATATGGAGGTGTGAATAATGCATGGGATTTTAAACCTCATGATACAAGATATGATTGGGAAATTATGAAACCTTTCAGTTCCATGTTGATGCAGTTCTTAGAAAGGCCTGATTATGTAGAACTATCCATGCCGTTCACTCCGATTAAAGCGCAGTGGGGAGATACGGATTCAAACGGAGATGGTATTCCAGAATTTTTTTATCAATATAAAATGCTTAGAGATGATGACCGTGATGGAAATTGGGAATGGAGCGATTATATCAAGTGGTTCGAACTTTGGTCTGAAGTAAAAGGAACTAGAGTAGACACAAAGTCGACTGATCCAGACATTCAAGTAGATGCATATATCGATGGTGATGATGTCTACTTAATTCTAAATAATCTAGAACCTGTGGCCAAGAGTATAAATCTTAATTTCTTTGGAAACACACCTAACCTTCAAAATGTAACCACAAAACATTTATACTTATCTGGTGTAAGAGATATACGATTGGATAGTACTTCGGATAATGTTGCTCCCACCACGATACAGTTGGCTGCTGATGGAACTATGATATTAAAATATACTTATTCAAGTAACATCAATATAAATGAAGACTCCATAGAAAGGAAATTTTATGGAGCTGCCGTTAGTAATAATGAACGAATCCAGATACAACCAGGTGATAATAATTTCTTTGTAAATGGTGTCTCTGTTCCACAAAATCCAGATCAAGCAGAAGCAATGTTAAAAGTTACTGCCAATCTTTTTAATGACGATGATAATGATGCTGCCAGCTTTTTAAGTATCGATAAATTCGTTTTTAATGGCGTTGAAGTCGAAACTCCAATTGACTGGAGAGGAGGAAACCAAAATAGAAGCAGATGGTTTGGAACTCTTGAAATTCCAGTTCCAGCCAATTTAATCCAACAAAACAATACTATTACATTAGATTTTCGTCATGTAGGAGAGGTTTGTGTTGTAAACCTCCTTACTTGGGAATTTACCAAAAAACCTGGAAGATCAGATGAAGGACCAGGAAGTCCTGATCCTATAGCAGTAACTGGTGTTGCTGTTTCACCAACATCTATAACCTTAGATCAAGGTAATACTGCAACACTTACAGCAACGGTAGCTCCTGCTAATGCTACTGATAAAACAGTTACTTGGTCTTCTAGTAATCCTTCTGTAGCTTCCGTTTCTAGCAATGGTGTGGTGACAGCCTTAGTAATGGGTTCTGCAATCATAACAGCAACTACAGTAGATGGTAACTTTACTGCTACTAGTACTATCACTGTTAATGACACCTCTATTCCTCCTTCTGGAGATCAGATCATTATTGAAGCTGAAGACTTTATCGCCACTGGTGGTACATTTAATGATGCATCTGCAGGTGGACCTGGACTTGGAGTAAATGCTACTACTAATAATATCAACTACGTAAATAGTGGAGATTATGCAGAATATACCATTAACGTTGGAAATCCTGGTGCTTACAGAATCGATTATGAAATATCTACACCTTCTGATAATGCGCAAATCCAACTACTCATTGATGGAACAGTAGTAGCTACAGATAATGTGCCTAATAATGGACAATGGGATGATTACAGCGTATTAGTATCATCTAGTACAATCTCTAATCTAACTGCTGGTGTACATACAGTTCGTGTGGTAGCATCTGGATCGAATCCGTGGCAATGGAACTTAGATAGAATTACACTGACTAGAATAACAGGAAACATACAAGTAGATGGAGGAACCATAACGGGTGGTCCTTTTGTATTTACTGTAGGCGACGGAATTGAGGATAATGTATCTGGAATTACACTTACAGGAAATTCAGGAACTAATTCACAATGGGTGGTAACCGATGACCAACAAAATATATTAGGACTACCTCCTACTCCTGAAGCTGTAAACTTCGATGAAGCTGGAGATGGATCTTGTTTTATCTATCACCTAAGCTATGAAAATGGAATTAATGGATTAAGTGCTGGAGCTAATCTATCTGGACTTTCTGGAAACTTCGACCTTTCTAACAGTATAGAAGTGATCAGAAACTCAGTAACACCTCCTAACGCATCCTTGATCATAGAAGCTGAAGATTTTATAGCTACTGGGGGTACTTTTGATGATGCTTTTGCTGGAGGACCAGGTTTAGGAGTGAACAGAACCTCTTCTAATATTAATTATGTAAATAACGGTGACTGGGCAGAATATACCATTAACGTTACAACAGCTGCAACGTATAATATCGAATATTTGATCTCCACGCCTTCCAGTGGAGCACAAATTCAATTATTAGTAGATGGAACTCTTGCCACTACATCAAATGTACCTTCCAATGGAGCCTGGGATAACTTTACTTCTCTTATAGATGGAACGGTAACTTTAGCAACAGGAACACATACCATTAGAATACAAGCATCAAGTAATACAACATGGCAGTGGAATCTGGATAAAATTATATTATCTACTGATAATGCTAATCGCATTAATCCTGATACTACAACCAAGCCCATAGCACCAAAGGTATACCTATTCCCTAACCCCGCTACTGGTAGTGTATTTATCCAAGGATTATCTCAGGAAAAACAACACAACATCAGAATTTATGGTATCAAAGGAGCTACTTATGTAGACCAAAAATTAAACGAAAATCATATCATAAATATACAAAGTTTACCTCAAGGTATTTATTTCTTAACCGTAGTAAATCCTACAGATGGAAACAGAACACTAAAACTGATCAAAAAGTAAAATCCAAACTACCGATTGAAATGTAAATACTATTTCAATCGGTAGTTTTAAATGATATTTTTTTGCTTCGTACATAAGAAAATTACAAGGTGATTTTACAAATACAAGAATGACCATTTTATATCTAGTTTTATTTAGTTTCTAACGGATTTTGTTCAGTTTTTGTCTATCTCTTTTAACATGGATTGACAAGGGTTTCTTTTATTCTTGTAGTGATATTTTATACTGAAAAAACCCTTTGTTAAAATTAAATTTTCAATGATAGGGATAGCTATAAATTATCTAGCAAGTCAGTGATTTTTTTCCTACACTTTCCCACCCACTTTTAGGTAATTATAAATCACAAATATTAATGTAGAACCAAATTTTGGATAAATTCCAAGCTGGATTGTGGTACGTTTTAACCAAATCCTCTAAAGTTTATTTCAAAAAGATTTCTACGAACCTAAATATCATTTAAAACCTATTAACTAAACAGTAATTTATTGTAAACCATGAACTTTCTAACACACTTTACAAATAACTCATTTGTAAAAAATCAAACTCAACTATTATTTTTATTCTTTTTATGTACTATTTCTTCCATCGCACAGGATTGGAATGGGATACCTGTACCTGCCAATGCAGGACAAGGAAATGTTTGGGAGCTTCAGCCAGCTCCGTCAGATGATTTTAATTATACCTTTAACGAAACCAATCAATTATCCAACTTTGGGAATAACAAATGGTATAACTTTTATCATAATGGCTGGGATGGTCCAGGTACCACCTACTGGAAATATAATCATGTATCCGTGGATGGTAATGATTTAATACTAAGGGCATCTCGTTGGAATCGCACTGGCGGTGACCTTCCTATTACAGGGCTTCCTGATAAAATGGGACGCCCTAATGACGGAGTAAGTTCAGGATGTATCACGGGTAATACACGTGTTAAATTTCCAGTTTTTGTAGAAGCAAGTGTAAGTGTTGCCGATATTGTACTAGCATCTGATGTTTGGCTTTTAAGCCCTGATGATACACAGGAAATCGATATTATCGAATGCTACGGAGGAGATGAGCAAGGAAATGAATTCTTCTCCGAATTTATTCATCTAAGTCATCATTCGTTTATTCGAAATCCATTTACAGATTATCAACCAAGAGACTTTAATAGTTGGTGGAGTCAATCAGATGTTTCTGTATGGGGAGAGCACCACTGGAATAATGGAAACAGAAGATATGTTCGCATTGGTGTGAATTGGATAAGTCCATTTCATTTTGAGTATTATATAGACGGTAACCTAGTACGTGTACTATATGATAAAGCAGTTGCTACTAATAGAAATGGCACCTGGACATATGCATATCCAACGATGACAAATGGCCAGTTAGATTTTGATGCTACAGGCTTCCAACAAATGACGGAATTTGCAACAGGAACTTCTTATTCTTTTCAAACTCTAAAACAAGCTAGTAATACATCTTCTGTAAGTATTATAGACCCATTTAATTTTCAAGGAGGTAACGGATTTACCAAAGAAATGGATATTATTATCAATGTAGAATCCCAAGACTGGCATGTATTAGCCAATCGTACACCTACTGATGCAGATCTAAGTGACCCTGCTAAAAACACTATGAAAGTAGATTGGATACGCGTATATAAACCCGTTGGAGGAGGTACTAATATTCCTGTCACTGGAGTAAATGTAACACCTGCCAATCTTACGCTGGTTGCAGGAACAACAGGAAATTTAACCGGAGCGGTTACCCCTGCAAATGCAACAATTAAAACTATGACATTTACCTCTAGTAATACGTCTGTGGCAACGGTAACACAAAGTGGTGTTGTTACAGCAGTTTCTGCTGGTACGGCAACCATTACTGTAAATACAACCGATGGTAATTTTACAGATACTGCTACCATAACTGTAACAGGAGGTTCTACAGGAGATGGACAAACTCCATTTGGTGGTAGTCCTCATACTATACCAGGAACTATCAACTCTGTTGATTTTGACAATGGAGGTCAAGGAATAGCATATAATGATTCAGGATCTGGTAATAACGGAACCGGACCAAGACAGAATACCGATGTAGATACCGAGTTTAGAACTCCTGCTGGTAATATCGGATGGATTTCTAATGGAGAATGGTTAGAATATACTGTTAATGTAGCTACCGCAGGAACTTACACTATTGATGCTCAAGTAGCTTCTATAAATAATAATGGAGCCTTTCATATAGAATTTAATGGTAATGATGTCACTGGACTTCAATCTGTAAGTTCAACTGGGAATTGGGGTTCTTTTATAAACAAAACAATATCAAATGTATCTCTTCCTGCCGGTCAACAGATAATGAGAGTATTTATGGACCGTGGACGTTTTAATTTAGGATCCATGAATTTTACTCGCTCTGGAGCTAATAACAATTTAATTATAGAAGCAGAAGATTTTACCAATACAGGTGGAACTTTTAACGATGCTTCTGTAGGTGGTCCAGGATTAGGAGTTAATAGAAGAGCTACTACCATTAATTATGTTAATAATGGTGATTGGGTAGAGTATACTGTTACTATTCCTACTACAGGATTCTACAATATTGAATATCTAATTTCCACACCATCTAACGGAGCACAAATTCAGTTATTGGCAGATAATGTTCTGGCATCTACCACTAATGTTCCTAACAATGGGTCTTGGGAAAGCTATGAATCATTAAATGGAGGTGTTGTAAATCTTACAGCAGGACAACACACTATAAGAATATTAGCGTCAAGCAATACTCCTTGGCAATGGAATTTAGACAAAATCATACTTACTAGAGATGTTAATAGAAGTAATGAAGAAGAACTAACCAAAGAATTTGATAGCCTTGAAATGTATCCAAACCCATCATCGGGAGAAGTATTTCTAGATGGTTTAGATGCTGAACTAGAATATCACATTCGTATATATGATATAAAAGGAACCACACATATGAATACACCTTTGAATCAAAATCATACTATTAATATTGAGAATTTATCTAAAGGAATCTATTTCTTATCTATAAAACATCCTAGAAAAGAGACTAAAACACTAAGATTGATTAGAAACTAATTAATTTCTAATACTATCAAAATTTGCCTCAATCCCGTTTCGATGATAAAGTTGTATAACCACATCGAAACGGGTTTTTATTTTAAAATAAATGTATTTTTTACATTTAAAAAATGTAATTTTGAAATCATTAAAAGTAAGTCAACATTTTGTTCTTAAATACCGTATTATTTTATTATAAAATTACATTGAGAACAACAAAACCTTGCAGATGAAAAAAGTTGTAACCTTTGGTGAGATCATTATGAGGATTTCACCTCCTGGCAATAAAAAACTCATCCAATCGAATCAATTGGAATATTATTTTGGTGGAACAGAGGTAAATGTAGCCATATCCCTTTCGCAATTAGGAAATGAAGTAGATCATGTTTCCGCAGTCACTAATGACTTTCTCGGAAAAGCAGCCACAAGTTATTTGAATACTTATGGAGTTGATACTAAATTTGTGCAGACCTCAGAAGCTCCTTTAGGTTTATATTTTCTTGAAGTAGGTGCTGTTATGCGACCAAGTACTATAAGTTATCATAGATCACATTCTGCATTTTCTAAAATCAATTCTTCAGATCTCGACTGGGAACAAATTTTAGAGCACTGTAACTGGTTCCATTGGACAGGAATAACACCAGCATTATCGGAAGAAGCTTATATAGGATTAAAAAATGCGCTTTTAGTTGCTAAGAATAAAAACATTCCTGTTTCTGCAGATCCTGCATACAGGAAAAACCTTTGGAATTATGGTATTGATGCCAAAGAAGCACTATCTGAATTATCAGGTTTATCAACGATTTTTATCGGAGGTCCGAATGAAATCAATGAGGTATTAAATACAGAATTTACTAATGATACAGATGACTTTATTGAAAGTTGTAAGTATTTACAGGAGAAGTTTCCTTATATAGAAAAAGTTTTTGATAAAACCAGAGTATCGTTAAACGCCAATTGGCATAGGATAAAATCTCGTATGTGGGATGGAAATAGTTTTTATGAAACAAGCGAATTAGAAATCACTCATATTGTTGACCGAATAGGAACTGGAGATGCCTTTGCCTCTGGGTTGATTCATGGACTATTACATTATGATGATCAGAAAGCATTACAATTTGCCAATGCATCCTGCGCGTTAAAACATACCATTGAAGGTGATGCTAACTTGGTAAACGAAGAAGAAATAGTATCGGTAATAGAAGGAAATTTAACAGGGAGAATAAAAAGATAAACATGGCAAAATATACTAGAATAGAAGTTGCACAAACAATGGGAAGCACTAAGATTGTTCCTTTATTTTATCACGAAGATATTACGATAGCAAAAAAAGTATTAAAAGCTTGTTATGATGGTGGTGCTAGAGTATTTGAATTTACCAACAGAGGTGATCATGCTCATGAAGTTTTTTCCGAATTAGTAAAATGGGTAAACCAAGAATTACCTGGTATGATATTAGGAATAGGATCTGTGGTGGATGCAGGTACAGCTTCTATTTTTATCCAAAACGGTGCTAATTTTATCGTTTCTCCTGTACTAAATCCTGATATGGCTAAAGTATGTAATAGAAGAAAAGTTGCTTGGTTACCTGGATGTGGAACGTTGAGTGAAATTAATTATGCAGAAGAATTAGGGGCCGAAATTGTAAAAATATTTCCAGCTGGTCAAATTGGTGGTCCTGATTTTATAAAATCGGTGAAAGCACCTTGTCCTTGGACACTTATCATGCCTAGCGGTGGTGTTACTCCAGAAGAAGATAACTTAAAAAAATGGTTTTCTTCTGGTGCTTATTGTGTGGGATTAGGTTCTAAATTAATATTTAAAAACGATGCTGGTGATTTCGACTATAAATCAATCACAACCACCACAAAAAAATCTATTGCTATAGCTTCTAAGTTTTAATAGATTTCTTGATAATCGTAAAACAATTTATATGATGATCTCTGCAATTAGAATCCAAAATTGAGTCCTAGAGATGCTCCACTATATTCGGCTATATTATACTCTAGATTTGCTTTAAAAAATCCAAGAGAGACCTTTGCTCCTATCGTACCTCTTACACCAGATACTTTACTCTCTATAGAAAAAGGATCTGTAATCTCTTCGGATGATATAACACCGGATTGTACTCTGTAGACCCCTTTTAAATCAGTATTAGAAGTTCCCGAGATATAACCAATTCCGCCATAGACATTAAAAACAGGTAATTTTGTTGATCCAATCAACTGAAATAATAGCGTATTGGTATCATTTTCGAAACGTTGATTTTCACCATCTACAATACTCGTATCCGTAAAATCATAACTCCCGTCTAAGTGCGTGTAGGCTATTAACCCAGCAATTGCAACTGGAAATAATTTCTCAGCTGGCAACCACGAAGTAAATTCATGTTGTAAACCTATTCCATAAAATCCAACCTTTGCATCACTTGTATTAATTTGCGGAAAAAAGCGTGCTTTTATTTCGGTTCCTTTTAACGGGCTAAAACTTGCTTGTAAAAATGCCGTCGGTACAAAATTGATATTAGACTCTCCCAAACCAGTTGGTAATTCAAATTCAGCATCTTGTGGAGGTAATCCTGGTATAGTACTTTCTCCTTCAACAAAAACAACAACTCCTTCAATATCTCCAAAAGCGGTTGCTACTTCTTGTTGCATACTCCCATCTCTAAACTGAAGATTTTCATACTGCGAGGTATCAAGAATAAAAGACTTATTATCACTCCCTACGAAAGAAGCATTAGCAATAAGAGATATTTCAAATCTAAATTTCTTTTTGGATTTTGCGCTATTAAACCAACCTTGATTCATACTATAAATTAATCCATCTGAAGCTGGGCGTAAGTAATCTGTTGCAAAACGTTGGGCATCATTTACTCCTGCAGCCAATAAATCATCAATATTCTGTTGTCCAAAAGTGTAAGAGAGATTAAACACTAGGATAAGAAGTAGTAATTTTTTCATAAGACTTTGGTTTTTAGGGAATTTTTTATCTACTACAAGATAACTTTTTATTAAAACAAATTCGATTTTTTGCATCATCTTTATTTAAACCAAAAAAAAACGTCCCTGCAATTTATTTGCAGAAATCGTTTTTTTATGATTAGAAAACTCTTGTTTCCTTATAAAGCTGAGTTTGTGCTTACAACTTCCCAGTAAGACATTTCTGAGAAATCCGTACACTTTCTTTTTTCATTTTGTTTTTTCCAATAGTCGATAGCTGTTTTTATTTTTTTTGAGTTTTCTGTTTTTTCCAAAATATAAATGGTTTTGTTTATGTGGTTTTTATTATAGTGAATATACCATCGCGTTGATGTTATATCTTTTTATTAATCTTTCTGCATGTGCTTTATGTCCTTTGGGAGCTAACAAATGTAATTTTCCTCTTTTTACACCTGCGATAAAACTTAGTACTTTCCATTTTACAACTTGCTTTTTAGTATCCATATTTTTTAACGCTATTTCTATAAAGTGTTTAGCGCCTCCATGGGTTACAAAAGATATATCTGCTCTGATTTTTTCCTTTGAAGATTTACTAATAAAAGCTTTTGGATCTTCATAATCTTCTGCTATAGAATTTACAGATACTGTTGATCGTTTTTCGACCCAGGATAATGCTTTTTTCAAATATTTGTCTTTTCTCATATCGTTTAGCTATATATAGCTTTTTTAGGTTTCATATTATGTTTTATTTTATTTTGGAGTTTTCTTAAAAAACCTTTGCTTCCAAAATATTTTTTTCTCAGCCCAGGTCTTTGTATTTGGTCTTTATGTTTCATAGTTCAAAAATTAAATGAGTATTATTGTTAGTTTCAATTCATTATCGATGAATAGCATTGCTGCTGGCAGCGGGTAATTCTTTCACAAACTTCATCACGCTATTCATTAATATTCTTAAGTATCTGTAATATATTGTCATAGTATTTTCTTTAATGTGATTATATTTTTGAAACTGGTAAAGAAGTCGATTTCTCAACTTCTCTACAGTGTATATTATTTTAGATCTGGCTTATTTTAATTCGTCATAAGTTTCTACACTTATTAAATGTCTATCTCCATTTGCAAAGGTGAGTTCGTATAACCCTTCATCGTTCAATAAATCAGTATCAAGCATTTTTCCATTTTCGATTTTATCAATCCCTTTTATGCTATTTTCTTCATCATCTGCCGATACAGCCAACCCTTTACTGGTAAGATCAAAATCATATAATTCTTTTTCTCCTCGTCTATAAAATAATGAGATCATTTTATCATAAGACTCATCGCTATCGTTATCCAACATAATTACTTTTGTCACCTTATGTGGTATATCCGACCTATCCTGATTTAGTTTATATTTATCTTCTTGATCCAAAACAATAGGTTGCTCTGCAGACTCTGTCTCGAATTGCTTAAAAGTAATTTCTTGCCCATCTTTAATCACTTTGTTCTCTTTTTTTATAGTCTCTATCAATACATTTTTATTCTCCTGAGCGAATGCACTGATTAAAGCAAATGTGAATAGAAATACTGAGGTCAATGTTAGTATGATATATATTTTGTTTTCTTTATTATTTGTTTTCATATGTCTCAATTTTGTATTTGTAATTATTTTTTCAATTCGTATTCTTTAATTTATTCCAAGGGTTTCTAATTGTTTTAATTCACTGGTTAGGTGCTTTTCATTTACATGTAGTGTTCGGATAGGAAATGGAATATTTACCCCATTCTTATCAAAAGCTTTTTTAAGCTGAATAATCGCCTTACTTTTTGCCCTTAATCTGTCTAAACCACTCATTCCTTCAATCCAAAACCTACATAAGAAATTAATAGAACTGTCCTCAAATCCTGTGTAATAGAATTCTATCTGTTTATTAATTTTTTCTTGGTCAAATAAGTTCGAAATTGTTTCGATAGTAAGCTTTTGAACGGCTTCCAAATCAGATTTGTAATCAATACCGCATTCTAAAGAAATTCTCATTTCCTTGGTTAATGAGAAGTTTTTAAACGGATTCTCAATAATTTGTTTATTAGGAATGACAACTGTATTGTTATCTACCTCCTTTAAAACAAAATAGTTTAAATTAATATCTAATACTTCGCCAGAAAAACCATTAGTTTCGATCCAATTACCAACCTGAATATTATTTCTAAAAGACAAAACAATTCCGGATATAGTATTAGACAATGTGCCTTGTAATGCTAGTCCAATCACTAAACCTGAAACTCCAGCACCTGCTAATAGACTTGTTAATACTTGCCCTAGATTTAAAGCTGCTAATGCTAGAAACAATCCTCCTAAAACAACTATAATTGAAGCTCCTCTGGCAATAAGTTTTGTTATAGATGTTTGTCTTACTCTTTTATAAATTAACTTTAGCGTTACGTTATAAATTAATCTAGAAACTAAATAGGAGGTTATTAAGACCACTATCGCAACCCCAATATTAGGAAGGTTTGCTAACAACGTTTCCCACCAACTATGTAATTTTTCTGTAACAGTTTCTAATGATTCCGGAACTTCATTTTGTAATAAGAACATAACTATTTCTTATTAAAATTTAGAGAAACTGTTTCCAAGTGCATTTTTGGTCTCTTACTCCAGGTTGCTAGAGTTACGCTAGATTTTTTTATTTCATTTATATATGATTGGATCAAGTCCTTGGTTTCTTCATCTCCTGTTATTGTCGTATTATTTCTGATACTTTTCATACGATCCAATAAGACAGCATGATCTCTTATAATCTCTTTTATCATTTCCTCATCTGTTTGAGGAAGTAAGCCTCTTTCTATCGAAGTAATTTTCTTTAATTCTCTATATCCAGAAATAGGCTCGTCTTGTATATCAGTTATTCTTTCTGCCAGACTATCAATGTTAGTCTTAGCATTGGTATATAATTGTTCAAATCTATCATGTAATTCATTTTGCTTAATGCTACCTATATATCGATGAAAATCTCTTATTTTCTGATAATACATTTGATAATCAGCAAGCAGTGCGTTACACTCCCATATAGTAGAAATTCTCAAATTATTATTTATAATTAAATGATTCATTTTTTAAGTTTTGATTTCGTAAATGGTATGTATTGCATCAACAGTTAAAAACTAGTTACAGAAAGTAACAGAAAAGAAAATGTTTTTTTAATCGGGATGCTGATTATAAAACAATACACTTGTAATATATGGCTCAGTAGAATTTTGTCAAGGCATTTAACGGGCTTTAACTTCAGTTAAGAATCTTTAACATAAGTATTTCTAAAATTACCTCTTATATGTTAATAAAAACTTAATTCATTTAACACTAAAAAATATATTTTTGCCTACAAACAAGATAAAAAATAGCCAAAACCATCATTTTTCAATCAAAAACCATCATTTTTCAATCAAAAATTCAAATTTTTTAAAAAAATGAAATGCAATAAAAACATCATGTTTTTTATTAAAAAAATCATAACTATCATTTTTCAACATATTTGAAGTCACTAGAAAAACTGAGTTATTTTGTATACAACCTCCAATATAATTTCGGATATTGCTTACGCAAATAGTTATGATCTATTTGTATAATCTTTATAAATCAGAATCATGAGGTATTTACAGCGTTTGATGTATTTTTTAATATGTATTGTTTTATGGTCTTGTGTGGAAAAAAATCCCAATAAAGAAGTAGAGCAAGGAATTTTGAAAGAAAACAAAATGCCCTTATCAGAAGACGGTTTTAATTATCCTATTAAAAAGGAAGTATATGTTCCTATTTACTCTGATATTTATAATAAGACCAAAGACTTTAGATTTCAGCTAACTGCTACTTTAAGCATAAGAAATACAAGTCCGAGAGATTCTGTGTTTATTAAAAATGTTGACTATTATAACACTTCGGGAGATTTTGTTAGAGGTTATATACAACAACCCATTTTTCTGAAACCACTAGAATCTATAGAATATGTGATAGAAGAAGAGGATACTACTGGAGGTAGTGGTGCAAACTTTCTAATTACCTGGGGTTCTAACACAAATGTTAAACCATTATTTCAAGGAGTGATGGTAGGTGTCTCTGGTCAACAGGGTTTCAGTTTTACCACTGAAGGTATTACCGTTTCTGAATAGAAGCTTTATTTTCCAGAACATACCGAATGATTAAAAATTAAGACAATCAACCCAAGAACTACTTTTATTCTTTGTCTTTTTTTCTTTCAACAATTTCAATCCCTTTTTGAATTACTAGAGAATTAGGAAGTGTAATATTTTTACCATCATCAGTTCTTATGAACAAATAAAACCCAGTAATATCTACTAGCTCGCCTGTCCAATCAAAATCTTTATCTAAAACCCGAATCTTATCACCAATTCTAACCGGATGACTAAAAAACAAAATAACACTGGCAGTTAAACTGGAAAGTAAAGACCACTGAGCAAAAAAACCAATACCTAATACCGCAAGTACCGAAGAAATAAAAACTATGAACTGTCTGTAGTCTACACCCCAAATTACAGCAAGTATCGAAATAGCTATACCATAAATAAAGAGATAACTAAGATTTAAGATGATTTTTCTACGGTTGATTTCGATAGATCGGATAAAACTAAATCTTCTGAGAGCCCTCTTAGTTAATATGATTATCCCAGTCATGGTTATAACTAATATGACTGTAAAAAGAATTTCTTTCTGATGATTAAACATGTGACTACTATTTTTACAGATTAAACAGTGTAATCTTGATACATCAATTTTCTAAAAACCCAAAAAATGCATGAGTTTAAAACTTGAAAAAACTGACTTTTAAACTTCATACAAAGTTAAATTGTTTTTAATGATTTATCTGATTGATTTCATATTTTAAAAACATTTTAAAAGTATATTTGAAAGAAATCCTGTTTACTAAAAGCATATGTTGTTTATAGCTTCCTTAGATCCGATAATTATACTAATTGCAATTTTTGCTATTTTAATTATTGGTATCAGTATCATCCTCAAAAAATTAAACCAAACCTATATCATAGGTTACATTCTTGTAGGTGTTGTTTTAGGAGAGCACGGAATGAACTTAGTTCAGGATAAAGAATCGATTCACCTTCTCGGAGAACTAGGTATCATTTTATTATTGTTTTTTATAGGCATGGAAATCAACCTTATTGATTTCATAAAACAGTGGAAACTTGCCGTAATAGGTACTATTTCGCAGATTGGACTTAGTGTAGCCATGGTATTGCTGATAGGATATTATTATGATTGGAGTTTTGCCAGATCAGTTGTACTTGGATTTGTTATTGCATTAAGTAGTTCTGCAGTTGTGATCAAGTTACTTCAGGATAAGAAATTAATAGATACTAAAGTTGGCAAAAATGTCCTCAGCATTCTATTAGCTCAGGATGTTGCTTTGGTTCCTTTGCTTCTAATTATTTCTCAATTAGGAGGCAAATCAGAATCCATAGAACACATACTTCTTATGATCTTAGGAGCAATCCTTATCGTTGGCATTTTGGTTTATATTTATATAAAGAAAACCATTACGCTGCCCTTTTTCTCCAAAAAAATAGAACGTGACCATGAGTTACAAGTTTTTATGGCCATATTTTTATGCTTTGGAGGAGCGCTATTCACCTTGGTGTTTGGGTTGTCGGCTGCTTTAGGAGCTTTTATTGGGGGAATTATAATGAACTCGGCAAAAGAAACCGATTGGATTCATGATACGCTCCATTCGTTCCGAATACTATTTGTCTCTTTCTTTTTTATTAGCGTAGGACTGCAATTAGACCTTTCATTTATCTATAAAAATTTGTGGTCTATATCTATTGCAATTTTAGTTGTCTACTTAACCAATCATTTTCTAAATTCAGTTATTCTACGTTTTTTTTCTTGTAATTGGAAAGAAGCATTGTTAGGCGGTGCTCTTCTTGCACAAATCGGTGAACTGAGCTTTTTATTAAGTTCAACAGCATTTAGCTTAAATATTATAGAAGACTTTGGTTATAACTTTACCATTAGCCTTATTTCATTAACTCTGGTTATCAGTCCTTTTTGGATAGGTATTACAGAAAAGCTTACAGGAAAAAAGTGATTTTCACACGATCGTTACAACCATTTTTTACGTTTAAAATACATCAGTAAACCTATAAAAATTAGTAAAAGAACTGCCCAAAAAACATAGTATCCATATTTGAATTTGAGTTCAGGAATGTTTTCAAAATTCATCCCGTAAATTCCCGCTAAAAACGTTAATGGAATAAAAATCGTAGCAATAATCGTGAGCACTTTCATGACCTCATTCATTTTGTTACTGATCGTTGTCATATACATATCCATTAAACTCCAAGTCATCTCCCTGTAGATTTCTACATTTTCAGAAACTTGTATGATATGATCGTATAAATCTCTGAGATATAAACGCGTTTTTTTAATCACGAGTTTATGTTCGTTTTTTTCTAGTTTATTTACTACTTCTCTTAATGGAAATACGGCTCTTCTTATTTTTAGGATTTCTCGCTTAAGACCTTGTATTTCGAACGTAATGGCGTCGGTAGATGTATTCTCGAATAACATATCCTCTAATTCTTCAATCTTATCTCCAACCACTTCTATTAAATTGAAATAATTGTCTACAATAGCATCCATTAGCGTATACAACAGGTAATCTGCTCCCATTGTCCGAATCCTACCTTTATTATTTCGTATTCGATTTCGAATGGAATCAAAAACATCTCCATCAGATTCTTGAAAAGACAAGACATAACCATCACCTAAGACTAAACTAACATGTTCTATACATAACTCATGCTCTTCATTAAAATACAACATCTTCAATACCACAAAAAGATAATTATCATATTCATCAATCTTGGGTCTTTGATGCGTATTTACAATGTCTTCCATTATTAATGGATGAAGATTGCAATAAGCTCCGAGTTTTTCGATAGTCTGGGTATGACCAAGACCATTAATATTTAACCAGGTGATCGGTTTAGAATCTATATATTGATAGGCATCATCAATGCTATGTAATTCATGTTCTTCCATAAAACTCTCATCATAATCAAAGAGTTCTATACTAACATCTGTAGTATTTTTTTTTCCTACATAAACTACGGTACCAGGAACTAAGCCTAATGATTTCTTAAAAGAAGATTGTTGTATCTCTTGCATTCTTTTTAATTAAGAAGTACAAATTATCACATTTTTTTGTCTCCTCAAAACATTGTAAAATATAGAAAGTAATCTCTTAATTAAGCGAACTAATAGAATATACAAACATCATATTGATTTAATAAACCCAACCACGATCTACTGTAAAACACTTTATTTCTTCACAAACTGAACTCCTTCTAAACTATCATCAATTTTTACAAAATAGGTTCCTCTACTTAGATCTCTGATATCAATTGTATGATTCTCACTTTTAATAAGTGTATCTTTAACAAGTTTACCCGCAAAATCAAAAATCAGTACTTTATGCTTTCCAGATTTCACCCCTAAAAGTTGAATTTCTTCATAAGAAGGATTCGGTGAAATACTGAATGGTTGCTCATATTTTGTAGTATCAATTTTTGATTTCGAACCATTTGGCACAGTCACATTATCCTGAATACAAGTTGAAATGTTTTGCTGCCATCCTGTTCCTTCTGGTCTTATAGCTCCTCGTAAGGAATATGTTGTTCCCGAAACAGGGGCATTTGGTACGGTAATCGTAACATTTGCAATGCCTGACCCTGCAGACACGGTAGTTTTTCCTACTCCAAGCCAATTGGTATTCCATAAAGCAACGATTACATCTCGATTAGTGTTTGCAGCGTAGTAAATCGGAACCGTAATACTTGTATTCGAGTTGATTTTAACAGGTAACACAGAACAATCCACAAGTTCAGTTCCGTTGGCAACAGCAATATTTTCATTTATACATAATGTTATACTTTGTTGCCAGGGAGCATCAACAGGTCGAATAGAAGTTCTAAATTCGTATGTTGTACCTGCTACTGGAGTACTTGAAAAATTCATCACTACATTAGCAACTCCAGAGCCTTTGCTAACTGTAACTTTACCTGTACCTGCCCAAATATTATTAACATAAGCTAAAACCACAATATCTCTAGTTTGATTTGCCGTGTATCGCACTGGAACTACAATGGATTGTTTTGCAGGAATCATACTCGGTATCAAATCACATGTTGCTTTTTCTTCTTCTGTTATATTACCATTTGTGCTCAAAACTTGATTAACTGATTCATTTGTGAATGTTTTGGTTTCACCATTGCGCCATCTCACGGTTACTTCTTGAATTTGAGCATCATTACCCAAACCAAAATGAACCATATTGAGTAAACTTTGAGAGTGTGCGGAGCCTGAAGAACCTACCCGCTTAAACAATGTTTTTGTATTGGTTTTTACTCTTATTTCAGCCGAAATTGGATCTATATTCGAATTAGGAGAATACCCTACGTTTACTATCACGTAATTATTAGCATCTGTTCTTTGGTTTGAATACAAATGCCAAGTCCCTCGTTCATCACTTCCGTCCAAAATATCTACATCTCCATCAAGATCGTAATCAAAAGCCTGACTTTGATCTCCATGACTTCTTTCGCCTGCATCATCAGCTCCATGAGAAGTAGTCACTTCAAATTTACCATTACCAGTATTTAATAGCATATAATCAGCAACTCTTTCGTTCAATAGTGGATATCGATTCACAAATAAATCTGCAAACCCATCATTATTAAAATCACCAGTTGTAACACCCCAACTATTTCCTCCTAAAGGAACATTCCAATCATTAGCAACATTTACAAATTTGTTTCCTTCATTTTTTAACAGAATATCATATACATTTTTATTGTTAGGTGTAAAACCTGGAGTTGCCGAGCTAATACCTTCAAGAGTCCATGATATCGACCAGTACAGCACACCTGTTCTAACGGATTCTAGTTTCCAGTTTCCATTACCTGTATGACCGATATATATCCCATTTTGATTTCTTGCCGATGGCCAACCTTGTGCTTGGTTTTGCTTGATAATACGTTCTCCTGTAATTTGAGTTAGATCAACTGGTGTTTTTGCACTACCTAAGAATATTGGATAATCTCCATTATAAGTACTTCTAAAAACAGCTTCAAAACCTTTTAAGGTAAAATCTCCTACTGCTGTAAAATCAATCAGAGATCTCCCTTCATCTCCTCTGTCTCTTACATGCATAATCTGAGTGACCGGATTATAGTCAATTGCCTTATCTGCTACTTGCGTATAAGTTTTTCCGCGAGAGATATAAATATCCAAATCTCCATCATTATCCATATCAAAGTCAGCCATTGCGAGCATGCTAGGAAGTCCTTGTACTCCTGCTGGTATCCATTGAGAGGTTACATTTGTGAATGTAAAATCTCCATTCCCTTTCCATACAGATATTGGAAAGAAAATAATAAAATCATCTATATGATCACCATCAATATCTGTAAGCAAAAATCGATCTCCAGCCGCATTTTCAAAATTTGGAACCCGTATAGTTTCAAAACGTCCATTTCCATTATTTCTATAGATCACATGTTTTCCTCCATTAGGATTATTCCATTGTGCATTCAACAAAACTAAATCCAAATCATTATCCGAATCAAAATCTCCCCATACTGCTGATCTTCCTCTAGCTCCCTCAGTGATGCCTACCTGATCATTCCCCAAAGTTAGCGTTCCGTTATTGTTAATATAAAAATCTGGTGTATTTGGACTAGTTCCATTTCCTCCTCCACGTGTTGCTACCAAATCTAAATCTCCATCATTATCAAAATCTGCTGCAGAAGATCCATGCAAATCCTGTAATCGCCATCTTGCCAAATTAAAAGAGCGATCAAAAACTCCATTACCATTGTTCCAAACTAACTTGCTCGGATTATTAGGGTCATTATGATTATTAAAAATCATATCATAATCTCCATCATTATCCATATCCGCTATGGTAGGACCCGCATATTTCAAAGCAGGACCTGTAGTAATTCCAGCAGATTCGGTTACATCTGTAAATAATGGATATTGAATAGATAGATCCTGAAAATTCAATTGGTTAATAGTAACATTACCCGATCGGGTTGCAATAGTGAGCGTTATTTGTCCACTTTGGGGAAATCGCACGATAGCATTTAGCGAATGGGTCCCACTAGAAATGATATCAATGTTATCCAAAATAACCTTGCCATCAGCCAAAATACTAAGGTTTGCATAATTAAAAGTAGTAGACACGTTAATGGTTACTTTTTTTTCTAATGAACCAGAAACAGAATAGTTCAAATTTAAAGGAGATAACTGATTTACAAAGGTGGGATTATTGATTTGAGATAAAACACCATTAATAACAATGATAGATAATAAAACAAATAGTTTTAGTTGTCTGTGTTTAGCGATGTTTTTCATGAAATATGAGTTAAGTTGAGTTAGTCTAATTTTTTAAAAAACGCTACCGAATTTAGTTATAATTCGTATCTCAGCACTATGTTTTTACTGCACAAAAACTAGACAGAAACTCATTTTTCACCCATTTTTAATCGTGTGCCAGCACAGATTATGGTATTAATTTGAAAGAAATATGGGAAAACCTTTTACGGACACTTTTGATAGGAAATTTATAAATATATCCTTCCTATTTTTTAGTTTATAAAATCAGAAGGACTGATTTCAAATTCTTTTTTAAAGCATTTCGAGAAATAAGAAGGACTCGAAAAACCTGTCTGAAAAGCTATTTCTGCAATCGTACTCTGTTTACTCATTAATAATTCTTTGGCTTTATGTAATCGAATAGAAGATATCAATTGATTTGGAGACTTATTAGTAATGGCTTTGAGCTTTCTTTGTAGTTGTCGTTCACTTACTCCTATCTCTCTACACAGTATTGTAACTCCGTAAAAATCATTGCTTAAGTGATTATTAATATTTTGAATAACCCGTTGTAAAAATGAATCCTTGTATGGGTCTTTAACTTTAGGAATATGAGAGACAATTTTTTCAGACTTCTGCTTTTTCGAGGCAGTATATAAAAGTATAGAAGTACCTAAGTCGGTTTTAAAGACTGCCTTTTGCGGAGTGATATCAATATTTACACCGATAAGTAGATTCTTTACGGTTTCTGTTAATATGATTTGATTTGGGATTGCTTGATTCGCTACAAGGGCAACAAAATCTTCAGTTTCTTCACAAATACAATCTACTACAGAACATTCTCTAATGTCAATTCCTATCGAAATCTGAGCATTAAAACTTTGCACCGCTTCTACTAGCTCAGTACTACAATGTACTGCCTTGCTAGGTCCTTCAAAAGTAATGGTAAAAGAGTTTTTAGTATCGATTACCAAATTTCCTTTATACGTATTTGCCAATTTCTTAACCAAATTTCTCACCGAATATTGATATGCTTCTGCAGCTTTTAAATGTCCAACCATAAAGGTGTACAACTTTCTTTCATATACTGGTTCGGAAGTTCCTTTAATGCTATCAACAAAAGACTTTATCTCTTCTAAAACTTCAAACGTATTTCCTGCCCAAAACAAATGGTCATCTCCTTCTAGCTCCACCAATCTCGAATCTGGAATTCGATCTGCAATAAATCTTCCTTCTTCTATTTTTACATCAATATCACCGACTCTTTGAAGCAATAATGTTGGTACTTTTATGGAACCTAAAATATTAACAATGTCTACTTGGGTATTCATTTTGGTCAATATCATAGCAGCTCTAGGACTGGCTCCAGATCTAAAGTAGTTTGCCAACCACTCCATAAACACCTTATCTTTAGCTTTTGATGGTGCCAACGATTCTAGATTCATAGCACCGCTTCCCCAATTGTTTTCGATCATGTCATACACTTCCTGACGTTCTTGATCGGTTGGCGCCCAAGGATAGTCATCTGCATATCTTCTCTTTGCAAAAATTCCAAAAGCAATTAATGAAATAACACGATCTGGATACGTAGCACTAAACAATGCCGAAACACTTCCTCCTTCTGAATGTCCAAATAATATAGCTTTTTCGGATCCTGCTGCATCCATAACAGCAGTAATATCTTCCATTCGTTCTTCTAATGTTGCAAATTCTACAACTCTATCGGATAAACCTGTTCCTCTTTTGTCGAAAAGAATCACTCTGGCAAATTTTCCTAATTCTTCGAAAAAACTAACCAATTCTGGACAAGACCACATCAGATCTATATTAGAAACCCATCCTGGTATGTATACTAGGTCTACGGGTCCCGAACCGAATACCTGATAAGCGATATTTACATCTCCACTCTTTGCATAAGCTGTCTTTGGTTTTGTCATTGTGATCGTTTTAAGAAGGTTAATAAACTGTAGAAAAATCTACTTCTGTAAAACTATAAAACAACAACACGAAACCCACAATAACAGTAAGTACAAAGTGTATACGACCTGTATGAAACTGTTAAAAAAGCGTATACATTATGTAGACAACAAATGTTTAATTATTTGAATATCAGTTATTTAAATGTTAACATCAATAAAACTTCAGTGAACAACGATACTTAGGTGTTTTCCTTTTCTAGCTGTACCAAATAGGAGAAAATTTCTTGTTCTGGAGCTAGTTGTAGCTTTTTTCGAAGTCGATATCTTGCCGTTCTTGCACTATCTGGAGAGATGCCCAAAATACCAGCCATTTCTTTTACATTAAGATTTAACCGAATTAAAGAACATATTTTTAGATCGTTGGTGCTTAGGTCTGGATGTTTTGATTTTAATGAAACATAGAAACCTTGATGGGCATCTTCAAAAAATCGACTAAAATCTTCCCAGTCCTTATCAATACTTATATTCTTTCGAACGATCTTATTTAGATCAGCAATTAATTTTGTTTTTTCTATTGAAGGAGATTTTTTAATTTTCTGTATAGTTTGCTGAATATTTTGTACAATTTCGTTTTTCTTAATAAAGTTTAAAGTATAGGTACTCAACTCTTTATTTTTAAACTCTAATTGTTGTTTTAATTCTTTTTGTTTTAGCTCTGAGTTTTCCAACTCCTTTTTTAATAGTTCTTTCTTGTTTACGGCTAATTGGCTACTCTTTTTTGCACGTTGTACAGAAATGATATAAATAAAACAACCACTAATAGTTATGATAATTACACTAAGCACCAAAATAAGCTGGATAATATCATCTTTCTTCTCCTGTGCTTTAAAAGACACTAATTCCTTATCTTTTTTTTCTAATTCATTCGCAAATTCTATATACGCTATCTGTTTAGATTTTTCTAAGTTGAAGAGCGAATCTCGTAGCACAATATACTTGTCATAGAAATAATAGGCTTCTTCGGGTTTAGACTGTAGCTTTTTAATCTCCTTTAATTCCTCATAAGCAAACAGTTCATATTTTTTAAGGTTGTTCTCTTTGGCTAACCTCAATCCCATACTAATTTCTTTTACAGCCTCATCTAATTTACCTGATAGTCTTAAGATTTTACCATGGAGAATTAGATTATTCGTTAGTCCATCTGTATCACTTACCTTACTGCCTAAATCTTTGGATCTATTAATATGGTAATACGCTTGTTCAATTTCATTTTTATAGAGATATAGAATTCCTAGTTTGTTATGAGCTTCCGCGATACCATAAGTAAAGTTGGTATCAGTATGCATTTTTAATGCATCGGTAAGATATTTTAAGGCTTCTTCATATTTTCGTTGCTCTACCAACATGGTTCCTATTTTGGTAAAGGTGGTCGCTATTCTTCCTTTTAATCCTAAAGCAGTAAACTCATTAATAGCTCGCTCATAATATTGTTGAGCCTTTTTGTATTCTTTAAGATCGGCATACACCATTCCAATATTAAGTGTAGAATTGGCTATACCTTCTTTATCTTGTATACTTTCATAGGCTTTATAAGCATTGTTTAGAAATAGTAAAGCTTGCGTAAGATTCCCTTGTGCCCAATAGGCTACTCCTACTACTCGATTAGCCCTTGCTATTCCTTTTGGATAGGATAATTTTTCTGCCAGTTTTAATGCTTCAGAACCAAAATTTATGGACTCATTAGCATCCATAATCCAATATTCATATCCTATGGTGTTGAGAAGGTTTACCTTTATGGTATCTTCATCTGTATAGGCCTCCGCCAAATTCCGAAGGCTATCAATCTTTTTCGATTTTTGTGTAGCAAAAGTGAGATTGATGCAGAGGAAAAAGCTTAGAACAATAAAAAAGCTATGGTTTTTGCCAATAACATCGTACTTGGGTATATAAGATAGTACCTCAAAGAATCTCATCAAAAATCAGGGTTACAGGAATAATTGGTTTACAGTAAAAAACAAAGCTACTTATCATTTTCTTAATCCTATCGCTAAGAATTGTTAAAACCTGTCCTTCTAAACAGATTTTGACAACATCTCACTAAATTCCTATTTAATTTATGAAAAACACATCTTTGGTTCTAAAATATCCTCCTCGTTTTACAATGAAACTCCGATCAATACTCCAGCACCTACACCAGCAATCCCAATTAATATTTTCTCAAAAACACTCTTTCTTCGTTGTCGTTTTGCTGCCTTTTCTACCAATTCTAAACTGGTACTTGCTTTATCCAAACTATTAATCGTATACTCCAATGCTTTTTGCGTATGATCCAAAGTGTTTTGAGTTTTTTGATATACCAACAAATCCAAGCTATCAGTTTTCGCAAAGTTGAAACCTAATCGTCGCTCTAAATCCATATTTCTTCGCAAGGTTTGGGTATACTTTTCCACCAACTCTTTAGTCATTCTATCCTGATCAATCGTACTCTGATATACGTTCTTAATAGCCAAAAAAGACTTTTTATTTACTAAGAAAATATCAGCGGTTTCAAACCTATACAAACTATCTTTTTTAACGGTCAATGGTTCTCCAGAATGATCTGCATAAGCAGCCGGAATCTTGATAACCTGCAAAGAATCTACCACCTGACTGAAAGCCTTTGGTATTACAAAAATGAAAGTGAGTACGATTAATTTATTCATGATATATTAATTTTATACGAAGTCCTTGTTACTGATTTAATCCGAATAATCCTTCTAATAGCACACGGTCTTTTGTCAACTGAGTATTCGTTTGCTGAATAGAATCTTTGATGTTTTGTAGTTCGTTCCAATCCTTTGCGTTTTTCTTTTTAAAAGCAAACAATATAGAATCGCGCTGATGAATCAGTAAATCTTTTTGTGCTTTCATCTGCTTAAATTCTATCCTAGAATTTTTTAAAAGATTTTTTGTAATAGCGAGTGTGTCCTTTGATATTTCCAGCTCTTTATTTGCCTTTTCCAGTTCTGTTGTTAATACTTTCCAATTTTCACTACTATTAAAAGTCATATAACCAATAATGATCAAAAAGATCAATGCTACTATTTGAAGTACGGTACTTATATTTATGGATTTCATCTATCTCAGGTTTATTAACTTCCTTTTACTATTACAGCTAAATTATCTAGTGCTAATGCTTTTTTAGACACCTACGGTGCTTTGCACTTACTCTTCAAAAGTATAAATACATTTTTGACGAATCTAGGACAAAAACGGATAATCTGTGTAAATTTCCGACGAAAAATAATGGTACAAACGTGAAATCTTAAGAAGGCGAGTACGATAGATGTAAGAAATCTAGAATTATGTGATTAACAAAGTGCTTTTGCACACATATCACAGTACTACTAAATGATATGATCTAGCTTTTTGGGGTGGGTATTTTTTCTGTATAATAGTAAATATCAACTAAAAATAACATATCCGATGAACCATATAAGTGCATAGAAAATAACTAATACTAATTCCAATCTATATTTATTTATCATTTTTTCCATATCGATATACTATATATTTTTATTACTCTGTATAATACCATTTCTCATATGAAATAACCGTATAAAATTGTCTCTTTTGACTTGATGCTTCGTCACAAAATGTATCGATAGCTATGGCTATCCATAAATTTTCTTCCTTGTCTAAATTCAAAATAGCTCAATTTCGTATTTCAGTAATTTCATATAAGAACTGGTAAAGAAGGTTATTAAAAAGGTCCTGTGAATGGATACGCAGGACCTTTTCTACAAAGTATTAACGAAAATTTACTTTATAAATTTTAGTACCTCTTATTTCTTTATTAATTGTTTGATAACACTTCCTTCTACACCTTGAATACGAACAAAATAAGACCCACTTTCAAAATTTGAAACATTAATTTCTATGTCATCATTCGATTTACTTTTAGAAGATGTTAATACCAATCTACCATTGATATCATATATCTCTATTTTGTTTAGCGTAGCTTTATTTGAGTTCGTAATATGTAATATATCAATTACCGGGTTTGGATATACGGATACTCCAGCAAAAAGTTCGAATTCATCTGTACTCAGTGTTGGATCTACAGTAAGCTCAAAACTACAGCAAATCTCTGTTCCACTTTCATCTGCTGCACAAAGTGTAACGGTTGTAGTCCCACTTGACAATAGTGTTCCTGGGGCAGGATTCTGTGTAAAAGTGACCAATGGATTTGCGCAGGTTCCTATTGCTATTGCTTCTCCAATAGCAAAGTAATCTGGTAGTTGATAGGTGTCATTTCCTTCATCTGATCCTACAGTCTGATCAGCAGGACAACTAATTTGTGGTTCTGAAGGATTTTCTACCGTTACAATAGCGGTACAACTATCTGTATTATCATTATTATCTACTACCGTTAATGTTACTGTATTATCGCCTATCGATCCACAATCAAAAGTAGTCACATCTATACTCATCTCGGCAATACCACAATTATCAGATGATCCGCCATCAATATCTGCCGCAGTAATACTTACCCGACCATCTTCATCTAATTGAACCGTTATATCCTGGCATACAGCAGTAGGAGCTGTAGTTTCATTTACATTTACGGTAAAAGAACAGCTTGTTGTATTTCCAAATTCATCAACAACCTCAAAAGTATTTACAGTTTCTCCCGCGGGGAACTCACTTCCACTAGCTAATCCTGCAGTTTGCGTAATTGTTCCCGTTGCGGTGGTGATGTTATCTATGAAGCTAGTTGCTATAAGCTGCACGGTAGTATCATCTACCAATCCACTATCTATGCTAGCAAACAATAAATAATACAATCGATTGGTATTTATAAGACCCGTTACCTGATGCTGATCATCATCGGTATCATCCGCAAAATTCTGAGAAGCTTCTACATTTTCTGGGATAATAATCAAATGGTTAACAGAAGGGTCACTAGAACTACCATCTAACTCTTCTCTTACTCGTTTTACAAATATGTTATAGTTGATCGTGTTTACGGTAATAGTTGCTGTAAATCCATCTGCTAAGCCATCTCCATCAGCTCCTAACTCACCCGTAATATCAAAATCAGTAACACCATCTAAATCGGCTGCTAATAACCATAAATTTTCTACTTTTCTGGTAAAGTATGCACCATTTGTACCAAAGTCAGCAAGAGGTACAACCACATTATCTGAATAAGTAATCGTTCCTGTAGAAAGATCCGTACTGATAAAGTTTCCATCATCGTACATATCATCTCCTCCATCATCAATAGATGACGCATTAAGTCCCTCGTCTAACTGAAAATCAAATGGATTTGGAATTAGTGATGAAACCAAAGAGTTTTTTCGATTAAAAAGTAACAAAATATCATCTAAGGTATTATCAAATACAGCAAAGTTATCGCTGGCACTTGGAAAATCGAAATTTACTACCATACTACAACTAGTTTCATCTAAATCAATTACAATATCATCTACACAAGTAACTACTGGAGCCTCTGTATCGTTTACCGTAATACGTTGTTCACAGCTTGTGCTATTACCTTGATTATCCTCTATTGTCCAATTTACTACAGTGGTTCCTACAGGATATACACCTGATGCATCTGAAGTATTGGTATAATCATTTACAATTGAAACGTTACCAAACTGTGGTAATCGTAGTCTAAAAAAGTTATTGTCTATACTTCCACATTGATTATCGTCCACAAAATTATTTTCCAACAATGTAAACGTAATAGCATCTCCGAACGTATTGATCCATGTATTCCATGTTTCCTGTTCTACAACTACGAATTGCTTTACAATAGAACAACCGCTATTATTTTCTTCCAGCAATATTTGATCATCTGGCCCTGTTAATACAAACTTCTCATTGTCAACATCATTATGATCTCCATTAAACGTTATTTCTAAAGTAACATCGGCATTAGTTGTGCTGAGTCCAGATAAAATAGTCGGAGTATCGATAAGATCTCCTGAATCATTGAAACGATAGAATACATTAAAAGTATCTGGTATGACTTGATCTCCACAATTATCTCCAAAAGCTGGTGTAGCTATTGTAATTGATGCTTCATTGGAGTTAGGATCAGTCGCAACTGAGATGTCCGGTGCACAAGTAATAGTGGGTGCTGTATCATCTGCAATAGTAACATCAAAAGAACAACTTGCGATATTACCACTATTATCTTTTGCAAAAAATGTATTGGTCGTAGATTCAGCTAAGAAAAAATTACCAGATTCTTCTCCACTAATCAAAATAGGACCTGTAGTATAATCATGAAATTCTACAATCAGTCTCGTGGATATAACTCCTGTAATATCATTCCAAAGACCAGAGGATGCTATCATCCTTACAAAATCTTCATTCCCTACATTATTCGGCTCACCAGAGTTAAAATTTCTAAAAGTAGCAGGTTGACCACTCTGCCATATAAAGGTATCTTCTTCAACTTGATCATTCAATCCAATTAAAACACCATCAATCGTATTATCGGTTAAAAACGTTTGTATAAACTCATTTTCTTCTATAGTATTAATGGTAAGAATATCCAATCTTTCTTCTTGCGCTTTTTGGAAAGCTTCGGAAGCAGTCATTTCTTGATCAGATATAAAATACGTGCTCGTTCCTAAAGTTCCTAATAAGGTAAAACCATCTAAAATACTAGGAACTTCGGCAAAATTGCAATCTGAAACGGCTACTTCATAGGTTACTATGTCTGGACAATCCAGTGTTATATTTTCTGGACAGGCAATAATTGGCGCAGTGATATCTTCTACTGTAACCATAGCTCTACAAGTCGATGAGTTTCCACGGGTATTCGTTACTGTTAGCGTTACTTCATTAGCTCCTATATTAGAACAATCAAAACTACTGGGCGTAACAGAAAAAGCCGCAATACCCTCGGTATCGGTAGAACCCGCATCCATCTGAGTAGCAGTTATTGAGACTGTCCCACCTTCATTTAATTGTACGGTAATATCCTGACATCGCACCACAGGAAAATCATTAGCTATAACGGTGACGATTGCTGTACAACTAGATGAATTTCCACTTTGATCAGTAACCGTTAAGGTTACCTCATTTTCTCCTAGATCAGCAGTACCAAAGGTATCTTGGTTAAGACTCATGGTGTCAATAGTACAATTATCCGTACTACCTGCATCTATATCGGCAGCTGAAATGCTTGTCTGTCCGTTTTCATCTAATTGAACTATGATATCATTACAAACTGTTGTTGGAGATAATTGATCCACAACTGTGACCTGAGCCGTACAAGAACCCTCATTTCCGCTTGCATCTGTAACAATGATATCACGACTAAAAGTTCCTAAATCATCACAAGTATACACGTCAGGTCCAGTAATTACTACGGAAGGTGTTTGATCACAATTATCGTTAAGATTTAGGATAGAACCATCATTTAATACATCTGCAATTACAGTTCCATCCGGACCAAGTGCTACAGTAATATCCTGACACGTAATGATCGGCACTATAGTGTCTTCTACAGTTACTACTGCCGTACAAGTAGCAGAATTACCTTGATCATCATTAGCAGTAAATGTAATATCATTTATTCCAATAGCATTACAATCTAATGTTATTTGTTCTACATTTCCGATGTAAGATACTACAACTGCCAGTCTTTTTACCACTCCTGAACAAGGATCCCCAAAAATAGCGTTGGTTGCAGGAATCGTAAAGGTATTGTTTCCTAATGCAAACCCTTCTACAATGGCTTGCGAATCGGCTGCATGACAATTACCAATGGCAAAATCCCCATTTGATCCTGTTGGTATCCCATAACTAGCAAATTCTACAGCATCAACTACCGCACCTTCAGGTAGTGTAATAGTTAGGTCTTGTCGCTCATTTACCTGAGCAAAAACAGTTTGTGATCCTACTAAGGAAAATGTAATAGGATCTCCATCTGGATCAGAACTTCCGTTATCCAACGATGCGGCATCTACAACAACATTTCCTGTTTCATCTAATTGTACCGTAACGTCTTGGCATGCGGCGATTGGATCTGCATTTTGACCATAATTCCAAACAGATATCAATAGGAATATCAATAGGGTATAATAATTCTTTCTAGTGGTTTTGTAATTTTTTTTCATGTCTTACTTTTTTGTTTACGTTTAATTCTAAATTTTACAGACTATCAACCCTAATCGATGAATTAGGGTTTATTATCTGTATATTTATATGAAGGTCAAAACTAGATCTGTTCTAAAAAACTTGATATAACAAACCCGCAAAAGACTTGTAATATTCCGACATGTAAAATGATAGTTATATAAAGTATTTGATGGTAAGTCGTATAAACAGATTTAAGAAAAACAGAAAGTCAATCAGATAGCCAGAAACGCTTTTTATAAATCATCCTATGATCTCTTGTATTCCAATCTTATGAGATATCACAGCTTCAAAATAAAAATCCTTACTCAGACTGTTTCTTTTAGAGTTTCGCCGCTACTCTTTTCTTCTACCTTGATTGTATATTTCTCTTTATACAAAATCATAAGATTACAAAACGAAATGATAAATCCGGCAGAAAACATATAGCATAAAAACAAGAGTACGATTAGTTGTATCCTGTTTGATGCAATACTTTCTTTGGTCCATGCCTTTTCAGGATCTCCTAATAAGATCATCATCTGTTCATTTCGAGCTGGTAAAAATCCATGAGAAGCTTCAAACGCTTCAAAAGGATTGCTATTCTTAAATTCATTACCAATCACAATGTCTTTTTCTAAATATGGTAATGTTTTTGCTTCTCTGGTAAAATGATAGGCAGCATAGGTTCCTATTAAAATAACAATGAAATTAATGGATAATCGCATCCACGTTTGGATCATTTTATTTTTTAAAGAATATAAAATCAGAAAACCTGCTAGCGCCGTAGCGATGAAAACTCCGAATTTCATCAAAAACACGGTATTATCATCCGATGCATGCCAAGATGGTAATGGGATGATAAACGCTCCTGCTACTGAAGCTATCCAAGTACTTAGCAATGTAATTTCTTTCCAAACTTCTTTTAGTTTTGCTACTAACATGATATCTTATTTTGGGGTTTGTAATACCAATGTTTTCTCTTCCTCGCCACCATTACTCATAATCAGATGTAGTTCTGGCGCTCCTACTCGGCCATCTTTTTCTAACCAAAATAAATAATACCCAGGCACAAAATCCTGAACAGCATTTTGAGTAGGTTGGTTAAACCGAAATCTTTTAATATCCTGTCCCTGCTCAAAGGACAATTTTCCGAACACAAAAAATCCTTCTTCTTCATTTGAATTTACAATTACTTTAATTTTTGTCGTTGCGTCATTTTTCGCAGTATTATTGATGGTCTGTAATTTGGCATCATAATCCTGATAGATTGCATTGATGATATATTCCTTATCAGAAATAGTTTCATAATTTCTAGCCAGATCACCCACAATTCTTTCTGTTTCTTTAAGCGTAGCTACATATTCTGGAGTCAATGCATACTTATCATTACAATTTTCTAATACCGGAAATAACTCTTTACTTTTTACTACTAATTTTTCAAAAGACTCTTTTTCTTTTGGTTCACTAGAAGCTGTAATTTTTTCTTGTAGACTTGTCAGGTTTCGTTGGGTGTTTGACAATACTACCGTAAGGTCTTTGTTTTTGGGTCCGTAACTTGCACAGCCCGAAAGCATCACTGTTATTAGCAACAGCATAACTTGTGTTTGAATTTGTCTCATTTTAAGGGAATTTTAATGAATCTAAGGGATTATTTTGATTCAAAATTACAGGGAATTACCCCTTATTCTATATTACAAAAACGGCAAATTGAAGTAATTTTCCGACTTTTGACAATAAATATCTATCCAAAATTATTTTTCATTTTCTTTGCTTGCCCAAAGAAAACGAAACAAAAGAAAAGGCACTTTTTCAAGGTGTTTTTTAGTAACACTAGAAACCAGGTTTATTTTCCTAAAATTCTTCCAAGGCTTCAGAATTTTTAAACGTAAAATAAATCTTACACTGATGAAAAAGATTTTCAAAGCTCTGCTTTGGAACGTTGTATTAATTGAATATCGTAATTAGATTAATTGTCTTGTATTTAAACTTATTACTAGCAAAAACAATAAACTATAATTGATTAATTAATTGATCCCAATCAAAAGCAGGACCTATATCCCATTTACCGGAAGATCTGTAATTAACATGAGATGTAATTCCTCTGAAATTCACTAACTCTTCTTCTGCTACTATACCATATCGCTTATCTTCTGGTAAAAATGATGCAGGAATTTTATACTCTGCCGTTAAATATTTAAGTAACAAAGCCAAGCTTTTATATTGTTTAGCCGTGTGTGTCGCAAAGTATTGTTCTCCTCTAAACGGAATATCTAATTGGGTATAAAACTGTGTATCGCTAATATGACAATACACATCATTATCATTATATACAGTTACTAAATTGTCTCCGATTCTTTTCAAAAATCCAATATTAGACATTTCGATAGCGATAGTTCTTCTGCCTCCATTTGTATTTCCACCTACTGCTCTAGAGCCTAAATGATAAGCCCAAAAAGCCGAAGACCACATATTAAGAATTGTTCCATTTCTAGCGATAATAAATGGTACAGACACTCTATGATTGGGTCTAGACAAAGCGGCAACATCTCCTTTTAGATAACCAGCAGTATAATGTAGTACAATCTGATTTTTGGTGTGTTTTTCTTTTACATAAAAAGAAGTGTCTCCATTTTTTGTGCGACATTGTACATATGGCATCTTCTCATGACTTCCTTTAATAGAAACTGAACTTGGTGTTAAAATAAATTCCTTACCGGCAGTATCTCTTCCGGTATCAAAAAAACTTTTCTCATGCTTGGCAATACTGGTAGCTTTCATACCTCATCGAATTTATAATTATTAATACCTCAAAATTACTGGCAGTTCTATACAATCACTATTACAAAAACGGTAAATAGAGGGAAAATTGCGACAGGTTCTGTATGAACATGTATAAGCTTAAAAACATTCGGACTAACACTATCTATTAAGTAAGGAAATAAAAAGTCCCTCAGGTAATTGGCTTTTCGAAATGAAAGAGGGATTTAGCGAGATGTTTTTGCAAATCAAAAAAGTTCTTACAACGCCCTAATGCTTCTCCAAACTTTTTTCTTGACTAAAAGTCTTCATCATTTTTTCGACATCTAGATGGATTCTTCCTTTTACCAACCAAGCTACTGCAAATGCATATACTGCTACCCACTCGATCCAAAAGGTATACGCCGGAATAATAGTATCGAAATTAATTCCCAATATGGCTTCTAGTGCAAAAATTGCAACCAACGCTCCTACAGATGCCCAAACGATAATACCACATCGTTTAAACAATCGATTTCTGGATGCTGACGCATTGTGATTTAAGACAAATTTGAAAAAACTCATATAGCCCAACAAAATGAAGAATAGGGCAGCACTTAACAAGTGGATAGCGCCTAGGAATCCATTAGATTCGTGCCCAAACAAATATGGAGATCCTGTGAAATATAATTGACCCAATGGATTCTCTGATTTCGTAGGTATCAATACAGTAATTAAAATACAAATCCCCGCAGCAGTGGTAACAAACCGATCGCTTAGTAGTTCTCCTTCTTTTTTGGGATAGCCTTTATAATTGATTAATATCAATCCAAAAGCCGATAAGATCAATATAAAAAATACACTCCCAGCGGTATAATAATAATGACTCATACTAGAGAGTAAATCCTGATGTGCTGCCAGAAGTAATAATGGCAATGCCAGCCCTAAAATTCCAATTGTTTTTCTTAGTGAATACAGTGATGTTTTATGTTCCATGATATACTTATTTATGTTTCTCCAAAAGTAGTATCACAAGACAGCTAACGGCTATCACAAAAACGGTAAATAAAGGGAATTTTGCGACAATCTTAATATGATCCTACTATAGGCATGCTGATAAGGCTTACAGTCTACAAAGAAGTACAAACATAGATTACTATAATCCATACTTGGGTAATTTCACCAGTTGTTACCCCATTACAAACTGTTTCGAAAGGATAAAGAACTAGTTATAAGGATTAAAATGATCCTTCTAAGTAGTTCTTTAAGGCGTTGATGCCCTAAGATGAAGCCCTAAAACCCTAAACCTATCTCATCTAAGAATTACATTGATTCTTAAAAGTGCTTCTTTTTGGGATCATCACCCTTGCTCTTTCTCTTCGAACCATTAAAGTGATTGTTGGAAGTATTGTTTTGATGTTTGGAATTATTTGGATAGTAGTGTTATGTATATATGCTACTTCTAGCGCCCCTTTAGTGGAAATCTTACTGTGCTCTTAGACTATTTCCTTAATCTGGTCCTAAAAAAGTTGATATTTTTTTACATTAATACTAAAAATCGATTTACATCATATTACCACTACTCATAAGCTAGCGGTGAAAATAATCATATCCTTCCCTAATTTTAAGTTCTTTTTACTGCTTGAAATAATAAACGTTTATTATGCCATTTAATAAGCCCTATATAACCGTGTACGAATTCTAGGTATCTCCATTCTTTAGCTAAAGCGCTATTAGGATATTTAAGAGGGTCATGACTAAAGAATATATCCGCTTCGTTTTCTACAGCTTTATCTAGAACTCTTGTGTTAAAAAGGTCAAACAATCTTTCATCATTTAAATCCAAACTTCTATCGCTTACCAAATCTCCCCAAGTATTTCCCATATCAAAGTACATTGAATTATTGTCCTGAGCAATTTTCAAATAGCATTCATCCGTAGGCACATTATTCTCAGTTATATATTTTCCAAGTACTAAAGTATCACTATCAGGATTTTGAACTGAATCATTTTGATGACCTTCGTAAAACCCTACTTTCTCGATATAGTCTTGAGCATTTTTCCCAATATTATTGTTTTTAGATCTTTTTTCGTAATGTTGAACATCTAATCCTTCATTAATAAATTTAAAAAGGTTAATATGATAGTCTTTTTTAAAGTGTCGAGTATTGATTAAATTTTCGTGCGCTTTTTTAAAATCTCTACATATTTGTTTTAGTAAAACCAAATCAATATTTTTTTCATCTGAATCTCCATAATTTTTCCATAATTCTTCTGCTAAAAAGGTCTGCTGTAATAAACTCATTTTAGCTTCATCGTTTTCAAAAACATCATCAAAAATTAAGATTAATGCATTTTTAAATTCAGTTTTATTGTCAAAATATTGAAAATACTCATTCTGCCTTCTTACATCTTCTAAAAAATAAGATATGCTTTTTCTCTTATAACAACGTTTTTGAATGATTGGTTTATTTACATTTGGAGATAATACTAAAGATCCATTATGTTCTTTTTTTTCATAAAATTTTAATGCCTTTGCTCCCATCACATCCGCTTCTTTTTCTAACCCCACATCATCATTAATATTTACCTTACTTTTTAATTGTCTGGTGGGTCGTACGCGTTCTTGTTTTTGTTGCACCACATGCCAAGCTTCATGGGGTAAGTGTTTTTCTTGTCCAGGTGCTAAGTGGATATCGGTGCCTTGTGCATAGGCATGCGCTTGTAATTGGGCTGGCTTGCTGGAGTTATAATGTACTTTTACGTCATCCATACTATAGCCAGAGAGGTTTTCGATACCAGACTTTAGGTTATCTGGTAAGCCTGTCCTATTAGCTTTTCTTTGGATAGGATTATCACCATTATCAACACCTCCTATAGCAGACCTCAGCTTCCGTTGTATTGCTACAGCTGGTCGGTTGTCGACAATCTTAGCTTCGCCACCTGTACTGAGTTCTTGTTGTACTCGTTGTACAGTTTCTTGTTGTGGTTCTTGAGTATTTTCTTGTGGTTCCTTCATGTTACCTTTCACTTATACGTTTATAATTCAATTATTTAGCTCATGTACCCATTCATTCATGAATCTAATTTTATAAAAATCGATCTTGCTCTAAAAATCTTGTGGGACAACTCCATTGGTTGCAGGAATATTTAACTGTGGTTGTCCTTGGCGTCTTTGTCTACGAGGTGGCATTTCTCCTTGATCATACCCAGCGGGATAATTTGGTGGCCGACTTACTGCTCGTGCTTTATTAAAGGTCCATTTCCGAAGTACTCCATCAAGATAGTTCTTAAGATCTGTCAACCAATGATTACTCAGGTCGTGTTCATAACTTGGTCTCTGCTCCAAATCAATAAGTATTAAGTGACCTGATGTATCCACTAAAAATTGGAAATCACGAACATAAAACCCTACTTCGATAAGCTGAGCTACATCATCTCTGAAATTTCTCCAAAAACCTTTGTTCCACCAAAATCCTCCGAACATAAATTTTAAAGTTTGTTGTCCGCTAATATTCTGCAAATCTTGACGTAATTGATCTGAAACGGCTTGAGGTATATTTGCATCATGCTTTACATCAAAAGAATATTTGGAATTAATAAATTGATAGATAACTTTGCTTGTTCTAGATATTACTTTAGTAAAAGGGGCATTTAATCCTTCTTGTCGAGCCCTCTCATAAGCCAGATATTCACTTCCTCTCGAATCAAATCTACCACCTCTATTACTTGCATCTATCCAGTATCGAGCAATATCTTGATTAGTGGTATTATTTCCTTGTTCATCAAATAACCAAACATCCCTATCATCATCTGTACCTCCTAAACTTTTTTTGCCCCATCTAGTTCGTTGATTTTGATCATGATAACCTTGTTCTATTTGATTGAGAGCACCCATATGCTCATCGCTAAACCCTGATAGTTGTATAGTGACAGAAGTTGTACTATTCGATTCTTTTTTCATTTGAAGTATAGATGAGGATTTGCTCTGAGCCAAGGTATTTCTAGCCATATTATCTACGACCTTCTCCCTAGTTGTATCTATACTTTGACCATTTATGATTTTATTTCCTTTTGGAGTACCGTGTAGAGTGTTATCTATAGCATGGGCTACTTCGTGCTTTATATTATAGTCAGTGTCTTTACCAGGAGCAAAATGGATGTTACTCCCTTGTATAGTTGCTTCTGCATTAAGTTTGATAGGAAAAGTTGAATTATGCCTAGCATTAAGATTTGAGGTATCTACGCCATATTTTGCCCCCATAACCGAGGCTATTTTCTGAAAACGAGTAGAACCTTTAGCTTTTCGTTGAATAGGGCTCTTATTGGTATCGGAGCTATCCATTCCAGATCTTAGTTTTTTTTGACTAATAGAAGAGGTACGGTTATCCATAAGTTGCGCCGTACCTCCGTTGCTAGATTCACTAGCAACTCTCGGGGTAATCGAGTGCTGCGGTTCTTGAGTTTTATCTGTTTGTGTTTTCATAGTATTGTGTTTTGTGTCTAGATTTTACTATCTACTTCAGCTTAACAAAAACCTATTCTCGATACGTTTCTCCTATGTCGAAACACTCGAATTGACGGTTTTCATGGTTGCTACTTATATTGGTCTTTTTTCATCACATCGAGTGGTTTTATCATAAGCAAGAGCGGTTGATAAAATTGCCTGTCCGCCTTTGGAGGATATCGAGATGCAATCAATACTAGTTGCTTTAATAAGTTCTCGATACAATCACTTTCCATTACACTTCAGGTGATCACTCGAACTGACGTTTTTTAACTTATAATCACTCCCTCTTTCTGTAACTCTTGTCGTATTGCCATCTCTAAACTTTGTTGAGAGATGGTTGCTTTTTCATTAGTTACTGCTTGCAGTGTACATTTACGTATCACGTTCATCATCAACCCACCAGAAATATCATAGTGTTCTGCAATTTTCCATAAGTCTGCATTAGTGTCTAATGGTAATTTATCTGCAAAAGATTGTTGCCATAATTGATAACGTTCGTCAACACCAGGCATTGTAAATTCAATCATGGATTGAAATCTTCTAGTAAATGCCTCATCTATGTTATCTTTCAAATTACTAGCAAGAATAACCACTCCTGGAAAATCTTCTATACGCTGTAGTAAATATCCAATCTCCTGATTTCCGTATCGATCATTAGCACTGCTTACCTGTGTACGCTGCCCAAACAGAGAATCAGCTTCATCAAAAAATAAGATCCAATCGTGTTGTTGTGCTTGATCAAATACTTTGGCTAGATTTTTTTCGGTTTCTCCTATGTATTTAGAAACCGTCATACTCAGATCTATTTTATACACCTGTTTTCCTGTACTTTTTCCTAATAATGCGGCAGCCATACTTTTGCCAGTTCCTGGCGGTCCATAAAACAAACTTTTGTAGCCAGGTTTTAATCGCTTGCCGAGTTCTAGAGTTTCTAAAACTGTTTGCCCATGGGTTACCCAATCCCTGATTTCCTGCAAGCTCCGTGCTGTAGATCTAGAGACGATGAGATCATGCCACGATAACTTAGTATGCAACTGTTGTGCAGGAAAATCAGGGCTATATACTGCTTGATAGGGTATTCCCGTTAGTATGGAGGCTACATATTCATTAGATACCATCCATATACTGCTTAGTAAAGGACTATTTCCTTTAGTTTGTGATATACGAATCATTCCTTGTTGTATAGCTATAAAATGCTGAGTAAGTAATGAATGATATTGTAGTCGTTTCTGAAGGTCATCTCCTGCCAATAAAAACATCGCGGTTTCTGCGGTAGGTATTAATCCCAAATGCCCTTCTAATAATACTCCTCCAAACTCACTATACCGTCTGTCATAATCCTTATTTTTAGTGAGTAGAATATCTAATACTTCGGGTTTTAGATGTGGTACTAATGCCAGAATTAGTAGTAGTCTTTCTGCAAAGTTGAGTTTGTGTTCTTGGATAAAGTTGGTATAACTTGCTTCCTTACCCATTATATCTGGAGGAGTTAATTCTTCGATGGATTCATATAGTGTTTCCTGTTGGAAATGTAGTTCTAAGCGGGTTTGTAATACTAAACTTAACCATGCAAGTTCAGCTTGCAAAACTTGGGCATTACTACTATTTACGTTTGTAATAGTTTTATGATGATTTTTTGTTTCTATGATTGTTGATTTTTCCATATCTCTATTTTTTTATACTGTACTAAAGTTCTTCCTCGTAAATCGGACTTCGAGAACCTCAGCACTCGTTTTCGTATTTCTATTATCATTATGTACCTTCTTTTTTGCATTGCCCTACACTTCGACAGCACTTCGACAGGCTCAGTGTGACAGCTCAGTGTGACAGCTCAGTGTGACGACAAACCTCAAACCTCAAACCCAACATCTAATACCTCTACATCACAACCATTCTACCACCAGAATTTCTTGCATCCATGGTAACTTTATGGTATGAAATCCCCATGGTATTTTTTCTAATGTAATATCATGAGTTTCTCTTTTTACTTGCAATAACCAATGCCCATCTCTAGTTCTCAAAGAACCTTGTCTACACAAATAAGAAGCTCTAAATCCATCAGAAGATAGATTTTTCCATTTAGGTCCTTTTGCTATTACAGCAGTTACCAAACCTTCGGCTATTTCTTTTTCTTCAACGGATAATTCAATTGGCGATACTACCGTATCGATATCTAGACCGCATACAATTTTATTCAGTACTAAATCACCTTCAAACAATTCTTCTTCTTTGGTTTCACATAAATACTGTAATACACAAATTGCTTTGTTACGAGCTACTTCATCTATGAAATTCTTATCCTTCATAACTCCTATATTTTCAAAAAAGCGTTCTAAAAATGGCCAGAACAATACTAATCCTGCATTTTGTATGGATATAAAATCCGTATCATCAAATGGTGAAGACAACTGTTCTGCTGCGATAGATTTTGGCTTTGATCCTAAATGTTTCAATTCCTTTTGTAATCCTTGTAAATGCAATGCTAAAGGCTTCAATAAATTATTGGCATCTAGTTCTTCTATAGTTCCCTTAGAAGTATTGCTTACATCGGTAAGTAATGATTTCGTCTCTTTCAATATCTTTGTCGATAGCCGATCAAAAAAAGGATGATTTACCAAAGATGATACTTGCTTAAAAAATTCCTTTCCTATTGCATTTTGTGCATACAAGGCACTACAAGAATCTACTATTCTTTTGATTTGATGTGCATACTGACTATTATATGTTATAAGATCTTCTTTATCATTAATATCCAGATCTAGAAGTACCTCTTTTGTGCATTCTTTTAGGAATGCGAAATCGATAGTAGCTACAGAATATTTTAAGAAAGCTGTTTTCCAAAAGCTATTGATTATTTTCTTCCTTTCTAGAGTATATTTCTTCTGAATGTTATCAAGAATACTGTTTTGCATCCTCAGTATCTGAGCAGATGAAAGATCAGTAACAAGCCTAAAAGAAGCTAATAATTGATCTTCTACACTTGCATATACAAAGCGTTGTAGGTAGGTAGGATTCCATGGTAACTCTTTTAACAATCTAATAAATATGCTACTTGGCTGTTGCAACAATAGTGACAATTGTTCCTGAAAATCATTTTTGTTTCCTTGTTTTGCCCACCAAGGTAATACACCTGTCTTTAGATAATAAATGATAGCTCTTAATGGTGTTTCTTCATGAGTATTATCACTATTTTGTTTTTCTAAAACTACATTTGCTCGTTGATATGCTATGAGTTCTTCTTGTAATTTTTCGGTAAAAGCAGTTTCGAAATTTTGCAAAGACACATTCCCCAAATCCAATGTTAGTCGATCAATCTGAAGTGATGATTCTGATACATTCGCTTGGCTAAGCACACGATCCAGCACAGCCGTCAATTGATTTCTACACAACGAACTCAATTCATGCTGTATCTTCGATGTATCCGAATGTTTCGGTACATGAATTTCTAAAATCTGTTTATTAACTATGTGTTTTTGCTGTAGCATAATCCGGTCTTTTATCCGTTTTGAATTTCAGTAAGAAAACGATGATACGCGTGGTCAAATTCTTGCATCTCTTCCTGATCCAACCATTGAATATTGGTTCTGATATGCACAGGTGTTTCTTCTCTAATGGTTAAAGCAATGAATTTTTTGAAGTCCTCATCCTGATATCTTTCTATCCATGAAGGAAGCATAAACGTGAGCTGCAAAGAATACGGATCTTGTGGAGTATTATTGGACATCCATCTTCCCGTTTCCTCCTCCTCAGTAAAAGGCACATCAATTTCAAAACCATTATTGGATATCGAAATAACGGTATGCGTTCCATTATAGTGAGTGGTTTTAGTAATCTCTACAAGGTCACCAACTTGTAAAGAATGTGATCCTATGTGACAAAAAGTATGGTTTGTATTTGTAGATGCCTTAAAACTATGAACAACAGCCGAACGTAAGTAATATCGTATATCGTGCGTACGCTTCCAAACGGCTCCTGATTCTGATGCTTGAAAAGGTGCTTTAATCTCAAAAAAATCATCCCCAACAGCTAATACAGTATAGATACCATTATAACTATCATTGTTGGTAATTTCTACTTCTTCTCCTGGTAGCACATCATGATTACCGATGATACATCGTGTAAACTCTTCTGTGATAGCGGCCTCAAATGTTGTAATTGGTGATGCACCGTAACCCGCTACAAAAGGATAGGGATAGGATTTTCTAGATCGCAACAAAATATGTTCTACCATATGTAAACCTGCGGTTTCCCCATTCCCGAGATTTCTACGACTATAATCTTCGATCCCTATCTTTAAAGCGATTCTTTTTTCTAATCCAGAGACATTTTTCGTATCCCAAAGATCACTTTTAATATCATATCCTTTTGCTTTGCAACCACTAACCGCAGGATATTCTTTTAAAAATCGTGCTTTGTCTTTTATCAATTTTTTATCCGAAGTATCCTGATCATCAGTAGTATCTTTTAATACCATTCCGTAAGAAGTAAACTTCTCGGCAAATCGGGCTAACAAATGATTCAAGAATTTATTTTTTCTTAACAGTCCTGTATTCGTATCAGCAGTCATTTCCTCTAGATACGAAGTATAACTCTCTGGACTGCCTAGCAACTCTGAAATTCCAGGAACACAATTCAACAAATTTTGATTAAAATATGTACTGGTATCGTCCCCATCAAAACTCATTAATTTATTAAAATTTGCTAACTGTGAAAAATAATTAGCAAGGGTTTGCTCAAAAAACAGTAAATATCCACTCAATTGTTTTGCTTGTGCTTTTCTGGTAGCAGAAGCAGCATCTGGTAATCCTATTTCTCCGATACCATAATTCATCGGAAATTGATTCTGAATCGGATAGTATTGATCTAATAATAGTGCATCGGATGTAGGTAGAACGATGTCTTTTTCTATTAACGATCCTAATCTAGAGACTTCCTCTGTTCTTTTTTGATTATATAGTTGTTTGATTCGTTCTGTGTCAACACTTACAGTAAGCCCTTTGGAAGTAAAGGATAATTGCGATAAGGTACCATCAACATCTAGAATAGGTGTTTTGGAAGTATCTAATGGTAAGAGCCAATTTTTTACGGTATTGGTTCCTGTAGCAAGTGCCAGTTTATCGATCACCAAAATACCCGGTTGATCCATAATTTCTTTAATCACATCCGAGGTTTGAATTTCCTCTTTCCGATAGGCTTTGACGATATCCTGATCTTCCATAAAGCCATGATGTAATCGAGGACCATCAAAAATTTCATCCGTTGTTTTTCCCTTTTCTAATTGTTGTTGCAAGGTGTAAAAAGGAATACGTGGCGAAAAATGGGTACCAACACGATGTAACATATTTGCAATAAGCTCATGGATATCGTCTACGTTATCAGCAATTTCGATTACACCTTGTAAGCGTACTCCTTGCGTATCCAATAGTTTAATTTCTTCAAAATCTTCACAAATAGAACGACAGCTATATAATTTTTCTCGAACGGCAGTTATGATTTTACTACCGGGAATATCAAATAATCCATCTTTCTCTATAAACACACGAAACAATCCTTTGGGAATACTAGATACAAGTTCATTGGCACTTTTAGGAACTACTTTTTCTACCCATGCATTTTTAACTCCTTCTATATCAATCACCATCTTACGAATATCCATAAGAGTCACCGGATTTGTAGTCAAAATGGTTGCTGGACTATACAAACTCTTATGGTCATTCCCTATCAAATCCTGGATATCAAATTCCATACGATAGGCAAGGTCGGTAACGGCATAGCATACTTGTTCTAAAATCGTAATACCAGGATCATGGATATTATGATCGGTCCATGTATCTCCCGCCATTTTTTGGATCAACTGCATTCCTTCTTCTCTTAGGAATTCATAGCTCAACGCACTGTCTTGTGGTACTTCTCTAGGTATGGTGATTGTTTCTGTCATTGTAAAAGGTAATTGTTGTTCGTATTCTCCAAAATGATATATCTATTAATGTGGCCTTGGAAATGATTATAATTTCATAATGTATGCTAACACAAAATATGGAGGTCGGTTTTCATGGGCTTTATTGCCTCCTGTTGATTTTAAATCTGCTTTGGCAGTATTAATAGAAATATCTGTTTTATTCTTCTGAATTGTTCCAAAATTATTTAAGGCAAACTCTTTACCAGCACCAGGATTATTATCCATTGTATCAGTAGTATCCTTCCCAGTAAACCTAACCAATCCATTAAAACTTCCATGATTATGATTATGACCAGGATCCGTTATATTATGTTTATGTCCTTTATCTAAATGAGTATGAGTTGGCATTTGTGCTTCAGTAAGCGTTACTTCTTTTGCCCCTCCTTTTTCACCAATTTGGTATTCTGGATTATTCTTTTCCATTCCCACAATAAATCTTCCTGATAAATCAGGAGTGTTATTAGTTCCATCACACAATACCCAACCTTTGGGGATATCTTGTCCAGACCACATAGAAATCAATCCTTTAGGCAAACGTGTATCTACATACGTCTTTACTGCTTTTTGTGTGGCAAGTTTATCATGACTAGTTGTAGTATTATCCAGTTCTTCGTTATCCGAAATATTAGATGCCTTCAGGTTTCCTTCTACTTGCAATGTTCCTTTTATAGCAACTCCTTCTTTTTTGGAAACCTTAAAAATAGTAGTGGGGGTATTGGTGGTATCAGTTATAGAAATTAACGGAGCTGTATCTTTCCCTTCCACTGTTAGTTTAGCTGCCGGTTCTATGGTTCCTATACCAACATTTCCTTCTCCTGACTTAATAAATAGCCTACTTTGTCCAGTGGTATCTTTGATATTAAAACCAGGTTGATTGCTATTGGGTGTATCAGAATTTACTCTGGGATTTAGATTAATAGACCATTGCGGATTATCGTCAGAAAAACTCTCATAGAGATCCAACACTTCTTGCGTGCCTACTCGCTCTCCTTCTGCTTGCACGGATAATGGGTTTCCTTGTACTTTTGCGACACCATCTTCTGCCTGGTTCAACACAGCTTCTATAAAATCTGCAAACTCCTCTTGTGTAGGCTTGTCATTAATCTTAAAAAACCCTTTAAGTTCCGTTCTATTTTTTTTATTGATTTCCACTTCTTCTATTTTTTTAGGATGTTAAATCTTCTGTAATTGCTACAATCTTTTCTTTTTGGTTTATAATTTCATGATATATGCCAATGCGAAATACGGTGGACGGTTTTCATGAGGTTGATTGCTTCCAGTCTTATTGGTATTAAAGGAATGTCTATGCTTACCTGCAGGTTGGGTAGTTCTGGTGAATGCTTTGTAATAATCATTAGAACTTCCTGTACCGGATCCATCTCCTCTTTTAGCTGCCCCCGTAAAATTATGTTCGTGTTCGCCAGCTTCTCCAGTAGTTCCTGAATGACTATGTGATGGTAATTGGCCTGTTGTTAGAGTAACTTCTTCTTTTCCTCCTGTTTTTCCAATCTGATATTCTGAATTTCCTTTGTCAAATCCTACAATAAATCTCCCAGATAAGTTTGGAGTACCTTGCTGTCCATCACACAATGCCCATCCCACAGGAATACTACTAATATTTCCGGACCACATGACAATCACTCCTTTTGGCATCCTTGTATCTACATAGCTTTTTACTGCCATTTGGGTAGGAATTCTATCATGGCTAGCACCTTCTTTATCTAAATCTGTACTCGTAGAAATATTCTCTGCCTTAAATTTTTTTACCGTCATATCTCCTTGCACTGATACTGCTCCTTTAATATGAGTTCCTCCATCTGCCAGAATCTCTAGCTTTCTGGTGGCAGGATCACTATTCGTTGATTTTCCAAATAATTTTAAAGTAGTAGTTCCTACTTCAATCTTTGCAGAATCTTTATGCTCATTCGTATTATTGCCTCCAAATAGGATTGTATCTTCAGAAATTTGCATTGCCCCAACTGGTTTATCAGAAGTTGTACTTCCTTTAACCGTAAGAGGAGCCACAGGTTCGATGGTACCAATCCCAACATTACCTTCTCCAGATTTGATAAACAAACGACTTTGTCCTGTTGCGTCTTTGATATTAAATCCAGATTGATTGCTTGATGGTTCTTCAGCGTTTACTCTTGGGTTTAAGTTTATAGACCATTGCGGATTATCATCTGTGAAATTTTCATAGAGATCTACAATCTCTTGTGTACCTATTCGCTCTCCTTCGGCTTGTATAGACAAGGGATTCCCTTGAACTTTCGCAATCCCATCTTCAGCTTGATTAATGCTAGCTTCTATAAAATCTGAAAACTCTTCTTGAGTAGGTTTATCATTAATCTTAAAATATTCCTTGAGTTCTGTTCTGTTTCTTTTATTGATTTCCATAAGACTGTATTTTATTACTTTGGTTTTAAGAATTTATTTCACAATAAAGTCTTTGCTGATTTCCATATAATTAATTCCTTCAAAGCTATCTTCTTCGAATCCACTTTCGTTAACTACATAGACTTCGTGTATTTGGGCAGCTACCATAATCATATTAGGTTGTGAAGGCGTTACGATAGATTTACCATCATTCAGACTTCGTACATCGGTAAATGTCTTTCCGTCTTCGCTTTGGAATAATTTTAGGTTCGCTACATAATCGATATAAGGACGTTCTGCGATAAAGTTGATAATCATACTAGCATGAAGCGATCCTCCGATTTGAATTTCACTATCCTCACCATATGCCCATGGAGACATGAATCTTTTGATTTCTTCTATTAACTTTTCTTTATAAAAAACCTCATCATATCCAGGATAAAATTTCACAACACATTCTGTAGAAACTTGTAAATAAGAAGGATTCGAAACGGATATCTCGGCATAGGTTGGAGCCAGATTTTCTAAATAAGAATTGATCTTAAAAAGTGTATCTGCTGCTACTTTTGGAGCAAAAGGATTAAATGGTAATTTCCCTTTAATATCTGGAACTACAATCACATCTACTCCTCCAATACGATCCAAAGCTGGAAGACATTTCGTCTTATAAATTTCAGGAAACTTATGTAATATCATATGTTCATAATCCCACATCGTAAGCGCTCTATTCTTGTGCCGTAAACGTTCACTGATCCGCTTATATAAAGCATCTCCTTTTTCTACCGGTTTCCCTTTACTAGATGTAAAAGGTTGTGATATTTTTGCTATTTCAGGTATTTGATTGAGTTCTTCAGTAATTGTATCTACTGGCAATGGATTTTCGAAATGTGCTGGCGCTATTGTTTCACTAGCAAGTGTAGCACTAATCACCTGACTCCGAATATCAATAGTATCAGATACTCCTTCAATATTTTTAAATGCACTTATCTTCATCCAATGTAAATCAGATGGCATTAACGTACCACCTTGGGTAGCATCTTCGGGTATTCTAATTTTTACAATTCCTGTATTTAGTAATCCATTGGTACCATCCTGTAACAGATTAGAAGGTGCCAATGTTATCCATTCATTATTTCGCAGATAACTCCATTGTACTACTGGTTTTTCTATTTCAGGATCCGCACTCCCTTCTGCCATTTGAAATAAAATTGAAAGTACCTGAGGTGTATTTACCTCTTCAATTCCAAGATATAGTGAACCTTCGTCCTTATACGCAGGTATTAATGTACTTGTTGCTCCAGGAATTATATCATCATATCCAAAAGGATGTATATGAAATATCCTATTGTTAGTGCTATGCGTTGCTGTATTTGCTAGAATAGTATCACAAGACGTATATGAAATTCCTAGTTTTTTAAGCTTAGGCTGATATGGCGGATTGATCTTTAGATTTTTTATTTCTGCCTTATCGGATATTGCTTGTTTGACAGACAAGGTATTAAATACCGAATGCTGAAAGTTTATTGGAGTCAATTCTATTCTAAAATAGCGATCCCAAAGCAATGCTTCTTCATCATCTGTCTGTATTCCAAAACGTTCTTTATATTGATAATCAGGACTTGTATTTTTTATCCTTGCAGGAATATCATTGATAGATATTTTTTTTTCTTTATTAAAAAGAGGATAACCTTCTGTTACCTCATTACCTTGTTCATCTTCAACCTTGGTAGAAAGTAACAGCTCTGCATTGCGATCATGTAAAAACACATCAGCCTTAAAATCATGTTCATTCTCAATGATAGCAGCATCAAAACCTAACTTTTGATCCATAAGTTCGGCCAATTGTTCATCATTTAGTGCAGCGAGTTCTTCCTCGGTATGATCTGCCTGAATAAGCCAATAATTTTTGTAATAATCCACAAAAGATGTTGGCTGTTTTATCCATTCTAAATGTAACTGTACATCTTGCAATCGTTTCTGTGATATTTCGTCATTGGCGATGTAAAAACTAGTTCCTATTTCAGGTTGAAAGCCAAAAGGTTCAAATGGTTTGTTGGTATCAATTGTTCCTTCATCATTCTCTACGATACTATGCTGCATCTCCTGAACATCTACTCGAATATGGGCTTTTTGTAATGCCACATCTACTAAATGTTGATAGCTACTTCGTATCCTGTTTTGATCATCTTCCTCTTCTATTGAAGATTGCAAGACACAGAGCATAACAGGATAATCCGATGCTATAAAAGCAGAAGAAGATGGAAATGAAATGATAGGCAAATCATTATCCTGAAGCTTAATTCGGATTCTCAGCGCATTTAGGTATACTTGATCCTTGCTGTATTTTTGCGTATTTTCTATAGGTGTTTCTAATACTCCAACCTCTTTAATTTCTACAATTTTCACATCCTTAAAGTCTACAATCTCATAAATTTTTTGAGAGGCATCCACGATGTAATCGCCTATATCGGTTACAGTAAAATTAGTCGTATCTAATCGGGTAATGGTTTGATCCTTTATTTCAACGTTTAGATTATTCTCTGATGAACTGCCTACGTAATTCCCTAAAGAATACTGAACCGCATCTGGTATAAACCATTGTTCTGCACTACTTAAATAGGTTTGAAAAGGATCTTCTCTATCAAAAACAGCTTGTAAATCTTTTATTTTTTGGCTGCTAAGATTTAAATCTAGAAATACTTCAATAGTACGTTTTCCGTCTTTGAGTAATAAAGTTGGAGAACTAATCGCAAATCCAATCTCTGATGGTTTTAAGGAATTATCTGCAATAGCAGTTAGTCTATCCCCAAAAGTTTTGAACCTTTTACTTTCTTCTTCCTCATCATATTGACTAAAAAGAAAATCCTTAACGCTCGCAGTATCATAAATATCAGATAATTGTTCTGTTTCTGGAGAAGGAATTACCACAGAACGCAGCTGACGTTCAGAAAATTCTAAAATACGGTATACTTTATTTTTATCTTCTTCGGAAATAGTACTATCACTATTAGTTTGCATAACATGAATAAAATCTTGTTTTCTCAACAATAATTCTACTTCCACATATTCTAATGCTTGTTCAGAGTTCTCATTTGAGGCCTGTAAATCTTGAAGTACTTTTTCTAAAGATGTTGTTTCTCCATTGTATAAAGGCAAAGAATCTCCTGGATTTGGATTACCATACACTTTCTTTAGCATGGCATTAAATCCATTGGTATTGTGTAATTCTTTTAAATCTAGTTGTCTCTGGTGAATAATTTTTCTTTCGTACGCCTTTTCTAATAACTCGTACTCAGGTTCCCAATCTATAGGAATACCTTCTTTGTCTTGTCGATGCTTTAAAAAAATACGATCAAATTCATCTCTTTCTAAAAACAATGCTTCTTTTACATAAGTAAGTGCCTCAGCATTCTCATTTTTTACAGCTTCTTCTAACTGAAAAAGATCTTCTATTTGTAATGCTTCTGGAAAATCTGGTAGTGCATCACCAGGATTTGGATGCCCTAATGCCATTTCCATCATGTCTACAAATGCCGTATCCTTTGTTTTTCTTCGCTCCTGATGTACATTTCGGATAGTTCGTATTTCCTTGGATACAAAAACACTTTTTAATTGCGTAATTTGGGCTTTGCTAATCACCGTATCTTCATTGGTGACATACTGTAATTCGTTTCCTTCAGCATCTTCTCCCGCCTGTAAGATGGTTCCTTTTTCTACTTCGAGATATTGAGTATTCTCTTCTAATTCTAAAAGTACATTCACTACATCTGGAACTGCCTGTTTTGGATCTAATTGTAGATACTTTCTGTAGTAAAAATCGAGATGCTTTTCGGTAAGTCCATTTATTTTAGACTTTACATGATTCATTAACTTAAGAAAGGTGATAAACAACACTACATGAGGTTTTGATAATTTTGCCTTCTTTTCGGTGTTATTATAAAACAGCTCTGGGTTTTCTACATATGCTGCTAGTTCTTTCGCCCAGTGTTTTTGTTGTATTTTTCTCCCTTCCAGAGAGTTTTGATTAAATATATTGGGATCATCTATAAGAAATGATTCCCAAGTACCTGTAGGTCTATTTTGTTCATCAAAAAACTGAAGCTCTTTGGCTAACCGCTGTGCTTCTGTAATCAATTCTTCTAAACTACGTCCTTCGATAGCTACATAATCAGTGCTCAGAGCATCCGAATTGCGATCGTTCTGACTGGTTCCATCTCTAAGAAGTATGTTATCTATATTTTGAATCGTATTCATCTCTTTTTACAACTTTTAGGTTATTTAGATTTTAAGTAGCTTTAATTTTTGCATTTGAGGGAACTAGTTTTCCTTGTCCAGGATACATGGGTAAAGGATCTGGTGTATTTGCTGGAGGTGGCTGTTTTGCTGGAGAAGTAACCTTAAACTCCGCTATAAAAATGCTCCCCTTTATGATAATGCTTTTGTTTCCACTTTTACTTTTGGTTGTTAATTGATCTGGACCTAATTTTTTAATGGTTAATGTACCCTGACCAGGAATCACAAATGGAGGTGCTACATACGAACAGTTTTTAACTTCCACTTTAGATTCGTCTCCTGCCACACATACTTTTTTACCTTTTACAGTCGTTTTTCCTGAAGCTGTTATCTTACCTGGTTGTACACTAACAACCGCACTTCCAAAAGCTGGTAAAAAATTAACTGTATCTCCATCTATCACTATTAGATCCATTTTTCATTTAGTTTTAATAAGTATCTACTTTATTATAAATCAAATGCCACGCTAGAGGCTTCATTGATATAGAATGGATAGATAAGATTAAATCGATTATTTGTTGATCTTACCATATAATCTATATCGATATGTACTACACCATTTTTGGGATCTATATCTGTTATAGCAACATTATTCACCTCAATTCTTGGTTCGTATAATAGCACGGCACGAGATACCATATCACTTAACTCATTGGCAAATTTCTCATCCAATTCTTCAAACAAAAATTGCGTAAGATCACACCCGAAATCTGGGTGCATGATTCGTTCCTTTAGCGATGTGGATAACAAAATCTGAAGACTCTGCTTGATATCTTCTTCTCCTGAAGTAAGTTTAACCTCAGCGCCTCCAATTCCAAAAGCAGGAGGAAAGGACCATCCGTTTCCTAAAAATTTATTATTCATAGCTCTTATATTAAATCCACTTTTTTTCCTTTTACTTTTACTTTTCCTTTAGCATTGATGTCAAGGTCTCCTGCAGCTTCTATTGAAAAATCTTTAGCACTAATTATTTTAATACCATCTTTACCCATTAGAATACTATTACCATGAGCATCTTCTAATGTGATTGTTTTCTCCTTCTGATTGATAGCTAATTGCTGCTCATTGGACTGGTCTTTATCCGCTGTAGATAATGTTATTACTTCTTTTTCCTCATCAAAAAGCAATTGATAATTAGACTTGGTAAAAATCCCTTTATATTTATTTTTTTTCTTTTCGGTATGTGGTGCTTTGTGGCTGTGCATTGCTCCTAAAACAACTGCTTGTCTGGGATCATCATTTAAAAAACCAATCACTACGCGGTCTCCTTTTTCTGGAGGAAAGAAAATTCCATGATCTACTCCAGCATCTAATGTCGTATACATGGCCAATACTTCAGCAGTTTTAGCTTCTTGATCAAAAGCTGGTATATGAACTTTAATTAGAAATCCGTGTTTCGAATCTTCTACATGTTCCAACACTGTTCCTACTTGTAATCCATTTACACCTGGTAATAAACCAGCAGCTTTTGTATCTACAATATCAGATTGCGAACTAAACCAATTGGCATCCATTCCTATTTGTAGGTAGGTATACCATCCAGAACCCATTACAAATCCATGTCGAACTCCAGTAATGATATGTTCTCCATTAAATCGACTTACATTTTCGATTTTCAGCGTCTGACCTACTTTTACTTTTCCATTTCCATTAATCCTAATGGTTCCTTGTACCAGAGACAGTCTTGACTTTACAAGTTGTGCATCTGACCAAGATTGCAATTCTAATGGATCTGTAGGTACAGCATGCACCAAGTTTGTTTCTTTAGCTCCAACTGCATCTGACAATTGTGAAGTTTTGTAATCAATACTAGTTAATAATTGCTCCTTCCCTTTTTTGGGAATACTAAGTGCTAATTCATTCTTTTTTGTATCCAAACCAAATGAATGTACTTTCTCATATTGATGACGACTACTAATTTTTAGATCAAAATGAGCCAGATCTATCCCAAAGGTTAGGGTATGATCGGTACTACCAATTTGTGGTGTAAAAACAGAAACCTCTCCATTATCAACTTGTACAAGTTGCCCATTCGCTTCTGCTCTTGATACTATAAAATCCCAATCCGAAACATAGTACTGTACCATCTGTGAATGTGCCAAAGAAGTATTTTCTATATTCTTGGCTTTTACATCTCTGTAGGTACTGATAATGTCTTTTATAAGTTTGTTATCCGTTTTATTCCGAAATACTTTGTTTTTTCGTAAACTGGTCATTTTTATAGAAGGATCGCAAAGCTCTATCGTAAGTACTGATTGGTATTGTGAGCGTTCGATTTCCTGATTGATCACAATACCTTCAAAAACCTTCGTCTCGTTTGTATTATTTCCTTCGTACCGCAAAAAGATTTCAATTGCAGCTCCTGGTATAAAAGCATTACTTTCTAAGGTGATAAACTTTTGATTTGCAACACAACCATCAGATAGCTTAAGTTCAGCTAAAGGTATTTTGTTAAACTCTTTGCTCGTATCTATCGACAATAATTCATACGATCCTAATGGCAGGATCTTACCGTTACTTTTAATCGTACTTGTTACTACAGTTGATGACATCTCTTATTTTTCTATTGGTGGGAAATAAATTTCTTGACCTGGTGTTAGATTTCTAAAATCCGTTAGTTTATTTACACTTGCTACCAATGGATAATACATAGGAGAGCCATATATTTCCTGACACATTAATGGTAATTGATCACCTGCTTTTATCATACGATAATGCGTAAGATCAGGAGATTGTAAATTCAACTTGGCTAATTGTGCTTTGGGCGTATCATCTCCAATGAAAGAAACGTTGAGCTCGGCTCGCAAAGGATCTCCATTTCTTTCGAACAAGGTGTAATTAATATCTAAGCTAGAAAGTCTACAATTAAACTTTAATGTTTTTCCCCAACTAAGAACTAAATAGCGCGGCTCGTGAATTTTACCTTTTATTTCTGTAATGTCTTTTCGAAAATCATCAATTCTTTCTGCAACACTTTTTTGAGTTCCTCTTAACAATCTAAGTGCTATTTCTGCTCCATATTGATCTACATTGGTTCCATCAAAAATTAGACTCATACTCACAGTAGACGATCCGCTATGCATAAACTTAGCATCACTTTTATTCTGAGGATTACTTGCCTTATCGGTAAACTTATTTACAAAACTTCGCCTAACGGATTCGGGATTAAACATCACTTCTAATTCCTTCTTACCAGTGGTTCTTTCTTCATTATCAAAAGAAATAATGGTAAGCTTTTGTAGTTTAAAACTTAATTCACTTAATAATGCCATAATCTATCTAAGGGTTTTCTTTTTCAATATTTTTAGTACCTGATGCACGCATTCTTGTACTATATCATATTGCTCTTTTCCGGTATCCAAAGTTGGTCTATCTTCATCTGTCTGTGAAGCATCTGATATGATGGCTCGAATGACAATTTCTTTAATCTCTACTGCCATTTTTATAATCTTAAAATTTGAAATCGTGTATATGCTAACTCCATTGTATCGATGGCCACGGAATTGGATTGTGCATCCAAATCAGATACGGACCATTTTACTGGATATGCTTTTAGAAATAACCACCCACCAATCGGAATACCATTTTCGTTAAATAATGTGACTAGTACATTAGAAGGATTAAACTTAAAAAATGAAAATGTCGCATTGAATTCAGAAATCAGCGGAGAACGCATCTGACCAAAACCTGGTAGACTAAGGCTATCTAAACCATCAGCTAAACTACTGGCCACAAAACCTCGCTCCAGTACCAAATTGTTATAATTCATCTTTTTAGGTACACGATGTGCGTGTAGGTTTTGTCCACCTTCATTTATCGTATCCAATTGCACTTCGGTACTAATACCACTTACTTTTTGAAACCTAATATCTATTGGATTAGGAATAACGCCGCCTGATAGAAAGAATACTCCAAATCTATGTGATAATGAAGGCTCTTTATCTGCAAAATTGATTGCTCTTAAAACATCTAACATATGGTAACTCTTTAATTGTATTTTACTCGTAAGTCATGAGCTATTAAATCGAGACTCTCTATTGCTACTTCACTGGCGCTAGCGCTAAACGATGGAGCATCTAATTTGAAAGGTAATGCTCGGGAAACCTCCCAAACTATGATGCCCATCCCAGCTTCATCACAAAGCTCTATTCTAATGTCTTTCTTTTCGCCAGATTTAATCCAGTCATATAAATCACTCCTACGTTTGATCAACCCTCTTTTTAAAGAAATATTAATCGGTTTTCTTTGGCCACGGATCAAATGATCACCTACTGCCCAACTAAAACCATGTCGATACAACACGTGATCATGGTCAATTTCTAAACCTGAAATCTCTGAGAACGACATGATTTCAACTCCGTTAATCGTTACCTGATAATTGTATACCGGTAACGGATAGGTTTCGCTAATTTTCTGTTTATCAATTGCCACAATACTTTGGTTTTTAAAATTTATATTGACTTATCATTCTGGTTTTATTTCCTAGAATAGAACTTACTTAGTTTATCCACCTACTATGCTTCTTCCATAGTAACTCTGAATGCCATTAAATCCATAGATTCTATAGCTACATCATTAGAACTTGCATCAAAAGAAGGCGCAGTCAATTTGGTTGGAAAAGCATCAATAACTTTCCAGCTCACTACAGTACTACCTGTTTCATCTAAAAGATGCACTACGATATCTCTTTTATCTACCTGATTCAATTGTATATCATTGATCCAATCATAAAAGACAGGAATGCTCTTTCCTTTTACCAATCCTTTTTTCATAGATATATTTACTGGTTGGATCTGTCCTGGCATGTACATAATATTCGGGCCTACTTTTCCTCCTGTAGCAAAGCTTTCCTTATATGTTGTTGTTTCGAAGGATAATTCTAAACCTGATACCTCCGAAAAACTTATAGATACTCCGTTGATATCTACCCTATAATTATAGGTGACTAAAGGGTAATCTGTCTTTATTTGTTCTTTAGTTAAAGCCATTGTTTTACTTTTTACTTGTTCATTAAATTTTCTGCGCTAATTATGCTTCTTGTAGTTTATGAGAGAATTTCAATATGATAAATTCTGCAGGACGCACAGCTGCTAGTCCAATTTCTACAATCATCTTTCCTTCTAAAATATCTTGTTGCGTCATGGTTTTTCCCAATCCGATATTTACAAAATATGCTTGTTCTTCAGTCGCTCCAGCTAGTCCACCTTGTTGCCAAACGCCATATAAAAAACTTTCGATCATAGCCTTCATCTTCAACCAAGTCACGGCATCATTAGATTCAAAAACTGCAAACTGAGATGCTTTTTTGGTAGATTCTTCTATCATATTGAATAACCTTCGTACTGGTATATATCGCCATTCATTGTCATTTCCAGCTAGTGTACGAGCTCCCCAAATCATGGTTCCTTTTCCAACAAAACTTCGGATAGCATTAATAGATTTACCACTTGTAGCATCAACATTTAGTTTTTCCTGATCTTTAGAAGTAATTTTCGCGATAGGACCGATAACAGCATTTAAGCTCACATTTGCTGGTGCTTTCCATACACCTCTTTCTCTATCTGTAGTAGCATATGCACCAGCTACTGCTGCACTTGGTGGTAACGTGATGCGTTGTTTAGATACCTCACTGATAATTCTGCTATATAACTCAGAACGAGACTCCTTGAAAGTTGACAAACTAACAGATGCATTATCACCACCAGTAGTAATAAGGTCGGTGGTTCCTGTAGAAGACTCTACAACGGCAGCTCCATCTAATAAAATAATATCAAAATCGCCTTTGTTTGAAAATGTATTCCATTCATTTATAATTTCACTAGCGGGAGTTCCATCTCCAACATTCATGGTTAATACAGCATCAGCAATACTAAAAGAAGGTATACTTCCCGATCCTTTGTTGATCTTAACTTTAGGAGCATCTTGCGAAGATCCATTGTATTCAACTCTAATCGCACCGGCTATTTCTAATTGTAAGGTTTCAGTTGCCGAAGAACCTGATACTTCCACAAGATCTTCTTCGTAACGATAGGTAAGTGATGTTTGTAAATACGGAGTATAAGCAGCACCATATTTTAGATTATTTGTACCTATTCCATTTCTAAAAGATGTTCCATCTTCATCATCTTTTTTAATATCAAAAATGCAAAATCTATCTTTTAACTCTTGACATTGAGCTAAGGCACTTTGACATACTTCGTGATAATCAGGCGCATCTAATTTTGTTGCTTCGCCAAGCATAATCAAGGTAGGTTCATCTTCCTTACTCAAAGCTTCTAAGCCATTTAAGAATGATTCCTTATCATGATCATCATTATGACTTCCTATGGATATAATATAACAATCACCTCCACCATTTTTAAAGTATAAATCGATGGCATGATATAAAGTATGCTTCGGAGCTTCTACTTCTATATTTTCTACAGCATCATCATCCGAAATGCTTACCTTAAAAGATGCTGATTGTGCACCTCCAAAAGCCTCTTTAAACTCCAATAAAGTAGATACTCTAATGGCTTTGTTTGTAATATCTTTCCCATTTTTTACCGCTTTTTCCGTATATCCAATAAAAGCTGGTACCGCAGTAGAAACCTCTGCTACAGATTGTGGTAATAGAGGTACTTCCTCTGTATACACATCTGGTGTTAAAAATCTAGACATATTCTAATAGTTTTACATGTTTATACTAGGCTTTTCTAAAAACCAATACGTTTTTCCAGATCCGCCTTTCTTATTTAATTTTAATTATTTGAATTCCTTGTTGTTCTGCTCGAGGGTTGGGTAAATGATTGATAAGAATATCACCGTTTTGAAGTAGTTTGATATTCTTAATGGGTTTGTTACTGTAGGGAACCAAATCTTTAGATTCGAAAATCTTAACTTGGGTATTCTGAAAATTTAATTGAATGGAATTTATAATCTGATCCGTGGTGTTTTCATCTACTATCACTTCATTGAAACTAATTTGATTATCTCTAGACTCTAAGCTGATATCCGTATCTTCGGTATTAGAAACAAAATAGTATTTCCACTTTACCGACTTTGCTCCAAATACAGCTTTAAAAATTATTGGTTCTTCTAAAGATGTAAGATTAATTTTATGACCTATAATATGAATACTTCCTAATGCAGGATATCCTCCAAAAACTCCTTCCTTTGCTACTTGGCTACTTACTAATTCCTGACTATTTTCTGAAAGATCTTGATTAGAAAATGAGATCATATGACCTTCATCTATCTTAGAAAAATCTGTAATCTCCTGAGTAGTATCTGAAGTTGGATATATATAAAAAGTAAAGTTGTCATCTTCGCTCAAAGGCTGGAAACCGATATTTCCCTGAGATATAGGAGCTAAAACCTTTATTCCTTTTTCTGTTTTCTTTATTACAAATCCAAGGTTACTTAAGTGTTTTCTCGTTTCATTTTTAGGTACAAGAACTACAGCATTAGATTCTAATAAAACAGGGTGAAAAACCTCTATGTCAAAAATTTCGCGATATTCCATGTTATACTTTATTTGATTCGATATTGGACTTGTTTATAGATCTATTTGTTAAAAGCTTATACTTTTTGATGAAGATTAAGATTCGTTTTGGATATTGGTTCTCCCACAAACTCCATACTTTGATCGTCTATAAAAGATAGCAGACGTACTTTATATAATACTGAGGGCAGGTATGATGTGTTTAAAGAATGCCATACTTGATTTTGTTCTTCTAATGGAAGTGATATTAATTCTACGATCAACTTCTCTATATTTTCATCTGATAATTGCGGTGAATTCAGAGGATCAAAGATTCGGTTGACCTGAAAAAACTTAATAACATGTGATAAAAACTTAAGTGCCTGATCATATTTATTGAATTTGGATACGAACAAAATCAATAACTCAATTCTTATTTCAGGATTTGCTTGGGTTTTTATGCCATTTCGGATTACGCCAGCATATTGATCTGCATTTCTAAATTTTCTATCCTCTGAAATATTAATGAGAAAAGGAGTTATTTTATCATTAGTAAAAGAAACAGGATCGTTATTATTTGTACTTATAAAGTCTATAATATTAGATTCTGTAGTACCTACTACATTTTTAAAATACTCATTGAGCTTATCCTTTAAAACTGTTAATACAACATCGACCATGATTTAGACTAAGTTTATTGATTTTTGATGTTTCAAAGGTACTTGACTAAGCAGCGCAAAGGCTAGCACTTGTCCGTCAAATGATTAGAAATTTCCGACAAAAAAATGTCGTAAATAGACGCAATATCACTTTTACGACACTTAATTAAACCTTGTTCCAAAAGGATTCTAATATTTTTACACTAGGGAAAGTTCGTCCAGTAAGGATGTTGTTTTTAGTACATTACTAAAAAGAAGAAAATTAGAGATATTTCTCTATTCTATAAATCACATAGACATCCAAAAAAGAAGTAGCTGCCCTTGAAAGCAGCTACTTAGGTAATAATTGATAATGAAAGCATCACAAATAAAGAACTATATAGGGCGTTATATAGTTCTTTAACTAATTCAAATTTTAGTATAAGCTAATTTTTCTTTTTCAAGTTTGTGTTTTACAATAGACATCATATTAATTGAAATTAAAGACTAGAATAATTATTTAGTTTACGTAGTAATAAGTCCTTTCAATCTTTTATCTATTTTTCTTTTTTTCAGAGTAATTAGCTTCATAACATCCATAAGTTTTGGGTCTTTACTTTTCTTATATATTTCATTTATACTTAATACTAGTAATTTAGCTTCTCTAGAAGCAGATACGCGGTCACTGGTACTCATATTACTCATACTTCTTTTTAGGAAGTCCTTTGCATTTTTCAATAACTCCATATATCTAAATTTTAAATGAAACACTTTATTTCATTATGGATTCAAAACAATATTTATAAATATTTGTTAATCAATGACTTTATTTTTATAATCTCTAATTTACAGGATATTTTTCATATATTTTCATTTATATTTGTAATTACAATCATTAATTATATTTATGAATTATACTTTGCATCAATTACAGATTTTTCTAAAAATCGCAGAAAAACAAAGTATTACGAAAGCATCGGAAGAGCTGCATCTAACCCAACCTGCAGTTTCTATTCAGCTTAAAAATTTTCAAGATCAGTTTCCAATTCCACTAACCGAGGTAATTGGAAGAAAACTTTATGTTACTGATTTTGGTAAAGAAATCGCTATTGCTGCAAAAAAAATAATCGATGAGGTAAACCAAATAAGTTACAAGACTAATGCTTATCAAGGACAGCTATCTGGTATTTTAAAAATATCGGTTGTTTCTACTGGTAAATACATTATCCCATATTTTCTGTCAGATTTTATGAAACAACATGAAGGTGTGGATCTTGTACTAGATGTAACCAATAAGCAAAAAGTAATAAAAAGTTTAGAAGAAAACACTGTTGATTTTTCACTTGTTTCAGTACTACCAACGCATTTAAAAATCGAGAAAACTAAATTGATGGAAAACCAATTATTTTTGGTAGGAAATACTTCTGAACAGTTTCATAAAAAAAATTATAACAAATCTATTTTTACCGAACTTCCATTAATTTATCGAGAACCAGGATCAGGAACTCGACATACCATGGAAGCCTATATCGAACGTAACGATCTACCAGTTCGAAAAAAAATGGAACTTACTTCTAATGAAGCAGTAAAACAGGCTGTAATTGCTGGTCTTGGTTATTCGATCATGCCTCTTATTGGTATTAGAAATGATTTAGAAGCTGGACGTTTACAAATTATTCCAGTGAAAGGATTTCCAATTAAAACTATATGGAATCTAATATGGTTAAAAAACAAAAAGTTTTCTCCAGTAGCAGAGGCTTTTTTAAACTATGTTGAAGATAAAAAGGATGAAATTATTAAAAATAAATTCCATATTCTAAATTGATCTCCTCCTACAAATCTCGTAACCTATAATCAGTATTTTAATCTACAATAGGTACCTTTTTTCACTATAAATTACAAGCTTACTAAGTTCTTTTAAGCGCTACTTTTACCCCAAAACAAAGCAACCAGAGTTCTTTCTTTTTCTCACAAAATCAACGTGTTACTAATTAAAAAACCCTTAAAATCAATAAAACAGGGGTTTATACCCATACCAAAAATTCCCTTTCGATTATAACTTTGAGAAGCACTGCTTTATTAAAATTATAACTCACAATTATGTCCGGTAAAAAGAGAAAAATATCTCAATACGAAAGCGTAAAAGAGATTCTAAATTCATTACAGGGAAAAACGGTTCCTAGTTATCAAGGATTGCATGCTTTTTGGTTAGATCCAGAAGTTTTCATAACTGCTTCCTTATATGGACAACGTCTTATTGCACCAAAGGCAAATAACACTTCAAGTGAAACAAAGGGATGTTGCGGGTCTAAAGATGATTCTCACATGAATATTCCTGCTTCACAACCCACAAAAAAAAGCGATGGGTGTTGTGGATCTCAACAAAAATCCTCAGATACTGCATCTCAACAGCCAGCAGTATCTTCGGTACAACAACCACCAATACATACATCTATTGGAGATTGTTGGCCTTCAGGAGGGCAAGGAGGTGGAGGAGGAACCCATCCTCCTGCATATAAAAGGAGTGATCAGTCTGCAATTATTAAAGGCTTAAAAGGATTGTATCCTTTTGATGGTAGTATTTTCCCAAAATTACTGTGGGATGCTACTGCAACAGCTTCAGCAGATCAAATTCAAATAATAGCAAATTGGATTGATGCCGATTGTCCTCTGACGCTAGAAGAAGAAAATTCTAAAAAAGAAGTACACCTAACTACCAGCAATAATCATCTTGCTCTAGCGAACGGAGAATTGCTTCACCCTGTATCTACTAATACCACAAATCAGGATCATAGAGATAATAAAGGATTAACCATTAGAAAAGAAGTAAGTTCCTTATCTCCAGAAGAACTAGGAACATTTAGAGAAGCTTTGAATTGCATGTTTCAATACACAGATTATTGGCAAGATGAGAGAAGCTTTGACTACTGGGCAAGAATTCATACTAATTCCTGTCAACATGGGTGGGAACAATTTACAACATGGCATAGACTCTATCTTTATTTTTTCGAACAAAAATTAAAGGATTATGATCAAGATATTGCGCTACCCTATTGGTCTTGGTCAGATTACGCAGATCAAAACAAAAACACTTTTAATAACAAAGAATATGACTTAGGAGTACTTCCTGAGGCTTATGGCTGTTTCCTTACTCAAAAAGGATTAGATCAATTAAAGAATCAAAAAACAAGCGAAGGAAAATCTATACTTACTAAAAAAGAAATTGCTGCCTTAGAAAAAATTGTAAAAAAAGGAACTATTTATAACTCTGGATTACGTTTTTTAAAAGCAGCTGGAATACCTTATGAAATTATCAATGTAAATAATGTTGCTGTATGGTCTGATAAAATCCGAGCCATCTATAATACCCTTAAAGAAATAAATCCACTTTGGTTTCCAAATCGATGGCCTGGATCTATGGGACCTCTTTCTCATTATCCAACCAAAGATGACATTGATGTATTACTTTCTCTAGACAATTTTGGTGATTTCGGTGGCGGACCATCCTATGACCATCATTATGGTTCTTTGGAAAAAGTACATAACGGAATGCATAACTTCTCTGGTGGTACGAATCCCAATTATCCTTATAAAGGAAATACCAAGTGGCAAAAAATTTATGCTGATTTAGGCCTTACTATAGATCCTCAGAACCAAGAAAATCCTATTTACGGCTGGATGACAGATAATCGAATCACTGCTTTCGATCCACTGTTTTGGGCACATCATTCTAACGTAGATCGTTTATGGGCACGATGGCAAGAATTACACAACGGAACTCCTCAGGAGATGAATGCTGTTTTGGCTCCATGGTCTATGACCGTTAAAGATACTATGAGCATTCAGAAACTCGGGTACACCTACATGAGAGATTCTGTATTCTATGATGTCTCTAGCAAAGTAGGCTTGGTAAAATTTAATAGTGCACCAGCTACCATTTCGACCAATACATTAGATACACACAGAAAAGCCGAAATAAAAATCCATCGTGTACAACGTGGTAATTTACCAAATGCACATATCAGAGTGTTTCTAAACAGTCCAGATGCTACAATAGATACTCCAACCAATGGAAATGATCACTTTGTAGAAGAAATCTCCACATTTCATGGAAGCTGCTATGGTGGACCAGGACATTGCAATTTACCACTAGACAAAACAAGAAATTTTGACTACAGGCAATTACATCATCATGAACCTAGAAACTATAAAATCAATGCTACAGATGCTGTACAAAGGATATTAAACAATGGTGCTAAGAATATTACCGTACAACTAGTTATTGCAGGTATCGATGGCAAACCCATAGACAATGCTATCTATATCGATGGTGTATCATTAAACTTCATGGACTAATTAAAGCAACACATAATGGACAATACATATACCACTTTTAAAATTCACCCAAGTATTGGAATCGCAAGGCTTGGTAATACAGATGACGATTTTTATCTAACTCCAGAACAACCTGGGACCTTACCAATTGCTTGTGATGAAATGGGAAGAGAACAAAAAGACTCTAAAGGAAACCCTATAAGGGTTAGTTCTTTTAAAGACAGTAATGATTTATCTAAAATCAAAAAACAAGCAGCAAGATTCAGGATTTTCTCCTATGAAAATGGAGACACTAAAGGAGAAGAAATTAAAGTAGGAGGCAGTTACAATTTTGTATATGAGACTGCAGTTACTGCCCCAAGAATTGTAAAAGGAAAAGTTACAGACATTGATTGGACTGTTCATCTAGCCAATAAAAAAGCTTCCTGGTATGAATTTCAGGAAACCAACGGACAACAAGGGTATGCTCCTGATCATCCACTTCGCAATCCAGAAGTAACACAACCTGATCTTCGAAGACAGCTGATTATCGATCCTGGACCATTAACCGTAAACCTAAAAAACAATAGAGGATCTTTTGCAAAATTTGGTTCAGAAAGTAAAAAAACCGATACCAGCAAATACAAAAAGGTATCCTATCCACAAACATTTCCTCCTTCGGATATTCAACCAAATACTATTGAAACCTTAGGCAGTTTATTAGTAAATGAACAAGAAAAAAACATCCGATTGATCGTATTAGGCGGAAACGGAAATTCAGGATCTACCAAAACTCCAGTTATCGAAAGTTTTGTAAATAATGATGGGTGGTTTGATGATATTTCCGATGGCCCCGTAACCGCCAAGATCGAATACACATTTATGGATACCGTTTATGATGGTGATAAAGAAAAAAAGGTAAAAACTACAGGAATGATGGACGTACAAGTCCCAGCATGGGTAGTCGTCGGGTATCCAAGATATGTGCCAGAAATGGAAGATATGATTACCATGGATGAAAAGATGTATGATCTTTTTGTACGTAAAATGGCCTATGATCCACAGGTATTTGGAGTTCCTCCTTTTACCAAAGAAACTAATAGTCCAAAAACACCCGAAGAATTTGATATCTGGAGAAATGAAGCACATTACAATCCAGATTATTATCCAAAATTTTATAAAGAATTATGGCCACAACTACGAAGACCAGATGATTTTAAGTACACTTTTGTCTTTGACTTCTTTGGCGGTGGTGATCCTCATAATAGAGGAACAGGAGGTAATCTAGATTATAAAACACTTTCTATTCCACCAAAAAACGGAAAAGACCCTTATTACAGGTTACGACAATTTGTTTATGGAATCATGAGGAAAACGGATCAACTCAATGCGTATGAAGTAGAAGGCAATTACAACCTAACTTCTAATAAGCCAAGATTGATGCCACTACTTTGTGGAGATAATCCATTAACCAATACCGCTCCTCAAAAATTTCTTTCTATGACAGAAACCCAACTGTTTTTCTTAAAACAATGGGCAAATGGAAAGTTTGTAAATGAATGCGATGAATGGGGAGAAAGTAACTCATCCTGCACAAATCCTTGGGCAACCCCCCCAACAACAGGGATTGGAATTGATAGAGGCGTATTAAGTAATGTATTGGGTGGTGCTTTTTGTCCCGGAGGAGAACTCTCATGGATTGTAGACAATCCTGCAATCTATAGCGAACCTTATAGAATAAAACATGCTACTTATATCGCTGGAGGACTTAGCATTCCGCAACCTATTGCAAACAAGGATGGAAGTACTGCACCTAATATCGCTGCTGGAATGGAACCTGGAGATCTTACAAAGTATATTGGAATTCCATGGCAAGCAGATTTTCATGAATGTACTTTTCAAAACATCAATACTACCTACGAAAAATGGAACAATATTTATCCAGAATCCATTGGTGATCCTGTAGAACAGCAAATAGCATATAATATTCCTTGGTGGCCAGCACATAGACCTATTGTAGTTCCTGAATCTTTGAATGGTTCTCAAGTGTATTGGGCATCTGGAATACCTAACAACAATGCAGGAGATCTTCAAATGGTAGAGGCTTGGAAAGATCTTGGATTTTTGATATCCGAAGGAGAAGGAATCACACGACAATTCTATCAGGTAGAACGTAATAATGAAGCATTAGGAGACCCTGTACAACCAGGTAATCGTGTTTTAGGTCAAAGTTCTGGGGAATCTAACAAAGAAAATAATTCAAATTAAAAAATTATGAATACAGCTATTAACTCTGTACCGGAAATTCTAACCGGCATATGGACCTATCGAAGTTTTCTAAGTAATCCTGATCTGGATGCAGACTTTGACTCTTTAGAATTTGGAAGGGGAAACATAAAAATAAATGAAGCTCCATTTCAAACATTAGATGGTTTGATTTATGGTCCTGGATGGGAATTAAAACTAAAAGGATCAATTGGCTACGGCAATCCTTTCACGTTACAATTCCAAGGAAAAGGTATTGTTGGAGGAGCCGAATGGATCTATAATTATTTAGGATATTTCATACCAAACTGGATGAATGGCGTTGACCAACGCCCTGCAATTGTGGGATCTATCGTTAGAGCAATTCCTCATCCTACAGGGCCTAATAGTAAATCTACAGCTCCAGCTGGAGTGGTTGCTCAATGGATCGCCGTAAAACAAGATTCTAGTTCATGACCAGCAAAAAACTGACATATGATGTTTGTATTATAGGTGGAGGAGTTGCAGGATGCGCAACAGCAATAGCCTTAAAAAATAAAGCGCCATTTTTATCTGTTGCGATCTTAGAACGAGCAAGCAATATGCTACCCAATGATGCTTCTTTACCAAGAATTGGAGAAACCATTCCTCCACAAGCATCTCAGCAATTACAACAATTAGGAATTTGGGATTCTTTCGTAAAGTGTAATTTCCAACAGTCTTATGGTACCTCTGCTTCATGGGGTTCTTCTGAATTGTATCATAATGAATATATGTATTCTACTTATGGATATGGCTGGCATATGGATAGACTGACTTTTGATCAGTTTATGATAAAAGAAGCCAAAAAAAAGGGAGTATCTATACAATTTAAAACTAGTGTCTTATCCTCCGAAAAAAAATCCGAATTCTGGTATTTAAAGACCAATTCAAATCAGAAACAAACAATTATCAAATCCCGTTTTGTTATTGATGCTACAGGAAAAAAAGCTGCTTTTTCATGTCTTCAACAAGTAACTAAAATAAAAGAAGATCGAATGGTAGGTATTTACCGCTTTTATAATATTGCCAATTCTAATAAAACAGATTTAGGTACTGGCACCTTTGTAGAAACCGATACATATGGATGGTGGTATAGCGCTGCACTACCTAATGAAAAACTGGTAATTGCATACATGACAGATGCAGATATTGCAAATAAAATGCAAATTCGCAGAACCGATATTTTTGACAAGCACCTATTTAAAACAAACCATACAAATTCGAGAACAGAAAACTCAGCAAGTCTCATAGAACCACAAATCGTTGCTGCACATACCCAATTTCTAAGCTCATCTGTCGGTAATTCCTGGCTGGCTGTTGGAGATGCTGCATCCAGCTACGATCCTATTTCTTCTTTAGGAATTTTCAAATCTCTAACAATGAGTCAATTTGCAGCTTATGCTACTGTTGATTTTTTAAAAGGAGATCCCTTAGCGTTACCAAAGTACCAATACATTATTACGCAAGATTATAAAGGGTACTTAAAAAAAAGGCAAGAATACTACGCACAAGAACGACGTTACCCTAATTCTTCATTTTGGGAAAGAAGACAGCGATTACAAACAATAACTAATTAACCTAAAATTATATATTATGAAACGCACAGAACAACTTTTATACACCTATTTTAATAAGCTTTGGGTAATCCCATGTATCTCGATGTTATTCTTTTCTTGTAAAGACAAGGTTACCGTTAAAGAGCAGATCGATACTGCAGAAGTTACTGTAAATACTAATGATTACAAAAAAATTCCAGCTCCTGTAACATTTTCTCCCGATATTCCAGTAGATGTAAATCCAGTAATTCAGCAAAAATTCAAAGACAAAAAAGACATTTTCGGACTAAATCAAAAGTTCAATGAATACAGTTGGCAAGCTTTTATTGCAATTATGTGGCCAAGAGATGAAAAAGGAAAGCCAACAGAAAAATTTACAGATAAAGGAGAACCTACCTGGTTAGGATGGAAAGAAGCATTTCAGGTGTACAGAGCAGACGGAAAAACTCCAGCTCCTTGGGGAAGCCCAAGAACTGCCTCGGGATTAGGTTTATCAGATGCTATTTTATCTAATAACGATGCACGTGTAGTGCTTTCTAAAAACACACCTACAAGCAGTAAAAACTTTGATATCGCAGATGAAGTAGATCAGGCATTCGCCGGAAAACTTTTTGATCAAAACGGAAATGTAGTTGTATATGAAGTACTCATGAATAAAGAGGAGTTCGATTATATCGTTTCTAATAAACTTTATAATATTAATGGTCAGACTAAGTTCTCAGAAACTGGAATTGCTAATTTTCCTAAAGGGAATTATGAGGAGAATAAATTAGGAGCTGTAGAAATCAAATTTGCATGGAAAATACTTACTGACAAGGATTATAAAGATCGATATTATACGGAAGAAGGATATATTATCGGGCCAGATGGCACTTCACTAGTTAAAAAAGATTTAGGAATGATTGGTTTTCATATTAGTCAAAAAACACCAACAGGCAAACAATGGGTATGGTCCACTTTTGAGCATATTGATAATTTAGATCAAAATGTAATTGAAAAAGACGGAAAAACTACAGTGATTCCTCCATCACTTACAGACCCTAACTGCGAAATTTGCCCTGTAAACATAGATGTTACAAAAAACGGAACGACATATACTCATAATAAAGGAGTTCATGGAGATTTCTGGACAATTTCTAGTAGTAGTACGGATAAATATTTTGCCAACAGTGATGTTATGAAAACTCAGGCAAAACGAATGGTAGATATACCCGTAAGAGTACAGCGAATTAATGAAAAAATGCAGACCTATTTTAAACAACAAAAAAGTGTTTGGCAATACTATCGATTAATCGATACTCAATATCCGTTAGATCAGAATGTCCCTCCTGGCAATCACACAGAAAGTGGTTATAAAGTACCAGAATCTGTAGTTAACAAACCTGGTGGAAATCCAAATCTTGCATTACTTACCAATATCACAATGGAGACCTTTTTTCAGGGAGGGAATCAATCTGCCTCAAATTTAATGGAAGCAAATCCAGTAAGTGATATTACTATTTTTGGTACAGAAAGCTGTATGGGATGTCACTCTAGTGCTGGCATCTATCTGTACAAGAACGGAAAGCTAACTTCTGGAGATCAGCTCAGTGGTGATTTTAGCTGGTTATTAGGCAAAGCACAATGGGAAAAAGGTGTGCCTAAAAAACCCTCAAAATAGACGGTTTCGCTTAAAATTAATTTTCGATAAAACTACGTAAGTATTATGTAATCTCAATTATCGAGTCAAGTTTCATAACCAAACGCAACAGCAATATGTATACCTTTAAAAATAAACCTTGCTCTTGTACTACCAAAAATGCTAATAAACTATCAGGTAGCTCTACAAAAAGGATGAGTGTTCTAAATATACTATCCGCTGTTGTGTTTTTTTTATTTCCTAAATGTGCATTTTGTTGGGCTGCTTATGCTTCATTTTTTAGTTACATCGGTTTCGATCAATTAGAATATAATTCTAAATGGAAATATGTAATACTTGCTCTATTCCTCTTGGGAAGTATTATTTTAATGTGGAAGCATTATAAAAATAAATCCTGGATCAACATTATAGTATACACCGTTGGATTATTCATTTTACTTATTGCCTATTATCTAAACTACAATCAAACATGGTGGTTATATATTGTAGCTTTTTTAATGATTTTAAGTAATTTCCATTTAAGAAAAAATCGAACTCTTAGTCATTCATAATATTTATCAAGTACTACGCTTTTAAAAAACATAGAGTATTGTATATTTATACAAAAAGTACCTTCTATGTCATCTCAATCCCGTTTGGATCGCGCTTATGAAAACGCAAAAGTTATCCCTTTCGATGACAGTTCTAAGTTTATTCTTTTTAGTGATTGCCATAGAGGTGATAACAGTTTTGCCGATGATTTTGCGAATAATCGTAATATTTATTTCCACGCTTTACAACATTACTTTAGCGAAGGATTTACCTATTGCGAATTAGGAGATGGAGATGAACTATGGGAAAATTTACATTTTGAAACTATTCTAAGAGCACATAAAAATGTGTATGAATTACTCCAGAAATTCTATTTTAATGATAGATTAGCAATGATTTGGGGTAATCATGATATGGTATATAGAGATCCAAAATATGTAAAAAAGTATCTAAGTTCTTTTTATGATCGAAAGATTGATGATGATGTTCCTCTTTTTCCAAATATTGAATATCATGAAGCAATTATTCTAAGACATACCAATACTAAACAAGACATTTTTTTATTACATGGCCATCAGGCAGACTTTATGAACTATGTTGGGTGGAGAATCAATCGATTTTTGGTTCGCGTGTTGTGGAAACCTTTGCAGGTAGTGGGTATCGCAGATCCTACAAGCCCTGCTAAAAACTATAGAGAGACTAAAAAAGTAGAGAAGCGAATAAAAAAATGGATTTCGAATCACAAAAATCAGTTTACAATCATAGGGCATACGCATCGCCCTCGTTTTCCAGAAGCAGGTGAATTAGCACTTTTTAATGATGGAAGCTGTGTACATCCCAGATCAATTACTGGAATTGAAATTGAAAATGGTTGTATCACGCTAATCAAATGGCAAATTGCTACAACAGATGGTGGTACATTAAAAATAATTAGAGTCCCGTTAGAAGGACCTCAGAAGTTAACAGATTTTATTACAGAATAAACCATTGCTGCTATGGAACAAGTACAGCAGATCATAGATCAAATTCCTATACGACATAATTTTGCTTCCTATTTTATTAGTCTTGGTATATTTATAGGATTACTAATCAGTTTGGTAATTCTTCTAAGAACTTCTAAAAAAAGTAAAGCATTTAGAATTTATGGGTGGTCATTACTTATACAATCCATTATAGCTACAGATGTTTTTTTATGTTATACAGGTTTGATAAAATATGTACTCCATTTTAATGACAGTACAGAACCTTTAGTTTTACTTTTAGCGCCATCTATTTACTTATTTGTATACTCTCTTCTGGTTAGAAAACCTATTACAATAAAAAAGCATAGTGTACATTTCTTACCAGCTATTCTATACTTTTTTACACAAATACAGTATTATTTAGAACCTATTTCGGTAAAAGTAAATGCATATTTAGGAGCTTACTATCCTAATGTAAAAAGAGCTGTAGTTCCAGAAAACACAGATTACACGTATCAATTGATAAAGGATGAGTTCCGATGGTTAGTTTTATTTAGTTTTGTTTTTTACATAGTACTTTCTATTCGTCTTATCATCATACATAAAGCCAAAAGAGCAAAGATAAATTCGGAACATACTAGGATTGACAAATTCGATTTTTCTAAGAATACGTCTATAGGATTACTTGCATTTTTCTTACTGATTTTTATAGTGTATTTAAACTATGATGATGATGGAGGGGATCATTATATTTTTATCTTTCATACTATAATAGTTACTATAACAGGTATTGTTTTGTTATCAGAATCGAGATTTTTCGAAAACTCCTGGATTGCAGATAAATATGAAACTTCTAGTTATAAGGGACAAGAAATTTCTATAGACGAGATAAAAAACTTCGTAGAAAGTAAAGAGTTTTATTTAATCAATACAGCTTCTTTAAAAAGATTATCTGAGGAATTAAATTCGAGTGCTAATTACATATCACAAATCATCAACACCTCTACTGGTTTAAATTTTAATGATTTTATTAATCAATATAGAATCGAACTATCTAAAAAAAGACTAACAGATCCAGAATATGCTCATCTTACTATTGAAGCTATTGGCAACTCGGTAGGATTTAATTCAAAATCAGCTTTTTACAATGCTTTCAAAAAACATGTAGCATTGTCTCCGAAAGCTTTTGTAACCTTACAAAATACATCTTAACACCATTTAAAAAAGTGTAGTATTACAATATAGGACGTATTTAGACACTTTTTTGCTTTAATAAAAAGAGATTTATTTCACTTTTGGAGAAACAAATTTTCAAAAGTTATGGATCAAAAAATTCGTCGATACGACTTAGATTGGTTACGAGTAATCGTATTTGCATTGCTTATTTTTTATCATGTAGGAATGTTTTTCGTTCCTTGGGGATGGCATATTAAAAACAATGACATCTCAGAAGGAATGCGGTGGCCTATGTTATTCCTTAATCAATGGCGGCTTCCTATTTTATTCGTAATCTCGGGAATGGGAACTTATTACGCTTTATCCAAAAGAAGTTTATGGCAATTTAATCTAGAACGTTTCTTACGGTTGGGTATTCCTTTAGCCTTTGGTATGCTATTAATTGTACCTCCACAAATTTATTTTGAAAGATTAGCCACAAACGAATTTGTAGGGTCTTATTTTTCATATCTAACTACAGAAGCGTATACAGGAGTCTATCCAGAAGGTAATGTCAGCTGGCACCATTTGTGGTTTTTACCATACTTATTTCTATACTCATTGTTACTATCTCCCATTCTGGTATTCCTGAAAAACAGACATACTAAAATAATACAATGGCTTTCAAGGCAACTAACAAAACCTTTTGGGTTTTATATTTTCATCATTCCTTTATATCTCATAGAAACATTAATAGAACCATTTTTCCCAGTAACCCACGCACTAATAGATGACTGGTTTACATTTATCAATTTTATGGTACTATTTTTTTATGGATTCTTGTTAATCTCTTGCGAATCTATTTTTTGGGAACGAATTCAATTATTTAAACAAAAAGCATTGTGGATTGGAATTATTGCATTCATCATACAAACTATCATCTGGGTAATCGGTAAAGACAGCATAATTATTCACTTCTCAGAAGGTATGGTAAAAGTAGTTAATCTATGGTCATGGATATTAGTACTATTTGGTTATGCGGCTAAGTATTTAAATAGAAGAAGTAACATCCTTGCATATTGTAATAGAGCCGTATATCCTTTTTATATTCTACATCAAACTATTACTGTAGGTATAGGATATTATCTGATGAATTTAGAATGGAATATCACTCTGAAATTTATCATTATGGTATTAGGAACTTTTTTAATTAGCTGGATTATCTACCATTTTATCATTCTAAAAATCCCGTTTTTACAACCATTATTTGGTCTTAAAAAAACATATGCTCAAGAGAAATAATCCTCTTGAGCATATGCTTTTGTTTGTATTAACGAAATATAGATTATTCTATATTTACAACTTCTTCGATCTGAGGAGCATATTTTTTAATGGTCATCTCTACTCCAGATTTTAATGTCATCTGATTTACGCTACAACCTACACAAGCTCCTTCTAACTGAACTTTGACTCTCTTATCATCTTCAATACTTACTAATGAGATATTACCTCCATCACTTTCTAAAAACGGACGGATCTCATCGAGTGCTTTCTCTACATTAATCTTTAATTCTTCAGATGTCATTTTCTATTTTTTTACTGCAGAGCATCCTGCCATTGTTGTTATTTTAATTGCTTCTGTAGGTGGTAAATTTTCATTTCTATTCACAACTTCCTGTACCACATTTCTTGTCAATTCTTCAAAAGCCTTCTCTATAGAAGTAGCTGTTTGCAATGCCGCTGGGCGACCTACATCTCCCGCTTCGCGAATACTCTGTACCAAAGGTATCTCTCCTAAAAATGGCACATTAATATCGTCTGCAAGATTTTTGGCTCCTTCTTTTCCAAAGATATAATATTTATTGTTAGGAAGCTCTTCTGGAGTAAAATAAGCCATATTTTCTACAATTCCTAAAACTGGAACTTTAATACTATCTTGTTGGAACATAGCAACCCCTTTTCTAGCATCTGCTAATGCTACATTTTGCGGAGTACTTACTACCACCGCACCAGTAATAGGTAAAGATTGCATAATCGATAAATGGATATCTCCTGTACCTGGTGGTAAATCCAATAAAAGGAAATCTAACTCTCCCCAAGCAGCGTCAAAAATCATTTGGTTCAATGCCTTTGCCGCCATGGGTCCTCTCCAAACTACTGCCTGATTAGGTTGTGTAAAAAATCCTATCGATAATATTTTTACTCCATAGCTTTCTATAGGCTTCATTTTAGATTTATCACCTACCTTTACTGATAAGGGTCTTTCTCTTTCTACATCAAACATAATAGGCGCCGAAGGCCCATAAATATCAGCGTCTAAAAGTCCTACACTAAATCCCATTTTGGATAAGGTAACTGCTAAATTAGAAGTTACTGTAGATTTACCAACACCTCCTTTACCAGAGGCAACAGCAATAATATTTTTAATTCCTGGTATCGGTTTCCCTTTGATTACATTAGGTTCCTGAGGTTTCGGTGCTGGAGCATTTACCTTAATGTTTACTTTTACCTTAGCTTTTTCATAGACGTTAGCGTGGATAGCCTTCATCACATCAACTTCAGCTCTTTTTTTGATGTGTAGCGCTGGTGTAGACAGTTCTAAATCTACAATCACCTCATCACCAAAAGTAATTACGTTTTTCACAGCTCCGCTTTCTACCATATTTTTACCTTCTCCTGCAACTGTGATAGTCTCTAAAGCCTTTATGATCTCTGATTTTTCTAACTTCATTTGTAATAATTCTTTTCCTAAAGCAAATTTAACTGCAAAGATAGCTCTAAAAGTTAAGATTCTAAAACCTATAAATTGAAATGAATTATCATAATATTGGCAATGCTGATAATGAAATTTTCCAAAATGGTACAGTTTGTGTTTTTGGCTATTAAGATTTAAAATCTGTAGCCCCAATGAAAAGAATTATCGGCATGATTTGCCTTTTGTTATTTTTTGCACTAACAGCTTCTGGTCAAGGTTCACTAGAAACTGCACAACAGCGATTATCCAAGGAAAATAACGCTGATATATTTCGAACTAATCCTAATAGCTCGGATAATCTTTTATCTCAAAATGATCGTAATTTAGGAAGAATTACCAAAGTTTTTGTGGAGATTGGTTTGTATGCCACGTACTATGGATTAATAGAAAGCCCGATGGAAAGAAAACATAAAGGGCGTAAAGCATTTATTACCAAACACCCTTATTTTATCTCCAATAAAGGTAATTACTCATATAATTGGGGAGCAGACACGAATCTATACAGAATTACAGCCGCTAATAGATTCCTAAAAGATACAGACCAATTATATGGCAATACTGCTCATATAGATTTTCGATTTTTAAAAAGAATGAGTTTAGAAGCTAATTATCTACAGCTCTGGGAACATGAATCTTTCTATAGCAATAGTTCTCTGGCTACCTATACCATTCTTGCTAAATATAACAGAATCCGAACAGAAAAATTTAATGCTTATTGGGGTGTAGGAGCTACATATATTGCTGGCGAGGTAGAAGAATTTGGTTTTACCTACGGTATTGGTGCAGAATATTTCTTTATAAATCCTTTGAGTATTGAAATCAATTACAACCAATCTTTTATCAACTCTTTTTCTTCAAATAGACTAAACAGCTTATTGAATTATCATATCAATCAATATAAAATAATTGGAGGGTATGAATACTTGAGAATTGGTGGATTTAATTTCTCTACTATTTCGGTTGGGTTAGGTCTTTTTATTTAAAAACTAGTGTTCTTAATTCACTATGATTATAGCTCCTTCATGGGATCCCAGAATAATTTTTCAAAATTTTGAATTTGATTTTCAATCACCTCTACACCTTCGCTTTCTAATAACTGCTGCATTAAGTTAGTACCCTCAAAATGATGTTTGCCAGTTAATACACCTTTGCGATTTACTACTCGGTGTGCAGGTACATCTTCTTGTTTTCCAGATGCATTCATAGCCCAACCAACCATTCTCGCACTTCTTGCAGCTCCAAGATATTTAGCGATAGCTCCGTAAGATGTCACTCTTCCGTACGGAATCAATCTAGCCACCTCATATACCCTATCAAAGAAATTATTGTCTGTATTAGTACTCATAGTGTTCCTATTATCCTTCATTCCAGGTATAAATTATCCTTGCAACGGTAAGCATTACTAAAATAAGCATCAATATTCCCATAAAATAATTAGAATACTTGGTAATAGAAGCAGTTTTCTTTTCAATCTTTAAAAACGATAATACATAAAAATAGAGCGTTACAAAAGTTCCTGCTCCTGCTGCAATTCCAAATATAAAAATTCGAAGCGCATCGTATTCTATCTTACCACTTACACTCATGGCAGCTGCTATAGTACAGAAATAAGGTATCGGTAATACATTTACCAGAGACATCATTACTCCTTTAAAAAAACTGCGAGAACCTGCATGCTTGTATACCTTCATTTTAGTTCTTCTTTGTTTTGCCTTCACAAAAAAATAAATTGCCATTAAAAAAAATATCACTGCTCCTGTTCTAAGCAGCATATTCTTTACATACGGATTAAAGAAGATATATTTTGCTAGTAATATTGCGAATAATGCCTGTACAAAAACTATGGAAGATGCTCCAATGGCTACCAAAATGCCATTTTTCTTCCCCCTTTCTAAGCACGTTTTAGCTACCGTCATATTGATCAATCCTGGAGGAATTACTCCAACTAGAGAAGCAAAAAAAGTAACTAAAAAGAGTTTAGTAGTTTCCAAATCGATGACGCAATTTAGGTAATTTTAAACTGGATGTAAGTTATAGGTTTATTTTGTTCTAGGTATTGTTTTTCATAAAAAGTTTGAATAGAAGTTACCTCTTCTGGCGAACCCTCCTGATGATATACATTATGGTTCGAATAAAGTACTTCATGGCCTTCTCCATGTAACAATCCTAAGGTATATCCATGCATAAACTCACTATCTGTTTTAAGATGCATAATACCATTTGGCTTTAAGATATTTTTATATCGCTGTAAAAACTGATGGTTAGTCATTCTATGTTTTGTACGCTTATATTTTATCTGAGGGTCTGGAAAGGTGATCCAAATTTCATCGATCTCATTAGCATCGAAAATATACTCCACCAGCTCGATTTGTGTTCTAATGAAACCAACATTTTTCATTTCGTTTTCGATGGCTGTCTTTGCACCACGCCAAAATCGAGCACCTTTAATATCGATACCTATAAAATTCTTATCTGGATATTTTTCTGCTAGTCCTACAGTATATTCTCCTTTACCACATCCTAATTCTAATACAATCGGATTTTGGTTTTTAAAAAATTTCTCACCCCATTTCCCTTTATAACCGAGAGCATTGTTCAACACTTCCTCCCTGGTTGGCTCTACCACATTCTGAAAAGTTTTGTTTTCGTTAAAACGCTTTAATTTGTTTTTACTTCCCACTGATTTTATTCTTCTTATATGTATTTGACTGTTTAATGCCGATTATGTTACGCTCAGATCTCAATTATTTATTTTACTTCTAAAAAAGATCAAACAACTAAGATGATATACTCATATTAGATTCTCTTTCAAATGTAAATTACAATCTAACGGATCCCGTTCTTCAACGGGATTAGTTCAGCTAATACATGCAATGCGCTTCGCTTTTGAATGTAAACACATAATCTAATGGATCCCATTCTTCAACGGGATTAGTTCAGCTAATACATGCAATGCACTTCGCTTTTGAATGTAAAGCTTCACTAACCTAAACATAATTTTTTGGTAAAATTAAGGAAATATATACTTACGAGAATACTATTAATTTTAAAATTAGACGATGTCTTTTTTTATATGATTAATTTACAAAACAACTGATTTTGAGTAAAAAAGTTCTTGTTGCACCGCTAAATTGGGGATTAGGTCACGCTACTCGCTGTATTCCTATAATAAACGCATTAATCGATGAAGGTTTTGAACCTGTTATTGCTTCTGATGGAGTAGCTCTTGCATTGCTTAAAAAGGAGTTTCCAAACTTAACTGCTAAAGAAATTCCTTCCTATAATATAGAGTATTCCAAAAAGGCTAGTAACTTTAAATTAAAGATGCTCTTAAACAGTCCAAAAATTGCTCATGCTATTACAGCTGAAAAAAAGGCTACTAAAAAAATTATAGAATCTGATGAATACTATGGCATTATATCGGATAATAGAATGGGTGTTAGACATAAAAGCCTCCCATCAGTTTTTATTACACATCAGCTAACGGTATTAAGTGGAAGTACAACTTCTATAAGTACAAAAATTCATAATAAGTATATCAAAAAATTTGATGTTTGCTGGGTACCAGACATGGCCGACGATCCAAGTTTAAGTGGAGAATTAGGACATCCTAAACGAAGCAATATTCCGGTTACCTATCTAGGACCTTTAAGCAGGTTCAATTACCAGAATTTGCCAAAGAAATATGATATTATGGTATTGCTTTCTGGACCAGAACCTCAGCGCACTTTATTGGAGAAGAAATTATTTCAAGAATTTGAACGTAGTGACAAAAAAATCGTTTTTGTAAGAGGTGTCATCGAAGATCAACACGAAACCTATGTTAAGAATAATATTACCGTTCATAATTACCTAACAGGCATTGCACTTCAAAATACCATTAACAGTAGTAATATTATCATATCCAGATCCGGATACACTACAGTAATGGATCTTGCAAAACTTAAGAAAAAAGCATTCTTTATACCTACTCCTGGTCAATTTGAACAAGAATATCTTGCTCAGCGTCTAACGAATAATAAGTTGGTTCCAAGTTGTAAACAAAATGAGTTTACCTTAAAAAAATTATATGACCTTAATATGTATAAAGGACTAAGCAGTTTTAGTACTGACATCGACTACAGGGAACTTTTTCACTTTTTCCAAAGTAAATGAAAACTCACTTCCAATTCGATAGTCGCTTTCTACATATATACGTTCGTGATGCGCTTCGATAATATGCTTTACAATTGCCAGTCCTAGACCAGAACCTCCTTCTTTTCTAGAACCACTTTTATCCACACGATAAAAACGTTCAAAAAGTCTAGGTATATGTGCCTCCGCAATACCTTCTCCATTATCTGTAACTCTAATAATTACTTTATTTCGTATTAAATTTTCTATGCTGACTTCTGTAGTACCATCTTCTTTTCCGTACTTAATAGAATTTACAATAAGATTAGATAATACCTGCTGAATACGTTCTTTATCGGCGTGAACAATGATCGGGGTTTGATAGTTCATATCAAAAGTCAAAGCAATATTTTTCTTAGCGGCTTTCATCTCAAAAAGATCAAAAACACTTTGCACTAATTCTACAATATCAAAATTGGTATAATTTAAGTTAAGATCACCAACTTCGAGCTTTGTGATCATATCTAAATCCTTTACGATATAGATCAGCCTTTCCACTCCTTTATTGGCTCTGTTAAGGTATTTATCTAAAATCGCTGGATCATTCATAGCACCATCCAACAGCGTAAGTATATACCCTTGAACTGTAAACAAAGGGGTTTTGAGCTCATGAGAAACATTACCCATAAATTCTTTACGATAATCTTCTCTGATTTTTAATGTTTCTATTTCTGTTTTACGTTTTTGCGCAAATTTTTCTACCTCTTTTATCAAGGTCCTCATATCGGTAGTAACTGGACTTTCGCCTCTGGTATCTACATCCAACATTTCTATATCATCATAAATTTTTCGAACTCTACGGTAAATAAATTTCTGAACTCGATACTGAATAATTAGAAAAGCAACTCCATAACATATAATGATAAAGCCTAATACAAACAGAATATTAAATTGATTCTGAACATATAAAAAAACGCTCACTATGAGCGTTAGTAGTATTGTTATGTATAAAGATGACAGGTATGCAAACCTGTACGATCTTTTAAAATTTTCTGCCATTATATCACAAACTTATAGCCTACCCCTTTTATGGTTTTAAAACTATCATCTCCTAGTTTTTCTCTAAGCTTTCGGATATGAACATCTATAGTACGTCCTCCAACGATCACTTCATTACCCCAAACTTTGTCTAATATATCTTCTCTTTTGAAGACTTTACCAGGTTTTGAGGCTAATAAAGATAATAATTCGAATTCTTTTCTTGGCAATATAATTTCATTTTTATCCTTTACAATCTTGTATTCATCTCTGTTAATAACAAGATTACCGATCTTCACTACATTTTCGGAAGCATCATTTTCTTTAAGTCTACGAAGTAATGCTTTTACTTTACTTACTAAAACTTTTGGTCTAATAGGTTTAGTGATATAATCATCTGCTCCAGCATCAAATCCTGCTACCTGAGAATAGTCTTCTCCACGTGCAGTTAAAAATGTAATAATGGTATTTTGCAAATCTGGCATTTTACGAATCTGTTCGCAAGCTTCGATTCCGTCCATTTCTGGCATCATTACATCTAAAATAATCAAATGTGGTTTTTTCTTTTTTGCAATTTTTACAGCTTCAGTTCCATTTTCTGCTGTTAAGACATTGTAACCTTCGGTAGTTAGATTATATCCTACAATTTCCAAAATATCAGGTTCGTCGTCTACAAGTAAAATGGTGATGTCTTTTTTATTCATTTTTCTAATTGAATTACTTCAGTAGTGGTAAATATACTAGCTTAAAATGAAGTATCGTTAATTATAGAACCCATAAACAATAAACTAACATAAATATTTCATAACCTTAACATTAAGCTAACATTATGAGATATTCTATAATCATCTAATCCTGATGATCTCTGTAGGTAGTTAATAAATTCATAGTAGCTGTTACAAGATCTTTAGTTTCCATCAACAACCCAAAGTAAAGAGTTGTATTTTTAGGGCTACTTTCTTCTGTTCTTGTTCGTTCTACTTGTTTATTAATTTTATCTGTAACTAAGGTAAAGAGATTTTGTTTTTCTTCGATGATAGCATTCAATTTTCCAAATTCTCTGGTATCAAAAACATCTTTGATACTCCCAAAAAACTCCTGTAGTTGGTCCTCAATTTCTTTTAGATCCTTGATTTGATTAAATCTAAGTTTCTTATGATTATTATTTACGTGTTTGTGACTATTTTTAGATATATATTCCAAGGATTGTGTAATATCTTCTAAATGCCCTAAAATAGAAATATAAAAACTACTGGCTCCAACACTGGATTCATCAAGGTTTTTGATAAAGTAAAAGATACTATCTCTCAATTCTTCTACTTCCGTTTCCAATTTAGCGATCCCTTTTCTACTCTTTTTTAAGGATGCAAGATCATATTTAGCTAAACTATCAATGGTACTTCCATAGATTTTATTCCCTCGATTTACAAAAGATTTGATATTGTCAGCACTCTCTTCTATCACTCCTTGTATAGAGCTACTTTCAGATTTTTTTAGACTATCTTCTGCTTTATCCGCTCTTGTTTTATTTCGATATCTAATGGTATTTCTAACCAATAAAAAGACTGCTACTAGAAGTAACACTCCGGTCATAATTGGCTGATTAAAATTAATCAAGAAAGCAATTAAAGCTGCTGCCAAAAATGCACTAATCGCTGTAAAAAACCATCCTCCGATTACATTTAATACTCCTGCCACACGATATACAGCACTTTCTGTTCCCCAAGCTCTATCTGCTAAAGAGGTACCCATTGCTACCATAAAAGTAACATAGGTAGTAGAAAGTGGAAGTTTCATAGAAGTAGCGATGGAAATTAACACGCCTGCTACCATAAGATTTACTGCAGCTCTTACCATATCAAAAGCAGGAAGATCTTCCTTTCTAGTCGTAGCCGCAACTGGAACTTCCTCAAACTGCTTTTCAGAAAAATCCTTAAAAGCTGCTGGAGTAATCGAAGAAATTACTTCCGAAATAAAAACCGTACCTCTAACAACACCTCTAGATAGAAAATTAGGTCGAAACTTTTCATCACCTTCTCCTTGGCGAGATAAATCTATGGAGGTTTTTACTACATTTCTGGCTTTTGTAGAAAACCAAAGTGTGAGTACCATAATTAATCCTGCTCCTAATAAAAATAATGTCGGGGTTTCTGCTTTTCCACTCAAAGAACTCATTAAAAATTCATTCGCAGGTATATTAGATGCACTCCACATCTCATACCCTTCATATGCCGCAATAGGAACTCCTATAAAATTCACTAAGTCATTTCCTGCAAAAGCAAGTGCTAAAGCAAAAGTTCCTACTATGATTATAAGCTTATAAATATTAACCTTTAAAAAGTTCATTACTACAAAAGAAATCAATGAGAGTAATGCAAACCCAGAGACAACTATGGTAAATACATTCGTTTCCAAAAACCCTCGTAGAGTAGTAGAGATGGTTCCAGCCTCTGCATCGATCTTAAAAAGATCTTTTTTAGCTTTTGCCATTTCTTTTATCGTTTCATATGAGGTTTCGAAATAAGCATTTGCCCATTCTAAAAACCCTAAGCGCGTATCATTAGAAACAGTGTCTACAATTAGTTTTGCGTAATTGGTTCCTTTAATACCTTTAATAAATATGAAATATAAAATTGCTGTTAAGGCAATACCTCCAAATAAAGATCCTACCCATTTAGCTTTCTTTTCAAAATTAAAAGATAGTAAAAGTCTAGATATATATTGGACGAAAGCCCCTACAGAAAAAGCTACCACTACAGACAATAAAATCCCTGCGATGATTTCACCCGCTTTCTTCGTATTTATATAGTTACCTAAATCGGCAACAGAAAGATCCGCATCTGCAGCAATTTTAAGTAAGGCTACACAAACAGCTGCTCCTAATAATTCAAATACGATAGATACCGTTGTTGAAGTTGGCATCCCCAGAGTGTTGAAGAAATCCAGCAGTAATATATCGGTAATCATCACTGCCATAAAAATGATCATGATTTCATCGAAGTAGAACTCTCCTGGTACAAAAATCCCCTTACGAGCAACTTCCATTAACCCGCTAGAAAAAATAGCTCCAGCTGCAATACCGACACTAGCAACTATCATAATAGTTCTAAATGAAATGGCTTTAGAACCTATCGCAGAATTCAAAAAATTAACGGCATCATTACTAACACCAACAACCAAATCAGCAATAGCCAAAAAAGCTAAAGCTACAATCATCAAAATATAAATATCGTTCATATTTTCTTCACAATCTTATAAACCACAAAAGTGTTACTAAAAATCTTGCCGTATGTTATTGAAATGTTATCTTTTTTACACTATTTCATAATCGAAAAGCAGTTTACATTCTTTAAAAACAACAATTGATTCACAATGAATATACAAGGGTTTGAAATTGATTGTGATAAATATATTTCAAAATAAAAAACATATCAATCCCTTGATGAATTAATAAGCAATCTCATATAGCCTTTATTTTCTGGCAATCTCAAAAGCATGAAAGTAAATAAAAAACAACAAAACCTATGATTCAGTTACTTTGTAAAGTGATTTTACTTGTTTTTTTTTCACTGCAAACGGTCAAATTGTATCTTACATACAACTGTTAAACCTTACAAAAAACCATAACAAACCTTTTTGTTTACAAAACAAAATACTGATTTACAAATATTTACAGATCTAATGTTAATTTAATGTTATCTAAATGTTGTTTAAAAGTAAAATTAATGTTACATTTGTAATGTAATCATTAAGAACACCCCAATAAAAAATGTAGTATGAAAAGTTTAGTTTTAACATTAGCAGTTCTTTTTTCTGGTGCAATTATGGCACAAGACGTGAAACCTACTTTCGAAAAAGAAGGAAATACTATAAAAGGAACGTATTATTATGACAATGGTGAAATTCGTCAACAAGGGTTTTACAATAAACAAGGAAAACTTCACGGAGAATGGAAGTCTTATGATGAGACAGGAAAGAAAATCTCAATGGGACAGTATGAAAATGGTGTAAAAACTGGAAAATGGTTCTTCTGGGAAGGTGAAAAATTATCAGAAGTAAACTATTCAGACAATTCTGTTGCTTCTGTAACAACATGGTCTAATAAAAGTGACGTAGTTGTAAATTACAAACAATAGTAAAATTTGCTACAATAATTTATAATGTGAAAACGCTCGGAAAATATTTCGAGCGTTTTTTTTATATCCTGTTTTTAGAGTAAAAATCAATCCTGTAGATGTACAAATTTGACTTTTTTATAAAAACAATTATTAAATATATTTTTACAATAAATCAGAAAAATGTATTGTTAACATTTAGATAACCACCTGAAAAAAATATTTCAAAAAACTGATTATTAGGTTTTTAAATATTAAATAGCTTCAATTTTCAGAAAAGAAGTTATGAAAAACACTCTATTCAGATAACAATTACGTAACACTATAATCACTCTTATTTAATTTTTCAGTAACGCACAGGTAACAATAGCTAACGTTATTTGCACCGAATTTAGAACACGTTATGAGAAAAATTGTCATTCTCTGTGCACTATTCGTTGTTGGAATAGTTAGTGCGCAGGAAACTGGCTCTATAGCCGGTACTTTGCTTGATAAAGAAGCAAACAATCAACCGTTACCTTTTGCTAACGTACTTATAAAAGGCACGAGCAAAGGTACTACCACAGATTTTGATGGTTTATACACTATCGAAAATGTAACTCCAGGAACTTATACTTTAGAGTTTAGCTTCGTTGGTTATGAAACTTTAGAAAAAGAAGTTGTTGTAAAAGCCAATGAGACTACCACAGTAAATGCTACTATCGGTGCAAGTGCAGCTGCCTTAGATGAAGTTGTTATTAAAACCACTAGTAGAAAAAAAGAAAGTGTGCAAGCACTTCTTTTGGATCAAAAAGGAGCCGTAGTACAAAAACAAAGTATTGGTGCACAAGAGCTTTCTAACAAAGGAGTAAGTAACGCCGCAGCTGCAGTTACTAAAATTTCAGGAATCTCAAAACAAGAAGGTGGTGGTAATGTATATGTTAGAGGTCTTGGAGATCGATATCTAAACACCACGTTTAATGGATTATCGCTACCTGCAAACAATGTAGACAAGAAAAATATTGATCTTGGGTTGTTCGCTTCAGATGTGATCCAAAATATTGGAGTAAGCAAAACCTATGCTGCTAATTTTTATGGAGACTTCGCTGCTGGTAATGTAGATATAATTGCTAAAGAACATGTAGGAAAAGCTTATATAAATGCTGATTTAGGGAATAGTATAAATACCAATGCTATTGGCGAGAGATTTGTAAAAAGTGAAGGTACAGGATTCTTTGGGTTCTATAATAGGTATAAAAATGATCCTTTTGCTGTCGTACTATCTCATGGAGTAGATCCTGTTTCATCAGAAGGACCTGTTGGGCTTTCTGGATCTATTACAGCAGGAAAATCTTGGGATATTGGCGAAGAATCTAAGCTAAGTATATTTGGAACTGCATCTTTTGGAAACAGTTACGAATACCTAAGAGGGGAAGCAGCCAATGTAACTGCAGCAGAAAACCAAATATTTAGAGATACTGAAATTTTTGAATATAGCAGAACTACTACTGCAATGACAAATATTGTATATCGTATCAATTCAGATCATAGCTTAAAATTCACCTCTTTATTCATTAATGATGCTACAGATGAAGTAGGACGTTTTGGAATCGATGGAAACGGGTTTAACCGTAACACCATCGCCGATATTGATGATTTTGGATTCTTTACACAAAATGTACAATTCGAACAAGACATGATCTATGTAAACCAACTTTCTGGAAAAAGTAACATTAACGAAAAAATAAAAGTTGACTACGGAATTGGTTTTAACAGTGTACTAGCTCGCCAACCAGACAGAAAGCGTATCGCTCTAGAACAATTCGACTTGGCATTGGATAATGATCCTACTACAAACCCAGTTCTTTTCCGCAACGTAGATTTCGACAACCAACGTTATTTCCAAAACATTGAAGACGAAGAATGGAACGGTCGAGTAAATGTAGCGTATGAGCATAAAGAAAATTTATCCTTTAATTTTGGGTACAACGGAAGAATCAAACAACGTGATTTTGATAACCAACGTTTTGGACTAAGTATTATAGAACCAAGAACCGAAGTTACAGATGTTAATGATTTCAATTCAATCTTTAGTATCGACAACTTAGGCGTTACGTATAATACAGTGGTGATAAATCCATTAGATCCTTCTATCGGATTAGGAGACACTAACCTTCCAGGACTTGCAGAAAACACCTATACTGGAAACTTAGATATTCATGCACTGTATGCAAATGCTATCTATAAATATGGTGACAAGTGGACATTTGTTCCTGGGTTACGTGTAGAATCTTTTAACCAGAGTATCGAATATGATGTAATCAATCTTGCATTTAACAATCCTGGACGTAATGAAGCTACTGAAACCTTTTTATTACCAAGTTTAAACGTAAAATATGCTTTAAATGAAGATCAAAACTTACGTTTTTCGGTAAGTAGAACAGTTTCTAACCCAGAGTTTAAAGAAGTTGCTCCATTTGTATATGAAAATGTAACCGATCGTATTGGAGGTAACCCAGATCTATTAAACGATCCTGCATTCTCTTCGATCATTAATTTAGATTTAAAATACGAATGGTTCTTCGATCAAGGTCAGATATTCTCTGTCGCAGCTTTTGCAAAGCAGATCAATGACCCTGTAAACTTAGTATCTGCAAATGATGCTACCGGAACACAACGTTTCTTTAGAACAGGAGACAAAGCAGAGGTATTTGGTATAGAACTAGAAGCACGTAAGGCATTATTAAAAACTTCTGAAGAAGAAAACCTTCTTTCTGCTGGTGTAAATATCACCTACACTTCTACCAGACAAGATTTAAAAACAGTTTCTGGTACATTCAACACCAATTTTAACAGAGACTCTGATCAATTACAAGGTGCATCACCATTCTTAATCAATGCCGATGTAAGCTATACACCAACTTTTGGCGATTACAAACCTGTAGCAAACCTGGTATTCTCTTATTTCTCTGATCGTATTGATGCTTTAGGAGCTGGACAATTAGGAAATATTGTAGAAAAAGGAGTACCAACATTAGATTTTGTATGGAAAAACGAGGTACGTGACAACTTTGAAATCAACCTAAGTGTTAAAAACTTGTTGAACCCAACAATCGAAAGAGTACGTGAAAACGCTACCATATCAGAAGATGTTCTTACAACATTAGGAATTCCATTCAGCAGAAACGCTAATAACGAAATTAATCCAATAGAAGAGTTTGCTCTATCTAGTTATAAAAGAGGTGTAAACATTGGATTACAATTTAAATATACATTTTAACATACATAAAACGAACACGAATAAAATTTATTAAAACAAAAACCATGAAAGCAAATATATTTCTTTTAAAAATCGTTGCCATTGCTATGCTTTTTGCAGCTTGCGCAAGTGATGATACTTCGGATATTACTATTAATATAGATGGTAATGGCTCTCCGGTAAACCCAACAGATAATGTAATCGGAGGAACACTATCATCAGATCTTACACTAGAATTGGGTACAGAGTACTCTCTAACTAGTGCATTAATTGTACCAGAAGGTATTACGCTTACTGTAGAACCTGGTGTGGTAGTAAGAGCAGCAACTGGATCTGACGTATATATCGCAGTATTACAAGGAGGAGTGATCAATGCCGAAGGAACTTCTTCTAATCCAATTGTATTTACCTCTGCTACTTCTACTCCAAATCCTGGAGATTGGGGAGGTCTTATCTTATTAGGTAGAGCACCTATAAATTCTGTTGTTGGTGGAGACGCAACTTCTACTTCAGAAATTGGAGGATTACCATATGGTGGTAGTGTAGTAGATGATAATTCTGGTATCCTTAGATATGTTCGTATCGAATATTCTGGAGGAGCAGCAGATGCAGCTTCAGAAAATAACGGATTCTCTTTTTATGCAGTAGGAAACGGAACCACTATCGAATTTATCCAGGCTTTTGAAGGAGCAGATGACGGAGTAGAATTTTTTGGAGGAACTGTAAATGCTTCTTTTATCTCTGTTGTAGGGGCACAAGATGACTCTGTAGACTGGACAGAAGGATACACAGGAACATTAACTAATGTATATATCGAGCATAGACAATCTCATGACAAAGGAATCGAAGGAGATGGATTTAATACAGATATCGGAAACAACTCTAATCCAGTATTTTGGTCTGCACCAACAGTAACAAATCTTACAATTAACGGTCTTGGTTCTTCTAATGAAAATGAAGCGATCAGATTACGTGCTGGTACAAGAGCTACTTTTACTAATGTATTGTTAGAAGGTTTTGCTGAAGGTTTTGATTTAGATGATACTGAAACTGGAAATGGTGTTATCAATGACGAAACCTCTATCACTGATATTACTTTTGATGACATTACATTAAACCTTAAAAATGATACAGGAGCTACTTTTGGAGAAGCTGATGTAATCTCTGGAGTAGGTAACGGAACTGGAGCAGACTACAATTCATGGAACTCTGGTTGGACTCGTAACTAAACACTACCACATCCCTACGGATGTTATTTTATAAAAAGAAAGCCGTTTAAAAATGATCTAAAATTTTTAAACGGCTTTTGTCGTCAAGAAAACTACTTTCTTAACCTTTTCTTTTCATTCTTAGCACTAAGATTACATTCTCATAATACAAGTATAATACTCCAGTAAAGTTTAACTAAAACAAAGTATTTTTATTTGTATCGATTAATTCAGAACGAGTTTTCTGGTGTATCAGACATCTCAGAATTTCAACAAACAACTTCTTATACATACATACGATAGGGAAAACTATTTTCTTTAAATAGCATACTACGATACGTGTTCGTAGAAGGCTGGAAGGTCATTATTATCCAACAACAATAATGGTTCTCTTCAGCCTTCTCATTTTTTATAATCTTCTATAAATGAATTTTTTAATATTTTCTTTAGAAGAGACACATCGTTGTACAGAAAATCTTACTTCATTCTCAAAAAAATACAAAAATATATTGAATATTGATGAATTCACTTTATGCGATTGTTAACACAAAGATCTTTAAAATACTCTGTTTAACATTATCATAATGTTTATGTAATCTTTTCAAAAAACTAAAAAACCATAAAAAGGTAGTTTTTTTCAAAATTAAAATTCATCTTTTCAGATCCTATACTGAAACAAAATTATTTTTATATAATTGATTTTTAACGATTTACACAACCTGAAAGATTTCTAACAAAAAACCAAAAATAACTACACAAATCTACTTTCATTCTCGTGTTCTACAAATTACAATCCCTTAAACTAAGGATAATAGTAGGGTAAAATTCTTTACTGGAAAACCGTATTTATTTGTACCAGATTTATTAAGAACACGAAATGAGAAAATTTTGCACAGTTATCGCACTGTTTATTCTTGGATTAAATTTTGCACAAGAAACCGGAACCATCGCCGGAACACTTCTAGACAAAGAAGTAAACAACCAACCACTACCCTTTGCTAACATCGTCGTATTAGGAACTACTCTTGGAACCTCTTCTGATTTTGACGGAAAGTACGAAATCCCAAATGTACCCGCTGGGACGTACACCTTAGAATTTAGTTTTACGGGTTATGAAACCTTACGTATCCCGGATGTGGTTATCGAACCAGATAAAGTTACAGTAATCGACACTGCGTTGGGAGCTACCGCTGCAGCACTAGAAGAAGTAGTGATAAAAGTACAAACCAATAGAGAAAGAGAAGAAGCTTTATTATTAGAACAAAAAAATGCAATAACTCAAAAAATATCAATAGGAGCACAAGAATTAGCTAAAAAAGGTGTAGGTGATGTAGCAACCGCCGTTACTAAAGCTACTGGTATTTCTAAACAGGAAGGTTCAGGAAATATTTTCGTTCGCGGGTTAGGAGATCGATACAACGTGACTACCTTAAATGGTCTTCCATTACCATCAAATGACCCTTCAAAGAAAAATATTCAATTAGGGATTTTTAACACTAGTATAGTCGAAGCTATCGGCATTGACAAGACCTATAATGTCAGAAATTATGGAGATTTTGCAGGTGCCAATATAGATATAACATCAAAAGATTACAAAGGCTCTGGGTTTATGGAAGTTGGAATATCGACTGGTATTAATACTGAATCTGTAGCAGTAGATGAATTCTTCCTTACCGATGGACCAAGTAGAACTGGCTTTTATGATACCAACGCTCCTGAATTCCCATTGAATAATTATAATTTCACTACTAGTTGGGATAGAGAGAAAACATCTAATCCATTTAATTCCAATGTTTCCTTAAAAGGTGGAGATTCATATTATCTCTTTGGAGGAGAGACAAAACTTAGCATTTTTGGTGTTGGATCTTTTAGTAATAATTACACGTACCAAGACGGTGTTTCGCGAGGTAGTGTAAATGTAAACTCTGTTGCACAAAGCGATTTTGACTATTTTGATTTTGGATACAATACCAATACTACCTTAATGGGTAATATTGGATTAAAATATCGCAATCATAAAGTTGTATATAATGTTCTATATCTTAACAACACTAGCGAAAGACAACGTGAATTCTTCGGAATTATTGATGTGGAGGATGATGCACCAAACGGTGGAGGTTTTATCCAAAGATCTGTATTCTTAAGAACTTCATTAATTACCCATCAGTTATTAGGAGAACACAAAATTTCAGAAAACTTTGAGTTTGACTGGGGAGCATCTTATAACTTTTTAGAAAATAATGAGCCAGATAGAAGACAAATAACTTTAGTTCCAAGAACTCCTAATGAGCCTGATGGACCAAAGTCTTTCTTATTAGTGTCTGCTGCTTCCGATAACCATAGATTCTTTGCCGATCTTATTGAAGATGAAATAGCAGGAAGATTTGAGGCTTCCTATAAATTTAAGAGAAATGAAGAAGACCTTTTCGATGGTAAACTGTCTATTGGGTATAGTGGAAGATTCAAAAATGTTGATTTCGAAGCTGAGCAGTTCAACTTTCAAATTTTTAATAGAGTTCCTCAACCAGATGTTGACGTAAGAAACGTTGATGCTTACTTTAATCAAGAAAACTTAAACGCAGGCTTATATAGAATCAGAACTTTTAGAGGAACTTTAGATACTCCTGGAGCACTTAACCCCCAATTTTATAAGGGAGATCAACAAATCAATGCAGCATATTTAAGTTTGGAATATAAATTTGCATCTAAATTCACTTTACTAGCAGGAATTAGAGCAGAACAAATAAACCAAAATATAGAATGGAGTACCGTAATTAATGGTGAAGGAGAAAATGAACTAGATGAATTAGAAATACTTCCTTCATTATCTTTAAAGTATGCCCATAATGAAAAACAAAACTTTAAACTTGCCGCAAGTAAATCATATACTTTACCACAATTCAAAGAAAGAGCTCCTTTCCTATATCAAGAGGTGAATCAAGATTACTTTGGTAACCCATTCCTGACACTATCCACTAACTATAATGTAGACGTTAAATGGGAGTACTTTCCAAAATCTAGTGAAATAATTTCCTTAGGCGTGTTCGGGAAAATTATCGAAAACCCAATAAATTCCATAACAATTCAATCAGCTTCAAACGATATAACTTGGGCAAATACAGGTGATCAAGCAACAGCTTTTGGTGCAGAATTAGAAGTAAGAAAACTATTATTTCAGCAAGAAAGAGAAGTTAAAGACCAAATCTTAAAGCAAAATTTTACAGCCGGCATAAATGCAGCTTACATGATACACAATCAAGAATTAGATGGTCAAAAAGTATTAGATGAATCTGGATTAAGTTTTGACCCAACATATTCTGAAACTGGGCTATCTGGTGCTTCTGATCTAGTTGCAAATGCAGATGTAAGTTACTATAAAGATTTTGCAAAAGACAGAAATCTACAATTAACCCTAGCTGCTAATTATTTCTCTGACAGAATCTTTGCTTTAGGAAACTTTGGGAAAGGAAATATTATTGAGAAAGCTGTACCAACTTTAGATTTCATAGCTAAAACACAACTATCCGAGAGAGTTTCTTTAGGATTGTCATTTCAAAACATTCTAAATCCCGAAATCGAAAGATTTCAACAAGAAGTAACAGACAGTAACGGTGATATAAATCCTATAAGAAGTGGAACAGATCTTCAACAAAGAGATGTTGATATGTTGTCTTACAAAAAAGGATACAACCTAAAGCTGTCTTTTAACTATACTTTTTAACTAAACAATGACTTTTTATAAAAAAGCGAACAATTTTTATTCACAACTAAAATTCAAAAAAATGAAAAAAGTTCTTTTTACATTAATATTAATGTTTGCCACAGGCGCATTTGTCGTGTCATGTAGTGGTGATGATGATTCAGGTTCCACCGCATCTTGTACTGATGGTGTACAAAACGGTGATGAAACTGGTATTGACTGTGGTGGCTCTTGTACCCCTTGTACTTCTGCTAATTTATCTGGTGATGTAATAGCTGATACCACACTAGACGCATCATTAGACTACGAACTTACTGGAGCTTATGTAGTAAAGTCTGGAGCTTCTTTAACAATCCCTGCTGGTACTGTAATTAAAGCTACGGGTGGAACTGCTGCATATATAGCAGTTGAGCGTGGTGCTCAAATTTTTATTAATGGTACTTCCGCAAATCCAGTTGTAATGACCTCAGCTTCTGCAAATCCTGCTCCTGGTGATTGGGGTGGATTAGTAATTTGTGGTGATGCTCCAACGAACAAAGGAAATAATGTAACATCTGAAGTTGCTGATCTTCAATATGGTGGAACAACTGCTAATGACAATTCTGGTTCTATTCGTTATTTAAGAGTTGAATATACTGGTGCTACTTTCTCTAACGATAAAGAATTTAATGGTGTATCTCTTTTTGGTGTTGGTTCTGGAACTACGTTCGAATTCGTTCAGTCTTTTGAAGGTGGTGATGACGGAATCGAGTTCTTTGGTGGAACTGTAAATGGAGAAAATCTTGTTTCTACTAATAGTGGTGATGATTCTATTGACTTCGCAGATGGATGGGCAGGAAACGGAGAAAACTGGTATATTTCTGGTGGAGCAAAAGCTGGTATAGAAGGATCTAATAATGGGGACAATGGTAACGCTGCTCCAGTAACTAATACTACCCTTTCTAATATCACTGTAGTTGGACCAGTAACTGAAGGTGCTTTATTTTATAAAGAAGGTGGAGGAAACTTCACAATAGACAATTTCTATACAAGTAATGTAAATGTTGGGATCACTGTATCAGATACAGATGCCGAAGCTGCTGCTAGAATCGAAAATGGTGACTTAACTATAACGAACATTCAGTTTGCGGATGCTCCTACTGATCTTGATATTACTAATTATACTGGTGCTAACCAATCTTTCTTTACAGAAGGTATTGCTACTGGTGCTGGTAACGGCGCTGCTTCTCCAGATTGGGCTGCAGGATGGACGAGAGGTCTTGACAATAGTGGTGCTTCTAGCACGCAAAATTTAGCTGGTGAGATAACAGGCGATGTTACTTTAAGCGCGGATGTTGAATATCAATTAACTAGTTCCTTTTATGTAAGATCAGGTGGTTCTTTAACTATTCCTGCTGGAACTACGATCAAAGCTACTGGAGGTACAGCTGCCTTTATTGCCGTAGAAAGAGGAGCTCAAATCTTTGTAAATGGTACTGCCACAAATCCAGTTGTAATGACTTCTGGTGCGGCAACACCTGCTCCTGCTGATTGGGGTGGATTAGTAATATGTGGAGATGCTCCAACAAATAAAGGAACTAATGTTACTTCTGAAGTTGCTGATCTTCAATATGGTGGTAATACTGCTAATGATAATTCTGGATCTATTCGTTACTTAAGAGTTGAGTACACTGGTGCTACTTTCTCTAACGATAAAGAATTTAACGGTGTATCTCTTTTTGGTGTTGGTTCTGGAACTACTTTTGAGTATGTACAATCTTTAAACGGAGGTGATGACGGAATAGAGTTCTTTGGTGGAACAGTATCAGGAAACTTCTTAGTATCTATAGGAAGTGGAGATGATTCTATTGACTTTGCTGACGGATGGGCAGGAAACGGAGATAGCTGGTATATCTCTAAAGGTGCCAAAGCTGGTATCGAAGGATCTAATAATGGCGATAATGGTAATGCAACACCAGTTACTACTACAACACTTTCTAACATTACCGTTGTAGGACCAGTAACTGAAGGTGCTCTTTTCTTTAAAGAAGGTGGAGGAAACTTTACGATTACTAATTTTTATACTGAAGGTGTAGATCTTGGTGTAAACATTAGTAGTACTGATGCAGAAGCAGCTGTTCGTATTGAAGCTAACTCTCTTTCTATCAATCCAATGCAATTTGCAAGTCCTGCAACAGGTTTTGAACAAACCAATTATGGAGGTGTTAACCAAAGCTTTATCACTGTAGGTGATAATACTGGAGCTGGTAATGGTGCAGCAGAACCAACTTGGGCTAATGGATGGGCTACTGGTTTCTAATCATAACTAAAATATAAATGAATACTAAAAACACCCTCCGAGAGGGTGTTTTTTTTTACCCCAAATCAACAAATATAAATTCGTTAGACACCAACCAAAGTCATATGATTATCATCTTATACATTCTTGTTCATTAATAACATATTTTAATCAAAGGCTATTTCATGATTATAAGTAAAGTAAAAGTGATTTCTTTCTTAGGGAAACATTAATAAAATCCCACAAAATGAACAAATCATTAATTGAGTTTTTTAGCACGTAACATTAGTAGTACAAATGACACTCTATGGTATAAACCTTTTAAAACTTTACTAATGAAAAAAATCTATGTATTATTCATTCTATTAACGTCGATGATGCAAGCGCAAGTCGATATTCAAAACTTTAAAGTAACCTCTCCTACTAATGAAACTTTTACTTGGAACGATGGTCAACGTTTTAAATACAAATTTGACATTCGAGGAAATTATGGTTATAACGAAATTAAGTTGAAAGTCTATGCTGAATCTGTAACATCTAATAACCTCATTGGATTAATTAGATGGAATCGTGAAGGCGATGACAACCTATCATTTAGCTCTTATACTACAAAATCTATGTGGGTAAGTATTGCTAACAATTGGAATGGCAGAAGCTTCAACACGAATCCCACAAAAAAATTCTATTTAGTTACAGAATACCAAGGGAATTCTCGAACCTATACCTATACAATACCCGACGGTGATAACGATGGAGATGGTGTTACTAACACGCAAGATGAATGCCCAAATGAAGCAGGACCAGCGTCAAATAACGGATGCCCTTTACCTCCTGATCTTATAACCGCTAATTTAACGATCAAAACGAAAACATCTACAGGTGGTTCAATCACATATAATTATGATCATATTACCTATACCCCTTCTTTATATTACAATAAATCGGCAGAATTCTCTGTAAAGGTTAAAAATAAAGGAGCAGGTAAAACTAATAGATCGTGTGAATTACACGTAGTTATTGCTGCGAATAAAAATTCGTATCCAGTTTGGGATCCAGGTGAAGCACAACCTTATGTTTATAGAGATTTTACAGTTCCTGTTTTAGAAAGTGGAGAAGAAAAAACATTTAAATTCACCGAGAGCATGTTTGATTATATGGGCTCAATCCCTTTATATGATGAAGTTACTTACTATATGTTTTTCCATATTGATTGGAGAGAAGTAACTAATGAGCCTCCTTCTGCATTCAGTAATAACATCAATCGATATGCCTTCAAATATATAAAAGACAAATCATCAGGAGGTATTGGAATTATTGTACCGATTGATTCTGATTTTGACTCAAAAAGTAGTATTTCAAACAAATCTTATAATCTAACTATTTTTAATCTTCAGGGAATTTTGGTAAAACAAAAAACAGTTACCGATGAGCAAGAAGAACAAAAGTTAATTGAAGAGTTACCTAAAGGATTTTACATCATTAAAAATGATCAAAGAACCTATAAAGTAGGAAAGTAATTAAACTTAAATAACCTTATTATAAGAACACTAAAACCCGCTTCAAAATTTGAAGTGGGTTTTTTATTCTAAAAATTTAAAAAAAAGTTGTTTTTTAACGGTCACAATGTTCTCATAAAATGGATTAACGATAGTAAAAACATATATCTAATTTTAAAACCATTTTATGATGAAAAACAAAAACTTATTTTTATTAACCATTATTGCATTATTTTTATCCTCAGTATCATTCTCACAGATTATCGAAAAAGGATACGAAACCAGAAACCTAGGTTCTAATTTTGACAATGCTAAAGAAATTTTGTGCTCAGGAAATGCTTCCAGTAGCGGATCTCGATATCGATTAAACGTAGTGTTTTCATCCTCCAACAACTTGTCTATAGGAAAACTTTATAAATTTATTGATGATGATGACCGTGTAAGATATCTTTTCATTTCAAGCCTGAGAAGTGAACCTTTCGGAGATCGAGATTCATTTAGAGAAAGTCAATTAACATTTCAAAACATATTTTGTGATAGTGATGGAGATGGCATTCCAAATGATGATGACAACTGTCCTAATGAAGCTGGTCCTGCATCCAATAATGGATGCCCAACTAAACCAGATCTCGCATTTGTAACATCGAAAATGACTATCTCTAGCCAATGTGTAAATGACGGTAATTGCGATAGTAATTTTGAAGATTCCTTGGATAATGGGGAATTCCATTCTCTACCGTTTCAAGGTAGAGAAATATCTATAAGGCCTGTAGTGAAAAATATTGGAAATGCTTCTTCAAGTGCTACAAAACTAAAATTCTACATATCCGAGAATAAAACCTATGAATCAAGGAATGATAGTGAAATTAATGAGATAAACATCCCTTCTAGAAATCCAAATGCTGAATATCAAGGAAGCATTGTTAATATAACATGGTTTGATGTTAACAATACTAGTATTATTCAACAAGGATCTTCTGGATATATTCTTTTAAGAATTATTGATCAAGGAGAAAGTGATTTGAGTAATAACCTAATTGCTTTACCTATCATACTCAATAGGCAAAGAAATAGTATTGGTATATTTCCATTAAATAGATTTACATCAAATAATAAAGAAATGTCTATTATAAATGTTTACAATATTCAAGGAATGCCTGTAACTCAAAAAAACATTTATACAAAAGAAGATGAAACATTATTAATTCAAAGTCTACCTAAAGGCTTTTATATCATTAAAAATGGAGACAAAACTTACAAAGTAGCGAAATAATAAAACTTCCAAGTATTTTAAGCTATTAAAACCAGAAATCTTCCTACTTCATAAGATATTAAGATTTCTGGTTTTTAATTTTTCAGCTCTAGGATTTCCTCAAGAAGCTGAATTGCTTTTTTTCGATAACGACCGTCATATTCGATAAGATTCTTTACATAAGATACAGCTCTTTGTAAATCACCTAATTTTAAAAACGTAAGAGACAAGTACCATTGCGCATCCTCGTAATAACCACTCTTATAAGGTATTTCTTCAAAAAAGGCAATTGCCTTTTTTTCCTGATCAACGAGTAGATAGCTATTCCCAAGATATACCTTCATTTCGTCTGTAAATAAGGTATCTGACATCTCGGATGATTCTAGAATCACTTGATCATACAATTTTTTACTGTACGCAATCTTAATATTTTCCAAAGATTTTGATACTCCTGACCGAACTTCATTATTTACTGGAAACGGACTAAAATACTCACTATACAATGCATCCGCTGGATTAGAATAATTTAAATTTGTGTATAACAAAACTCCTACACCGATGATGACGGCAATTGCAGAAGCAATACCGATATATCTATAGTTATTTTGTTTCGCATTTTTGTTTTCTTCTTCAATTTCCTTACCTATAGTGGTAAGTTCCTTTTTAAAGGACACTAGTTTTTTTTCTTGCAAAACGGTTTTAAGGGTTTTATGTCTGGCTACTTCTAATTGTAATTTAGGATTAGCATCCAATTCTTTCTCAAAATCCGCTCTTTCAGACGCTGATAAAGTATCCGAAAGAAATCTTTCTATGGTATCAAATAATTCTTCTGTTCGTTTCATAAGCTTGATTTTATGAAATCTTCATATTTTACCTCATCATATAATGGATCATTCTCTATTTGTTCCATTAAAGATTTTTTGCATTTATATTTCTTTCTTCTACAGTACAATTCGGAATAACCTGTGATTTCAGCAATTTCTCGCATACTTTTATCTTCAAAAACCAACTCCAATAGTTGCTGACATGCCAGAGATAACGAGACAAAATATTTACGATACAAATTCCCCCTTTCTTGATTTGTTAGATCTTCTATAGTGGTATCTTGCATTTCACCTTCTTGAGGGGTATTAGTAAGAAAAATTTTACGCTTCTTCGCTAGTCTTTGTTTCCAAAGGTTTTTACATATCCCAAAAAAATAAGTTTTAAGTCTAACGGTAAGCTCCAGATTATCGGATAACAATTTTTCGTACAACACTACCATAGCATCCTGAAACACATCTTCTACATCTTCTTTATTTCCAGAATTTTGTATGATATATTTTCTAATATATTTTAAATTATCTCGGTAAAAAGCTTTAATAATTACCCGATCATTTTCTACTATTCCTTTTAATATTTTAAAGTCATCCATGGACACTCACTCTACCTTAACTAAATTCAGTTAGCATATTATTAAATCATTAAATAAACGAAGTCCATCTTAAATCATGTCATTATTTAATTTATTTGCCATCTTTTACAATAAAATTGGTAACGAATGAATTCTTCTTTTCTTATAAAAATCACAATCATATTTCTATTCTCTTTCCAATTAATTAAGTCACAAACTAAAAAAGATTCAACACTTGCAGTTCAACATTTTGAAAAAGCTGAAAATCTGTCTTCACAAAAAAAATTAGATAGTTCTTTGTATTATTACAAAAGGGCATTAAATATTTATCAAAATCTAACTGATTCTTCCAATAAAATTATAAATATTTACGATGCAATTGGTTCTATTTATTTTCGGGATATTCAATACCAAAAAGCAATAGAATACTACGAAAAGTCCAGAAAACTATCAACTGAAAAATTTGGTAAAAAAAGCATAAAGGTAGCAAATAGTTATAGATCCGAAGGTGTTGTATACAGAATGTTACTTATGCACGACAAAGCCCTTGATAACTACAAAAAAGCACTTCCAATATATATTGAAAATCGAGATACTTTAAAAATTGCCTTAACCTACACAAATATTGGAAATATCTACAAGACAAAGGGATTTTATACTGAATCTATACAATATCACAAAAATGGTTTAACCCTTCTTGAGAATATGCAAGAAAAGAACTTCAGATTCATAATTGGTTTAGGTAACAACCTTGCTCTTTCTTATGCGAATTATAACAAATTTGATGATGCTCAAAAAATTCAAAATGACATTATCAACTTAAAGACTAAATTATTTCCAGAAAACCAATTATCAATTGCTAATTCTTATAATAACATAGGTTCCTTATTAATTAAAAAAAACAAAAATGAAGATGCATTACACTACCTATTTAAATCATCAAAAATTATAAAATCATTTTATAAAAACGACAATTATGAGATACTAGACATATACTTAAATATAGCAAATGCATATTCAAATTTAAATAAATTTAAAAAAGCCCTAGAATATTATAATAAAGGTCTAAAGGCTATCGAAAATTCATTTGGAAAGAACAGTTATATTTCCTCATATACTTTATATAAAATTGCTAGTTTGTATAAAAAAATGGGGTTAACAGAAAAGTCTATAACATTTTTTGATAAGGCTCAAGATAGAAGTACATATTCTTACAACAAAAAGAAGAAAAACTATGATCCTTTGTTAACAATATCCATCCTGAATAACAAAGCAAAAACACTTCTTTTAAAATCCGAAGACAAAACTAGAATTAGCAATCTTATTCGCTGTGTTAGAACTATCAAAACAGCTGATTCTATGATAAAACATATTAAACCAACAATTCCAAACCGTAAGGACAAAATTTTGTTTTCTAATACCATTCATGAAATTTATTCAACCGCTATTGAAAATCAATTATTATCGTATTCTATAAAACAAGATTCTTTATTATTATTCGAAGCTTTCGAGTACAGCGAAAAAAGCAAAGCCAATACTCTTAAAAATTTGCTTACAACTACTAGAGCCAAAAACTTCGCTGGTTTGTCTAAAGAAACGCTCTTATTAGAACAGCACCTAAAAACCAATCTGGCATTTTACACTTCAAACATTACTAATCAATTACAGACGAAAAATCCTGATACTGCAAAAATTAGATTCTATGAAAATAAAATATTTGATATAACAAGAAAACAAGATTCTTTAACCAATTTCTTAGAACAAAATCATCCGAACTACTATCGTCTTAAATACAAAAACACATTTCTTACAGTACCCGAAATTCAGGAAAGATTATCTAACAACACTACAATTCTTGAATTTTTTACTGCTGATAGTGTTACGTATGCTTTTACGCTAAATAAAAATGACATCAACGTTTCTAAAATAGCCACTCCCAATATTGCACAGAAAATACAGCATTTTAGAGAACATATTACTTCCAAAAATATTATTGATTACAAGAATAATGCAGAAAGTTTATATACAACACTTATCAAACCCATAGTTCACCAACTAAAAGGAGATGAATTGATTATAGTTCCAGATGGTCCTTTATGGCATCTAAATTTTGATTTACTATTAACTAAAGAAAGTACTAGCAAAGATCCAAAGCAATTGCCCTATATGCTTCGTGATTATGCTATATCCTATGCTAATTCTGTAAATGTTCTTTTTTCAAAAAACCATTCCAACAAAAACTCAAAACTATTGCAAGAATGTTTGGCCTTTTCTTTTTCGGATAGTACACAAATTACAGATTCTGAATCCTTATCATTTAATATGCTAAGAAACGCAGATGCAGATCTTCCTGGCACTAGAGAAGAGATTAGTGCCATTTCCGAAATTGTAAATGGGCAGTATTATTATGGCGCTCAGGCGATAGAAAAAAACTTTAAAAAGACAGCTCATCAATATAATATACTGCATTTAGCATTACACGGAGAAGTTGATAATGAACATCCTGAAAACTCTAAGTTATACTTTACGAAAAGTAATGACTCAATTGAGGATGATTTGTTATATAGTCATGAGTTATTTGCTTTAGATATTCCTGCCGAGTTAGTAGTTTTAAGTGCCTGCAATACTGGAACGGGTAAAATCGCAGAAGGCGAAGGAATTATGAGTCTAGGAAATGCTTTTCAATATGCTGGTTCTAAAAGCTTATTACTAACAAACTGGGAAGTTCCTGATCAAAATACTCCTGAGATTATGCGCAATTTCTATACGCATTTATCATCTAAAATGAGTAAATCAAAAGCGCTGCAACAAGCTAAATTAAACTATTTAAAAAATGCCGATATTACAAGATCACATCCCTTTTATTGGGGAAGTTTTTATATACTTGGAGACAATAAAGCTATAGATCTTCAAACTCCGTCTGATATATCTAAAACAATAACTTGGTTTGTTTTACTTATACTAGTTTTATGTTTAACCTATTTTATACTAAAAAGAAGAAAAAAGCTATCTAAAAAGTAATATATAATTGTCAAACTATGCTTCCTCTATAAGCAGATAGGCGCAGAAGTTTCTAATCATTTGATTGTCAGTCAATCTTCAACAGATCCTGTTTTGAGCCTGTCGAACGGCTCAGAGCGATAAATACAACTTTTTAGTACTTTTTAAACAGCTTATTTCCCTTCACACCTTCACCGATTTCCAGTTCCCTTTTCTAAACCATATGATACTAATTACAGCAATGAGTACTTCTGCAAAAGTAATGGCAAGAAAAACTCCCATCGCTCCCCAATCAAAGAGTATAGCAGCCATATATGCAAACGGTAATTGAAACACCCAAAAACAAAAGAAATTGATAATTGTTGGTGTTTTGGTATCACCTGCTCCATTAAATGATTGAATGATGACCATACCATACGCATAAAACACATACCCTGCAGCAATCACACGAAGACTTAACGCGCCATAAGTAATTACTTTTGGTTCCTCACTAAAAAACCCGATAATATATTCGGCCAATATTAAGTATACAAAAGAAACGAACACCATAAAGATTGCATTATACTTACCTGTTTTCCATACCGATTGTTCTGCTCGCTCAGGTTTGCCAGCTCCCAAGTTTTGTCCTACCAAAGTCGCAGCAGCATTACTCATACCCCAAGATGGCATTAAGGTAAACATCAAAACCCGAATTGCAATCGTATATCCTGCTAATACTTCGCTACCAAACTCTGCCATAATACGCATTAAAAACACCCAACTAGAAGTTCCGATAATAAACTGTCCAATTCCACCAAGAGAAACTTTTATCAGATTAAGCATCACTTTAGATCGCAGTACAATATCCTTTAATGTTACTTTAATTTTGCTCCAGCCAAAGAATAAAATCATTAATTGTAGTACCACAGCAGTTCCTCTACCAATGGTTGTGGCGATAGCTGCGCCTTGTACTCCAAATTCTGGAATAGGTCCAAAACCAAAAATAAATAGTGGGTCCAAAATAATATTAAGAACGTTAGAAACAATCAAGACAATCATAGCTACCGAAGCATCACCTGCACCTCTAAAAACTGCATTGATCAAAAACAAAAGCATGATGGTAATATTCCCTCCTAATAAAACCTGAGTGTAGCCATATCCTTCGGCTATGAGATCCGCTTCTGCCCCCATGAGTGCTAAAATTTCTTTCGGAAACAGTATCCCAACGATACTAATAAATATTGCTACTGCAATTCCAAGAAATATAGACTGTACCGCTGCTTGAGAAGCGCCTTCGATATCTTTTTCGCCAACTCTTCTTGCTACAATAGCAGTTACGCCCATACTCAGTCCAATCGCTACCGCATAAATAAGTGTAATTACAGATTCTGTGATGCCAACGGTTGCTATTGCATTTGCTCCCAAACTAGAAACCCAATATGCATCTACCAATGCAAAAATAGATTCCATCATCATTTCTAGAATCATAGGAATGGCCAGCATGAATACCGCCTTGCGAATACTGCCGGTTGAAAATTCTTTTTCTTTGCCTGTTACAGCTATTTTAAAATAAGAAAATAATTTGGTTAAGGTTATTTTATTGTGTGCCATGAAAAATGGATTATGTTTAAAAAAAAGAGAAAAATGGAAACAAGACTAAATGAAGATTTTTTAGCCTAATAATACCGAATCCGATATTTCCATAAATGTATACATAAATCCTTATAACTTCATAATAAACAAAGATGAGACTTTTTCCCGAGACAACAAAAAAGAAAAACCTTAATTATGAAAAGGATATACCATAAATGTGAAAATAAATTTGTTATTTTGTACATATTTAACATTTAAAAATGGTTGCCCTAACTCTATTTTTAATAAAATATTGTACTTTTATAGTCCCAAAATAAAGTTTTATGAAGAAAATCTACTTACTACTCATATTTATCGGCATTTTTGTCCTCTCCTCTTCTACGGGAGTTCAGGCGCAATCATCCATTGAAATAAAGGATCAAGAAGAAATTAGTATATTTCCAAATCCGGTTACAGGAGATGTTTTAAACATCACTTCCAAATCTGGAAAATCAATAACGTGTAGAGTTTTTAATGTATTAGGAAAAACGGTTTTATTTAAAGTAATTACCACAAGAGAACAATTGGATATTTCTGCGCTACCACCAGGTGTATATGTATTGAAGATTAAATCTGGTAAGGAGATTTTTTCTAAAAAATTAATTAGACAATAATTACACCATCTGTATAGACTATATTTTGTGATATCGAGAGAACGCATATTATAACCCATAATACTTAAAAAACACCCTATTTATAAAGGGTGTTTTTTTATACCTTTGTTTCAAAAATACACCAAAAAATTTATGCTATCCGACAGAATTTTTGAAATTGAAAATGACTCAGAATTTGAAGAGATAGCCATAAGAGTTTTTCATCATCAATACATTCATTGCAAAGTATACCAACGTTTTTGCAACTTATTAGGAATAACAAAAAACTCAGTAACCCGAACTACACAAATACCTTTTCTTCCGATAGAATTTTTCAAAAAAGAAACTATTGTAAGTTCTCCAGCAGATGTGCAACAGATTTTTACTAGTAGTGGTACCACTGGAAGTATTACCAGCAAGCACTACATTACGAATTTAAAGATTTATGAAAACAGCTTCAGAAAGGCATTTCATTCTTTTTACGGAGACATTTCAGATTATACAGTTTTGGCTTTATTACCTTCATACTTAGAAAGAGAAGGCTCTTCCTTAGTATATATGGCTGATCAATTGATAAAAGCAAGTAACAAACCTAATAGTGGCTTTTATCTTAATGAAATAGATACACTGATTCAAACCATCAATCAGCTAGCAGAAAAACAAGAGAAAGTATTAGTAATTGGTGTTTCTTTTGCACTTTTAGATATTGCAGAGCAACACTCCCTCCATTTAAATGATAATATTGTAATCATGGAAACAGGAGGAATGAAAGGTAGGCGTAAAGAAATAGTCCGAGAAGAATTACATGAAGTATTAAAAAAAGGGTTTGGTGTTTCTAAAATTCATAGCGAATATGGAATGACCGAATTATTATCACAAGCCTACTCTAGAGGCAATGGTCTTTTTAATTGTCCTCCTTGGATGAAAATATATACTCGGGATCCAGAAGATGCCCTCACTTTATTAAAACACAACAAAACGGGTGGAATTAATATTATAGACTTAGCAAATATTAATTCTTGTTCCTTTATTGCCACACAAGATCTGGGTAAAACTTACGTAGATGGAAGTTTCGAAATTCTTGGCAGATTCGACAATAGTGATATTAGAGGATGTAACCTAATGGTATTGTAATCTCACTTTTCTCATTTTATTCTATACAATTAAGATTCTTTTATGATCTTTTTATGCAACATAGAAAGTGTTCACACGTATTTATAAATGTATAGGTTTTAGTATACAGCGCATATCAAATTGGATATTAACACATATTAAAAACTTATAATTATGTTAAAATTGTAATGTCCTGTTTTTTTTACGACTGAATGGGTGTAACAACAAAAAAACATTACTCAGAATGAAAAAGTTCTTAATCTTACTGTTTTTAGGATTAGCCGCTAACTTAACAGCACAGAAGATTGATTACAATCTAAAAAAAGGTTTTGTCGCAGAAGGATACGATGTAACAGAATACTTTAATAATAAAGCTGTGAAGGGAGAAAGTAAATACACTACTACTCATGACAATGTGAAATATAAATTCGCAAGTCAGGCAAATTTGGATGCATTTAAAAAGAATCCAGAAAAATTTGTCCCGCAATATGGAGGTTACTGTGCCTACGCAATTGGAGCAAAAGCGGAAAAGGTAGATATTGATCCTGAAACCTATGAAATAAGAGATGGTAAACTGTACTTATTCTATAATTCCTGGGGAATAAACACATTGACCAAATGGAATGATGAAGGTGCAGAAGCCTTAAAAAATAAAGCCGATGAGAATTGGCAAAAAATAAAAGCAAAAAAATAATCGAGCAAATTCTCGATAAACATATAGAACGTTAAGTTTTTTTCAATAATTGATTGGTTAGTTGACAAAGCCTGCTAAGAAGAGATTCTTGCAGGCTTTGTTTTTTTATGTGGTTTTGTTGTTTCTTTATACTGCTCTAATCACAAAATAGTTTTTCTTTCCTCTTTGTAACAGAACGAACTGATGGTTGATTAAATCATCAGAAGTGATAGAATACCCTTCTTTTACTTTTTCTTTATTCACAGAAATAGAGTTTTCTTTCAATGCACGTCTTGCTTCTCCATTTGATTTTAAAAACCCCGTATGTTCCGCTAATGCTCCAATAATATCTACACCATTGCTGATGTTATCTTTAGATATTTCTGCTTGCGGCACACCATCAAATACATCTAAGAAAGTAGCTTCATCCAACCCTTTTAAATCTTCTGATGTAGATTTACCAAACAATATATTAGAAGCTTTGATCGCATTATCCAAATCTTCTTGAGAATGCACCATAATAGTGATCTCATCTGCTAACTTCTTTTGAAGAATTCTTTGATGTGGAGCTTCATTATGAGCGGCAATTAGGTTTTCAATCTCTTCTTTCGTTAGAAAAGTAAAAATCTTGATATACTTTTCAGCATCCTGATCACTTGTGTTTAACCAATACTGATAAAATTTATAAGGAGAAGTTCTTTTCGCATCTAACCAAACATTACCACCTTCAGACTTACCAAACTTAGAACCATCAGATTTTGTAATCAATGGGCACGTAAGGGCATACCCTTTACCGCCTCCAATTCGTCTGATCAATTCTGTACCAGTGGTAATATTACCCCACTGATCACTACCTCCCATTTGCAATGTACAATCATGCTCTTTATACAAATGCAAGAAATCATATCCTTGTACTAATTGATAGGTAAATTCTGTAAATGACATCCCATCAGAAGATTCTGAAGAAATTCTGTTCTTTACAGAATCTTTGGCCATCATATAATTTACAGTAATATGCTTACCTACATCTCTAATAAAATCAAGGAATGAAAATTCTTTCATCCAATCATAGTTGTTTACTAAAACGGCAGCATTAGGCTCATCACTTTCAAAATCCAAAAACTGTGATAATTGTAGTTTTATAGCTTCTTGGTTATGACGAAGTGTATTTTCATCCAAAAGATTACGTTCTGCAGATTTACCAGAAGGGTCACCTATCATTCCAGTAGCACCACCAACTAGAGCAAAAGGTTTATGACCAGCACGCTGATAGTGCGCCAGTAACATAATTGGTACTAGATTACCAATATGTAAAGAATCTGCTGTTGGATCAAATCCTACATACGCCGCACGCATCTGCTCTAATAAATACTCTTCTGTACCAGGCATTGCATCATGCAACATTCCACGCCAACGAAGTTCTTCTATAAAATTTACAGCCATTTTTGTAGTGTTCAAATTATGGCGCAAAGATAAAAATATGGATTATATAGCCCTATGAATACTGTAGAAATTAGTATCAACTGATTGAAAAAATTAATCTTCTAATTTAGCTAATAGCTCCTGTGCTTTTTCTTTGTAAACACCATCAAAATCAACAATGTCTTTTAATAAGGCTGAAGATTTTTCAGCATCTTTTAGCTTTAAATAAGTTAAGGCCTGATACCACTTGGCATTTTCTGAATATTTACTATCATCACCTATTTGCTGAAACTGCTCCAAAGCTTCTTGCTCTTTTCCTAAGTTGAGGTAACTATTCCCTAAATACAATCTAAATTGTTCCGTTAATGGAAATGAAGTATTATCAGAAAGTATAGCTACTACCTTTTGGTAATCACCTTCTGCATAACTTTTCATAATAACATCTTTTTCTACCTGAGTACTTCCTCTGATAACATCTTCTACAGGATATATTTCATAATACGCAGCGTATAAATCAGAAAAATCACCTGAAGTATTTAACGTATTCCATAATAAAGTACCAACTCCAAAAACAATTACTATCGAAGCTGCTATTTTCCAGAATAATGAATAAGAAATAGTACTTTCTTCTGAACTTTCTTGTTTGATCTCTGTACTGATTTTATGTAACTTTTCTTTAAATAGAAGCGTATCCGTATCACTTAACACTCGTTGCAGCTCGCGATGCTTTTCCACTTCGAGTTCTAGCTCAGAATCCATAGAGATTTCCTTTTCAAAAGCGATAACCTCTTGAGCAGGTAACTCTTTTGATAAATAAAGCTCTATTTTTTCAAATAATTCCTGAGTTCTTTCCATCACATTAATCTTTTACAGAAGTTATTTTTAATTCCTGAAACATAGGGTCTTTCTCTAATTTTTCTAACAACGCTTTCTTACATTCAAACTTTTTCTTTCTGGTGTATCCGTCTGAATATCCTGTTATACTTGCAATTTCTTTCATGTTATTACCATCAAAAACAAGATTCAGGATTTCTTTACAAGAATCACTTAAAGCAAGAAAATACTTCCTATATAAATGCTCCCGCTCTTTGTATTCGATCTCTTCACTTATAGATTTTTCTATTCCTTCATTTTCTTCCAGCACCTCATTATCTACAATCATTTTCTTTTTCTTTCTCAATCGACTCCTCCACATGTTCTTACATATCGCATAAAGATAGGTTCTAACTGTAACGTTGGAATGTATATCCAAAGTACCTGCTTTTAATTTTTCATAAATAACTATTAATGCATCCTGAAAAATATCCTCAGCATCTTCTTCGTCTCCCGAATTTTTTAAAACAAAACCTTTTATGTAACTAAAGTTTTTTTTGTAAAAAGCCTTAATTGCTTTGGCATCACCAGCTAGAATTCCTTCTAAAATTTTGCGATCATCATTAATACTCATAGGTTAATGTCCTAAAACAGCAATCTGTTACCTTATTAGTTTAATTTTTATTTATCTGTAAAAGTAACATTTTTATGTGCTATACTATAAATAAATATAAATGGTTATCTATTTTTGATTTTAAAAGTACATAACCAACTATCTAAAATAACAAGCTTATCTGAGAACACCTATTGTCTATGCATGATTTAAGATAGGTTTTAGATAAAAATTAAACAATCTAACATTAAGGATGTTTATATTGTCATCAATGGAACGACTGGAATATTTTTTTACTCTTAAGATTGTATATATTACTATTCTTTTTCTTCCATTATGCCAAATTTTAGCACAGTCATCTAAGGACACGATACTAGCCTCACAATATCTACAAAAAGCCGAATCTCTATTTGAACAAAAGAAACTTGAACGTTCTGTAGAATACTATAAAAAAGCTTTGGATGTAGAATCTAAAATATATGGTCAGAATCATGAAAAAATAATTATTCATTACAATAGAATAGGTCTTATTTATAAAAACTTGGGGGAACATGAAATTGCACTTGATTATTTTAAAACTTTTGTAAGACTATCGATTAAGAAATATGGTTGGTATCATTTTTATACCGGAACTGGATTTCTATATATTGGAGTTACCTACAAAAACCTTTTGCGATATGATTTAGCACTAGAAAACTACGAGAAATCACTGCTTATTTTCCAGTATTCTAGAAAAAGGGATATGATCGCTTTTACTTATGACAATATCGGAGATGTTTACATTAAAAACGGCGCACACGAAAAGGCAATAGAGTATTACAACAAGAGTATTCTTATAGGAACTAAGCTGTTTGGAGAAAACTATATTGAAAATGGAAAGAGTTATCAGAATATTGGTAACCTCTACAGGGATCAAAAAAAGTATGAAAAATCACTTACAAACTATCTAGAAAGCTTAAGAATACACATACAAGCTTATGGAGAAAACAATATTAATGTAGCCGAATTATACGCTAATATTGGAGACATCTACGACTATAGAAAAGAATATGACATCTCATTATCTTATTACCAAAAATCTCTTAACGCCTACTCAACTGTTTTAGATGAAAATGATCCAAAAATTGTGAACTTAAATCTAAGAATTGCAAATATTTATATTCAGAAACAGAAATATGAAGACGCCCTACAATACTATGAAAAAGGGTTAATTACATTTCAAAAAACCTATGGTAATAAACATATACTAACTTCGGATTTCTACTATAACATTGCGAAAGTGTATGATAAGAAAAAAGACTTTTCTAAAGCAATATCTTACTATGATAAAGCCGTAAAAGCTAATAGAAAATCAAAATATGATACCCGAAGAACAAACGTTTTTGATCCTAGCGAATATTATGATTTAAAATTACTATTAACCGTACTCAGGGGGAAAGCTACTACACTTCTATCGAAATATGAAGAGTACGAGAATATTGAAGATCTATGTAAAAGTTTAGAGATCTATGATCAAGCTGATGTTTTGATTAATTATATCCGAAAATCCTATCAAGATTATCAAGAGAAAATTTTATTCGCAGAAAGTGCTAGAATTATTTATGCGGATGCTATCAAAGCACAATTTCAGTTTTACAAGGAAATAGGAGCTAAGCATACTCTTGAAAAAATAATTTACCTAATAGAAAAAAGCAAAGCAAATACACTTAAGGACTTAATCAACGAATCAAAGACTAAAGAGTTTGCTGGCTTATCTCCTGAATTATTAGAACTCGAAAAAAACCAAAGGATTAATAGAGCTTTTTATCAATCTAGAATAGTTGAAGAAACATCCAAAGCAAACATCGATGGGTCTAAAATTCAGGAATACGAAAACAAATTACATAAGTTAAGTCTTATAGAAGACTCTCTATCCTTTGTATTAAAAACAAACTATCCCAAATACCACAAATTAAAATACCAAAACTCCATAATATTAGTAGATGATATCCAAGAAATGCTACACCCAACATCTACGCTTTTAGAATTTTTTATAGCCAATGATATTGTATACACATTTATCATTACCAAAAATAAAATTGCGGTTAAAGAATTAAAGATATTTGATCTAAATGAAAAAGTTTCGGAATTCAGAATGACGATAACCGATAGAAATACAAAGACATATAAGAAAATAGCTCATTTATTGTATAAAGACCTTATAGCTCCAATTAAAAATGAGCTTCTAGGCAAAGAACTTATCATTGTTCCAGATGGTGCTTTATGGCATCTTAATTTTGATTTACTACTAAGTAAAGACGACATTACTAATAACCCTAAAGACCTATCCTATTTACTAAAAGATTATACTGTTTCTTATGCCAACTCCGCAAACTTATTATTTTCGGATAGAGATAAAAGCTTATTTAATTTTAAAAACACACAAGAAGAATGTCTAGCCTTTTCTTTTTCTAATAAAATTGATAAACAAAGTTCAAATACCATAAGTTTATCAGATCTTACTCAGTATACAAATGATTTGCCAGGAACTCGCAAAGAAATTAAGGCCATTGCCAATATTATTAATGGAAATTATTTTTATGGATCGGAGGCTATTGAAACTAATTTTAAAAAGAATGTGAGTAATTATAGTATCTTACATTTAGCATTACATGGTGAAGTGGATAATGAGCGACCAGAAAATTCAAAGCTATTTTTTACAAAGAGTAATGACTCTATCGAAGATAATTTACTCTATAGCCATGAACTATTTGCATTGGACATCCCAGCAGAACTAACAGTTCTAAGCGCCTGTAATACAGGTACAGGAAAAATTGCGAAAGGAGAGGGGATTATGAGTTTAGGAACTGCGTTTCAGTATGCAGGAGCTAAGAGCTTATTGCTTAGTAGTTGGGATGTTTCGGATCAGACTACTCCAGATTTAATGACCTATTTTTATATCAACCTAAAAAATGGCATGAGTAAATCACAAGCTCTGCAACAGGCAAAATTAGAGTATCTTAAAAATGCGAATATCAATCGTATCCACCCTTTCTATTGGGGAGGTTTTTATCTTTTAGGAGATTCTGATCCTGTCCAATTCGGGACGAATCCTTTTTGGTATTGGATAGCAATAGGAGTTACAAGTATTATCATAATCTTTTTAGGTGGGTTATGGTACAGAAACAAAAAAATAGGAACAGTGAGCAAAGATATTTATAGCTAATTGTTTACATTAGTATTCCAGAAGAAGAAGAATGATTTTAGTTACCGGAGCAACAGGTTTAGTGGGCACTCATTTACTGATCAAACTATTAAAAGAAAAACATCAGATACGAGCCACATACAGAACAGCAACAAAAAAAGATTATGCAAAAAGCATCTATTTAAAGTGCTGTAATCCGGAAGATCGAGAAGCATTTGATACTATTGAATGGATTAAAACTGATCTGAATGACATTCCTGAATTAACTAAAGCCTTTGTAGACATCACTCATGTTTATCATTGTGCTGCCATGATTTCTTTTAATCCTTCACATTTCAAAAAATTAAGAAAAACAAATATTGAAGGAACTGCAAACATTGTAAATCTATCTTTATTAAACAATGTTCAAAAACTATGTTATGTAAGCTCTATTGCAACATTAAGTGAAAACGCATTACAAAATCCTATTAATGAAAACTCAGAATGGAATCCTGAAATTTCCGATTCTGTTTATGCTATTACTAAATATGGAGCAGAAATGGAGGTATGGAGAGGTACTCAGGAAGGATTAGATGCAGTCATTGTAAATCCTGGAATAATTATAGGTCGTGGTTTTTACAATTCTGGAAGTGGTTTTTTATTTAAAAAAATACACAAGGGAATGCCTTATTACACCAATGGAACTACTGGCTATGTTGCTGTGGAGGATGTAATAGAAATCATGTATCGTCTCACAAATAGCGCTATTAAAAATCAACGTTATGTGGTAGTTGCCGAAAATTTGAGCTTTAAAAATGCGTTTACTCTTATTGCAAAAGCTTTACAAAAATCAATTCCCAAAAAGAAGGTTTCTCCGTTAACGATGAAAATAGCATATTATATTCAAGAATTTAGTCATTTCCTTTTTAGAACTAAAAAAATTCTATTTAAGTCTTCTATAAAAAGTGCGTTTACAAATTCTTTCTATGAGAATGATAAAATCAAAAAGGAATTATCCTATGATTTCTTACCAATAGAAAATGCTATAGAAACTACTGCTTCTTTTTTCCTGAAGGAGGAGAAGGTTTAGTTCTTTTTTTAACAGCATCTTCCATTTCAATATTCATTAATTCTTCCTTAATAGATTCGAGTTCCTCCATATCACTTGATAACTCATCTATATTTTTAAGACCTTTTTTTAATCTTCTAATAGAGTCTTCTATCTTTTTTAACGAATCTTCTTCCTTCTTAAGTTTTTCGAATTTGATTTTTGATACCTCTATATTTTTTTTTACTTTTTTAAAAACTTCTTCATAATCATCCAGCTGACTCATGTACCATCTATTGTTTTCTGCAAACACTAAACTATCTACACCATGCTTTTCTAATATATATAACTCTGGATTTATTTTTTCGATATCAAAAACCTTTTTATAACTTCCTTTAGCAGCTTTCACAAAAGCTATATCCGTAAGTATTTCAATCATCTTATCTTCCTCGATAAAGTTTTCGGGTTTATCAATCTTATCCAGATTTTGACAAGAGAACCCTACGAGTATCAATAATAAAGCACTATAAACAAAACTTTTTTTCACATATTTTAATTTTAATGATTATCAAGAACTAAACATAAAACCGAGAACTACACACATCAACTTTATTGTCTAATTCAAAAGTTTTATCAATATAAAATTGAAGCTTTTCTTAACGATCAAAAGTTAATCTTTGTGCATTTTTAACATCATAGAACTTAAAGTTCTTATACACCAAACTTCCATTAATAAAAGTATGCGTAATTCTAGATTTAAAAGTTGTACCCTCAAAAGGAGACCACCCACATTTGTACGCAATATTATCTGAATTTACAGTCCAAGGCGCATTCAAATCTACCAAAACAGCATCTGCACAATATCCTTCTTTAATATACCCTCTTTTTGATACTTGAAAAAGAATTGCTGGATTATGACACATTTTTTCGGCGATTTTTTCTAATGAAATTTTACCTCTGTGATAAAACTCTAACATCGCTGGCAAGGCATGTTGCACTAAAGGACCACCCGATGGTGCTTTGGTGTATACATTACTCTTCTCTTCTTTTGTATGTGGCGCATGATCCGTAGCAATTACATCTAATTTATCTGCCAATAATGCTTCAAATAATGCATCTCGATCTTTAGCTGTTTTCACTGCGGGATTCCATTTAATAAGAGTTCCTTTTTGCTTATAATCTTCATCCGAAAACCAAAGATGATGTATACAAACTTCTGCAGTTATTTTTTTCTCTTTCAGAGGAATTTTATTGGTAAAAAGTTCCAGTTCTTTTGCTGTAGAAAGATGAAATACATGTAATCTAGCTCCAGTTTTTTTAGCTAATGCTACAGCACTAGAAGAAGATAAGTAACAAGCTTCTTCACTTCTTATTACCGGATGCATTTCGATAGGAATATCATCCCCATATTGTTCTTTATATTTTGCTGTATTATTTCTAATCGTCTCTTCATCCTCACAATGAACCGATATTACTAAATCCGTCGATGAAAAAATCTTTTCTAATACTTCTGGATTATCCACTAACATATTTCCTGTAGAAGACCCAAGGAATAATTTAAGCCCTGCCACTTTAGATGGGTCTAACTTTATTATCTCTTCTAAGTTATCGTTGGTTCCTCCAAACATAAAAGAATAATTCGCATAACTAGTTTTAGCTGCGATATCAAACTTTTCTTCAAGTTTTTCTACCGTTGTTGTCTGAGGATTTGTATTAGGCATTTCTATAAAAGAAGTTATTCCTCCTGCAACAGCAGCTTTAGACTCAGTTTCGATAGTTGCTTTGTGTGTTAATCCTGGCTCTCTAAAATGAACCTGATCATCGATTACCCCAGGAAATAGGTACTTCCCTTCTGCATCAAAAACCTGAACATCTGGAGATTTTGCACTTATCTGTGCTGCAATTTCTTTGAAAAACCCATTTTCTATATATACGTCTCCATTGAAAATTTTTCCTTCATTAACAATGTTCGCGTTTTTAATCAATACACTATTCATAATTATATATCATAACTATTAAACAAACTCTTTAATTTCATTCCCAAAACTCCAAAAATGGCTTCTGAAATGATTCCTTTACTCATCTTAGAAGCACCACGTGTTCTATCTGTAAAAATTACTGGGACTTCTTTTATCTTAAACTTAAGGAGATAAGCCTTAAACTTCATTTCGATTTGAAAAGCATACCCTACAAATTTAATTTTATCAAGATTTATTTTTTCTAAAACCTCTCTTTTATAACATACAAAACCTGCTGTTGTGTCATGGATATTCATACCTGTAATTAGACGCACATATTTTGAGGCTAACCAAGAGAGTAATACTCTACTCATTGGCCAATTGACCACATTCACTCCAGTTACGTATCTTGATCCTATGGCCACATGAGATGATCCTTTGGCACAAGCATTATACAACCTTATTAAATCATTAGGGTTATGAGAAAAATCAGCATCCATTTCAAAGATATATTCATACGAATTTTCCAAAGCCCATTTAAAGCCGGTAATATAGGCTGTTCCTAAACCAAGTTTACCTTCTCTTTCTAATAAAAACAAATGTTCTCCATATATTTCTTGCAGCTCTTTAACTTTTGCCGCAGTTCCGTCAGGAGAGTTATCATCTACAATCAGTATATCGAAATCACGCTGTAATGCAAGCACATTTTTAATAATACGCTCTACATTTTCAATTTCATTATAGGTAGGTATAATTACTAAGGCGTCTACCATCTGGGTATTTTCAGGCAAATATAACTAAATAATCACTAGATTATTTCCAGTTTTTTTTCAGTAAAAATATAGTTTAATAAAATAACTACCAGAAGAAATTAGTGTTGCATCTTTATTTACTTTATTTTCATTTTCTTATGTAGCAACTATGATTTAATTTTGGAGCATCAATTATGGAAGTTATTACAAGAGAAATTATAACAAGCGACTGGATTACCATTATATTTCTGGTATGTTTTATATTGTTAGCTACTGCAAAACTCATGAACTCAGTATTGTTTCATGAATTTACAATGCTTTTTAACACAAATAAATATGTGGTATTAAATCATAAGGGGAATAAACTCTCTAATGCATTTAATGCAATACTAATATTAGTGCAAATACTGTCTGTGTCTTTATTTGCATATCTATGCGTTGAAACTTTTCAATGGAAAGTAAACGAATTAAATATGTTATTCTATTTCAAGATCACTTTACTGTATTTATTCGTATTTCTATGCAAAATTTTAATCGAAAAAATTGTTTCTATTGTTTTTTCTATAGAATCCTTGATAGACGATTATTTATTCTATAAAATATCATATCGTAATTTTTTAGGCGTAATTTTATTACCTCTTAATTTATTCTTCATTTATACTGCAAAACCTTCAAAAATTGTTCTTCTAATTATTATAGGATCTTTGGTACTACTTAACTTAATCACTCTCTTTTCTGCCTATAAACGAAATGAAAACATTATTTTAAAGAACTTGTTTTATTTTATTTTGTATCTTTGCGCACTTGAAATCGCGCCCTATTTTATGCTTTACAAACTAATGGTATAATTTAGGAATACGTGTACTAATAAAGATTATATATGAAAGTGAAAACGATTTTGGTGTCTCAGCCAGAGCCTAAAGTAGAGAATTCGCCTTATTTCGATCTTGAAGAAAAGGAAAAGGTAAAAATTGACTTTATACCGTTTATTCACGTTGAGGGAGTAGATGCGAAAGAAGTGAGACAACAAAAGGTAGATTTATCTCAATACACAGCAATTATACTTACCAGTAGAAATTCTGTTGACCACTTTTTTAGAATCGCTGAGGAAATGCGTTTTAAAGTACCTGATACTCTTAAATATTTCTGCCAGAGTGAAGCTGTAGCATATTATCTTCAGAAATATGTTGTTTATAGAAAGAGAAAGATTTATGTAGGGAAACGTACATTCCAAGAACTAACACCTTTGATTAAAAAGTACAAAAATGAAAAGTTCTTACTTCCTTCTTCCGATCAATTAAAACCTTTAATTCCAGACACTTTAAATTCATTAAAAGTAGACTGGAAACAAGCTATTTTTTACAGAACAGTAGTGAGTGATCTTTCTGATTTACGCGATGTATTTTATGATATTTTAGTATTCTTTAGCCCTTCTGGAATCAAATCATTATTTGAAAACTTTCCAGATTTTAAGCAAAACAATACACGTATAGCAGTTTTCGGTAATTCTACTGTAAAAGCAGCCGAAGAACATGATTTGGTAGTGAATATTCAAGCTCCTACGCCTGAAACTCCTTCTATGACCATGGCGCTTCAGAAATATATTAAAGAAGCTAATAAAAAATAAGACATTTTTTTTTATTTCGATATAAAACTAAAAAGCCTGAAATTTAAATTTCAGGCTTTTTAATATCTATTACTTTTTATTTAAAAAGCATATCGTTGTGGTCCACCTCTACGAATTTCTTCATTCGCATAAGATTCAAACTTTTTAAAATTCTCTCTAAATGCATTTGTTAGTTTAAATGCTGTCTTATAATAAGCTTCATCATCATTCCAGGTTGCTCTAGGACTAAGTACACTAGTAGGAACTCCAGGACATTCTCTTGGTTGTGCTACCCCAAATACCGAATGAATATGATAGTTATCATAAGAATACAGACCTAAATCTCCGTTTAACACCGCCTGAATCATTGCTCGCGTATATTTCAGTTTTATTCTGGTACCAACACCATAAGGACCACCTGTCCATCCAGTGTTTACCAACCAAACATTTACTCCAGTATCTTTCATTTTGTCAATAAGCATTTCTGCATATTTCGCCGGGTGTAAAGGCATAAATGGAGCACCAAAACAAGCAGAGAATGACGGAGTAGGCTCTACAACTCCTGCCTCTGTTCCCGCAACTTTTGCTGTATATCCTGAGATAAAATGGTATGCTGCTTGACTAGGTGTTAACTTAGAAATAGGAGGAATTACTCCAAACGCATCTGCCGTTAAAAAGAAAATGTTTTTTGGGTTTTTTCCAATAGAAGAATCCTGAATATTTTCAATATGATGTATTGGGTAACTTACTCTTGTATTTTGTGTAATTGAAGTATCTGAATAATCTACCTCTCCGTTATCATCTATAATAACGTTCTCTAAAATAGCTCCTTTTTTAATCGCTCCATATATCTCAGGTTCTTTCTCAGCGGACAGATCAATCACTTTTGCATAACATCCTCCTTCAAAATTAAAAATAGTATTTTCTTTTGTCCATCCATGCTCATCATCACCGATAAGCTTTCTATCGGGATCTGTAGATAAGGTTGTTTTTCCTGTACCTGATAATCCAAAAAATATCGCCGTATCTCCTTTTTCACCAACATTAGCAGAGCAATGCATTGGCAAGGTATTTTTATATACTGGCAAGATAAAATTCAAAGCAGAGAAAATTCCCTTTTTAATTTCACCTGTATAACCTGTTCCTCCTATAAGTGCTATTTTTCTAGTAAAATTTAGAATAGCAAAATTATGCTGACGTGTTCCATCCACGGCAGCATCTGCCATAAAACCAGGAGCATTAATCACCGTCCACTCAGGATCAAAATCTTTTAACTCCTCTTCCGTTGGTCTTAAAAACATATTATAAGCAAACATATTTGACCAAGGATATTCATTAATCACCCTAATGTTTAATTTGTAATCAGGGTCTGCACACGCATAACTATCTCTAACAAATATTTCTTTCCCAGAAAGATAAGCAATCACTTTATCATATAAAGCATCAAATGCATCTGGCTCAAAAGGAATGTTAATATCACCCCACCAAATCTTTTCTTCAGTAATTTGGTCTTTTACAATAAAACGATCCATTGGAGAGCGACCTGTAAACTCACCTGTATTAACAGCAAGTGTGCCTGATTTTGTAATTCTTCCTTGTTTTTTTTGTACCGTTTCTTCCTGAAGTTCATCAGGAGATAATTGGTAACGTATTGTCGCATTTTCAATACCGTAATGCTTTAACGAAATCGTTTTCGTAATTGGATACAGTGGTTCCATAAAAATATGTTGTGTTTGTTATGTGTGGCAAAATTATAAATAAAAAGTACACCAACCGTCAAAAAAATCACTTAATCTTACTGAGATAAATTATAAAGAAAATCCATCCCAAAATTAAAACAGAACCTCCTAAAGGTGTAATAAAACCAATGCTTTCCAGAGAAATTCCCAGTACTTCATCTAGCACTAATAAATAGATCGATCCCGAAAAAAGAATAATTCCTATTAGGAATAAATAAAAAACACGTCTTCTATGAAGCTGTTGTAGCATATTCATATTTCCTAAGATAAGACAACCAATTGCATGATACATTTGATACCGAACCCCAGTTTGAAAAGAATTGATATTCTTGGCATCCACTAATTTTTCCAATCCATGTGCTCCAAATGCACCTAACAAAACAGCTAATAAAGCTAATATAGCACCAGTAATCAAAATTGTTTTATTCATTCTTTTTTTTGCAACAATTGATCATTTTTTGGCTTAAAAAATGATTTTTAGACATATTTTAGAGAAAAACATAACGAATACTACAAAATCAAGATCTTACTTTTTGATGTATTCATTACTTTCGTATCAAAGTTATCAAAATAATCATTAGTTATGAGAAAGATATTGGTCATTGGTGCAGGTAAATCAACTGCTGTTTTAATCAAGTATTTTCAAGACAAATCTTCTTCTGAAAATTTACACATTACTATCGGAGATATCTCCCTAACTAATGCAGAAGAACTTGCTGCAAATCATCCTAATACCAATGCAATTGCTCTAGATGTTTTTGATCAAAAATCGAGGGAAGAAGCCATAAAATCAGCCGATATTGTAGTATCTATGCTTCCTGCTAGATTTCATATAGAAGTTGCTAAAGATTGTCTTCGATTTGAAAAATCAATGGTTACAGCTTCTTATGTAAGTGATGAAATGAAAGCTCTAGATCAGGAAGCAACCAATAAAGGCCTTGTTTTCATGAACGAGATTGGTGTAGATCCAGGCATCGATCACATGAGTGCTATGCAAGTGATCGACAGAATTAGAAATCAGGGCGGAAAAATAATATTATTCGAATCTTTCACTGGTGGCCTTGTGGCACCAGAAAGTGACACTAATCTTTGGAATTATAAATTCACATGGAATCCAAGAAATGTAGTTGTTGCTGGACAAGGAGGAGCTGCTGAGTTCTTGCAAGAAGGAACTTATAAATACATCCCATATCACAAACTGTTTAGAAGAACTGAGTTTTTGGAAGTAGAAGAATATGGTAGATTTGAAGCCTATGCCAATCGAAATTCTCTAAAATACCAAAGTATTTATGGTTTAGATGATATTTTAACTTTATACAGAGGAACTATTAGAAGAGTTGGTTTTTCTAAAGCCTGGAATATTTTTGTGCAGTTAGGTATGACTGCCGATGATTATACATTAGAAAACTCGGAACACATGAGTTATCGAGATTTCACGAACTCTTTCCTTGCATATTCCCCTACAGATTCTGTGGAATTAAAACTGCGTCATTATCTCAAAATTGATCAGGACGATATCATATGGGATAAATTACTAGAGTTAGATATTTTCAATACCAATAAAAAAGTTGGAATTCCAAATGCTACACCAGCGCAAATTCTGCAAAAAATACTAATGGATAAATGGACATTGGATCATGGAGATAAGGATATGATCGTTATGTATCATAAATTTGGTTATGAAATAAATGGAGAGCGCAAACAAATAGATGCCACAATGGTAAGTATCGGAGAAGATCAAAAGTATACTGCTATGGCAAAAACCGTTGGACTTCCTGTTGCAATAGCTACATTAAAAATCCTGAATAAAGAAATCACAACTCCAGGAGTTCAAATACCAATTCAGGAAGAAGTATACACACCAATTCTTAAAGAACTAGAAGAATACGGAATTATATTCAAAGAAATTGATCGAGAATACCTGGGCTATAATCCTGATGGTGTAAAAGGATAATCCCTACAAGAGTTTCAATTTCATATCTAATACCTTATTTTTGGTTAAGATTTGAAACTTCTTTTTTATGAAAGGGCAATACGGCAACTTAAAAATTGATGGTATAGACAAAGAGATTCTTCGCAATCTTATGGAAGATGCTCGAAGACCCATCCTAGAAATTGCAAGAAAGATTGGCATTTCGGGAGCTGCTATTCATCAGAGACTAAGAAAACTAGAAGCATCAGGACTTATTACTGGATCAAAATTTATCATTGACCCAAAGATACTTGGATATAAAACCATGGCATTTGTCGGTGTTTATCTAGATAAAGCTGTAAGCAACCCTAAAGCTGTAAAGCAACTTAAAGACATCCCAGAAGTAATAGAATGCCATTACACCACCGGAAATTGGTCTATTTTTATTAAAATTCTTTGTAAAGACAATGAACATTTAATGAATGTTCTTAATAAAGAAATTCAGGCAATAGAAGGTGTTTCACGAACAGAAACCTTTATTTCCTTAGATCAACAAATTAGTCGACAAATAAAGATCTAATAAACAAAAAGAATGTCTATATTTAATTATTTCAAAAGAAATGTCTTTTTGCAATTCTTAGTCTTTATTCATCTTATTTTTATTATATATCAAACAGTAAATGACAATTATCTTACTATGCTTGATTCTCTAGAGTACCTAGAATTAAGTAAAAATATTGGTCATTATTTCGAATTTTATTGTGGAGACCTTTCTAAGAATATTGATTACGGATATTACACAAGAAGACCTCCTTTATATTCTATCTTTTTACTAGTTACATCTTTATTTTTTACATCTAAAGCTACAATTATAATCGTACAAAGTTTATTATCCATTTCCAGTATTCTAGTAACGAAAAAAATTTTTGAAGATCAATTTGAGCAAATCAATAAGATCATATTATATCTTTTTATGATATTTTCTTTAAGTCAATTCATCTATGCTAATATGCTAATGAGTGAAATTTTTGTGCAGTTTTTAATTGTTTTGACTATCTATGTAGCCAATCTTATTCTAAAATATAAGTCAACAAAACATCTTCTTATTTACCAATCATTGATTACTCTTTTATTACTAACAAAACCCGTTTTTTATCTTTTAGTAATTCCTAACATCATAATAACATTCATATTTTGCAAAAGAGTATTTCTAAAACCTACGCTAACTTCACTTACTTCTATTATTCCTATAGTAATCGTACTCTTATATTGTCATTGGAATTTTGAACGAACTGGTTCTTATGATTTTTCAAGTATTCAACATGTTAACTTAAAAGATTATAATTTGAAATATTTTCATCTGAACAAATATGGAGAAGAATATGCCAATAAGGTCAATCATGACATAACGGTAAAATCCCGTGAGATCTCGGAGTATCCGAAAAAAATAGAATTTATTAAAACTCAATCCATAGATCATTTAAGCAAGGAATTAATACCGTATCTTTTCTTTCATCTAAGAGGTTCTATAAAATTTTTTATTGATCCTGGCAGATATGATTTATTCATGTTTTTTTACCCGAATTCCAACAAAATTTCGGAAGTTGGTTTTTTAAGCCACTTTAATAAAGGTGGATTTCTCGGGGTGTTTAAGTTTTTAAAAACTCAACCAACTCCTCTTATTATTTCTTTAGTAATAATTTTGATACTCAACATTGTAAAATTCCTTGGATTTATTTGGTTTTGGCTTAAGAATGCCAAAAACATAAATTTAATATTTTACGTAATGTTGTTTTTTATCTTATTCCTAGCTGGAATTTCAGGACCAGTGTCAGCTGCTAGATTCACAATACCTATATACCCTCTTTATTTTTTCTTTGCCATTTACGGCATAAATTCTTTCATAAAAATATCAAATCTTACTGGATCAAAACATCTTTAACCTCTCCATCTTCCTGATATTCTGTATCTGTATTAATTTTCCACAAATCAACATGAGTATTGTTTACAATATTCTCAGCAGCAAGAATGCCCATTAAAATAGAATGATCTTGATTATTATATTTAAATGCTCCATATCTACCTATTGGAGTTAATTTATTGATCCCCATCAAATAATTTTCAATAATGTCTAAATGAGATCTATATCCAATTTCATACACAGGATAGCATTTTGGAACTCTTACAATCTTCGTATTTTCTATTACTTCTGTTTCTTCTATTAATTTCAAAGCCTTAAGCTCTTTGATTGCTAAATCACCAAGATATTGATCCGTCTCTTTCCAAATAGGGTCCGAATCAAAAGCCCAAAATTCTAAACATAAAATCGTAGTCTCCTTTCCTCTATTCAAACTTGGACACCAATTCCTAAAATTGGTGATTCTTCCATGTTTCACTTCTGGAGAATGCACATAAATCCAATTATCTTCAAACAAATCTTTCCTATCGATTTCTAGATATACCAGAATAGTATTTCGAAAATATAATCTGTTCACTGACTTCAAAACTTCTTCAGGAACATCATTCATACCATGCAATAGATAGGTAAGAGGCATAGAAGATATTACATGATCCGCTGAATACTGTTTTCCATCCTTAGTGATTACTCCTGTACACACACCATCTTCAATAACGATGTTTTGAATTGGAGTATTTTTATGGATAATTCCACCGTTTTCTATTACATATTCAGCCGCACGTTCATACAACGTTCCTGTTCCATTTTTGGGATAAGAGAACTCATCAACCAACGTTTTATGTTTATTTCCTCGATTTCCCTTAAAAGCACTCCAAACAGCTTCAAAAAGTGACAATCCTTTGATCCGTTGTGCCGCCCAATCTGCATCTATTTTGGAGCATGGAATGCCCCAAAGCTTTTCGGTATAATATTTAAAAAAAATGGTGTAGAGCTTTTTACCAAAGCGATTTGTCACCCATTTTTCGAAAGTATCTGGATTCTTTATAGGAAAAACCCGTTGTTTTGCATAATAATAGAGAATGCCTGTGATAGTTATAAGACTAAGATTACCCAATACATTAAAAATTTTTAGCGGGTAATCAAAAAAGTTCTTGTTGTAAAAGATTCTTGTTAACCTCTCTACTTGGGTAAAATCTTCCTTAATCAATTCATCAAAAAAAGCATTAATCCTAGGGTCTTTAGAAAAAAATCTATGAGGTCCTAGATCTACTCGTTGACCCCAAAGATCAAAGCTCCTGGACATCCCTCCAACGAAGGGAGAAGCTTCAAAAACCACCACTTGCACATTATTCTTCATCAATTGGTAGGCCGCTGCTAAACCAGCTGGTCCAGCTCCAATAACAATCACCTTTTTATTCGACATTGTTAGTCTATCAAAATTAAAGGCAAAAGATACACATATTTGATCTTTGAATAAGAAAAACTACGAGTTTTCGCAATTACTAATCTCTTCTTCCTAAAAACATTGAAATAAAATAAAGTAACGTAGCTAATGATCCTAAAGCTGCTACTAAATACGTTCTTGCCGCCCATTTTAAAGCATCTTTGGCACTATCATATTCTTCATTGGTAACCATATTAGCATCTTCTAGCCAAGCAAGCGCTCTATTACTGGCATCATACTCTACAGGTAGCGTAATAAATGTAAATAAAGTAGTAACAGCGAACAATATAATACCAAGTAGAAATACAAGATTTCCGAATACGCTACCACCTACAGACAAAGCTAGACCTACCATAATTACAATGTTAGAAAACTTACTAGCTATTCCAACTGCAGGAACAATTTTAGACCTCATCGTTAACCAGCTATATGCTGTAGCATGCTGTACTGCATGGCCAACCTCATGAGCTGCTACTGCTGCAGCGGCCGCATTTCGTTGATTATATACTCCCTCACTAAGGTTTACAGTTTTATTTCTAGGGTTATAATGATCCGTTAGCATACCAGGTGTAGATATAACTTGTACGTCTCTGATTCCATTATCATCTAACATTTTTTGAGCGATCTCTGCTCCACTCATTCCATTACGCAATTGCACCCTTGAATAATGTTTGAACTTACTTTTTAATTTATTGCTTACATAGGAGCTCACCAAAAAGATAACACCCGCTATGATATAATATCCCATCATAATTAAATACTTTTAAGATTAAAGTTACAATAATAAAAGCAAAAACCTCGCCATAAAGACGAGGTTTTCAGTTAAATAAACTTGAGTTAGCCAATAAGTCGAGTTTAACTTAAATAGTTATTTACATCTTCCAAAGGAAGATTAAATGCTTCTGAAATAGCAGGATACACCACATCTCCATTAATAACGTTTAATCCTTTTCTAAGTGGTTCGTTATCTGCACAAGCGGCTTTCCAACCTTTATTTGCCAATTGAATTGCATATGACAAAGTTACATTGGTTAATGCCAAAGTAGATGTATATGGTACCGCTCCTGGCATATTTGCCACAGAATAATGTACTACATCATCAATAATATAAACAGGATCCTGATGTGTAGTAGGTTTTGTAGTTTCGAAACAACCACCTTGATCAACAGCAACATCAACCAATACAGTACCCGCACGCATATCCTTTAGCATATCGCGTGTGATTAACTTTGGAGCTTTAGCCCCAGGAATTAACACTCCTCCAATGATTAAATCAGAAGTTTTTATATGTTTACGAATAGTATATTCGTTAGAGAATTCAGTATTTACGTTTGCTGGCATTACATCGTCTAAGTAACGTAATCTTTTCATACTAATATCTAGGATCGTAACATCAGCACCCATTCCTGCTGCCATTTTAGCAGCTTGCGTTCCTACAACACCTCCACCCAAGATTAAAACTTTGGCAGGAGCAACTCCTGGAACACCACCCAAAAGAATTCCTCTTCCTTTCAATGGTTTCTCTAGATACTTAGCACCTTGCTGTATCGACATTCTACCAGCTACTTCACTCATCGGAGTCAGTAAAGGTAAACTACGATCTGGATCTTCTACAGTTTCATAAGAAATACAAACGGATCCACTTTCGATCATAGCCTTTGTTAAAGGCTCGCTAGAAGCAAAGTGAAAATATGTGAATAATAATTGATCCTTTTTAATCAATTTATATTCTGGTTCAATAGGTTCCTTAACCTTAATAATCATTTCAGCAGTAGCATAAACCTCTTCTATTGTAGGTAATATTTTAGCTCCAGCTTCTATATATTCTTCATCACTAAAACCACTCTGAAGACCAGCATTTTGCTGAATGAAAACAGTGTGACCATTTTTAACGAGTGCCATTGTTCCGGCAGGTGTTACACCTACTCTGTTCTCGTTATTTTTGATTTCCTTAGGAACACCAATTATCATATTCTTAATTTTGGGTCGAAAATAGATGTTTTCTTGAAATAAAACAATAAAATACCTTTAAAAAATATCTTATCCGTAATTTAGGAAAACATATTGAAAGTTGTTAAAAAACAAGAGAGTCGTTAATTTTATTTAGTTTTTATAACGAAATTTAAAATAAAGTAGAGAAATTCCTGATACTGCAGTAATCGCATTTGCCAAAATTACAGGAAAGCTATCGATCAAAAAACCGTAAACCAACCAACAAAGAACGCCACTTTCAAAAACCAATAACATCGTCATCGATAAACTTTCTGCAGATTTTGTTTTCCAGGTCTTGTATACTTGAGGCAAAAAAGCCACTGTAGTTAATACAGCGGCTATTAATCCTAATATTTCTATGGAATCGATCATATCTGTTGATAAAAAACTGTAAGCCTATCATAGTCACACTGAGCTTGTCGAAGTGTTATAATACCAAAAAAAGTCTTCGACAGGCTCAGACTGACATAAATTTCTTTCTAAAAATTACCCTACTATATTCACAATTTTACCGGGTACAACGATCACTTTTTTCGGTTCTCGTCCTGCAAGTTGTTGTTGTGTCTTTTCGTGAGCCATTACTGCTGCTTCAATATCCTCTTTACTCATATCTAAGGGAAGTTCCATAGTAAAACGCATTTTTCCATTAAAAGATATCGGATATTGTTTTGAGCTTTCCACCAAATGTTTCTCATCAAATATTGGAAATGCAGCTGTAGCAATGGAATCATTATGTCCTAATTTACTCCACAATTCTTCTGCAATATGTGGCGCATATGGAGACACTAATACTAATAATGGTTCTAAAATAGCTCTGGCATTACATTTTTGAGCAGTTAATTCATTCACTGCAATCATAAACGTACTTACCGAAGTATTAAAAGAGAAATTCTCTATATCTTCTTCTACTTTTTTGATCGTTTTATGCAATGTCTTTAAGTTGTCCTTAGAAGGTTCCGCATCAGTTACTCCAAACTCTTCTCCATTATGGTATAGTTTCCAAAGCTTCTTCAAAAATCCATGCACTCCTGTAATACCCGCAGTATTCCAAGGCTTTGCTTGCTCCAGTGGTCCTAAAAACATTTCATACAAGCGTAAACTATCTGCTCCGTACTGCTCACAAACTCCATCTGGGTTTACAACATTAAACCATCTTTTAGACATTTTTTCGACCTCACGCCCAACAATATATTTTCCATCTTCTAGTTCAAATTCAGCATCTTCAAATTGTGGTTGCCAATTTCTTAAATCGTTCGGATCCAACTCATCTGAAGCATTAATCATATTTACATCTACGCGAAGTTCTTCAATCTGATTCTTATACTGATCCTTAAGTCCTTTAGAAACATATTTATTCGTACCACTTATCCTATACACAATAGCACTTGTTCCCAAAATCATTCCCTGGTTGATTAGCTTTTTAGCAAATTCATCTACAGGAACGATTTCACGATCAAATAAGAACTTCTGCCAAAAACGCGCATATAATAAATGTCCTGTTGCATGTTCGCTTCCTCCTATATATAGATCTACCTCTTTCCAATAGTTGATTGCTTCTTTAGAAAATACTACCTCATCATTATTCGGATCCATATACCTATTAAAGTAATACGAACTTCCAGCCCAACCAGGCATTGTATTTAACTCTAATGGAAAAACGCTAGTGTTATCTATTTTTTCATTACTAACCACTTTATTGGTTTCTGTACACCAAGCCCAAACATCAGCACGACCTAAAGGTGGTTCTCCAGTTTCAGTTGGCAAATATTTTTCTACTTCTGGCAACTCAATAGGCAGATGTTTCAGATCTATCATCTGAGGCATTCCATCTACATAATATACTGGAAAGGGTTCTCCCCAATATCGCTGACGGCTAAATACAGCATCACGTAATCGGTAATTAATTTTACCTTTTCCTTGACCAATTTGTTCTAATTCGTAAATCGCTCTTTTGGTTGCTTTCTTATAATTCAGACCATCTAAAAAGTCAGAATTTGCAATGATTGTTTTTTCTTTATCCGCAAAAGCTTCTTCGCTAATATCTACTCCATCAAAAATATTAGGAATCTCAATCCCGAAATGTTTTGCAAAGTCATAATCACGTTGATCTCCACAAGGTACTGCCATCACTGCTCCAGTACCGTAGCCAGCTAATACATAATCTCCAATCCAAATCGGTACAAGTTCTTTGGTAAAAGGATGTTCTGCATAAGCTCCTGTAAACACACCACTAATGGTTTTTACATCTGCCATACGATCACGTTCGCTACGTTTTGCTGTAGCTTCAATATATGTTTCGATCTCTGCTTTTTGCTCTGGAGTGGTAATTTTAGCTACCAATTCATGTTCTGGTGCCAACGTCATAAAACTCACTCCAAAAATAGTGTCAGGTCGAGTCGTAAATACCTCTATTACTTCATCATGATCTTTTACATTAAAGGTAACACTTGCTCCTTGCGAGCGACCAATCCAATTGGTTTGTGCATCTTTTAAAGGTTGTGGCCAATCAATAGTTTCCAACCCATCCAACAATCGTTGTGCGTATGCCGAAATTCGCATACTCCACTGTGTCATTTTCTTACGAATCACCGGATGACCACCACGCTCAGAAACTCCATTTACAATTTCGTCATTTGCTAAAACAGTACCCAACTTTGGACACCAATTCACTTCGGTTTCTGCCAGATACGTTAGTCTATATTTTAAAAGGACTTCTTGTTTCTCTGTAGACGAAAAAGCATTCCACTCCTCAGCAGTGAAAATAACCACATCTTCATCACAAACAGCATTTACATTTGTATTTCCTTCTTTAGAAAAAACTTCTTCCAGTTCATTTATAGCTCTTGCTTTATCAACATCATTATCATACCAGGAATCAAAAAGTTGGATAAAAATCCACTGCGTCCATTTATAGAATTTTGGATCACTAGTTTTCACCTCTCTACTCCAATCAAAAGAGAACCCTATTTTATCTAACTGCTCTCTGTAACGGGCAATATTCTCTTTGGTGGTAATTGCAGGATGTTGTCCAGTCTGAATCGCGTATTGTTCAGCCGGCAATCCAAAAGAGTCATATCCTTGAGGATGTAATACATTAAAACCTTTGTGACGCTTATATCGCGCATAGATATCACTGGCAATATATCCTAATGGATGCCCAACGTGTAATCCCGCTCCAGAAGGATAAGGAAACATATCCAATACATAATATTTTGGTTTATCGCTATTATTTTCAGCTTTGAATGTTCCATTCTCTGCCCAATAAGCCTGCCATTTGGCTTCAATCGTATTAAAGTCGTAACTCATGATCTGAAATTAAGACCGCAAATTTACGATTTTATGTGAGTTTAATAACAGATCGCTTTAAATTTGAAACATAAACATAATCCTTTTCATTTCTTTTGCTTGTCCAAAAGAAACGAAACAAAGAAAAAGACACCTTTTACAAGGAATTTTTATTCGATAAATCTCATAAAACCATACTCAAAACTTCGCGTCGACTCGTACCTCATCTCCTGAATTTCGAAGCTTTTGAGTATCTATTCTTTGTAAAAGGATAACAAAATGCTAAGAATTTAATCTTGCTTTTGCTTCCATTGGTTGTAAGCAACTATAAATAAACGTATTTGTAGGTGTATCGACACCTAGTTTTTTACCTTCTTTTACAATAAAACCATTAAAATTTTCTAGCTCTGAAGGTCTACCTTCCATAATATCTCTTTGAGTAGATGCTGTGGCATCATAAGGCTGATTTTTGATAAAATTCATGATACCTTCTACAATGGTCGGAGGCATTGCTACTTTTTTTGCAATAGCAACTTGATAAATTTCGGAAGCTGTAGCTTTCAATATACTATTAAGCTCTGGATGCGCATACATCTCTCCAATCGTAGCTCTGGTTAACGCTCCCAATCCACTTACTGTGGCAATAAACATAAACTTACTCCAAATGTCTACCTGAATATCCTCAGAAATTTTATTTTTAAAACCTGCTTTATCAAACACCTCTTTTATACGAACTAGTCGATCTGATTTAGTTTTATCCAATTCTCCAAAAATAATCTCTGGTGGGTGTCCAAAATGTGAAATTATTCCTGGTGATTCGATCTTGCTGTAGATTTTGCATAAACCTCCCAATACATATTTCTTATCAATCACGGAAATGATCTTTTCTGCATTATCAGCTCCATTTTGTAACGGAATTACAACAGTAGTATCTTTAAGTAATGGTTTTATGATTTCGGCAGCGTCTTTAACTTGCCATGATTTTGTACAAATCAATATTAAATCGGCTTTATCAATTTGATGTATATCATCTGTTACCGAAAAAGGTGCTGTAACAAAATCTCCTTCAATACTCTTTACTTGCAATCCATCCTGGAGTATCGCTTCGAGATGTGCTCCTCTTGCCAGCATAGATACTTTCTGACCCGAAAAAGCAATCTTACCTCCAAAATATCCTCCTACTCCTCCTATACCAATTATTACTGTATGCATATGATTTGGTTATATTAAAAATAACAATGTTTGTAAGTTTACGTTATCTGATAAAGAAACTAAAATTAGATAAAAGATTATTATAATTGATCTTAATTATTAGTGCAACTAATTCTGAAATGAGATGTATTTAGCATCAAAAGTCTATTAACTTTATTATTTTTACCTGCAAAATAAATCTTTATGAGCTCATCCTTTGAAAAATATCAGAAACGCAGACTTATATCTTCTTATTTCTCTGTGGTGATTAGTATTTCTCTGGTGCTTTTTTTATTGGGATTATTAGGTCTTTTGGTGTTGAATACCAAAAAGGTAGCCGATCATTTTAAAGAAAAAATTGCTTTGACCATTTACTTAAAAGATACTGCCAAAGAGGTAGAAATTAAACAAATGGAAAAAAGTCTAGCGTTGGCAGAATACACCAAGTCTACTACTTATATTTCTAAAGATGAAGCGGCAGAAGAGCATAGTAAGGATATTGGAGAAAACTTTATGGATTTTTTAGGATACAATCCTTTACAAAATTCTATAGATGTATTTCTTAAAGCCGACTTTGTAGATCAAGTAAAAATTGATGAAATAACCACAAGCATTACTAAGAAAGATTTTGTAGACGAAGTAATTTATGACAAACCTTTAATCTCGCTACTAAATGACAATATCAAAAAAATAAGTTTTTGGGTATTACTTATTAGTGGGATTTTCACATTTATTGCGGTGTTACTTATCAATAGTTCCATACGATTATCTGTATACTCAAAACGTTTTATTATTAAAACAATGCAAATGGTAGGTGCTACCAAAAAATTCATCCGTAGACCTTTTGTTTGGAAGAGCATTCGTCTAGGTATGATCGGAGCAATTGTTGCATTAATAGGAGTAGGAGTTGTATTATATTATTTGGATCAGGCTTTTCCTGAACTAGGTTTATTGAATGACAAAATCTTACTCATTGGTTTATTTGGAGGAGTTTTTGGAATAGGTGTTTTCATCACATGGCTTAGTACTTTCTTCGCTACTCAGCGTTTTCTTAATCTTAGAACTGATGAATTATACTATTAATTATCTGAAGCTATCATGAAAAAAACCGGAAGAATTTTCTTTTCCATATCATCGGTATTGTTCATCATTTTTATGTGGGTTGCCATTCAAACGTTTAAACCAATACGAGATGTGCAACCTGATGACGTTATAGAAATTACAGGCTTTGTTACCAAAGTAGAAGAGAAAAGCGGTTTTGATATCGCCATTACTTTAGAAAATGATGATCATTACTATTATATTAATCGAGGATTAGAACAAGGGTTGACTATCCAACAGTTACAAGAGGAATTAATAGGCAAAAAAGTTACTTTGTATTCTATTCATAGATGGACTATATTTACGCGTGACAAAATTATGGGACATGTCTCTAAATTGGTAGTAGATGATCGTGTAATTTTTAATGAAATTCAAGAAGAAGAATAGTTATAAAAATATAAACATTGGAATTCTATCTTCCTTGCATACCTAGATAGAACAACATCATAAATAACGACATTCATGAGTAAACAATCCAACAATAGCACAGTGCACAAACCAGATTTCGTTTTTGGGAAGAAAAACTATGTAGTAATGGCAATTGGTATTGCTGTAATTGCCTTAGGTTTTATCCTAATGGCAGGAGGTGGAAGTGACGATCCTAATGTTTTTAATCCTGAGATTTACAATTTCAGAAGAATTCGATTAGCTCCTATGATTGTATTAATTGGATTTGGAATTGAAGTTTATGCCATTTTACTAAATCCAGACAAGAAGAAAAGCGAGTAAACAAACGATTTATCTTCTCGTAGTTATATATTTGCATCGAATTTTACAAAACGTTCCTTATGGAAATTATTGATGCTATCATTTTGGGTGTAATTCAGGGACTAACTGAATTTCTTCCAGTTTCTTCCAGTGGTCATTTAGAATTAGGAAAAGCTATTCTAGGTGATAAAAGTGTACCCGAAGAATCCTTGCTTTTTACAGTTGTTTTGCATTTTGCGACAGCACTTAGTACTATTGTTGTATTTCGAAAAGACATTCTACAGATCTTAAAAGGTCTTTTTCAATTTAAAAAGAATGAAGAAACTATGTTTTCTCTGCGAATTATAGTTTCTATGATTCCGGCAGTTCTTATTGGTCTATTTTTCGAAGAACAATTAGAGCAGCTTTTTGGTGGGAATATTATGTTCGTTGGTTTTATGTTATTGATCACGGCGATTCTTTTATGGTTAGCAGATAAGGCAAAAGACACTAATAAGATCGTAAGCACGTCTAATGCTTTTGTTATAGGAATTGCTCAAGCGATTGCCATGTTACCAGGTATTTCTAGAAGTGGAGCTACCATTTCTACGTCTGTACTGCTGGGTAATGATAAAACAAAAGCAGCAAGATTCTCATTTCTTATGGTAATTCCTTTAATTTTCGGAAAGATTGCCAAAGACCTATTAAGTGGGGATTTAAACATCTCTTCAGAGAGTAGTTTCCCTTTAATTCTAGGGTTTTTAGCAGCTTTTATTTCTGGACTTTTTGCCTGTACATGGATGATTTCTTTGGTAAAAAAGAGTAAATTATCATATTTTGCCTTATATTGTATTGTTGTTGGTGTAATTGCCATCATCTTTGGTTTTATTAAATAGTCCCCAGTAATGCTAACCGAACAAGATTATAAAGACGGTCAGATCGTTCTGATCGACAAACCGCTTCAATGGACTTCCTTTCAGGTTGTTAACAAAGTACGTTGGCGTATTCGTAAAACTTTCGGGATTAAAAAAATTAAAGTTGGTCATGCTGGTACGTTAGACCCACTAGCTTCTGGATTACTAGTCATTTGCACTGGTAAGTTTACAAAACGAATTCAGGAATTCATGGGGCAAACCAAAGAATACACTGGAACCATTACCTTAGGAGCAACGACACCTTCTTATGACTTAGAGACTGAAGTAGATCAGACTTTTCCTATAGATCATATTTCAGCAGAAAATATACAGAAAACCATAAAAGGGTTTGTTGGAGAAATTGAACAATATCCTCCAGTTTTTTCAGCCTTAAAAAAGGATGGAAAAAGATTATATGAGTATGCTCGCGAGGGAGAAGAAGTAGCCGTAGCAGCAAGGAAAATTACGATTTCCGAATTTGAAATTACACGAATAGAATTACCAGAAGTAGATTTTAGAGTAGTTTGCGGAAAAGGAACCTATATACGATCATTAGCACATGATTTTGGAAAAGCATTGCAAAGTGGTGGCCATCTGAGCGCATTAAGAAGAACTAAAATCGGATCTTTTGATGTTACGGACGCAATAAGCCCTGAAATATTTGAAAATCAGCTACGTGCAGAAATCGAAACCTTATAAAATATTGTAGAAGAAAAGGAGTTATAGATACCTATGCAATTTATAGAAAAACATAAAGCATTAATTATCACATCTATGTTGATGGGTATTTTTGTGTTGACGCTCTACAATATTAATATGGTGAATAAAAAGAAAGAGCAGTCAGAAATTCTTATGGAAATCCCAGAAGAGTTAATGGAAGAACTTGCAAAACAAGAAGAACCCGAAGAAGAAATAGCTCCCGAAGAAAACAGAGAATTAATCGCCTCGAAAAGAACTCATGATGCGTTTAACGAAGATTTCGAGGATTCTGAGGATTTCGAACAACGTCTGAAATCTCTTACCGAAACAGCAGAAGCGACAAAACAAACTTCTGATAATGAAGAAATGGTAGAAGGAGAGGAAATAGTGAACGAAGAAATCATTGAGGAAAAGGTTGAGGAATCTAAAAAAGATGAAAAGCCAATTTCTGAAGAAGTTAATAATAGAAATAGTTCGGTTACTTTTACACTAAAAGGAAGACAAAAAAAAGACATCCCCAATCCTATTTATACTTGTAATGGGAGTGGGAAAGTCGTTATTAAAATTGAGGTAAACCAGAACGGTTATGTTACCGATGCCAAAGTTGACAAAAAAAGATCTACCACGCGAAACGAATGTCTTTTTGAAAACGCAATTAATTATGCACGAGATGCTTTATTCTCCTCTTCTGAAATAGAAGAACAAAAAGGTTTTATCACATATTACTTTAATTACGGAGGATAGCTTACAGAAGCTTTACTAAATCTTCTGCGATGTTATTCCCTTTATCTTTGTTATACCAAACCTGTAAATCTTGCTTAAATTCTGGATCCAGACTTCCGTGTAACTCTTTATAGTCATTTACCATTTTAGTAGCTACTGATGGTCTTGGACCCCAACTATCTACTACTTCTTTTGTTTCTTTATTATAAGCAATTAATTTAGGGATAGACTTGCCACCGTTAGTAAGAAAGTTATTCATTAGTTCGTCATTATCATCTCTAGAAATAATTCTTAGCTTAATTCCATCGTTCATTTCTGCAAGCTTATTAATTACCGGTAAGGATTGTGCAGCATCACCACACCAACCTTCGGTTAACACCAACCAGGTAATATCTGTTTTAGCATTCGTAAACGCATCCTTTACTTGATCATCTATTTTTAAAGTTTTGTCCAGTCTTTTCATTCTACGATCATTCAGCATACTGTAATTAGTTAATGCATCAGACTGTTCATGACCTGTAGACTTACCTTCTGCTAATAGGTCACTTACTAAACTTCTATATTCCTGATAGGAATATGAATTATCGATTCCTTTTTCTATTAAATTATGTATTGTCATTGTTGTTTCCATAGTTGTTATCTCTCTTACGAACTAAGACGAGACCGAGTTTCAAAACTTACAAATCATGTAAACCCTTCTACAGTGTCAAAAATACCATTTCGATAAAAAACATTTATTCAGTACTTCAAAAATATCAATAGGAATACTTTATTTTAGACAATAATTTTTAAAAAATACTTTATGGGAAAAACTCGATGCGGATGGTGTATTGGCGACCCTTTGTATGAATCTTATCATGATAATGAATGGGGTGTTCCATTGCACGATGAACAATTATTATTTGAATTCTTAGTTCTAGAAACCTTTCAGGCAGGATTAAGTTGGATTACAATTCTTAGAAAACGCGATAATTTTAGAGTTGCTTTTGACAATTTTGATTACCAACGTGTGGCGCGATATGACGATAACAAAAAAGAAGAATTATTACAAAATCCAGGTATCATCCGAAACAAACTAAAAGTAAATTCTGCAATTACGAATGCTCAGAACTTTATCAAGATCCAGGAAGAATTTGGAAGTTTTGATGCGTATATCTGGGGATTTGTAGATGGAAAACCTATTAAAAATGCTTGGAAAGACCATAAAGAATGTCCTGCCAATACTCCTCTTTCTGATAAGATTAGTAAAGATTTAAAGAAACGAGGTTTTAAGTTTGTTGGATCTACTGTAGTGTATGCTTTTATGCAAGCAATTGGAATCGTAAATGACCATATCGTAGACTGTTACAGGTACAATGAGGTGTAAATTACAATTTGGATCCGTAAGAAAGGTCTCCAGCATCTCCTAATCCAGGAATTATATATCCTTTGGAATTTAGCTCTTGATCAATAGCAGCTATCCAAAGATGTGTATTTTCTGGAAATATTTTTTCTACATACTCCACTCCTTTGTTGGATCCAATAACTGAAACTATATGAATTTGCTTAGGTGTCCCATGACTTTTTAAAGCTTTCATGGTATTTTCTAATGTTTTTCCGGTAGCTAACATTGGATCTATTAATACTAACACCTTATTTTCTATGGAAGGAGATGCCAAATAACTTACCACCACATCAAATTCATCACTATTTCCCTTATGATCTCTATAAGCTGATATAAAAGCATTTTCTGCTTGATCAAAATAATTAAGAAGTCCTTGATGCAAAGGCAAACCTGCTCTTAAAATAGCACACAATACAAGATCTTTTTGTGGAACCGAGATTTCTTTAGCTCCAAGAGGCGTCTGAGTCATTTCCTCAGCATACGTCAAAGTTTTACTAAGTTCATATCCCAAAACCTCTCCTATACGCTCTATATTACGCCTAAAACGCATAGCATCTTTTTGGATAGCTGTATCTCTAATTTCTGCTATAAATTGATTTAAAATAGAATTTTCGGTTTCAAGATTATGTATGATCATAAAGGTTTGATTTTCTTATATAAATCTACTTCAAAAAATTCATAAAATCATCTCTTGGAATTTCTTTTGCACCCAAACTTTCTAAATGATTTGTATGTACCTGACAATCTATTAACTTCACTTCATTTTCCTTTAAAAACTCTACAAGTTTAATAAACCCATATTTAGAAGCATTACTTACTTTAGAAAACATACTTTCGCCACAAAAGACATTCTTGTCTTTTAGCCATACTCCATACAAACCTCCAACCAATTCCGAATCTTTCCAAACTTCTACTGAAGTTGCATATCCCATTTTGTGAAGTGTAGTATAAGCTTTTTTCATATCTGGCGTTATCCAAGTTCCTAATTGATCTACTCGATCAATCGAAGCACAATTGTCAATTACATTTTCAAAATCCTTATTAAAAGTTACAGAAAACGTATTTCTTCGTAACAGCTGCTTCATACTTTTACTAATCTTTAGTTCATTCGGAAAAAGTATCATTCTAGGATCAGGACTGAACCACAAAATTGGCTGATCTTCATCATACCATGGAAAAATACCTTGATGATATGCCTGTAACAATCTAGGCACTGAAAGGTCTCCACCAATTGCTAATAATCCGTCGTTATTGGCCTCGGATACTGGTGGAAAAGCAATAGAATTATTAAGTATGTACAAATCTAAATTCGCTAACGTTTCTACAACGTTAAATATCAATTAGTTGTTTGAATTGACCAAAAAAATCGCAATATTTGTTAAGACCTTTTAAGATAAATTTTGTTCATCATTGCTTTTTTGAGTTTTATTAAAAGGTTAACCTAAAACCACAATATGAAAAGTCCGACACGTATGTATCGGACTTTTTGCTTTGTAATTCAATATGTTGCTTAAAATTTTAGCAACATGTTGAACTTAAAATGGTAGATCGTCGTGATCTTCTTCTTTAAAATCGGTAGCAGGTTCAAATGCATCAGCAGGAGGCATTGCTGCCGGAGCTGAAGGAGCTGCTTGTTGTAAGTTTTCGATTCTCCAACCTTGAATAGAATTAAAATATTTTGTTTCTCCCTGAGGATTTACCCATTCGCGACCACGCAAATTGATACTTATTTTTACATCCTGACCTATCTGAAAGTTATTTAATAAATCACATTTATCCTGAATAAACTCAACCATTATATGCTGTGGATATTGCTCATCTGTAGTCACCACTATCTCACGTTTTCTGAACCCATTGCTTCCAAACGTCTGCGTTTCACCTAACATCTTTACTTTACCTTGTACTTCCATGTGTTTAATTATTGTATTGCTGCTAAAATATTCCAGGCAGTTTGAATATCATCTTTATCCAAATACTGCTGTGCAAATTTATGAATTTCTATTAGGTTAGCACCCTGAATTTTATCCTTAATATCACTATTGTTATTAACAAAATCTTTGGCTTTGTTTATTTCAGGGATACTTTCAATATTTCCCAATTTGCCTAAATCATTACCAGTAAAAACACTACTATTCTTAATATGAATTGGTAGTACATCAATTCCAATTCCTATAGTACTTAGAGGTTTTGGCACTTCGAACATTCCCATATTTGCTCTAGAATACCAATTACCACCCATACGAGCTACCTGATCAATTTTGTATTGGTCGATCTTACCATTAGCATCTAATATATCTTCTTTTACGTGCATCAATAAGACCTCGCAAATAACCAAGTTACCAGCACCACCATTATCACCCAATGAAACAACCTCGTTTACCTTGCACTCAAACTGAACTGGAGCTTCAGCTACTCTAAAAGATTTTATCTTTTCTGAAGGCAACATGGTCAATCCAGCTTTCTCAAACTCATTAACACCCTCTGGATATTCTGTACTAGACAAGGACATTTGCTGAACAATATCATAATTAACAATATTAATTACTACCTCATCCGTAGCTATAACATTCTCTAAAGTATGTTTGGTAGAATTATCTCTCACTCTTCGGGCAGGAGAAAAAATAAGAATAGGTGGATTAGCACTAAATACATTAAAAAAACTAAAAGGAGAAAGGTTTGGACTCCCTTCCTTATCCACTGTACTGGCAAAGGCTATAGGTCTTGGGCCTATTGCTCCAAGCATCATTCCGTGTAATTTTCCAGTGGAAACTTCTAAAGGATCAATTCGTATCATATAAAAATCTAATAAGACAAAGATAATTAAACTTTAACCCGATTAACATTCATTTGTTTGGTTTTACTTACCTTGGTATAAAACAATAAAATCGTATAAAAACGTTTATATTTAGGACTTGCAATACACTTTTTATGAACTTTTCTGACGAACGTAATTTAGCTAGTTACTTTATAATATTTGCCGTTCTTGTAATTACAGGTCTTGTATTATGGAACACCTCTTTGTTTTTGCAACGCTTAAAGAAAGATGAAAGTATCAAAATGCAAGTTTGGGCTCAATCTTTTAAAGCGCTGAGTAGTTCTGGTATAGACGGTTCGGATGAACTTAGTCTTGATGATTATTTAGAATTATCAAACCTAATCAATCGTACTAACAATACAATACCTACCATTATTACAAATGCAGAAGGAGATTTGATCAAAGACTCCAAAGGAAGAATTGACATTCAGGGCACCACGTTAAACCTTCCAGAAGACATTTCCGAAACTGAATTAAGGGATCATCTGGACAATATGAAATCAGAAAATGAACCTATTGTTTTAGATCTTAAAGATACCGTACAATACGTCTATTATGGCAATTCTTCTATTCTTAATAAATTAAAATACTACCCTATAGCCATTGCATTGATCATTTTTTTGCTTATTGGTGTTATTTATTTCTTTTTTACTACTTCTAAAGCGAGTGAACAAAATAAATTGTGGGCTGGTATGGCTAAAGAAACAGCGCACCAGATCGGAACACCACTTTCTTCATTAGTTGGCTGGAACGAAATTTTAAAAGCAGAACAAGTAAATCCAGAATACATTGTAGAAATCGAAAAAGACATTTCTAGATTGAAAGTAATTACAGAACGATTTTCTAAAATTGGCTCGATACCGAACTTGGAAGAATCAGATATTGTAAAAGAAACGAGTGAAGCATACACGTATTTACAAAGTAGAAGTTCTAAATTAATTAATTTCTCAATAAACATTCCCGATGAGTCTATTGTGGTACTTCTAAACTCTCAGCTTTATAGTTGGACCATAGAAAATTTGGTTAAGAATGCGATAGATGCTATGAGAGGAAAAGGAGATCTTAATATTGATTTATCTCAGGATAGTAAACGTGTTTACATTAGGATTACCGATACGGGAAAAGGAATCCCAAAAAGTAAATTTACTAAGATTTTCGAACCTGGTTACACCTCTAAAACCAGAGGTTGGGGACTTGGGCTCTCGTTGGCTAAGAGAATCATTGAAGAATACCATTCTGGTAAAATTCGAGTACTAAGATCGGAAATAGGAAAGGGTACTACATTTCAGATTACTTTAAGTAAATATGATGCTTCTAGCATAACATAATGTTTTTACGCACGTTATCTTTTAAAATAAATGTAACGTGAAAACTGAGTATATCATTTTAAAAAACGCCATTCTAAATAATAATTGTCCTGAATGTTACGCTACAAAAAGCCTACAACTTTCTTTTAAACAAAAAAAGGTTCTTTCTAAATTATACATTAAAACAGAAAAGGATGTTATAGAGAGTATGGATTGCCAAAAATGTGACACCACTATCTACCCTGGTCGATGGACCGATGATATCGAAAGAGTTTATGAATATCATAAGAAAACAATATCCGTAGCGTCTTCTGGAATCAGATTTACTAAACTATTTTACACAATACTCTTTTTACTTATTCTGATAGTTTCTTGTGCTATTGGAGCATTTCTATTTTTCCCCGATCTTTTTGCTGATAAACTCTAAGCATATTCATTCATTACAGCTCTAAGATCCTCAGGAATAACAAATGTTTTATCAATATTAAAGTCAAAACAAACAGCTACATCGTTACCAACAGCACATAAAGTACCATCATCATTGTAAAGTTCGTGATACAAACCAAAACTTGAATTTTTGATATAGGCTACTTTTGTTTTTATCAATACATTTCCAGGAAAAAATAAAGGATTTTTGAAATCACATTTGGTAGAAACCAACATAGGTCCTTTTTTGGTTGTTGCATATAATTTTGCCAAACCAGACACCTCCCAAAATTGAACACGCGCACTCTGCATGTATTTCATGAAGTTAACATTATTTACGTGCTGATAGGTATCCATTTCACTCCAATCAATCCTAAGCTGTAGTGAAAGTTTAAATTCTGAAGAGGTACTCATTTACAAATTAGATTGAATCTTTTCGGCTAATGTTTCAAACTCTTCTTTACTCATTGATACTTTATGCTGAAATGTCATCTCTCTCATATCATTAAGTGGAATTAAATGCACATGAACATGAGGTACTTCTAGACCTACTACAGCAACCCCAACTCTTAGACAGGGTACAGATTTTTCAATTGCCTTTGCTACTTTACGAGAAAAACGCATCAGTTCTATATAAGTTTCTTCGTCTAGATCAAAGATTTTATCTTCTTCCTTCTTTGGAATGCATAGCGTATGCCCTTTGGCATTGGGGTTAATATCTAAGAAAGCATAAAAGTGCTCATCTTCTGCAACTTTATATGAGGGTATTTCACCAGCAACTATTTTCGTAAAAAGGGTAGACATTTGTTATAAATTTTGGTTGGTTTATTGTTACGAAATATAGAACATTTCTAGGAAAATAATAATCATAAAAAAACCTTTCTCATTTTTTTAAGAAAGGTTTTCGTATTCTATGTTATTTATACTATTCTCTTGTTATTTCTACCACATCAAACTTCATAATTCCGTTAGGAACTTGAATCTCTGCTACCTCTCCAACGCTTTTACCTAGAAGACCTTTGCCGATTGGAGAATCTACCGATATTTTTCCAGTTTTAAGATCTGCCTCACTTTGTGCTACTAGTTTATACGTCATTTGAGCACCATTGGTTTGGTTTTTTATCTTTACCGTAGAATGTATTAACACTTTTGAAGTATCTAACTGAGATTCATCAATAAGACGAGCTCCAGCCAAAGTCTCTTCTAATTTAGAAATTCTCATTTCTAACAGTCCTTGTGCTTCTTTTGCCGCATCATATTCAGCATTTTCACTTAAATCTCCCTTATCACGTGCTTCTGCAATTGCTTGTGATGCTTTAGGTCTTTCTATATCTTTAAGGTTATTTAACTCGTCTCTTAATTTTTTTAGCCCTTCTGCAGTGTAATAGGATACTTTGCTCATAACTTCATCGTTTATATAAATACAAAAAATCCCATAGCTATGGGACTTTATCTAAAACAAATATAAGAAAAAATAATACCGAATCACATTTTTGACTAATTTGGTCGTTTAAAAAATCCCTGTTTTTGTAAATAAAGAATATCTTTCTTTTTTTAAGAGTAAACAAATGAAAAAAATACTATTTATACTATCCATTTCACTATGTATCATTTCTTGTAGTAGTGATGATAATCGTTCTAATAACCCTAACCTTCCGTCAATCAGTTTTAACCATACGGTAAATTTAGATCTTCCACAATTTAATGATCTTAAATTTCCTGGAAACTCTGAAGTAATAGGAATTGAAGGAGTTGGTATCAAAGGTGTGATTATCTACAATGTTGACAACACATTATATTCTGCTTTTGAACTTAGCGATCCTAATATTACTCCAAGTGACTGTTCAGCTCTAAATGTAACTGGTATTAGAGCCGAATCTAATTGTGGTAATGATAACGCTTATGAAATCATCAATGGGCAGCAATTAGAAGGAGAAGGTGGTTTTCCTTTATTGAGATATCAGATTAGAAGAGAGCAAAATATTTTGGTAATTTCTAATTAAAAAGCAGACAATCCATTACTTAAATTAATGAGATGAAGATCATTTCTTTTTTCTCTAATAAGTTCTATTGCTCTTTTACTACGAATTCCTGATTGACAACAAACTACAATTGGTTTCTTACCATTCAATTCCATTATATGATCCGAAATACTTTCTAAAGGAATATGCGTACCGCCTATGTTAAAATGATTAAACTCTTCGAAAGATCTGACATCTAAAATTTGATAATCTTCTATATGTTTTTTCAGTTCTACTGCATTGATTTCTTCAAAACCATAAGAACTTATTCCGCAGAAAAAATCGTAATCCTCTTCTAGTTGGTCTATTTCAATATCATGATTTTTCTTGAATGCAATGACCTGCTGTTGCATCGTTAGCGTATCAAAATAAAAAAGCTTTCCTCGTAATACTTCTCCAATTCCTGTAACCATTTTGATTACTTCATTGGCTTGAAGACTTCCAATAATTCCAGGTAACACCCCCAAAACTCCTATATCAGAACAATTAGGAACAGCTCCTGGAGATGGAGGAGAAGGAAACAAACAACGATATGTTGGTCCATCCTTATAATTTAAGACAGAAACTTGTCCTTGAAATTTAAAAATAGATCCAAAAACTAGTGGTTTATCAGCTAGTACACAAGCATCATTCACTAAGTATCTGGTCGGAAAATTATCGCTTCCATCCACTATAATATCATAGGCTGAAAATAGTTCTACAGCATTGTCATTATCTAGTAATTCTTCATATACCTTAAAAAAAACAAAAGGATTTAGCGCTGCTAACCTTTCTGAAGCAACTCTTGCTTTTGACTTTCCAATATCACTAATTGTATATAAAACTTGTCGTTGTAAGTTAGTTTGATCAACTATATCATTATCAATAATACCGATAGTTCCAACTCCTGCGGCAGTAAGATATTGTAAAATTGGACATCCTAAACCACCTGCACCGATAACTAAAACTTTGGCAGATTTTAATTTTTCTTGCCCTTCGACACCTATCTCATCGAGTAAAATATGGCGACTATATTGAATGTTTTCTTCTTTGTTTAACATATGCAGCACTGACTTATCCTTAGTTATTATTGCCAATTATGTGCCCAATCTTTCCAAACTACTTCTAAACCTTTAGATTTTAGCATAGTGACCACTTCTTCGGTAGAACGCTCATCAGAAATTTCGAACTGTTCCAAAGATTGAGGTTCTACAGCATATCCTCCAGGATTTGTTTTGGATTCTGCACTTATAGAAGTAATACCTAGATTGACAATATTTTCTCTAAAAACTTCACTCTCACGAGTAGACATAGATAACTCCACATCTTCATCTAATAATCGAAATGCGCATATTAATTGTACTAAATCCGAATCTGTCATTTCTACTTTAGGCTCTAATCCTCCACTATGCGGTCGTAACCTCGGAAATGATATAGAGTATTTAGTTTTCCAATACGTTTTTTGAAGATATTGTAAATGCAACGCAGTAAAAAAACTATCTGCTCTCCAATCTTCCAACCCAAACAAAGCTCCTAACCCTATTTTATGAATTCCTGCACGTCCTAATCGATCTGGAGTTTCTAACCTATAGTCAAAATTAGACTTTCTCCCTTTTGGGTGATGCTTCTTATACTCTTCTTTATGGTAAGTTTCCTGATACACCAACACTGCATACAAACCACTTTCTATAAGCAACTCATAATCCGGTTGATCTAATGGTTGTACTTCTATATTGATATTTGCAAATTTTGACTGAATTAACCGTATCGCGTTGTTGATATATGAAACACCTACAGTTTTATTTGCCTCTCCAGTAACCAATAAAATATGATCATATCCTTTTGACTTTAAATATGCTACTTCTGCTAGTATTTCCTCATCGGTCAAAGTCCTTCGAGGAATTTTATTAGTCATACTAAAACCGCAATATGTACAAATGTTTTGACATTCATTACTAAGATACATGGGTGCATACATCTGTATGGTATTCCCAAATCGTTTCTTAGTAAGTTGATAACTTAATTGTGCCATTTGCTCCAAATACGGTTTTGCGGCTGGAGAAATTAACGCTTTAAAATCCTCAATAGTTCTTTTCGAAGTATATAAAGCTTGCTGAACATCTTGTTCATTTTTTTGTAAAATATCGGAAAGCACATCGTTCCAATCAAACTTATCGAATATGTCTTTGAAACTACTCATTCAAAAAACTTGTTAATGGGCTACTTGCTTCTGCGTGTTTTTTAACAGGCGCTAATTTTGCATTATAAGCTAGCCTACCTGCTTTAACAGCCATTCTAAAAGCCTCTGCCATAGCAATAGGCTCCTGAGAAACTGCAATCGCCGTATTTACCAATACAGCATCTGCTCCAATTTCCATTGCAAAAGCAGCATGTGATGGACTACCGATACCTGCATCTACAATTACAGGGACGTTACTTTGATCAATGATTATCTCTAAAAAATCAAATGTCTTTAAACCTTTATTACTTCCTATTGGCGCTCCTAAAGGCATAACACATTGCGTTCCTACCTCTTCGAGTCTTTTGCACAAAACAGGATCGGCATGAATATAAGGCATTACTACAAATCCTAATTTTACAAGCTCTTCTGCCGCTTTTAAAGTCTCTATAGGATCTGGTAACAAATATTTTGGATCAGGATGAATTTCTAATTTGATCCAATTCGTTTCTAACGCTTCCCTTGCCAATTGTGCAGCAAAAACAGCTTCTTTAGCATCTCTAACTCCCGATGTATTTGGTAATAAATTAATTCTGGGATGATCTAAATGCCCTAATATATCATCATTATCATCTTCAACATCTACTCTTTTTAGAGCTACTGTTATCAATTCACTTTCCGATGCTAATAATGATTTTCTCATTAGATCAGAGGAACTAAATTTTCCTGTACCTGTAAATAATCTAGATGAAAACTCTTTATCTGCAATTTTTAATGTATCCATTTTTTAGCCTTTCGCTATAAGCTTGTTAGCCATGAGCACTTTTATATGTTGTATTTTTTCTTCTAATCTTTCCTGATTGGTAAGCATTCCAGAAACAGCAATTCCAGATACACCAGTTTCCATAATACCAGCAATATCTTCTTCAACAATACCACCAATCGCTACAATTGGCATTTCTATTTCCTGAACTCCTAATTCTGAAATAACAGATCGATATCCCTCAATTCCAAGAATAGGACTTAATTTTTCTTTGGTTGTAGTATATCTAAAAGGACCAAGGCCAATATAATCTACTCCATCATTCTTATGTTGTATACAGTCCTGCAGTGTATTTGCAGTACCTCCAATAATAAAATTAGGGCCTAAAATATTTCTGGCTTCTTTAGGGTTCATATCATTTAATCCTAAATGCACTCCATCTGCCTGCGATGCCTGCGCAATACTCACGCTGTCGTTTACGATCATAATCGCTCCATACTGATCACAGATTTCTCTGCATTTTAGAGCAGTATTTAAAATGGTAGCTGGATCTTCATTTTTTAGACGTAATTGCACCCATCTTACACCTGCTTCACAAACTTCTCCTATATGCTGCAAATGCTCTTGTGGAGAATTTCCTTGTGATATATATTGTAAGTTTATCATATTAATACATTCTTAACTTCTTCAACTACTTAACCACTAAAACTTATGATAGCCCAATAATGTCTTATTAGACCTTAATACATTTTCTGTATATCTTTTTCCTCTAAAACATGCTTTCAATAAAGGAAAACCTAAAGCCAAATATGCAGCAACAGCAGATGATAATACACAACCACTACCATGTTTTTCTGTGATTCTATTGCGCTTTGGGTTTAATGTAAAACAATTACCTTTTTTAGTATACAATTCATCCTTACCCACCATTTCTTTACGATGCCCTCCTTTTAGAAGTACATTCGTATAGCCAGAAATATGATTTATAGTTTCTTTTATGTTCTTATCAGCATACAGTTTTTCGATCTCTTCGTAATTAGGAGTAATTAGATATATCTTTTGCAAGACTTCTTCGAAGTACTTTTTATCATCTTTCCTATCTTCATGATCTAGTTTTTCACTTTCGGAATGAAAATCATAGGAAGAGCTAGATCTCAATACTGGATCCAAAATGATTTTTATCTTACTATTATTTTTCAATAAAAAATCGATAATTTCATTTAGTACTTTCCAATTCTGAACAATTCCGATCTTCACAAAGTCAATGCTAAACTTTTTAAAAAGAATCGCAATTTGATTTTTCATTACCTCTTTATCAATCCAAATACACTCTTCAAAATCAGTATCATTTTGTATCGTATTGGCGGTACATACAGCAAATCCGTAACACTTTAAAGCCTCCATCGTTTTAATATCAGCCGTTAATCCAGCTCCCGATGAAGGATCAAAACCGGCAATTGTTAATACATTAGGACGCTTTTTCATACACTTTCAATTCATAATCCTAACAACAGCATCATGAACATCTTTAATCTTAATAAAACTTTTTATTGGATCTTCTGAATTCCAAACACCTCCTAAAATTCCAACCCCTTTAAATCCTAAATCATAGGTTTTTTGTAGTGTGCTTTCATTGATACCACCCATACCAATTATAGTATGATCCATATCAGTTACATCGAAACCTTTACCTTCATATCCAGCTTTAGATATAGAACCAAAAACAGGACTTAATAGCACATATTCAAAAGCAGCTTTACACGCTTTAATATCTTCTTTAGAATGGAAAGAACTCGTTACAGAAAAACCTTTGTTTTTATAGACTTGAATAGTTACTTCTAACGCATCTTTCAGATCAATTCTTGCTTGTTCTTGCAGGTGAATCCCTCTTAGATTATACTGTTGTGTTAACTCAGGAAATTGATGTGTCATAATTTTATTATGATACTTTGTGTCTATCTGCTCCAAAAGTGAGCGATATCCATCTATCGTAAATGTAGGTTTACGTAGATGCAATATTTCTAAGCCTTCTTTAAACAATTGATTAATTTGTTCTGCCTCATTTGGCAAAGCCTTTTCTGATGTAATTACGATGATCATTTTTCTGCTTGCTATTCTATTTGACATGGAATCGGGTACAAGATTCGATGTCCGATACCCAACTCCAAGTACCTTGATACTTATAGATAAACTTCGCTTCCTTTTTCTTTAAACTCTTCTGCTTTTTCTTGCATTCCTTGTTCTAGCGCTTTCTGATCATCAATTTCCTTTTTAGCGGCATAATCTCGTACTTCTTGAGATATTTTCATTGAGCAGAATTTTGGACCACACATACTACAGAAATGAGCGATTTTTGCTCCTTCTGCCGGTAAGGTCTCGTCATGATATTCTCTTGCTCTTTCTGGATCTAAGGCAAGATTAAATTGATCTTCCCATCTGAACTCAAATCGTGCTTTACTCAAAGCATCATCTCTATGTTGTGCTCCTGGATGTCCTTTTGCCAAATCCGCGGCATGTGCTGCTAACTTATAAGTAATCACTCCTGTTCTAACATCTTCCTTATTAGGCAATCCTAAATGCTCTTTTGGAGTTACATAACATAACATTGCAGTACCATACCATCCTATCATTGCCGCTCCAATTCCTGAAGTAATATGATCATATCCTGGCGCAATATCTGTAGTTAAAGGCCCTAATGTATAAAAAGGAGCTTCTCCACAAGCTTCTAACTGCTTATCCATGTTCTGCTTAATCATATGCATAGGTACATGACCTGGTCCTTCAATAAAAGTTTGTACGTCATGCTTCCAGGCAATTTTTGTTAATTCACCTAGTGTTTCTAATTCTGCAAACTGGGCTTCATCATTAGCATCTGCAATACTTCCTGGACGCAAACCGTCTCCTAATGAAAATGCAACATCATAAGACTTCATGATTTCGCAAATCTCCTCGAAATGAGTATATAAGAAACTCTCTTTATGGTGCGCTAAGCACCATTTTGCCATGATCGATCCTCCCCTAGATACAATTCCTGTAACTCTTTTAGCAGTCATTGGCACATATGCTAAACGAACACCTGCATGAATGGTAAAGTAATCTACTCCTTGCTCTGCTTGCTCAATTAAAGTATCTCTAAAAATTTCCCAGGTAAGATCTTCTGCCTTACCGTTTACTTTTTCCAACGCTTGATAAATTGGTACTGTCCCTATTGGTACAGGAGAGTTACGAACAATCCACTCTCTGGTTTCGTGAATATTCTGACCTGTAGAAAGGTCCATAATATTATCCGCTCCCCAACGGCACGCCCATACAGCTTTTTCTACCTCTTCTTCGATACTGGAAGTAGTTGCCGAATTACCAATATTAGCATTAATTTTTACCAAAAAGTTACGCCCTAAAATCATTGGCTCTGCTTCTGGATGATTAATATTAGAAGGAATTACTGCTCTACCTCTTGCTACTTCCTCTCTTACAAACTCTGCAGTAATTTTCTTAGGAATACTCGCCCCAAAATCCTGACCTGGATGCTGTTTGGCAATTCTAGTTGCTTCCTCTATTTTTTGATTTTCTCTAATGGCAACATATTCCATTTCTGGGGTAATGATTCCTTGCTTTGCATAATACATTTGAGAAACATTCTTACCAGCTTTTGCTCTTTTTGGTTTTCTAAGATGGTTGAATCTTAGGTGATCTAAACTTGGGTCATTTAGCCTTTGATTACAGTATTCAGAAGAAAAACCATCTAGCTCTTCGACATCACCACGATCTAATATCCATTGCTCTCTTATACGTTCAATTCCATTATGAACATTAATTTCTTTGGTAGGATCTGTATAGGGTCCACTTGTATCATATACTACTACAGGCTCATTTGGCGTTTTCTTACGAGTCATCGAATCTACTGTATCACTCAATTCTATTTCCCGCATCGCCACATTGATCTGTGGATGGATACTTCCTTTTACATATACTTTTTTAGAGTTGGGAAAAGGTGTTGTAGTAATTTTTTCTTGCTGTGGTGCGGTATCTTTTTTCTTCATAAACATGTTGTTTTAGCTTCTGGTAATCGTTTATCTGTAATGTATTTATCCTCCTTGAGTAGCTTGAATTATAGTAATATTATCGCTTACTTTGATTAAAGTCTGGCTCCATTCTTTTTTGGTAACAACTTCATTATTTATTGCTATTGCAATTCCATCTTTAGCAATGGATAGCTGCTCTAACAAAGATGTTATGGAACTATTTTCGGAAACAGTTTTTTCTTGATTATTAACGTTTATGGTCATTCTAAAATCTTAAATCCATAAACTTTAGGCACATACCTATAACGAGAAGAAAAATCACATACAATAATGCAGTGACATTAACTTTTCCCTTCATCAGTATTAACTGCATCAGGTTCGAAGGGTATTTCTCAGACTCCTTTTTCGGAGACACCCCTAAAGTTTATTTGGTAAAGGTAAGGAATCTAAAAATAAATACAGTATCTACTTTCCTATTTATAAACTTTTTATGAAAATCTAAAGTCTAGATGCTAGAGAAAGACAAGGGTAATCCTTGTTCAAAACGAAATGCTAATGCGAGTTGTATCATCAATAAACAAGGTGGTTCCAATGATTTATTGTAAATTTATAAATCGGTTAAACAATGCTTCTCCTTTTTTGAAGTTAGTATACTAAGAAATAAGTTATTACTATCAATTTAAATCTAATTAAATTGATTATTAGAGATTCCTCTTTTAAAATTGGAAACTCAATACATATAAACCAATGAAAAATACCAAACGTGCCATAACATCAAAGGTAATTATTAGCTATAGTCTTGCGACCGTTTTGGCCGTTCTTTCTTTTTGGATAATCTATAGTCAATTAAATAACTACACAGAAAGCACTAAAATAAAGAATGAAAATAATGAAAAATTAGTTCTTGTCGGAGAAGCTATTACCAGATTATATGAAGCGGAAAGCCTTACAAGAAATATCATTCAAACTTCTAATAAGAACAAGAAATTTCAAAATTACACTGCCAAAGTAGATTCTATTATTAATACGATTGATCAACTTGCATACGTTTCCTCCGATAGTGTTCAGATTAGAAAAATAGATAGTATTAAAATTTTAGTAGATAATAAAAATAAAAACTTTGCAGAGTTAATAGACATTTATAAACAACGTAATCGAAAAGGTACTTATCAAACAGCTATAGATGAGTTAAAAAAGACCAATGCTAACTTCGAAGATTATGACACCAACTATGAAAAACGTTTTAAAGACAAGTCTCCTGATAAGAGAAAACTTTTTTCTAATGTGATAGAATTATTAAAAAAGGACAATGAAAAAAGGTTAACCAACGAAACAGTAGAATCTCTTACCAATACGGTAAAGGAAGTACTTGCAGAATTAGAAGCAAAAGACCGGAGATATAGATATGAGATTTGGTATAAAGAAAATAAACTCTTAAAAAACGATCAGGTTATTACTCAAAAATTAAGAGATATTTTAGCTCATATTGAACAAAACGAGAGAAACGAATTTAAAAAGAGATTCCAAGCTTCGAGTGAGGTCATGGATAAAACCTTTACGTTTATCATTATTATCTCTGCAATAAGTCTTGTCATTGCTATTATTTTTATTGTATTAATTACTGGTGATATTTCTAAAAGTCAGAAATTCAGAAATGAATTGGAGAATGAAAAAACATACACAGAGTCTTTATTAAAAACCCGAGAATCTTTAATCAACACGGTTACTCATGATCTACGTTCTCCTCTAAACACAGTGATTGGATATTCCGATTTATTAGAAAAAACAGGATTAAACAATAAACAAAAACATTATCTAGGCCATCTCAAAAAATCATCGGATTACATTCTGCATTTAGTGAATGACTTGCTTGATTTATCAAAATTAGAGGCTGGTAGAATGGTGATCGAAGAATTACCCTTTTCTCCAAAAAAATTAATAATAAATACCATTACAAGCGTAATACCAGTAAATGATGCTAAAAACCTTGATATTTTTATCAACACCAAAAATGAACTAAAAAAACAATATTTAGGAGATCCCTTCCGTATCAAGCAGGTACTTACTAACTTGCTTAATAATGCGTATAAATTTACGGACGTAGGCTCCATTACGATTGATGCAGAAATTACGGAAAACGGGCTAGCAGAAAAAGAACTGAAAATCTCTGTTAAGGATACAGGAATTGGTATTACAAAAGAGCAACAAAAATATATCTTCGAAGAATTTTCTCAAGGCGATGATGACACTGAAAAAAAGTATGGTGGATTTGGTTTAGGCCTGGCTATCACAAAGAAAATAATCCAACTACTTAATGGCAAAATCCGCTTAGAAAGTGAACCTAATAAAGGAAGTAATTTTACGTTTTGCATACCTATTAAACTTGCTAAAAATCAAATCCCTGAAGAAGAACATGAAGTAGCAAAAATAGAACACTTCACAAATAAAAGAGCACTCATTGTAGATGATGACTTAAGTCAATTAGATCTAACTAGTGAAGTTGTTTCACTTATGGGATTATCTTATGATATCTGTGAAAATGGTTTAGATGCTCTTGAACTTCTCAAAAAAAACAGCTATGACCTTATTCTTACAGATATTCAAATGCCCAAAATGGATGGTTTCGAACTTTTGAAAAATGTAAAAGAAGACTCAAAATATGTGGATACTCCAATTATCGCACTTTCAGGCAGAACCGATACTACAGCATCGGAATATGAAGTAGCAGGTTTTTCTAGTAGCTTGCGAAAACCATACGCACCACAGTCACTTATAGATCTGGTTGCATCCGTATTAAAAATTGATGCGCCTGATATCGAATACGAAAACCCAATTACTGATCAGGAAGAAGAATCCGATTATTCTTTAAGTGATCTGATGCTTTTTGCACACGGAGATTCTGAATCTCTTTATGCTATTTTAGAAACCTTTTGCGATAGTACTACAGACCATATAAAAGAATTAAAAACAGCAGTATCAACTAATGATGGCGATCTAGAACAAATTAAAAGGTTAGCACATAAAATGCTACCTATGTTTAAACAGATAAAAGCCAAGGAAATCGTACCTATATTAGATACACTTGAACATCTGGATGACTACGAACTAAACTCTGAAGAAGTTCTTTCTCTCACTAAAGAAGGGATACAAAAGATAGAAAACCTAATTGATAAGCTTAAAGTAAAACACTAAAGACTTATATCGTATTGCTTTAATTTATTGTAAAGTGTTTTTCTATCTATATCAAGCATGCGTGCAGCTTTTGCTTTATTACCATTAGCTTTTTCTAAGGCATCCAAAATCAATTCTTGTTCATTTTGGTTTTTAAACAACCCATAGGTTTGTTTCGCATTATGTGAAGCATATGCCACATCATTTGGTAATACATCTAGGGTAATCATATCATTTTGCGAAAGTAACACAGATCTTTTTACGATATTTTTTAATTCCCTTAGATTTCCAGGCCAATCATATTTCTTAAATGTATCGAGAACCTCATCTGCAAAACCTACAACGTGCTTATCTAGCTCTATATTAGACTCTTCGAGAAAATAATTTGCGAACAACATTAAGTCCTCAATTCTATCCTTTAAAGGTGGAACTTTTATTGAAAATTCATTTAGTCTGTGATACAAATCCTCTCTAAATTCTCCTTCTTTTACAGCATTACTTAAATCCTCATTGGTAGCTGCAATCACTCGAATATCTACTTCTATCTCCTTATTACTTCCTACAGGCTTAATCTTTCTTTCTTGCAATGCTCTTAGCAACTGTACCTGTAATTCATAACTTAGGTTTCCAATTTCATCTAAAAATAGAGTTCCTCCATTCGCTGCTTCAAAATGACCTACCTTATCATTAACAGCACCCGTAAAAGAACCTTTTATATGTCCAAAAAATTCACTGGAAGCAATTTCTTTAGGAATTGCTCCACAATCTACGGGAACAAAAGGTTTATCTGCTCTCTTACTTGCTTTATGAATACTACTAGCTACATATTCTTTTCCTGTACCACTATCACCAATTACCAAAACAGACATTCTGGTAGGAGCCACTAAAGCTACATATTCATTTAGTTTTTTGGATGCATCACTAACTCCTTTGACAAAGGAATTATTCTGAGACACTACTACCTCTTCTTTTTTAGAAGATTCTTTTTTTACGGGTTGAGAAACATCCTTTACCTTTAAGGCATTTTCTAAAATTTGTAGTATTTTATCTGGATTAAATGGTTTAGAAACATAATCAAAAGCCCCTTGTTTAATAGCACTAACTGCCATATTAATTTCGGCATAACCAGTCATAATAACGACTTGAGTTTTTGGATTTTTTGCTCTAATATCATCTAATAAAGTAATTCCATCTCTATCTGGCAGTCTAACATCTGTAAGGACTATATCAAATGTATGTTCTTGAATTTGTAAAACAGCTTCACTACCAGAAAATGAGGTTGATACTTCATATCCTTTTTTTTGTAAAAAAGTCTTAAGCATTGTGCAAAAAGCCACATCATCTTCAACAATCAGTAATTTGGACATATGATATCATTTAATTCTAAATGTATTATATAAAATTAAATATTAAATACATTTAATAATTCTCTTCTTCAAAGAAACGTAAAAAATAAAAAAGAGACCCTTGGGATTGGGTCTCTTTTTAGCACTAAACAACTTTATATCGTCTTTTGGTTGCAAAACGATATCCTTTTCTACCCCTAGATTTAAGATTTGTCGTCTGGCTTAATCCATTCGCCATTAGCGCTTGCAAATACAACTTTAGTATAGTTATCTTTACCTTTAAGGACAATTTTATAGGTATTATCCTTAGATATATAAGCTCTATAAATACGTAAGTTTTCAAAATCCTTAGCGGCTGCATCCTGAACCATCATAGGTAATTCTACAATTTCAATTTCAGTATATTCTTGCAGCTCATATTCGTAATCCATAAACTCCCATCCATCATTTTCAGCTAACTCATCCTGTGCTATCACTCCTTGTGCTGAAATAATACTTACTACTATCGCGATGATCATTTGTAAATTTTTCATTTTGTTAATATGTAAAAACTGGTTTTACGATTATATAGAAAGGAATAATTGTTCCAAAAAATAAGTAATACGGAAAAAATTACAAAACACTGTAAAACAGTTAATTACAAATTAAATGAAAAATCAAAAAACTGTGGAAACTCGTAAAATCCACATAAAAGTGTAGAAATTTTACACACTTTTTGACAAATGCAGCAAATCAAAAAAGTGGTTTTTTACGATTTGATTTTTTTAAGGAATGTTGTTTTTTATTCTCTAACCTTTTTTTGACAGATGCTTTTGTAGGCTTTGATGGTTTTCTGGACTTTTTCACCTGTAAGCTCGCTTTTAGAACATCTAAAAATCTAGTAATCACAAGTTCCTTATTTCTGTGCTGACTTCTTGTATCACCACATTGTAAGATCAAATGACCAGATTTTGTTATTCTAGAAGCAAGCTTATTATAAATCTTTACTTTTTCTTCTTCTGTAATCCCTTTTGAATCTTGTATATGAAAACTAAGCTCTACTTTAGTGGACACCTTATTTACATGTTGACCACCAGCTCCAGAACTTCGTACAGATTTAAATTTCAATTCGCTGAGAAGAACAGAAGTATTCACGAAAAAAGTTTTACTTGATGAGCAGATTTAAGCAAATCATTTACAGTTTTTACGGGATTAAAAGTAGTAAGAGGAACCTCCACAAAAACACTAATCCAATTTGCCATAGCACCATTCCACAATCCTGGAAGTTCTAGCGCTTTCAAAACTTTTCCATTTAATGATTTAGTAGTTATGAATCCAGCATTTGGATCAATATATTGCGTTAAGTCAAATTTATTTCCTTTATAGTCTCTAACTCCACAAACCAGATCTACCGGATTAAAATGAGTAGCGCTTTCCAATATTTCACGTTGTCTATGATCCTGTGTATTGATCTGAGGGGTTTCTATAATCTGTAACACTAACCTTCCATTATCTTTCTTAACCCAAAAAGGTCCTCCTCCAGGTTCTCCTTCATTAATTACCATCCCACAAACTCTGATCGGTCTATTTAAAGATTCCTGTAAAAATTCGATTTTATACTTCTCAGAAAATTTGTCAAAGTCTAAAGGCAAACGAACATTAAGTTGCTCTACCAAGAACTTCTTTATGTCAGTTAGCTCTGCTTCAGTTGGGGGTTTTTTGTCAATAGCATGTAATATTCTAAAAGCTTCTTCCTGAATTTCTATCAACTTACCGGCCAGTATCTTTTTATATCCAGAAACCTCATCCTGATATTTTCGAACGACCACATTATCAATATTCTTTATGTAGATAATATCAGAATCCAGTTCGTTTAAATTTTCGATCAATGCTCCGTGCCCTCCAGGCCTAAAAAACAAGGAACCTTTTTCCGTTCTGAAAGGTTCGTTATTTTCATCTACTGCAATAGTATCTGTTTCTGATTTCTGAAAAGAATAAGTAATGATAAAGTTAGTATCTGTTTTCTCCTCTACCTTTTTCTTAATTCTCTCAAACTCATCTTTAAATGCATCCAAGTGATCTTTTGAAATAGTAAAATGCAGTTTAGAATCTCCATTAACGCTCTTATTATACCCTGCAGCTTCGTATAAATGTTCCTCGAAAGAAGTAGCTATACTATTTGGATATTTATGAAATGGTAATAAACCTTTTGGATATGAACCAAAATTCAAACCTTTTTCTTTTAACATCATCTCAATAAATATATATAACTGACGTCCTTCAGAAAGAGACTCAAAATTAGGATACGAATTCTTCACATCTTGCATTACAGTTTCATAAAAAGGAAACTTTTCTAAACCAATCAGGAATAAACGTATAGCAGTTGCTTTTTCGTGATTCGTATAAGAATTCAAACTCTCTTTTTTATATTCGTAATTATCCAAAAACTTAAATAGGTCTTTGAACATTCTAGTTGCTGCACCAGATGCAGGAACAAACTTAATCGTATCTAAATCTGCGGACTTAGATTCATATAACTTAGTTAATTCGGTTTGATAATGGTCTGAAAACTTCAAAATACCATTCTCTAAACTTGCCGCACTCCTTAATGCAACAAAGGGAATTTCATTTTTAAAGGTTTCTATCTGGGATAATACCCGTTCTACAGTTAATCCTTTTGAGGTTATCAGCTTAATATCTTTATCTGTAATATTCACTTTTGTAAATTCTTTTATTAGTCAGAAACAAAAACACAGTATTCAATCTTGTTTTCAATTTTAACAGTTAGTTTCCGCTTCGAAAGCCTATTTGATATTTATTATTCGGTTTATCAATATAAAATAAAAACGTGTAAAACCTAGTTATTTCTATTTTAAAAAATGATTTATATTGGTAAAGCATATACACAGGTAAAGCCTTCAAACTCTAAAAAAGTAATATCATAATAGCTAATTTTGTTTTTATAATGTAAACTTGCCGTTGTAAAAGGCATTCCGAGATTAAATGGTGTTACATGAATATTTTGCTCAAAACTAAGACCTGCCGTTCCATATAATTTGTACAAAGACTCTTTGGCCCCCCAAATAACCGTCAAAACCCTAACCTTTTCTTCTTGAAATTGCTCGACAAATTCCTGTTCTGATTCCACAAATTTATGAGCAATCCTAACAATCTTATCTCGTTGCTTTTCGATATCAATTCCCACTAATTTATCACTAATTATAACACCAGCAAATTCATAGGAATGTGTAATAGAAATTTGTTTTCCATCTTTTAAATGTGGTTTCCCGAAATCATCATAGAATAAATCATGATCTGTATATCCAAAAATGGCTAATAAATGACGAACACTCATAAATCCTCTTCTATGCAGATCAGATTTCATATTGTCAACTCTATTTTGACAATGGTCCGTAAGTTCAATTCCATCAGACAGATCTTCAAAAGACTCTTCTATCTTCCAAATCAATATATTAGTGGTTTCATCTACTGTTATAGTTTTGTAAAGAGGCATGCGAATTCTTAAAGTTATTATGTACCTTTGCAAACTGAAAATTAGGAGTGAAGACCTTAATTTTCGAGAAACGAATTTAGAATAATTTGGTGCGAAATACTAAAATTATTGCACTTGATAACTATAAAACAGATACTATGAGTACCAAAACAGTACCTTATGTTCCTTACAAAGTTAAAGACATTTCATTAGCTGCTTGGGGGAGAAAAGAAATTGAACTAGCGGAAGCAGAAATGCCAGGTCTTATGTCCTTAAGAGAAGAATATAAAGAGGAACAACCTCTTAAAGGAGCTCGTATTGCAGGTTGTCTACATATGACTATCCAAACCGCAGTACTAATTGAAACATTACAAGCTCTTGGAGCAGAGGTTACTTGGAGTTCATGTAATATTTTTTCTACTCAAGATCAGGCAGCAGCAGCAATTGCAGATGCTGGAATACCAGTATATGCATGGAAAGGAATGAATGAAGAAGAATTTGATTGGTGTATAGAGCAAACACTGTTTTTTGGAGAAGATCGTAAGCCATTAAATATGATTCTAGATGATGGTGGAGATTTAACAAACATGGTATTGGATAAATATCCAGAACTAGTGGATGGTATTAAAGGACTTTCTGAAGAAACCACTACTGGGGTTCACCGTTTATACGAAAGAATGAAAAACGGTACGTTGCCTATGCCAGCAATTAACGTAAATGATTCTGTTACTAAATCTAAATTTGACAACAAATATGGTTGTAAAGAGAGTGCGGTGGATGCAATAAGAAGAGCAACAGATGTAATGTTAGCTGGTAAACGTGTAATTGTTTGTGGATACGGAGATGTTGGTAAAGGAACAGCTGCATCATTTAGAGGTGCTGGTTCTATTGTTACGGTTACCGAAATAGATCCGATCTGTGCTTTACAAGCTGCAATGGACGGTTTCGAAGTTAAAAAACTAGAAACTGTAATCGGAAATGCGGATATTGTAATTACTACTACAGGTAACAAAGACATTGTACAAGGACATCATTTCGAAGCCCTTAAAGACAAAGCAATTGTTTGTAATATTGGACATTTCGATAACGAAATCGATATGGCGTGGTTAAATAAAAACTACGGAAATACAAAAGACACCATCAAACCACAAGTAGATAAATATAATATCAATGGTAATGATGTGATCATTCTTGCAGAAGGTCGTTTGGTGAATTTAGGATGTGCAACAGGTCACCCAAGTTTTGTAATGAGTAATTCTTTTACCAATCAAACTTTAGCACAAATAGAGCTTTGGAAACATAGCGAAAACTATAAAAATGAAGTATATATGTTACCAAAGCACTTAGATGAAAAGGTAGCTAAACTTCACTTAGCTAAAATCGGAGTAGAATTAACAGAATTAAGAAAAGATCAAGCTGATTATATTGGTGTTACGGTAGAAGGACCGTTTAAACCAGAACACTATAGATATTAATTAGGATAATATCTTAAAACGTATATATTTACAAAAAACTCCTTGTTTATTAAACAAGGAGTTTTTTTATTGGTTTAAGCTATAAAAATTTGCAAACCTAATCTACAATACTAGTATACCATATTTAAGTTAATATTTCCGTTTCCGGAAAATATAACTCATCCATACCGGATCATTTTCTTCAGAAACTACAGATTGACGGTCTACGAACTCCCAATTGGCTGCATTCATATAATTCAACAAATCTGAAGTCCCATCTAGATCTTCAACTTCTTTAATCGAAATCGCTTTACCTTTTAAAGACTCCTGTTCTTCCACCTTTATTCTTTTAATACTTCCACTATTATTAGCTTTTTGGACAACTATGATTTCTAAATAATCATATTTTGGTATTTCCTGCGAGGCTACAGTGCTTACGATCAAAAGAAAAACAAAGCAAAGCACAATTCGGTTTAGTAGTAATTTCATAAAATTTAGGTTTAAAAGAAGTTTAATTCAAATAAAAAGCCCTTTTCAAGTTTATTTGAAAAGGGCTTCGTCTTTATTACAAAGGAAAATATTCTTATGCTTCAAAAGGAACTATAGAAACATAAGATTTATTATCTTTTTTCTTAGTGAATTTTACTACACCATCTACTTTAGCGTGTAGTGTATGATCTTTACCAGCGTAAACATTTTCACCTGGCTTATGTGCTGTACCTCTTTGTCTTACAATGATGTTTCCAGCTACGGCAGCTTGTCCACCAAAAATCTTAACACCTAATCGTTTCGATTCTGATTCTCTACCATTCTTCGAACTACCAACTCCTTTTTTATGAGCCATAATTTCTAGGTTTTATTATGTTAAACTTAAAATTGAATGAAGCAATTAAGCTTTACCACCATCCAATTCGTCTTGCCATTTCTTTAATTCGTCCCACTTCCCTTCAGCAGCTAATTTTGCTTGTGCAGGCCAAGTGTCTGTTACGTGGTTACCACGTACTTCAGCGATGATTTCTGAAATCTTAGCAGCATCAGTCTTTGCTAAATCAGCAAAAGTGGCGATTCCTGCTTCTACTAATGTAGATGCGATTTTTGGTCCAATACCTTCAATCTTTTTAAGATCATCTGCTTTCGCTTCCTTTTTAGGAGCAGCTTTCTTTGGTGCTTCTACTTTTTTCTCAGCTTTTACTTTTGGCTCAGCCTTCTTAGTTTCTTTCTTAGGAGCAGCTTTCTTAGCTCCAGAAGCAACAATACTTTCAATTACGATTTCAGTAAGAGATTGACGGTGACCATTTTTTACACGGTAACCTTTACGTCTCTTTTTCTTGAAAACAATAACTTTATCACCTCTTAGGTGTCTTGTGATTTTCGCTCCTACTTGAGCTCCATCTATAGCCGGGGCGCCTAAAGTAACATTATCTCCATCTGCAGTAAGAAGAACTTTATCGAAAGAAACTGTATCTCCCTCTTCTCCTGCTAAACGATGAACAAAAACTTTTTGGTCTTTCGCAACTTTAAATTGCTGCCCTGCTATCTCTACAATTGCGTACATAGCGTAACGTTTAATTAATTTTTTATATTTAAAGAACAACCGCCTATTAAATAAGCGGATGCAAATATACTGCTAATTAATTAACTGACAAATATTTTACGCCTTTATAGGGTGAGAATGATGCTTTTTCTTAATATTCCAACTTTCTTTAAATAATTGCATAAAGGATAAGGTAAGCACAAAAGTTGTAGCAAATCCCATTATGGCAGCTACAAATACAACAATACCAACTCCTACATGATAATGTGAACTCCAATTAGCCAGCATTTCTGGAAGAAAGTTTGTATTGATATTGGTAACGTATATAGCAAAGAAAATAGTAAAGATTAAAGTAGCATTAAATCCAGTGAATAAACCTGCCATAAATCCTTTTTGATATTCAAATTGACTTCCTTTTTCTAACTTATAATCCCTCATTGCTCTGTAGAGACCATAAGCAACAATAAAACCATTACCTAAACTAAAAGCTGGGTTGGTTTGTGCTCCAACTAATGATAAAAGTAAAAAATAAGCAATCAATCCAATTGCAATCAAAACACCATATTTAACAGGAATAGTAGACTTTTTCATAATTTTCTTGTTTAGTTTTTACAGTAATTTATCGATAATAAACGGCTTTCACCCTTAAAGAACTGTTAATTTATTAGCAACTAGCTATTTACAACGTTAAAATTCTTTTTCGTTTAAATTGTAACAAAATCCGATCTTTGCATACAAATTCAATAAACAAAATTGTTATAAATGAAAACTAAACTTTACACAATTGCTTGTGGATTCCTGATGGCAGTATCAGGAAATGCGCAAGAAGTAGAATACACAGAGTATGACCTGGATAATGGTCTACATGTAATTCTACATCAAGAAAACAAAGCACCTGTTGTAACGGTAGGTGTGATGTATCACGTAGGCGCTAAAGATGAAGAAACAGGAAGAACAGGGTTTGCCCATTTTTTCGAACACCTATTATTTGAGGGTACTAAAAATATAGAAAGAGGAAAATGGTTTGATATCGTTTCTGCCAATGGAGGAAGAAATAATGCAAATACCACTCAAGATAGAACTTACTACTACGAGACTTTGCCATCTAACAATCTAGAGCTAGGATTATGGATGGAATCAGAACGTATGTTACACCCAGTGATTAATAAGATAGGTGTAGATACTCAAAACGAAGTAGTAAAAGAAGAGAAAAGACAACGTATAGATAACGCTCCTTATGGAAAGATTATCTACAGAACTGGAATTAACAAATACATCTTCAAAAAGCATCCTTACGGACAATCTGTGATCGGAAGTATGGAAGATTTAGATGCTGCTAAACTTGATGAATTTATTGCTTTCAACAAAAAATTCTATAATCCAAATAATGCAACTTTAGTCGTAGCAGGAGATATTCAGATTGAAGACACCAAGAAGATGATTGCTGATTATTTTGGCCCTATAAAAAATACAGGCGATAAAATAACCAGAACCGTAATCAAAGAAGATCCTATTACTACAGAGATCAAAGCAACAGAGAAGGATGCCAACATTCAGATTCCTGCAAAAGTACTGGTTTACAGAACACCAAAACAAACAGATAAAGATGCTTATGTATTAAACTACATATCTACAATTCTTACTGGAGGTAATAGTTCTAGAATGTACAAGAATATGGTAGAAGACAAAAAAATGGCATTGCAGGTACTAGCTTTTACAGATGCTCAAGAAGACTACGGAACTTATATTATGGGTGCCTTGCCTCTCGGAAATGTAAGCCTGGATAAACTACAAGCAGAAATGGATGCTGAAATCGAAAAATTACAAAACGAATTGATTTCTGAGAGAGAGTTTAAGAAACTTCAAAATCAATTTGAAAATAACTTTGTGAATTCCAATTCTAGTATAGAAGGGATCGCTAATTCATTAGCTAGATACCAAATGCTATATAATGATACTAGTTTGATCAATAAAGAAATTGACATTTACAGATCTATTACAAGAGAAGACATTCAGAACGTTGCAAAAAAATACTTAAATAAAAACCAACGTCTTAATCTTGACTACTTACCTGAGTCGAGCAAATAATAAAAAAGAATATTACGATGAAAAAACATATAATCTTTATCATAGCATTTGTATTGGTTGCTGTTAGTGCTCAGGCGCAAATAGATCGATCTAAAATGCCAAAATCAGGACCTACACCTGTAATTAATTTAGGAGAACCTTATACCTTTAAAATGGGTAATGGTTTAACGGTACTTGTGGTAGAAAATAAAAAGCTACCAAGAATCACAGTAAGCTTGTCCCTAGACAATCCTCCAAATGCAGAAGGAGAAAAAGCCGGAATTGAAGCAATCGCTTCAGAAATGATGGGAAAAGGAACTAAAAGCATTAGTAAAGACGCTTTTAATGAAGAAGTTGATTTTCTTGGGGCGTTTGTAAATGTTGGTGCATCTGGCGGTTTTGCACAGTCATTATCAAAATACTCTGACCGAATCATTGAACTATTCGCAGATGCTTCTTTAAATCCAAATTTCACACAAGAAGAATTAGATCTAGAAAAAAAGAAACTTATTGAAGGAATTAAATCTGGAGAAAACAGTGCTGAAGCTGTTGCAAGTAGAGTACGAAGTGTATTAGCTTATGGGAAAAACCATCCTGCAGGAGAATACATAACGGAAAAAACTGTAAGCAATATTACATTAGCAGATGTAGAGAAATATTATAGAAAGAACTTTGTTCCTGCAAATGCCTATATGGTAATTAGCGGTGATATCAATAACGATAAGGCCAAAGATCTTGTAGAAAAGTATTTCACTTCTTGGACCTCTGGAAAAGCACCTTCATTTGGTATTCCTGATGTAAAAGATGCTCAATACAGACAGATCAACTTTATCGATATGCCTAACGCTGTACAAACAGAAATGGCAATTATGAATATTTCTGATCTTAAAATGGCAGATGAAGACCATCATGCTGCGTTGGTTACTAATTATATCCTAGGAGGATCTTTTGGTAGTTATGTAAATATGAATTTAAGAGAAGAGCACGGATACACATACGGTGCGAGATCTACAATGCCTAGAAATAAAAATTTCAAGACTGCATTTCGAGTTACTGCCAAAGTAAGAAACATGGTAACCGATAGCGCTGTTGTAGAAACATTAAAAGAAATCAAAAGAATCAGAACGGAAGATGTTGATGATGAAGTATTAAAAAATGCAAAAGCAAAATTCTTAGGGAACTTTATCCTAGCTTCTGAAAACGATAGAACAATTGCTTCTAGAAGTATTGATATCAAAACTCAGAATCTTCCAAAAGATTTCTATGAAACTTTTATTGCTAAAATTAATGCTGTTAGTAAAGCAGATATCAAAAGAATTGCTAATAAATATTTTAATTTAGATAAAGCAAGAATTGTATTAGTTGGTAAAGGGAGTGATGTTCTTGAAAACCTTGAAAAAATCCAATTCGAAGGAAAGAAAATCCCTATCCTATATTTTGATAAATTCGGAAATAAAACCGAAAAACCAGATTATAACGCTGCATTACCAGAAGGAGTTACGGCTCAATCTGTTTTTGACGCTTATTTTAAAGCTATTGGAGGAAAAGATAAATTAGAAGCAGTTACTTCTACATTTACAACAGCTCAAGCATCTATGGGAGGAGCTACCTTAGACATGATCCTTAAAGTGACCTCTAAAAGCCAAACACTTTCTAATATTTTATTCGGCGGAAATTCGGTAAACAAAAATGTTTTTGATGGAACTAAAGGGTATGTAATGGCGCAAGGCCAGAAAATTGACTATACAGAAGCCCAGATTGCTGATGCTAAAAAGGATTCACATCCATTTTCTGAATTAAAGAATACAGATGCTACGCTAGAAGGAATAGAGCCATACGAAAACGGAAAAGCATACAAGGTAAAAATAAGTGATAAGAAAACTTCATTCTTTGATACGGAAACAGGACTTAAAATAAAGGATATCGTTATCCAAGAACAAGGAGGACAAAAGATTTCTTCTACCGTTGGATATAGCAACTACAAAGAGGTAAACGGAATTAAGTTCCCACACACCATCTCTATTGCTGCTGGTCCTCAGAAATTCGATTTTAATGTTTCAGAAATTAAAGTGAACGAAGGAGTAAGTGATGAAGATTTTAAATAAAATCTAATTCAAGAAAAAAGATGATAAAGGTTCGTAGTAATACGGACCTTTATTTTTTTCTGTTAGCAATATACACCCCAAGAATAATTACCCCTGCTGCCAATACCTGATAAAAAGAAAATTCCTCTCCATCCAATAATCCCCACATCAATGCCACGATAGGTATGGTGTATGTAACAGAAGTAGCAAAAACGGGACTGCTAATCTGCACTAATTTATTGAATAATATTTTTGCGATACCAGTACCTACAACCGCAAGTATGGATATATACATCAAACTGGTATGTACTTCTGGACTTTGAACAACTTCAGCTTCAAAAAAATCTGAATAATACAAAACAATAAGCGAAGGAATTACCAACACGATAAAATTACCATTAGCAATGGCAATTGGAGAAATCTGTTGCATATACCTTTTGATAATATTCACGTTGGTAGCATAACAAACTGAAGCACAAAGAACTAAACCAGCATACCAATAGTTTTGATTTGGATTTACAGAAGCTCCTTCTAATATAAGTGCCAAACAACCTATTAAGCCAACTATGACTCCAATAAGCTGATTTCTGCTAAAGTTTATAGAAAATAACACAACTCCTAATATCAATGTAACTAAAGGAGTAGTCGAATTAAGTACCGATACCACGCCACTATCTATTTCGGTTTCTGCAAAAGCAAAAAGAAATGCTGGAATAAAAGTTCCTAAAAAACCCGATATTATAACCCATTTCCATTCTTCCTTTTTAATGGTTTTCATACTACGAAAACCTATCAAAAATAAAAATGCCGCAGCAAACAAGGTTCTCAATGCACCTAACTGCATTGGTGTAAGTCCGATCAAAGATTTTTTGATCAAAATAAATGAGCTACCCCATACTAACGACAATATCGCAAGGTATATCCATTTGAGCTTAGTCTGTTGCATTGATAATTAATAAGCTGCAAAAATGAATAAAATAAATAAGCTACAATTCGTAATGTAGAAAAATTAACGAACGTTTAGCGTTATTCTTTCCACTGCACTGTTTCCATAAAATGGATTACATCATTTCTTAGATATTTTGCAGCAGGAAGAATTGAATCGTAGTTAGGTTTCACCTTAAAATAAACCGAACCAGAGACAAAATGTTGTACACTATCCGTTAGATAAAACTGACAAGAAGAAGCTGCATTTCCACTTACTTCATATATTCTTCCATAGACCTTTTTCTCTGGATATACAAAATCCTTAGGCTGTATCGCATCAGCTTTTATAAAATGCTCCTGAGTTAGATTTTGAGCATCACGTAATAAAGAATCTAAATTTTTATCAATGTCATAGTACGACAAATAGATAGTAGCTTTTAGCTGTGGATATTCTAGATTATACCAACAAGCCTTTTTATTTCTTGCTTTCTGAAAAGATGCTAAACTATTTTTTTCAAACGAATACGAACAATCTAGCAAGGCTTTTTCATATTTTGGAGATGGATACGATAAACGCAACATTGCTTTTGGTTTTGGCAAGGTTTCACCTCCGCATGAATACAATACTCCTATTATGATAGAAGTCAAAAATATGTATAACCTACTCTTCCTCATTAATTGTTAGTTTTATCCTCTTAATACGCTTATTATCTAAAGATTCTATTTTAAAAACGTACTGTTCCAGCGTTATTGTATCATTTATTTTAGGAAAACTTCCTGACATTTCCAGCAACAAACCAGCAATCGTTTCTGCATCTCCTTTCTTATTTTCAAAAATAGAATGATCCTCTAGTTTTAATACTTTGTAAAAATCTTTTAGTGATGTTCTTCCTTCGAATACATAATTTTGATCATCTAATTTAGAAAACACCAAATCTACATCATCAAATTCATCACTAATATCTCCTACGATCTCCTCGATAATATCTTCTAAAGAAATTAGTCCGCTTGTACCTCCATACTCGTCTACAACAATAGCCAAATGATTCTTTTTATCTTTAAAATCATTTAGCAAATCATCTAGTTTTTTGTTTTCAGGAACAAAATAGGGATCCCTAACTAAACCAACCCAATCAAAGTCTTTATGATTAATGTATGGCAAAAGATCCTTTACATATAAAATCCCTACCACTTTATCGATACTATCTTCATATACAGGAATACGCGAATATCCTTGTTTTATTATCTCCGGAAGTACCTCTGCATATTTCTTTTCTTTATTTAACGCAAAAATATCAATCCTAGGCTTCATCACCTGCTTGGTATCTGTATTTCCAAAAGATACAATCCCTTCTAATATTTTCTTTTCTTCGGAAGTAGTATCAGTATCCGATGTTAACTCTAAGGCCTGTGAAAGTTGATCTACGCTAATATTGGATTTTTGTTTTCCTAATCTATTGTGAATTAATAAGGTAACACTACGCATAGGTAAACTAATTGGAGTAATGATCCAATCTAGAAACTGCAAAGGACGCGCCATAAAACTTGCAAACTTTACTTTATTTCTACTCGCATATATCTTTGGTAGTATTTCTCCGAATAATAAAATTAGAAAAGCCACCAAAATTACTTCTACTACAAATCGCACATCAATCCAGGTGGCCCAAGGAATTACTAAATCATCAAGATCTTTAAAAAACACCTCTCCTAGAGTATTAAAAAGCAATACAATAGCAATATTGATGAAGTTATTAGCTACCAAAATCGTAGCCAATAGTTTTTTTGGCTTGCTTAGTAGTTTTGAGATTATTTTTTGATGAATTGTTTCTTCTTCTCCTTCTATTTTTAGATCAGAAGGCGTAAGCGAAAATAGAGACACTTCGCTGCCGGAGATCAATGCCGAACAGATCAATAGTATAACAAGGACAATCAGATTGATTGCCTGCATCGAATCAAAAGTTGTTAAAACAATAAATAACGGTTCAGGATCAGGGTCCAAATTATAGCTCTTTAGTTAAACAAATTAAAACGGAAGATCATCTTCTTCCATTTCTGTTGGCGAAGATGTAACCGATTGTGGTGTACTAACCGATGGAGTATTACCCATAGTTGGTTGTTTTTCTGGAACTATTTCAGAGTGCTGACCTTCAGTTTTAGGTGTTAAAAATGTAAAATCAGTACACTGTATTTCGGTACTATATCGATCTTTTCCTTGTTCGTCTTGCCATTTCCTGGTTTTTAGACGACCCTCGATATATACCTTATCTCCTTTTTTTAAATACTTTTCGCAGATCTCTGCAGCTTTATTACGTACTACTATATTATGCCACTCGGTAGAAGTAACTCTTTCTCCTGTGGTTTTGTTTACATAAGAATCATTAGTTGCCAGTGGAAATCTACCAATACAGTTTCCTCCTTCAAAATAATGCATCTTTACCTCATCACCCGTATGGCCAATAAGCATTACTTTATTCAACGTTCCAGACATATTCTTTATTATTAATTATAGTAAATGTAATAAAAAAGCATCATACCTTAAAAAAGGAATCTATAAAATTACCTAATAATATAGGAACAGGATATTCTTTGATTTTATCAATAGGTATTAACTGATAAGAATCATCAAACTTAGGAGAATTATCTGTCCTTATAATATAGAACCGTGTGTACAGGTGCTGATGCGAAAGTTTATGAATTTTAAACTCTTCTTCATACACAGTTATATTATAGGAAGAGGTTGACATACTTTCCTTTAGTATTTCATGCTTTTCTACATATTCCAAATTCACATCTTTATCGCTTTCGATTAATGGAAATTCATATAGATTCTGCCATATTCCTTTTCCTGTTCTCTGACGAATCACTGTATGCTTATCGTCTACCAAAAAGATCAAATAATTAAAATATCGTTTTTTAACTTTTAATTTTTTCAATTTTACTGGCAATGACGCTACAGTTCCTTTTTGCAAAGACTCACAACTATCATTTAGAGGACATACTATACAATAAGGATTTTGTGGTTTACATTGTAAAGCTCCAAATTCCATGATTGCCTGATTGTACGTAGCAGGTTCCTCTTGCTCCATAACCTCTATCGCCACTTTTTTAAATTCCTTTATTCCCTCTGTACTATTAATAGGAGTACTAATATTAAAATATCTGGATAACACTCTATATACATTTCCATCTACCACAGGTACTACCTCATCATAACAAATAGAGGCAATAGCACTAGCAGTATAGTCTCCTACTCCTTTAAGTTTTAATAACTCTTTATATGAAGTGGGAAAAACACCATGAAGATCATTGGCAACATATTTTGCAGTAGTGTGTAGGTTTCTAGCTCTCGAATAATACCCTAAACCTTGCCATAATTTTAGTACTTGTTCCTCTTCTGCATTCGCCAAATCGAAAACGGTTGGATACTGCTCTGTAAAAGCTAAATAATAAGGCAATCCTTGCGCAACTCGAGTCTGTTGCAAGATAATTTCGCTTAACCAAATACGGTAGGGATCGATAGTTTCTCGCCAGGGCATCGATCTTTTGTTTTGTAAGTACCACGAAATGAGTTTTTTAGAGAAAATCATAAGGAATTCTTAAGTTTTGTAAAATTAAACCATTAAAAGATGATAATTTCATCTTAAGTATTGATATTTTGGATTTTAAATTGCTATATTTGCCCCCTTGAAAATTTAAAAACCCCTAAATAGGTAATATAATGACTAAAGCAGATATTGTAGCAAAAATTTCAGAAAAACTAGGAATTGAAAAAGGAGATGTTCAGGCAACTGTTGAAACATTCATGGAAGAAGTAAAAAGTTCTTTAGAGAGTGGAGACAATGTATACTTAAGAGGATTTGGAAGCTTCATCATCAAGACGAGAGCAGAAAAAACTGGGCGTAACATTTCTAAAAATACTACAATCAAAATACCTGCACACAATATTCCTGCTTTTAAGCCAGCGAAAGTGTTTGTTGAAGGTGTAAAAACTAACGTAGAAGTTAAGTAAAAAATTAATAATCAATAAATAAGACGCACTATGCCAAGTGGTAAGAAACGTAAAAGACACAAGGTAGCTACGCACAAGCGTAAAAAAAGAAGAAGAGCTAATCGCCATAAGAAAAAGTAGTTTTCTAACTACTTTTTCTGGTATTTAAGAATGTTCTTTGAAATCGAAATAGAGTTTCTTATATCACTACCTTTATAAGACTTTGTTTCAACGGAATTATTAAAAATTCCTGTGAAAAAATTTGTTTAATCCATTCCGATATCATTCGGAATAAAAATCTAATCAGAGTGAACAAAGAATTGATCATTAGATCTGGTTCCTCTACAGATTTTGCCTTATTAAAGGATGGAAAACTAATTGAATTGCATAAGGAAGAAGACGACAGTAATTTTTCGGTTGGTGATATATTTATTGCCAAAATTCGAAAAGCTGTTCCAGGTTTAAACGCTGCATTTGTAAATGTAGGGTATGAAAAAGATGCTTTTTTGCATTATCATGATCTGGGTCCTCAAGTATCTTCTTTACTTAAATTCATTAAACGTGTAAGCACAGGTAAAGTAAAAGATTACTCTCTTAAGAATTTTTCTTTTGAGAACGATATTGATAAACACGGCGTTATTACCGACGTGTTAAAATCAAATCAATCGCTATTAGTACAAATAGTAAAAGAACCTATTTCTACAAAAGGCCCTCGAATTAGTTCTGAACTTTCGATTGCTGGTAGATATATTGTTTTGGTACCTTTTTCTAGTAGAGTTTCTATTTCGCAAAAAATAGAATCTTCAGAAGAAAAAGAACGTCTAAAAAGACTGGTAAAAAGTATCAAACCAAAAGGTTTTGGAATTATTGTACGTACAGTAGCAGAAGGCAAAAAAGTAGCAGAGCTAGATAGAGATTTGCAAAACTTGATGGACCGATGGGAGTCTATGTGTAAAAAATTATACAAAGCACACCATCCATCAAAAATTTTGGGTGAAATGAACAGAGCATCTTCGATATTAAGAGATGTTTTTAATGATACCTTCACCTCTATTGTTGTAGATGAACAAGATCTCTACAACCAAATTAAAGAGTATCTGCAAGAAATTGCACCAAAAAAAGAATCAATTGTAAAGTTACACACGTCTAAAGTACCGGTATTTGAGAAATACGGTATTGAAAGACAAATTAAAACCAGTTTTGGCAAAACGGTATCCATGAGTAAGGGAGCCTATTTGGTAATTGAACACACTGAAGCAATGCATGTCATTGACGTAAACAGTGGTAACCGATCTAACAAAGCCAAGAACCAAGAAGACACTGCACTAGAAGTCAACCTAATCAGTGCAACCGAAGTTGCCCGCCAACTACGTCTAAGAGATATGGGAGGTATTATCGTAGTCGATTTTATAGATATGAATAATGCTGATAATCGTAGAACACTCTTCAACCACTTACGAGAAGAGATGAAAGACGACAGGGCGAAGCACAAAATTTTACCACCAAGTAAGTTTGGTTTGATTCAGATTACGCGACAACGCGTTCGACCAGAAATGAATATCAAAACCCGTGAGGACAATCCAAACGGAGGAAATGGCGAAGTTGAGGCGCCCATAGTTTTAGTAGATAAAATAAAGGTCGATTTAGAAAAATTAATTAAAAAAGATCATAAAAAGTTGACGCTAAGCGCGCATCCTTTTATTGCAGCTTTTTTAACCAAAGGATTTCCATCCGCCCGATCTAAGTGGTTTTTTGACCATAAGAGATGGGTAAAAGTTATACCTAGAGACGCTTACACGTATTTAGAATATCACTTCCATGATAAAGATGGAGAAGTGATACAATAATAATCAAAAACCCAGCTTACCATTGTAGGCTGGGTTTTTTTGTTGGATATTTCGATAAACCACTACATACTTGTAAAATATTGCTCTTCTTCTTACTTATATTCAACGTAGTACTCAGTAGCGTCGCCATTATTTCTTATTCTTCCAAACACTTCTCTATTTCATAAATTAAAATAAATCCTGAAAAACATTTTTAGAAAAAAATCAAAAAACAGAGGTAACAATTTTATTCTTTATGACACAAAAGAGATAGAAAACAGAATTAAAACACAACAAATAAAATCAAATCCATCAAAAATCACTTTATGAGAAAAATTGTTTTAATGCTACTACTCAGTATGAGCTTGGGGGTATATAGTCAAGCCATTCCTGGGGGTGCAGGTCCTATAGTAGATTACAGTGAAGAAGTCACTCGAATCGCCAGCGCTGCCACAGCGCCAGAAGCCGCCACTTTAACTAAATTCGGTAATACTCCTGTAAGCTTATATACTGGAACTCCAGAAATCAGTATTCCATTGTATCAATATCCAGGTCAGGAATTAGGGTTACCTATTCAATTATCATATGATGCACAAGGTGTAAAAGTCGAACAGCAAGCCTCTTGGGTAGGTCTTAGTTGGAACCTTACTATTGGCGGTCGTGTTTCGAGAATTGTAAATGGGATGCCCGATGATTATATCGATTCCGATTATCAAAGCATCTTCGATAATTCCGTTAGATCAAAAATTATTGAATATACTGCAAACAATTTCTCTTTTGATACACAACAAAAAGCTATCGATTACTTCTACTTTTTAGAAAGCGTAAATAAAGGACGTAAAGAAATAGAGCAAGACTTTTTTAGTGTTAATGCGCCAGGTCTTAACGAGATGGTAGTCATTGATATGCAAACTCTACAGGCTCGAGGTCTTAAAAACCCAAGAACTAAAGTAGAATACTATAGATCCGGATATATTCGCCATTGGACCATTACCAGTGAGAACGGAACTAAATATTATTTCGAACAGCAAGAAAAAACACATACTCAGGGTAATGACGCTTCTGCCACAGGCGGAGTGATTAAAGAGTATGTATCGTCTTGGTTATTAACCAAAATAGAGTCTCCAACATTAAAGGATACATATGAATTTAGCTATACCAGTACAGGATATTGGAATCAACCTTTTTCATCGGCTCCAGTAAGTCATGCTACCAATCCCATGCCAGATAATCCTGGAGGAAACACCTTTAGCAATCCAGGTGGATCCACCTTTCAACCAGTTACTAAGCTAAATCAGTCCTTTTTAAGTCAAATACAACACAATGGAAAATTGATCGTATCCACTGTTCTTAAAAATAGATATGACATGAAACTGACCGTGCCTAGTGGACTAGATGAATTGCGAATTTATACTCCACAGAGCAGTGGATTAATAGCTCCAATACTTAAAAAGATAAAATTTACACATTCTTACTTTGGAATCTCTCCTTCAGCAAATCCTGCCAATAGTGATGCTTATGATATTCGTCTAAAACTAGATAATATAGAGATTACGGATGCCAATGACAATGGCTATCAACAATATTCTTTTACATATGATAATGCTCCAGGAGTACCTTCCAGAAAATCCCTTTCTCAGGATTATATGGGATTTTATAATGGCAAGAATAACTCGGTATTATATCCACAATACACTAGAAATGGAGATATCTATACTGGAGCAAACCGATTACCAGATTTTGACAAAGCTAAAACAGGGATGCTTACCAAAATCACCTACCCAACAGGAGGATATACCACCTTTACTTATGGATCCAATAGAGCATCCAGTGGAGGATCTTCTAATACTATTGTAACAAGAGAAGTAGTATATGGAGGAGCAAGTTTAACCGGTGGTCATGATCCTTCGAATGCAGATGTTTGTGGAAATGCATGTGAAGACAAATTTGGTGATGTAATACCAAAAATTCAAAGTAACTTATTTACGATCACAGAACCTTACTATTACGAACTAGACTATAAAACAACTGGACTAGGAAATAGAGAAGCTTATATTTTAAGAGTATTTGGAAATATTGATCTTGGTGATAATCGAGATGACAACCCTCTTATAGATCCTGATTTTACTCCGACTGTAATTCCTTACGATCAAATTGTAAATCAATCTACGGGACAAATAAGCTCTTCTGTCTTATGGAGTAATTATGGTACCGCGGATAGAAGACAAATTCTTTTAGAGCCAGGCACCTATCAAATCACTTTGGTAAATTCTCTATCTGGAACTTCTAATGTTCGGGTATTTAGAGAAGAACAAATTGATGAAACAGAAACAACCAATGGACAATTCTTAAAAGCAGGAATTCGTATCCAAAAAATTACAGATTACGACAGTAATAACCAAAAAGTATCTTCTAAAAAATATGTATACAATTCTGGTAAAACAGTTTTTGATCCTACACTGGTATATACAACAGCTAAAGTAATTACCAACCAACCAGGTAATCCTACTGCTTATACTCTACATAGATTAGCAGGAGCATCTAGTAACCAACCTCATGTGGTATACCCAAAAGTTACTATATATGAAGAGAATATTCTAAATGGTAGTACAGGTAATGGACGCACTGTTCATGAATTTAACACGGGATCCGATGGAATCGTTACCAACGAAATAAGGCCTTTTACTAATAGTTTTATCCCAACATACAAAGTGGGTAAGGAAAAAAAGAACTTTGTTTTTAATGCTGATAATGATACCATTTCTTCTTCAGAAAACAGCTACAATAACCCTTTATATTTTTCTACAGCCGGAATTTCTCTTACTCACAATGAAAACAATAGCATCAAATACATACAAATTTATTACGATGCTTCTACAAATAAATACAGGTACCGCCATTTAGAACCTGTTTGGTTTCAAGGATTTGTAGGTAGTGCAGGAGTTGGTGGAATCGTACAGGCAGAAAATAGAGCTTATACACCGCAACGACCTGCAGGATGTGATGCTCCAGGAGCTACTTGCATTGAACGATTTGATCTCTCTACCCTTTCTTTAAAGAGAAATCTTATGCAAGGTACTGCTGGTAATACGATCCAGGTGAAGTCTACTCAATACTTTGATGACAAGCAAACTACTACAGTAAGCAATATGAGCTATGATCCTGCTGTAGACTATTTACTACGTACTAGCACAACTACGGGAATCGATGGCGCTAAAGAACAAAGTATGTTTTCTTATCCGAAGGATTTTAGCGATGCAGGTAGTCAATTACTGGTAACTAGCAATCGTCTTACCGAAGTGATCCAAACAGAAAGCAGCACCATCAAAGAAGATGAAACTACTCTTAAATTAGCTACTCGCAAAACCTTTTACAAAGATTGGGGTCAAGGCATTGCTTTACCAGAAAAGGTACAATTTGCCAAAGGAAATACCACGCTAGAAGATCGTATGTATTATAAAAAATACGACTCCCATGGAAATCCTTTAGAAGTAACCCAAGCCAATGGAACCTCGATCATATTTGTGTGGGGATACAATAATCGTTACCCGATTGCAAAAATTGCCAATGCTTCTTATACAGGAATGCCGACAGCTGTCACCAATCTTATCAATCAAATAAAAACAACCTCTAATTCTGAAAATTCAATTAGCGAAGAAAATACGCTGAGAACTCAGTTAAAAAACTTACGAGATAACACATTTTTTGCCAATGCACAGGTAACTACCTATACCTACAATCCATCTGTAGGAGTCACTAGCATGACAGACCCAAAAGGATATGTGATGTACTATGAATATGATAATTTTCATCGATTAGCCAAAGTAAAAGATCAGGATGGAAACATTTTATCAGAAAATGAATATCACTATACAAACAACTAATACAGCAGTATCATGAAAACATTACAAAACATACTAGTAGCCATCGCTGTATTATGCATTACAGCCCTTAGCGCACAGACACAAACAGAAAACTATGTGAAAACCACCACCTACCAAACCGATGTGCAAGAAGGTGAGCAATCTAAAGTATTAGAAAGTGATAAGATTGTATCGGTAAATTATTTTGATGGCTTAGGAAGAGCCAAACAAACGATAGCCGTTAGAGCTGGTGGACAACAACAAAACACCAATATCCTAGATTGGACAGATGATTGGACAGTAGGCACAGGAACTACTCCTTTATTTAACATCAATGGCCAATCTTCTGATAACCAAAGAATATTTGACACTAATCCTTTTGGAGAAGAATCTCTTGTATGGAGATGTGGTAATGATAGCAATAACGATGCTGATGGTGGTTGGAATACTGATTATATCCCAGTGGATAAAAATGTAGCCTATCGTTATACCGTTTGGGTAAAACGTACCGGATCACAAGACGGAAGAACATACCATGGAACACAAAACGTAAACAATTTAAGTGGTACAGCTAACAATAATCCTTATTTCTGGTCTGGAGATATGCCAAATCTGAATCAATGGTATTTATTAGTTGGAGTCGTACATCCGCATACCTATAGTGGTGGTAATTCTGGTATTAGTGGTGTCTATGATATCAATGGTACTAAAGTAAAATCAGGAAATGATTTTAAATGGAGAAACAATACGACCACTTCACGATTTAGAAGTTATTTATACTATGCTACAGACACCAATGTACGTCAGTACTTTTGGAATCCTGTGTTGACTAAAATTGATGGAAATGGCGTACCTGTTACAGAACTCATCCAACAGACCAAACCAAAAGATATCATTACACACTATGCATATGATAACTACGGTAGACAAGCCAAAGAGCACCTACCTTACGCATCAGAGGAAACACAAAATGGTGATATCTATACCAATCCACTAGCAGAACTAAATGCTTTTTATAACACTCCAAAATATCAGAATACACCTAATCCATATTCGGAAACTATTTTTGAAGCATCTCCATTAAACAGACCATTAAAACAAGCTGCACCAGGAGCAGACTGGCAAGCACAAAGTACAGGAGATGATCATACCATCAAACTGGATAGAACCTTAAATAGTGATGCAGATAATGTAGTGTATTTTAAGGTAAACTTTCATGCCGGTAATACAGTAATCCCGATTTTACAAAAGGTAGGTAATTATCCAGCAAATGAACTTTTTGTGACCATTACCAAAGATGAAAACTGGACAGAAAGTGATGAAAGTGATCACACTACACAGGAGTATACTGATAAATTAGGACGGGTTATCTTAAAAAGAACATTTAATAACAATACTCCTCATGACACGTATTATGTATATGATGATTTTGGGAATCTAACCTTTGTATTACCTCCTAAGATTACAGTGAACAATGGTGTGTCTAGTACGGAGCTTAGTGAACTAGCGTATCAATACAAGTATGATCGTAGAAACCGATTGGTAGAAAAGAAAATACCAGGAAAAGGTTGGGAGTATATCATCTATAACAAACTGGATCAACCTATACTTACGCAAGATGCAGTGCAAAGACCTAATCGTCAATGGTTGTTTACCAAATACGATGCTTTTGGAAGAGTTGTATTTACAGGGTTAGAGACTTTCCCTTGGGATACAACAAGAGCTGGATTGCAACAGAATCTAGATAATGATGTAGATGCTGCGCAATATGAAGCAAAAACTGATGATAAATACATTATAGTGAATGGAATAAAAATTTATTACAGTAATAACACCTTTCCTGGTGGAGGAGAAATGCATACCATCAATTACTACGACAACTATACCTTCGATAGAGATGGCATGAACAAACCAGCTACTATATTTGGTGTAGCCACTACCAATGCTACCAAAGGATTAGCCACAGGATCTAAAGTACGTGTATTAGGAACCAATCAGTGGATCACTACAGTAATAGCATATGATAGCAAAGGACAGGTTATTTGGACTGGTAGTCGTAATGATTATTTAAATACGACGGATATTGTAGAAACCCAATTAGATTTTACTGGAAAACCAATCCAAGTAAAAACTACACATACTAAAGGGAGCAATGCTGCGATTGTTACCACAGATACTTTTACCTATGATCATATGGGACGATTATTGACTCAAAAACAACAAATAGGCACCCATCCACAAGAATTAATTGTACAAAACAATTACGATGATCTGGGACAGTTAGAAAATAAAAAAGTAGGAAATGCAGAACAAGCTCCATTACAAACCATAGATTACAAATACAACGTACGTGGATGGCTAACCGATATTAATGATGTAGCTAATATAGGAGACGATCTGTTTACTTTTAAAATTAATTATACAGACGTAGAAGGGCTTTATGATGTACCAGAGTTGTACAATGGTAATATTTCCCAAACCATCTGGAGAACGGCTAATGATAATACCAAAAGATCGTATTCTTATCAGTATGATGCCCTTAATAGAATTACAAGAGCTAATAGTCTTAAAGACAACTCGCTAATGGCTGGAGATGCTTATAGTATTTGGGGGATTGCATATGATAAAAATGGAAATATCGGAAGAATTACCAGAAATGGAAGACCTGGAGGAGGAGCTACCAAAACCATTGATGAGCTTTATTATACGTACTCCAATAATAAATTAGAAAAAGTTAGAGAGGCGATAACCACAGTTCATAAGGATGAAGGTTTTATAGATGGCACTAATACCAATAATGATTATGTTTATGATGTGAACGGGAATATGACCATCGATTGTAATAAAGGAATAACTAATATCGCTTACAATCATTTAAACTTACCTACATCGATAGCAATAAATGATCAGGTACGTTCCAACACGGGAAATATTAGCTATATTTACGACGCCACTGGAGTCAAACAAAAAAAGATCGTCTCTGGTGGAAGTTCTTTAACAACAGAATATGCTGGGAACTATGTCTATGAAAATGGACAGTTACAGTTTTTCAATACCTCTGAAGGATATGTAGAACCCAATGGAAATAGTGGTTATGATTATGTATATCAACTCAAGGATATCTGGAATAATGTAAGAATCACATACTCAGATGGTGATAATGATGGGAAAATAGACTTAGTTCGAAATAATGCAGATATTGATGGTGACGGTGATCTTGCACACGAAATCAGAAGAGAACAAAATTTCTATCCTTTTGGGCTTGAACATAAAGGTTACAATACTACACTTAGAGGTGTTAAGAACAACCTCAAAACCTATCAAGATCAGGAATTTACAGAAGATTTAGGATTAAATACTCATGAATGGAGATATCGTGTAAGTGATCCTGCAATTGGGCGATTCTGGCAAATTGATCCATTAGCAGAAGATTACACCTATAATTCTACCTACGCATTTCAAGAGAATAAAATTGGAATGGGGGTTGAACTAGAAGGTTTAGAACTTGCTGTTTGGAGCGCTGCTAAAGCCTCTAGAGACCCTAATGTTAGTAAATGGAAACAAGAAAATCCAAAACTTTCAGTTGGTATTGCTGTAGGATTTGTAGCTGCTCCTATTGCTATGGTAGCTGCTTTAGAAGCTGGTCCAGCTGCTACTGGTGCTTTTTTACTAAATGAAGCAAAAGATGAAGTTTTATCGCAAGCAACAGGTGGTGCGAGTGATGTTCTTGATGTTACTAAAGCAGCGGCTAATCTAATTGAAAAAGGTGCCAAAGCACTTGCTAAAAATGTAAATGAAGCAGGTACAGCAACAGTTTTTCAATATGAAGCAACTCCAGATAATCCATTTGGACATTATGCAATAGAAACTAATTTTAATGGAAATTCAGTGATGACAGATCAAGTAATTACTAGTGCAGATTTATCAACAACCACGATAAGAACTCGTACAGCAGAAAATCCAACAAACACAGCGGAAATTCAATTGCCAAATGCTAAGGCAGCTCAGGATTATCAAAACGGTCAGGTGGGTAAACAACTTGGTGTTTATGATAAGAAATGTAATTCTTGCGTTAATCATGTTGGAAATGTACTTAGAAATGGAGGTGTTAACATCTCAAATAGTCCTTTAAGAGAGTATGGTTTTATTAAAACATTATTTGATAATCAATAATATATGGGGATAATAATTTGCAAAGAACATGGAGAAAATAAAATTGTACAAATGAGTAAGATTCTCCATGATTTCTTTTTAAAAAAGAAAAGGGCTAATATTGTTAGGGTAATATTTCATATTAAGGAGATTAACGAAAGTTTTATTCATTACTTTACCACATCTGAAAATATTTCTCAATTTAATAATGAGATGAATGTAGATGATTTTGAATTTGAATTTTCAAAAATAAGTGGTGATCCAGGTTCTTGTGCAAATTGTTTTAAAGATTATTTGAAAAGAACTCAATCTTCGGTTATAGAAAAAAAGTTTAACATCTAATCATAAACAGTAATAAAACAGTTACAGACTTAATGTTTGTAACTGTTTTTTATTTTAATCATTTTACCTTTAATTTCTTTTTCATTATCATAAGCATGATATTTATAAGTATTATCAGAGGCACTGGTAATATCTACTGTAAATGAAACACCTACAAGACTACTTGCTCTTGGGTCACTAACTTCAGTATAAGTTAATTTGTATTGACAATCTGACAACCATTCTACAGACCCCACCATTTTAAAATTATTCTTTTTATCAAACTCAACCTGTATAGAATCATTACGAGTAATTACAAAACTTGAATTATCGTTAGGATATTTGAAAGTTCCAGTCTTAAATTTACTACAGTCTTTTGATTGCGCATAACACCCTGTTATTGTAGATAACAATAGGGTTAATAATAAATATCTCATATGAATTTACTGTGCTAGTTTTTGGAGTTTACGTTTGGTGATAAATGCATCAATTAGCTTTTTAATAGTACCTCTATCATCTTCATTCATTTGTCCTGATAACATGAGTTTGCAATATGTAAAGATAACACAAAGATAAAAATATTGTTTATAATCTTAATTGCGTAGATTCGAAATCCGAGCGATCCAAAATTCAACTAGAATTTATTTATACAAAGATCCTAACTATTACTTAGGTTGATAATCTGGATGTCCAGTTTGCCATAAGGCAAAAGATAAAATGTTAGCAACCCCGCTAGCGCTCGAATCCTTTCGAGTGCTGTCATAGCTTGTTAAGAAATAGTTGATAATTAAAGTAAAAAACCAGTTACAATGATTTGTAGCTGGTTCTTTATAATATAGCTTTTAGACTTTATGTTCTTTTGATATAAAACTAAAAATAACAATACGCAATCTTTCGAACTTACCTTTCAAAAAAACAAGTATCCAATTATTCCAAAGAAAACTGTTTTGCCATTTGTAAAGCATTATATGCGTTTACTATTTTTCCAGATTTAGAAAGCTCTGAAAAAGGTATCATTTTTTTGGTTTTATCGCTTTGTTCAACCTCAACCTCTATGTCATATGAGGTTCCGGATTTCATAAGAATTTCTTTTACTTGGCTAGCGGATAATCCAGGATAATACGATCGTATCAAAGCCGCTACTCCAGAAACCACCGCACAAGATATTGATGTACCACTCTCTAATTTATATTGATTATCAGGCGTCAACGTTAAAATTTTTACACCAGGAGCAAAAAGATCTACTTTTCGTTTCCCATAGTTACTGTACTTATATAAGATATTTTTATCTAAGCTTGAGCTGGTACCACCTACTTTTATAAAGTTAGCAGCAACCTCATTGCCATCTTTATCAGTATCATCGGGATAATTATATGCTAATGGTTCATCAAGATTCTGAGCACCATTCCCAGCAGAGGTAATTATTAACACTTGCTTTTCTTCGGCATACTTTATGGCATCTAAAACCCATTTCCGATATAATGAAAATTCTTTCCCAGAACTTATATTAATCACTTTTGCTCCATTATCTGCAGCATATCGTATAGCGAGCGCCATATCTTTATCATGCTCGTTCCCAAATGGAGAAACCAACAGTGACATAAGTTGGATTTGATTATCGATTTTGTTAACCTTAGGATTATTAGTTGTAGCAGCAATCGTTCCCGCTACTTTGGTTGCGTGCGAAATAATATGAGTATTATTATTTACCTGATTATTCCCATATCCAATATTAGTAATATCCTGTGGATCATCTCCAATAACCGCCAAACGCTCGTCATAGTCTAAATTTAAAAGCTTGTCTAATCTTTCATAAGCTTTTTGCTTATAGTCTTGTATCCATTTTGGTGTTAGCTTATACTCCACGTATACCAACATGTAATCTAAATGAGCATTTAAAATTTTATCATCTTTATAAAGACTTTTAAGACTATCTAACTTCCTCTTAGTATACTTTTTCTTTGGAAAGTAATTCATTAACGCTATAGAAGCTTCTAAATAGCCCATATCATAATAATCGATATAAGCTTTATCATTTTTAGCATATGTTAATCGCTCTTCATACTTTTTTTTAGCCCTACGATATTGTAAAAAATCATCCTTAAGATCATTGGAAATATCATTAATCCCTTTATCCTTAAAAACACTATCGTATTTTCTAATGATTCTCGTGTATTCATAATTGGCAAAAAGTACGTTCTCACCTTTTGCATTTCCTAAGAAATTCCAGCCATGAATGTCATCTATATATCCATTGTTATCATCATCAATATTGTTATTAGGGATTTCATCTATATTAGTCCATATCTGATCTTCTAAATCTTTATGATCAATATCCATAGCCATATCAATGATGGCTATAATGACATTTTGTTTTTGCGGAATGTTATCTAAGCTTTCATAAGCTTTTATTAGACTAATACCTGGTATAGAATCATTTAATAAATCCTGATAATACCATTGAGAGGCAAACTCCTTGTTGAATTTACTTGGTTTCACCTGACTAATTATCTCTCCATCAGAGAGAATACCTAACAGAAAACAACAAATATATGTACCGAACTTCTTATATAACATTTTTAGTCTGTATATAGGTTAAGACGAATCAAAAACAACCTTATAACTTTTCGCTATAAGGTTGTTTTTACTTTTATATTATCCCAGTTGACCAATAGGTTTTGAAGTAACACATACCGGTGGTCTTGGATGATCTGGATCATCATGATCTGTATCAGTCCCATCGTCATCATCTAGAAATGCATCTACAAAAAAGGATCCTCCTTTTATTACATGAGCGTTATTTAATCGTGCAATGTTTAATTTGTTTAAAGATAGTTTTTGTTCGTTTCTCTTCTTCTTCATATTAGAGTAATATTTTTGTGAGTATTTGTCTGGGTCAAAACTAATCAAATCTGCTTGTAATTATACCAATTATTCTACAGTAGATCTCTGTATTCAGGAATTCCGACCTTTAACAAACTGAAAACAAGTTTTTTATGTTTTTACCTAAACTTTCTTCTTTTCTAGCTGTTTTATAAAATAAGACGGATAAATTCCTGTTTTTTTAAGGAAAGATTTCGAAAAAGCTTCGGTTGTATTGAAACCAATCTCTCGTGCAATTGCCTTAATTGTATAATTCCTTAATTTCTGATCGGTCTGTAATTTTTCTACCACGTAGTCTACTCTTAAGTCATTGATATAGGCGATAAAACTCTTTTGCTTATAAAAGTTAATCACTTTAGAAAGATACTTTGCATTAGTCTCAAATTGTTTTGCTAATCCAGCTGTAGTAATATTTGGAGTCAAATATTCTTTTTTGCCCTCAAAATCATCTAACGACGCCAAAATATGTTGTACAATGGTTTCTGAAATCCCAATATCCTCAGCCTCTTTTTTCTCAGACTCTTTTACAATAGGTGTTTCTTTTGGAACTTCTTTTTTAGTAAGAAGACTTTCAAATCTTTTTTGATATTTCTTCTTTTTAGTATAATTAAGAAATAAAAACACCCCTGTTATAATACTAATAACGGTTAGCCCTATGATTCCAAACCGAGACACTACTTGTTCGTTTTCCAAAGAACCAATGATTTTATCTTTTTCCTGAATTAATAATGGAGTATCATAGTTTTGAGTGATCTTCTTCTGTAAATATCTATAATTACTATTCAATACACTATCGACCTTTATGAGTTTTTCAATATAGACTAATTGTTGTTCAGGATTATTGGTTTTTTTATAGTAGTCGATTAGCATCTCATAACCATTTCGAGTTTCTGGAAGAATGTCCTTCTGTTGCTGAAAAATGGTGTCCAATTGTTTAAAATAAAAAATACCTTTTTCTTTGTTGTCAGATTCGTAATTAATCTTTCCTAGATAGTAATAACCAACGGCCAAGTTTGGTTTATCATCAACTTCCTGAAAATATTCTACTGATTTTGTTATTCTATTCAGAGCAATATCGTAATCCTTTCTTAAGTAATCAATAACACCTTTACATATGGTAAAACGGTTAACATTTTCAGTATTCATTCTTGCCAAAGATTCTTTCATACCTATATTAGCATAGTAAGTAGCAGAATCTAATTCTCTCAAACGATAAAAAGATGTGGTAATGGAAAACAAATTACTTAAATACTGTCTATTTTTAGTTTTTTTACCATTATTATGTTTTAAATAATTATAATTTTCCTTAAATAAAAAGAGAGCTTCTTTATGATCCCCAATTCGATCTTTTAATAACCCAATTACGTTATTCACTTTAAAAATCAAATCTGTATTATAATTTTTACGAGCATATTCATTCGCAAGAATATAACTATCTAAAGCTTTTTTAAATGCTCTTTTACCTGAAAATATTGTACCTTTAAAATAATAAGCAGAAGCAGGAAACCTAGGGTTATTTAAATTTTTTGTTAATGTTATAACACTATCCATATATACTGTGGCCAAATCCTTATTTAATATAAAGCCAAGACTATAATATCCTTCAGCCAAACGAAGGCTATCCTTATTTGTTTTTGATAGATTTATATATGCATTGGCGAATGCCGTGGCGAGTGTCTTATTTTTTTTTGTAAAAGAGTAATTATAATAATAATAATAAAGCTCTTCATAGGAATAGTTTTTATTAATAATAGAATCTGGTACAGGAAGTTTTATTAACTGTTCCTCATAACTCTTTATATCTAAAGAATCCACTATTTGATTTTGCTGTGCAGAGAGTTGGTGGAGTAAAAAGAAAATAATGCAAACTGCAAAGTGATTGGTGTAACGTTTTATCATTTCATACATGGTATGTACCTACCTAATATTAAATTTTTAATACATAGCCATTCACAATAAGTATGCCTTATCTATATAGACTATTTTTTATTATCCATATAAACCATACTACAAAATAATCGTTGCAATAGTGGTGAAATTTTAGTGTCTTTGGGGCTATAGTCTACCTAAATAATAGGGTGCAAATATACCACTTTCATTTTTTTTAAAAATGATATCCTTATTTTTTTAAGTCGCAATCAACCAGCTTTTTATCGCTACAAAACAATGTCTGAATTCCGCGAATACAGAGTCTGATTTCCCAGAATCCCGATGTAGTCTCCTTGTAATAAGGTCATTACCCAAACTATATTTGAACCATCAATAATTTACACCAGATGGTTACTGTACTCATAAAAATTATCACTCATCTAGCAGACGTCATGATATCGATATATCATTTCATTTTTTAACTCACAAAAAACGGATCGTATGAAACAATTATTTCCAAAAGAGATTATCGAAAATACTGTAGAGGTACATCAGTTTAAACATCGCAATAGCAGTAAAGTGATTTACGGTATCATTCTAATTGCTATTTGTATTGCGTTTATCCTTTTACCTCTTATAAAAGTAGACATTTATACCACGGCTCGTGGTATGCTAAAACCCAGTAAAGAAAGAATTACCATTACTCCTTTGCAATCAGGAAAGGTAGTTTTTGCAGATTTACTAGACAATCAGCAAGTGCAAAAAGGAGATACACTTCTCATGACCAATAAAGAAATTCTCGATGAAAAAATAGAACTTTCTTCCTCCAAAATCTCAGAAACGCAAGAATTCATTACAGATTGCAAATATCTAATCAATGCTACGCATCCACGTTTTGAGAAACTGGTATCAGCACGTTATCAAAAAGAATTTTTATACTACACTCAAAAAATTGGAGAGCTACAAACTCGATTCGAAAAAACACTGATAGATTTCGAAAGAGATCAAAAACTGTACGGAAAAGGAGTGATTGCCAAAATAGAATTCGAAAATAGCGAGTTCGAGCATCAATTATCTATAAACACATTACATCAATTCAGAAAACAGCAAAAAAACACTTGGCAAACCCAGCTAACTGATTACTCTGTAGCATTACGAGAACTGCAAAGCAATGTATCCCAGATACAACAAAATCAAAAAGATTACATTATTACTGCTCCGATAGATGGGATTCTAAAAAGTGTAAAAGGAATAGAACCAGGAAGCATGATCATTAGCGGATCTCCAATAGCCGAAATATCACCAGATACTGGACTCATTGTAGAATGCTATCTGTCTCCTTCGGATATAGGATTGGTAAGCAAAGAGAAAAAAGTAAGCTTTCAGGTAGATGCCTTTAACTATAACCAATGGGGATTAGCGACAGGAAAAATCCTAGATATTAGTAAAGATGTAGACGTCGTAAATAACGAACCTGTTTTTAAAGTTCGTTGTGCTATTGATCAAACACATCTGGAGTTAAAAAACGGCTTTAAAGGAAATTTTAATAAAGGGATGACACTTAGCGCTCGATTTCAGTTAACAGAACGCACCCTTTTTGATCTATTGTATGACAAAGTAGATGACTGGTTAAATCCATCAACTCCAACTATTGCTCAAGTTCAACCATAAAAAACGTATCATGGCTAAAATAAAAATAAAACAACATGACATTACAGACTGTGGTGCTGCCTGCTTGGCATCTATTTCTGCGTATTATAAATTAAAACTACCTATTGCTAGGATACGTCAATATGCCAGCACCGATAAAAAAGGCACCAATATCTTAGGATTGATGGAAGCTGCACAAAAAATTGGTTTTACAGCTAAAGGTGTTCGTGGAGATTTTGATAGCTTATCCAAAATTCCAAAACCATCAATTGCCCATGTGATCGTGAGAGGGAAACTACAACATTTTGTAGTCATCTATGAGGTGACCAAAAATCACATTACAATTATGGATCCTGGCGATGGTAAAATGCATAAAAAATCATACGAGGAGTTTAAGAAAGAATGGACTGGAGTATTGGTATTACTAGCGCCAAATGAAAGTTTCGAACAAGGAAATGAAAAAATCTCTTCCTATAAACGCTTTTGGTTCCTATTAAAACCACATCGTTTGGTTGTATTACAAGCACTAGTTGGAGCTATTGTATATACCTTACTAGGATTTTCTACTTCTATTTTTATTCAGAAAATAACGGATTATGTATTGGTCGGTGGAAATACGAAACTGCTTAACTTACTTGGAGTGATTATGATTGGATTATTAGCTCTAAAGTTTGTGATTGGAGTTTATAAAGATGTGTTTTTGATCAAAACGGGTCAGCAAATCGATACCCGATTAATATTAGGATATTACAAACACTTATTAAAACTACCTCAACAGTTTTTTGACACCATGAGAGTAGGTGAAATTACATCTAGAATTGGAGATGCTGTAAAAATCAGAAGCTTTATCAATGGCGTAGCATTATCACTTACTGTAAATGTAATGATCTTATTCTTCTCTTTTGGGTTGATGTTCTTCTATTACTGGAAACTTGCATTAATTATGCTTTGCGTGATTCCTTTGTATGCAGGTATCTATTTCATCATGAACAAGCTGAATAAAAAAGCAGAACGTAAAGTGATGGAAAAAGGTGCTGACCTACAAAGTCAGTTAGTAGAATCCTTAAATTCTGTAGGCACCATCAAACGATTTGGATTAGAAGACTTTGCTAATATCAAAACAGAAACTCGATTTGTGAGCTTGTTACAAAGTGGATATAAATCTGCTCTTAACTCTGTATTCTCAGGAACTTCTACTGGTATTGTAGCACAATTATTCGTCATTATCCTATTATGGTCTGGTTCTTTCTTTGTAATCGATAGAGAGATTACCGCTGGAGAATTAATGTCTTTTTACGCAATTGTTGGGTATTTTACAGGGCCAGTTGCTAGCTTGGTAGGGGCAAATAAACAGATACAGAACGCATTGATTGCTGCCGATCGTCTTTTTGAAATCATGGATCTAGAGCGTGAAGAATCTGAAAATAAAATGGCACTTCGTAAAGAATCGGTGGGCGATATTTCTTTTACCGATGTTGCCTTTAGATACGGAAGTAGAAAAGAAGTTTTCAAAAAGTTTAATCTTACTATTCGTCAGGGAGAATTGACTGCAATTGTGGGTGAGAGTGGATCTGGAAAATCTACATTAATGTCATTATTACAAAACATCTATCCAATTCGCAATGGTATTATTAGTATTGGAGATAAAGATCTAAGATATATTACTAACGATAGTCTTAGAAACATTGTTAGTGTAGTACCACAAAAAATAGATCTATTTGCTGGTAATGTTATCGAAAATATTGCTATAGGAGAATACAATCCTAATATGGATGAGATCATTACTATCTGTAAAGATATAGGGATTCTGGAGTTTATCGAAGCACTACCCAATGGATTTAATACTTATTTAGGCGAAAATGGTGCGTCATTATCTGGCGGGCAAAAACAACGTATTGCTATTGCCAGAGCCTTATACAAAAAACCTGAAATACTGGTATTGGACGAAGCTACTTCTTCTCTGGATAGCGCCTCAGAAAATTACATCCAAAAAACTATACAAAACTTACGTGCAGAAAACAAAACAATTATTGTGATTGCGCATCGACTGAGTACAGTTATTGATGCTGATAAAATTGTGGTTTTAGAAAAAGGTGAAGTATTAGAAGAAGGAAATCATCAGGAACTTTATGGCCGTAAAGAAAAATATTATCAACTATGGCAACAGCAGATGCCAGCACTAGATTATATCAATAAAATTGAAGCTGTTGCCTAGCAACTGTTAGTATACATAAAATTTTAATCAAAAAACACTCGAATCATGACAAAAATTGAAAGACAAATAGAATTAATAGAACGATTAGATCGCCTTATCCGAATGCAAGCTACTGGTAACCCACAACAGCTGGCGAGAAGATTAGACATTTCTAAGGCTTCATTATTTAGAATATTTGAAGTAATGAAACGATTGAATGCTCCTATCATATTTGATATTGGTTTACAAAGTTATGTGTATGAAGAACAAGTAAGCTTTAGATTCGGATTCTATACAAGAGATCTGCAAGGAGAAGAAGTATTAGAAATTAGTGGAGGTAGCTTTCAGAGAGTTTTGGTAGAACCTGCTTTTAACTATCCATATTTACAAATTGTATAACCTAATCTTATTACTAATGAAAAAGTACACAAAAGAAAATAGCACTAAAAAGAAGTATAGGTTTGAAAATATAAATGATCCAGAATTACAATCCATCATTTCAGATGTAATGGTATACTCAGAGGATTATCACATACCTTTAGAAGAAGATATACCAGACTGGTTTTAAAAATTGTTGAGTTTGATTCGTAAAAGGGGAGTTTGTATGTATACAGCTCCTTTTTTTATTTCTAACAATATGAAAAATTACAAAATACATATAAGCAAGCGTCTAATAATATACCATCTTCTATCTTTTTAGTTACAAAGCAAATCCCATAGTAAGAATATGTATCTGCGGTTTTAATTCTTCAGTTTATTAGTGAAAACAGTTCTAGATCTTTATTCTGTGCTTAACCATAGTAATTAGAGTATCCTATTATGACACCCAAAACAAAGAATAGAACCCAAGCCGGAACAAAAAAAAGCTTAATGTAAATTTCTAACCTATAAAGAATAAAACACCACAGAGAAGATATATAGTAAAAGATAGGAGTCTCATATTCTTTAGGAAGATCGAAAAAAAGTAAAATAAAACTAGGGAATGTACTGAATAATAAAATAAAAATTGTTCCAATTATAGGGAAATCACCAATTTCTTCTAAGGTATTATATTTTTTCGATTTTATATCTGCAAATACCAACATCAATATGGTTTAATTATAAAGTTTGATAATTTTTTAAAATAAATAAAAATGATCCAAAAGAAATAATATAATACAAAGAAGAAATGTTTGTAAAAGATAGGGTTCAGACTTAGCAAAAAAGTAGTGTTTGGAATTCATTTTATTTTCTAGACAAAAAAGCTTCTTTAATTGATTCACTTTATTGAAGAAGAAAACAGCTTTCAATTTTCGCACAAAAAGAATCATATTAACAAAATTTAACATTTTTAAAAAGACACTCTCAATTAATGAGACTCCCTAAACCTACTTTTACATTGTCAAAGCGAAACAGGTGCACCAAACGAGTTTGACACAACATACAAATATTAATTATAAAAATAAATAAAATGACAAATTTAGAAACTTACGGAGTTCAGGAATTAAGCGTATTAGAAACTACTCAAATTGACGGAGGAGACGGGATCTTCACTGATATCCTTGATGCTTTAGAGAGAATCGACGCAGGATGGGATAGATTTAAAGAAAGACTAGCTGATGGATGGGATTCTTACGGAGAGTGTTCTTGTGGAGGAGAATAAAAAAATCATAATTATTAATAACAAATAAAATAAATATAAAAAACATGGAAAATTTAAATTCATTCAAAGGTTTAAGCGAAAAAGAATTAATCGAAATTAACGGTGGAGGTCTTGTAGAAGATATAGGATACGCAGCTCATGCAGTAGTTGACGGTGTATGTACAGCTGCAAACTGGGTAGCTGAGAAAGCTGAAGCTGCTTATGACGAAGTAATGAGCTGGTTTGACTAATTGATCATTCCATCAAGTTATAAACCTTCCCTTTTATAGGGAAGGTTTATATAATAACTTTCACAAAACATATCATTATGCAGGAACTAAAACTAGAAGAAATATACGTAATTATTGGAGGTAGTATATTTGATGATCTTATAGGAGATATGGATCCACTTGGAATTGCAGATGCTTTTGATGATTTTGTAGACCGATTGGTAGATGGATGGAATTCATACGGCGAATGCAGCTGTGAAGGATAGTTTTATATATACAATAGAGAAATAGATATGGGATGGATATCACTTACACATAAAAAAGAAACTTTTGACTTTGTGTACTTATTTATTATCGTAATGGGTTTTAATGTAGCATTTTTATTAGTAAAATACTATATTTTCGATAAACCCATTTTTGATGAAAGTGAACTTTCCTATTTTAATATAGGCACCTTTATCAGCTTTGTCTTTGTGATTCCAATCCTTGAAGAATTCTGTTTTAGAGGTATATTTATGTTACCGAAATCAAATTTTTATATCTACCCAACACTTATCAGTATTATCCTGTTTATCTGTATATTCATGAAATTTGATATAAAAAGTTATATACTCATATGTAGTATGATAACAATTGGAACCGTCTATCTAATTAGTACAACAGCAAGACACAAAATACATTTTATAATAGAGAATCATACGGTATTACTAATTGTGCTATCGGCTATCATATTTGCTGTTATTCACATCACTAATTACGATACTCGAGATCTAGAGACCTATCTAAAACTCGTCCCTAGACTTACGGGAGGACTGTATCTAGGATATATAGCATATAAATATGGAATCGGTAAATCCTATATGATGCATACTATTAATAATTTTATTCCTTTTATATACTTAGGCGTTATGCGCTGGGTGCTTCATTAATATCTCCCTGATCATCAAATCAAAAAGAGAATACCTCTAAACACAGGGATATTATCTATATCAATCATCTAATAGTAAAATATACACTTTTATGAAGAGAAGGTATACTTACATACATACGCCACCATACAAACAAACAATTTTAAAAATAAAGAAATCAATGAAAAATTTAGAAAACAGTAACATGGAAGAATTAACCCGAACAGAAATCATTACGATCCAAGGAGGCAACTGGTTTACAGACGCTTTAGATGCCCTTGAAGATTTGGTAGTAGATAAGATCCAAGAAGTTATCGATGAAGTAATAGATGATATTACTCGTTATAGAGAAGGATAAAAATCTTTTTATCAGCCTCGAAAATTGAGACTCGTTAACAATACTTTTACCTTATAATTAAAATAACAGCAATGAAAAATTTAGAAAACTTAAGGATAGTAGAACTGAATAACATAGAAATAGAAACAATAGATGGTGGAAATAACGGTTACTTATGGGCAATTAATAGTGAATCATCTGGTGGATCTTCCATAGGTTTCGCAGAATCAGTACAAATGAATATAGAAATTACTGTAGAATTATTTACGGAAGCTACCGAAGTTATTAAAGATACTTGGAATTCTATCTTCGGATAGTAGAGACAAACCTATCTTTTTAGAAAAATAGAGCTGAAATATCTTGTTGAGTATTTTGTCGAAACTGGCAAGTCCGTAAGGATGCAATATCAATCATCAAAAGAGCTCAAATAATAAGGCTCGCAAACAATACTTTTACCTTATAATTAAAATAATAGCAATGAAAAATTTAAAAAATTTAGGCGTAGTAGAATTGAATTATAAAGAAGTAACTACAACAGATGGCGGAAACCATGGTTATTTATGGGGAAGTGGCGGATCAAGTGGATCATCTGTAGATTTCGGAGAAGTAGTAGAAATAGCTGTTGATGCATTAACCGATGCCGCTGAAACTATTATAGATGGATTAGAAAGCGCGTGGGATTCTATCTTCGGATAGTAGAGACAAACCTATCTTTTTAGAAAATATAGCCAGGCATATTTGTTGAGTATTTTGTCGAACCTGGCAAGTCCGTATGGGCGCAACATCAATAAACAAAAGGTGAACTTAGTGAGTAAAGTTCACCTTTTGTATTTATCATATTTTTTTAAATACCTAAGAAGAAATTCTTTAAAAAAACAAACAAAAAATCAAGGGTCTCAAATAATGAGACTACAAGCTTATATTATTGTACTGTAAAAGCAATTGCACAGTATCATTTATTAAAATAAATTAAAACAGCACATCATGGAAAATTTAAACATTACTTTATTAAGTACACAAGAATTAGAAAATTACAACGGAGGAGCTATTTCACTACAAACCGGATCTAATGCTACAGTAGCAGAAATAGAAATTGTACCTTTTGGAGATCCAATAAATCGTTTTGACGATTTAATTACAGAAAATACTACTTCTGATTTCGAAACAGCAAATACTACAGGATTTAACTTTTAATCCATTAATAATTACATACTAAAATACATATCCGATGAAAAATTTAAAAAATCAAAAAATGGTAACATTAACAGCTTTAGAAATTAATACGATCAATGGTGGAACTCACAATCCAGGAGTAATGGATGATGGTAATGGAGGAGGATGTACTCAGATTCCTGGTTTTCCTGATCCAATTATCGTTATCGGACCATCTACAGGACCAACATTCCCTGATCCAGATACTATCTTCGGATAGTAGATAGCAGCTGACATTCTGCTTTAACTAAAATTCCTTCTATCACATGATAGAAGGAATTGCTATTCCCTGTTTATTTAAATTCTAACTACCTATACTCTATGGAAAATAAACACCAAAAAATGCTATATGACATACTTAAAAATTTTGAAGGAATGTCTAAAATAGATAGTTTCAGTCTTATTCATAAAATCGAAGTTTTACTCTATTATACAAATGGTCCATTGAATCTCAATGAGATAAAAAAAATTATCACTTCGGAAGTACAAAGTGAAGAAATTGATCCTTTTTATTTTAGTATTTTACCTAATGGAAAATTTTGTGAATTCATTGGAAGTAATGGAATCATCCATATTTATAAGGAGATAAATAGATTTTTACCTGACTGGCACATCTTTAACACCTATTACTTCAAAGCAAAACACTTGCCATTAGACCTTCAAAAGTTAAGTAGAAGAAATTTATTACAAAGTTTTGAAGGGAAACCCTATCAGAAGAAAATCAAAACCTTTTTACTAAAACACAAAGCGTCTAAAAAAGATCTGGTTACAAATAAAATGTTATTACTTAATATATAATTCTTGATTATGTATTTTTACGGCGATGTATCAAAAAACACCTGAATCTATTACCGTTACTGAAGCCATCAAAAAGATGGAACACTATTGCGCTTATCAAGATCGTTGCCATAAAGATATTTCGGAGAAATTATCAACCATGAAATTAATTCCCGAAGCAAAAGAAAAAATTATCCTTCATCTTATAGAACACAATTTTCTAAATGAAGAGCGATTTGCAAAGAGTTTTGCCAGAGGAAAATTTAGAATCAAAAAATGGGGGAAGCAGCGTATTACTAGAGAATTAAAGTTCAGGCAAATCTCTGAATACTGCATCAAAAAAGCACTACAAGAAATTCCAGAAAATGAATACCTGGAAACATTTCATAACATTGCAGAAAAAAAATTCGAATCCATCACCGTAACAGATAACTACAAAAAAAGAAAAAAACTAATTGATTATCTTCTCTATCGCGGTTGGGAAAATCAACTAGTTTTTGATAAGGTAACGGAATTATTGAATCAATAACCATAGGTATTATAAATGACTTAATCTTTACATTTTGGTTGTTGCATGTAATGTCATTTCCTTAATTTTCTTCTTTTCTACTACGGCAAAATCATTACGAGTCACTTTTTTTCCAATTGATAACTTTTGAAATTTTACAGGAGTGCTACCAATTTCTATATTTTCGGTAGTAAATGATTTGTATGGTGTATGCAACTCTAATATTAAACCTGGTAAACCTTGATATATGTAAGGACCATCCGAGATGGGAATTTCTACTGTATACCAAGCCTCTATAGATCTTCCATGAAACTGACCTAAAGCTTTTTTACAATTATATCCACCCACTTTTTTACGATCGTTTGTCAATTCCCATTGAATTTCAGGAAGTACATCTGATATTAAATATTCATCTTCCAAAATACTTGTTTCTTCTAAATAAGTATTACTCTTTAAATTCTTGAATACCTTACTTTTCTTTGATCGTATGGAAATAACTTTGATATTATTCTGAACCTCAGCAGTAGCCATTTGTTCAGTAGCTTCATAAAGGGACTGCTTATTATATGCAGTCAATACAAATTTTCCAGAAGCTTTCAGTTGAGATTTAATTTTAGCTTTTAATAATGGATCTTTAATTTTTTTAAGCTTGCTTTCAATATTCTTACTTTCTATATAGGTCACCTCGTATGTCTGACTTGTTATAGTAGAAGTTATGAAAAATATAAAAATGAAACTTAAATTATGTATGATTTTCATTTGTATAATTTTTTTATAATTATCAAACCTATCTGCTAAGTGGTTAGAAGGTTTGTGGAATTTATATAAAGCTATAAGACTACTTACAATACCTATAAGTAGTCTTAAAACATGTCAAAAGAATTTAAACTAGCATTCAAAAACTGCTATCAGAACCTCGGTATCAGTTTCTATAATTAAGATACAGATATCTTCTTCCTCAACTGTTTGTTCTACATAAGTTTCATTTTCAATGGCATTAAGCTCAGTAGCAGCAGTTGTCATAAAAAAGGTAGAAAACAAGAATGCAAATGCGAAAAATAAGTTTTTCATGATTTTAAAAGTTTTAAAAGTTAATATTATCTGAAAAAAATCAGAGTTAAGATGATTTGCACAAATCTTAGACTAAGCTACAATAGAGGATATTTAATTTGCATACATTTTCCTTTACAAAAAGTAAGGTTCTGCGATAAAAAAAGGAAGGTTAGCAACTCCTATATGATTCCTAAATCTGAGGCTTTTTCAATTAATAGTTTTTGATTTTTCGCTTCCACCTTAAGTAAATCTCTTAATCTTCTCTTTCGTTTTTCGATTCCAGCCAGAGATAATGGAACTATTTTTACCAGATCTTTTGTTTTAACACCTTTGGATAGGTTATGAAGAATACTACGGTCTATATCGTCTATATCAAGGCGTAACTGTAACTGAAGTTGTAAAATTTGTATGATAGAAGAACTATAGTATTTATTACCATTTATGATATTATGTATTGCTTGAAAAAGAATATCTGGATCTACTTCTGATTTTAATAAAAAACCTTCGGGATTTATCTTCTTAATATAATTGTAGATTTTATATCGGTCGGTAGTTTTAGTTACAATTAAAACCTTAGTTCGATGTGAGATTTTTTTAATTTTAAGAAGAAAATTTTCGATCAAACTATTGGCTATCGTTATTTTGCTAGTAAGATTAAATTCTATCAAAACAACATCCCAACGATTCATATTTGAAGCTTTTTTAAACCAGCTATCATTTATTTCTTCAATAACCTGAACGGAGAAAGAATAAGACGATTTAGAGGAATTAGCTAGAATACTTTTATATCCCTCCACTAATATTTGATTACTATCAATAATCAACACTTCCAAAATTTGTTTGCCCATAATATAACCTATCTTAAATTTTAAAGTTTTGGTAGAACAGGTCAATCAAGGAAATAAAAGAGGTATTTTCCCTCTTAAAACTATTAAAAAAAAGGTCGGAAAAAAATATTTTAACGTAGTGTTATGAGCTGATAATCAGATATTACGGAAATACCTTATTTAAAAAAAGGAAAGTATGTAAAAGAGTTTATTTCAACAACGAATTTGTTCTACTGATTGCTTTATTATTTTTATAATCCATCCATTTTTGACCTTTTCTGCTTCGCATAAAATTATCAAAATGGCGCATAAAAAACACATTATAAGTAGCTTGCATAAAATTACTTAGCTTTTTAGGCACAGAGCGAATACTCATAGAAAAACCAGGAGTCAGATATGTCATATGATGCCAATAACCTTCTGGCATGTATAGTGTTTCTCCATGACTTAAGTATGTAATATATCCTTTCGCCTTCTTAAGAGCAGGCCATTTTTCAAAATCTGGATTCGAAAAATCAATTTCTTGATGAGATATCAATGCATGTGGTACCTTATACATATATTTCGTTTCGGAAGGAGGAAACAAAATACATTGTTTTTCTCCATGAAAATGAAAGTGGAATATATTGGCAAGGTCGATATCATAATGCATAAACACTTTAGAGCCTCCTCCTCCAAAAAATAAGAAAGGCATCTTTTTCAGGAATTTTAATCCAATCTTTGGATATTTAAAATCCTTCTGAAGCGCAGGTACTTCTTTTAATAAATTGTATAGGAAAATTCTATAGTTGGTAGGCTTTTTCTTTAATAAATCTACATAAGCACTCATTTTCATGCTAGCATGAGGTTCATTAAATTTAAACTCAGAATTGATAGGTCTATCATCAAAAAGTGGCACCTCTTTATCTCCAGCAACTTCATTTATATAATCTAAATTCCATTTCTGAAAAGCAGGCCAGTCTTCGATTAAACGTTCAATTACCACAGGTTTCTGAGGTATAAAATAATCTCTCAAAAACTCTTCTTTCGTAATCGTTTTTACCCTTGATATTTCCTCTAAATTTAACCCCATTAACTAAGAAATAATTCTAATTTCTTGATTTTCAAAGTTAATCAACTTTACAAATTATTTATTGAGTAGCGCTTCTTTTCCTTTTTGCTTCGCTAGTTCATTTTTTTCTATAACATGATCAGGTCTAGACCATTTAGGTTTTTCACCTTTAGCTTCAAATTTAGAATCTTCGGCTTCTACAGTTTCTGGTTGTGCCTTTTTTACAAAAGGTTTTTGTGGGTTTAAACCTAACTTCTTAAACATCTCCATATCTTCATTAACATCTGGATTTGGAGTCGTAAGCAACTTATCGCCTGCAAATATCGAGTTTGCTCCTGCAAAAAAGCACATAGCCTGTCCTTCTCTACTCATTTCTGTCCTTCCTGCAGAAAGTCTTACTTGTGTTTGTGGCATTACAATTCTGGTAGTAGCTACCATTCTAATCATATCCCAAATCTCTACTGGTTTTTGATCTTCCATAGGAGTTCCATCAACGGCTACCAATGCATTAATCGGCACAGACTCTGGTTGTGGATTTAACTTTGCCAAAGCTACCAGCATTCCGGCACGATCTTCAGTCTTTTCTCCCATTCCTATAATTCCTCCACTACAAACCGTAACGTTAGTTTTACGAACATTATCAATAGTTTGCAAACGGTCCTCATAACCTCTGGTAGAAATTACTTCCTTATAATACTCTTCTGAAGTATCTAAGTTATGATTGTACGCGTACAAACCAGCTTCTGCTAATCGTTGTGCCTGATTTTCTGTAATCATACCAAGCGTACAACAAACTTCCATCTCCAGTTTATTAATAGTTCTAACCATTTCGAGAACATTATCAAATTCTGGACCATCTTTCACATTTCTCCAAGCTGCGCCCATACAAACTCTGGAACTTCCTGAAGCTTTAGCACGCAATGCTTGTGCTTTTACTTGTTGCACACTCATTAAATCATTCCCCTCAATATCGGTATGGTATCTAGCCGCCTGTGGACAGTACCCGCAATCCTCTGGACATCCACCAGTTTTAATAGATAACAAGGTAGAAACCTGAACCGTATTAGGATCATGATATTCTCTATGTACAGAAGCTGCCTCATAAAGCAGTTCCATTAGTGGCTTATTATATATTTCTAGAATTTCTTCTGATGTCCAATCGTGTCTAATAACGCTCATAAATCAATGGTATGTGAATTTTCAAAAGTAATTGTTTAAAATCAAAAAACACAAATTAGCTTTATCAAATTCGAGAGTTTTAATAACAATCTATTGTTGATTATTGTTCTTTTATGATGGAAGTTCTACTAAAATACTTACTGCATTTCCTCCAAATCCTACAGCATTCACAATAATCTTATTCAATTTTTGAGGAATTCCTATATTCTTTACAAAAGGGACTGGAATAAATTCCTGATGTTTCATCATCAGCATAGCCAATTCCAAACTTAGAATCCCACTAGCTCCAAAAGTGTGACCTATTTTCCATTTGTTTGTGGTCATTGCTGGAATATGTTTCCCAAATACTTGCTTAATCGCATTGAATTCTGCTTGATCTCCTTTTATAGTTCCAGGAGCATGCAATACAATAGCATCTACTTCTTTTACATCGGTATTTCCTAATGCCATTTTCATAGATTTTTGAAAACAATCTGCATCTGTAGATATAGATATGTTATGAGTTAAGGTCTCGGTAGCATACCCAATTCCAGTAATTAACGCTTGTGCATTTTTAGTACGTCCTTTTTCTAAACAAGCAATACCAGCTCCTTCTCCTAAAAACATCGAATTTCTGGATTTATCCCAATTCATTGCCTGACAAGGATACGCTACTGTATCCGCAGCCGCATAAATCTTCAGTGCTTTCATCTGAGCAATGGTAAATGGTGTTAACGGCGCTTCACTTCCTCCTACCAAAAACTTATCACTCAGCCCAGATTGCAACCATGCGATTCCATTTAATATAGAATGTAAGGCGGTAGAACAGGTTATCGAATGACTGATATCTGGACCTGTAGCACCTAAATCCTGTACAATCCAGGAAGATATATTGCCTAAAGTAGTAGTTGGAGAACTTAGCGTAGAAGACTGATTACTTCTTAAAAATTCTTCATGATATTTTTCAAAAAGACCCGTTGCTCCTCTAGAGGAACCTACATTTACTCCAAAATTAGCATCATCTTTCCAGCCAGCCTCTTTTATAGCGTTTCTAGAAGCGAATAATGCAAATAATACAGAATCATCCAACGATGCATAGCTAGAATTTTCCTTCCTAAGTGTTTCTATTGCTGCTCTGGATGCTACATCTAATCTGGCAATTGGTGCCAGATTTCCCTCCATATCTTCAAAAGTAATACAATGAGAAGATTCCTTATATAACTTCCATATTTCTTTCGAGGAGATACCTAAAGGAGAAATAGATGAAATTCCGGTTATGGATACTGGATTTTGCAATTCGTAATTTTTGGGCAAATGTAGGGGTTTGTTCTGGTATGTTCAATAGTAAAATTATAATTGATAATTATCAGATAGCATACTATTTCTTTATTTTTAGATAAGAATACACCTTTTCCTTATAGCTAACCCCAATTGGAATTTCGATCACGCCTAAATCTATATCATTTTGGGTATAGGCGGTAATTTTGTTTGTATTAATTATAAAGGATCTATGAACTCTCAAGAATGGGTTATTTTGTAATTTTTCTTCAAAATCACTGATCTTATATTTTGTTTGTATTTCTTTTTCACCAATATGAATTTTAACATAATCTCTCAAACTCTCGATATACGTAATTTCATCTAATTTAATTTTATGATACTTACTCCCTGATTTAATTACTAAAGGTTCTTCTGAGGTAATAGTTTTATCTCTCAATGACAAAGGCTCTTTGTGCTCGCTTCTAAAATAACGTTCTACCGCTCTAAAAAATCTCTGAAAGGTAATGGGTTTGAGCAAATAGTCTAGAATATCGAGATCATATCCCTCTAGCGCATATTCTCTATAAGCCGTAGTAATGATGGTCTTATGTGGCGTTTTTAGCGTTTTTAAAAATTCTAAACCTGTGATATTTGGCATCTTTATATCTAAAAACAACAAATCGATTTGCTGTTGTTTTAATATTTCCATTGCCTTTATTGCATTATTACAAGCAGCAACAACTTCCAAAGAATCTATTTTAGCAATATGATTCTCGAGTAAGCGTATTGCTAAAGGTTCATCATCCACGAGTAAACACCTAATCTTCATCATATTTTTATTTTTAGCGCTACCGAAAATAAACCATCTTTATTATTTATTATGTTCAGATCATATTGATCCGTATACAATAAATCCAGTTGTTTTGTAATATTTGCTAGTCCTATTTTGGTTTGTCTATCTTCTGTTGGAATCGTTCCTACGGTATTAGAAATATTAAATATAAATAATCTCTTTTCATATGCCACAAATATTTCAATTCGTGGAGAACCACTATCCTCTCCAGCTCCATGTTTAAAAGCATTTTCCACAAGCGAAAGCAGAATAAGTGGTGCTATTTTAATATCTTCTTCAATATGTTTATCAAATGTAACTTCTAATCGATCATCATATCTCAGCTTTTCTAATGCAATATAATTCTCTAACATCGTAACCTCTGATACCAACGAAGTGTATCTTTCTGTGCATCGATACAAAATATAATCCAAAATCTCTGACAGTTTTTCTATCGAATACGCAGTTTTATCAGACTTTTCCAATGCCAGAACATAAATATTATTCAAAGTGTTGAATAAAAAGTGAGGGTTTAATTGTGCCTTTAGCAGCTTTAATTCGGTTGCTACCTTTTCTTTATCCGCTTTTAATGCTATTTGCTTGGTGTTCGTGTAATGCAGGAAAAACTTCAAAAAAAGGAAACCAAAAACAACACTATAAATATGAGGAACATACTTTAAAACGAGATGCTTCCATTGTGTCATAATCTGCCATATGGATTCTTGCGGAAAAGGCGGCGTTCTTGTTAAACCTTCTGACAGGTATACGATAAGAATTCTTCCCAAAACACTAGTAAAATATACACTAACAACAAATAATAAGATGTAAACAAACTTTCTGTTGGAAAGAGCATATTTTGGGATCAAATAATATCCTAAAAAGTAAGAAGCAATCATTTGTGGGATCAAATAACATAATTGTCTAACAAAAGAAGTATATAAAGAATAGAGATCCAATACCCTATCTCTGGTCGTAAATGCAAAAACGATAACACTCCAAAAAATCAAATGCTTAACCCATTTCTTTTTTTGTACTTGAAATACAATTTCTTCGATCCAAATCTTATCTATCAACATATCCTCTAAAATAACTAATGTAAGGATATCTACGATTCATAGTCGACAAACTATAGTTAAAAACAGATGAATTTTCAGATTTAAATGACAAATGTTTTTTATCCATTAAAAAAGCATAAACACATGCTTTACAAATGTATCTATCGACATGCTAAATTAAGAACCTCTTTATTTTCAATTTTTGACAAAACAAAAATTTATATCAAAATGAAACAAGTCACATACATACTGGTTTTAATGGTTTTATTCCTATTTACTATCCAAGCTTACAATCAAGAAAGCAACATTATTATCAATGAAGGTTCTGGAGCATTTACATTGCATGGAGGCAAAGGAAATGAGCATAAAAAAATTACTATTCATTATTATAAACCTAAAGGATTTAATGCTTCTTCTGAAGTCTTGCTCGTTATTCCAGGATCGGGAAGAAATGGAGATAGCTACAGAGATAGTTGGATAGAAGAATCCGAAAAATATAATATACTTATCCTCTCACCAAGTTATCCAGAAACAGCATATCCTTATGAAGATTATCATTTGGGTGGAGTAGTGGCAGATGTTAATACTCGAGAGAGTATCACATTTATAAAAAATACTAACCAAGTTTTTCTAGACGAAGAAAAGACTTCAATACAACTAAATTTAGACAACGCTAGCTGGATATATGAAGATTTTGACAGAATATTTGAGTCTGCTATAAAAGCATTAAATGGATCACAAAGAGGTTATGATATATTTGGTCATTCTGCTGGTGGACAAATTTTACACCGATTTGCAATTCTTCATACCAATTCTAAAGCAAAAAGAATCATTGCTGCCAATGCTGGAAGCTACACCTTACCCGATTTTGAAACAAAATTTCCCTTCGGTATTGAAGACCTTAACCTATCTATTGAAAATCTCAAAAAATCCTTTGCACAACAACTAACGATTTTTGTGGGTGAGCTAGATAATGAAAATGAAAAAGGAGGAATTCTTTTACGTTCTAAAACAGTAGACAAGCAAGGGTTACATAGACTTGCCAGAGCGCGTTATTTTTACAAAACTGCTAAAACCCAAGCTACCAAAATGAATTGCAAATTTAACTGGACTCTAAAAGTGATTCCAAATGTTGGCCACCATATGAGAAAAATGGGAAATGCAGCAGGAATTTATTTATACGAGTAAATTTCTTGTAACAAAACCTTTGGAATTGATACTTATATAGTGATCTTAAAATACACTATATAATGGAAATTCAGACAGCAAAAAAAAGTTGGTTTAGTAGAAATTGGCCATGGGTTGTTCCTGTAGGAGGATGCCTAACGATCATCGTCATATTTTTTGTCTTTTTAGGCTCTGTAATTTTCGGTGTTTCTCAAGCATTTACAAATTCTGGTCCCTACAAGGATGCACTTGCCAAAGCTCAAGAAGATGATTATATTGTCGAAATGCTTGGAGAACCTATAGAAACTAATGGTATTATGAACGGAAGCTTAAAGTTTGAAAACGATGAGGGTTCGGTCGATATTTCTATACCTATAAAAGGTCCAGATGGAGAAGCAAGAGTGTATATCGTAGGAACCAAAAAAGATGATACTTGGACATATTCCGAATTATATGTCATCCTAGATGAAACCAATGAGCAAGTTGACTTGCTATGGGGAAAAGAGAATAATGAAAATTAACTAAAAACGTATCATTATGACTGGCAATCTTAGTTTAAAAGAAACCTTACTAGTATTTGGACTACCCTTATGTATATTAGTTTCTTTAGCATTATTTGCCAGTTCAGATATAGCATTATCTAATTCTCTTATTTCTAAGAGTATTACATTAGACTTGATAATTACTATTCCCTTTATTCATTGGGTCTTAATTCGGAAAAAAGATATTTCTAAGTTTTCGGTGCTTTCTTTTTTCGTAATAGGTATCCTTATTGCTTCTTTTGTTATTCCAGAAGAAAATCAATCCTATATCTCCTTTATCAAGAATTGGATATTACCTTTTATCGAGTTGGGAATCGTTACTGCTATTCTCCTCAAAATTCGAAAAACCATTCAGGTGTATAGGCTCACTAAAAATAGTTCACCAGATTTTTTTACAATCCTTAAAAAGACTTGTTCAGATGTTTTTCCTAAAAAAATATCAGAGGTATTAGCAATGGAAATTGCTGTGTTTTATTACGGATTCATTTCCTGGAAAAAGAAAACTCCAAGAGAAAATGAATACACTTATCATAAAGATGGTAACTCTATTAGTATTTTCATAGGTATTCTTATGATCGTCATTATAGAGACTTTTGTTTTACATAAAATGATATTAAAATCGAATCCTTCTATTGCATGGATAGTAGGAATAATGAGTGTTTATTCTTTTGTTCAGATATTTGGTTTTGTTAAATCAATAACCAAAAGACCTATAACTATAGATGGAGAAATACTACATATCCGATATGGAATAATGAGTGAAGTAATTATTCCCATATCTGATATTGACACCATTGAATTTTCTTCTTCTTCAACTGTTTTTGATAAAGAAACCAGAAGATTATCTCCTTTGGGAGAACTAGATCCTCATAATATGCTTATTAGATTAAAAAAGCAATCAACAGGAACTAAAATAGGACTCTATGGAATAAAACGTAACTTTAAAGCTATAGCATTCCATGTTGATCAAAAGAACCAATTTAAAGATGATCTAGAACAATTGATGCTGTCTAAATAGTCTCCAATAGTTCGGTAATCGTTTTATAAATTTTGCCTAACTGTTGCTCCGAAATCACGTAAGGTGGTAAGATATAAATCGTTTTTCCTAACGGTCGTAAGCACACTCCGTTTTGCATAAAATGATCAAAGATTTCATATCTCTTTTTACCATATCGATCCATTTCAATGTTTAAATCCAAAGCATAAATAACTCCTTTTTGTCGTGTGCTTTTTATTTTTGGATGATTTTTTATAAGATCATTAAATTCTTGATGGGACTTAATGATTCTAGCAATATTTTCCTGAATATCTTTTGTACTTAGCAGATCAATTCCAGCAATTGCAACGGAGCATGCAATTGGGTTAGCAGAATACGTATGCGCATGAAAAAATGCTTTGCCAATAGAATCATCCAGAAATGCATTATATATCTCTTGGGTACAACTTGTTACCGCCATAGGCACAAAACCAGCTGTTAACGCTTTGGACATAGAAATGATATCTGGTTTTGTCTCCATATATTCTGATGCAAAGTTTTTTCCTGTTTTTCCAAAACCAGTCATTACTTCGTCTGCAATGGTAATAATCTTGTTCTCTTTGCAAATTTTAAGAATCGGATCTAAGTATTTTTCTTCGAACATATGCATTGCATTTGCCCCTTGAACCAATGGCTCATAAATAAAAGCAGCAACTGCATTGTCATCAATAATTTGACGTAGTGTTTTTATGACTCTATCAAAATTATCTTTAGTAGGAGTAGGGATTCTTCGAACATCAATAAAGAAATCCTCAAAAGGACCATTATAAACTGATAAGCCCGAAGCAGACATTGCTCCAAAGGTATCGCCATGAAATCCATCTTCAAAAGCGATAATAATATTACGTTTTTCTCCTTTATTAAAATGATATTGCAATGCCATTTTAATACCTACTTCATTAGCAGTAGATCCATTATCGGAGAAAAATATTTTTTCCTGATTATCTGGTAATATTTGTATTAACTTTTCAGATAGTTCTATGGCTGGTTCATGGGTAAAACCTGCAAAAACTATTTGATCTAATGTATGCATCTGTTTGTTGACTCTTTCCAAAATAAAAGAATTACAATGACCATACATCGCCGTATACCACGAGGCAATTCCATCTATATATTCATTACCATTATCGTCATACAACAAAGCACCTTCTGCTTTTACAATAGGAAGCGCATCTGGATGGATTTTATGCTGTGTAAGCGGATGCCAAAGATGTTTTTTATCTCTTTGTTTTAAGTTCATAAAGCTTCTAATTGATCTTTAAATAAGGATGCATACTCCTTCACTACCATTTTATCAAAATAAGGTTCATTATCAATTCTACCGATAACTTTAGCTCCTGTCATTTTTTGGATAATACTTTCGGTAGTTACATGCTCATCTCCGCTAAAAATAATTACAGGATCAAATCCTTTCTCCTGAAGTAATTTAATAGTTAACAAAGTGTGATTGATACTCCCCAAATAATGTCTAGACACTACGACAACCTTACAATCAGGATCAATAATATCCAAGATTGTAGCTTGCTCATTTAATGGAACCAATAGACCTCCTGCTCCTTCGATAATGATATCGTTTTCAGTGTCAGGAATGTTAATATGTTCTATATCTATAGTTACACCATCAATTTCTGCAGCTGCATGAGGACTCATTGGCGTGTTTAATGCATAGCTATTTTTATGAAAAGTTGATTTAGAATTTGAAACTAGTTCTTTTACTTTATCGGTATCAGAATATGATAAATCTCCTGCCTGAACCGGTTTAAAATAATCTGCTTGTAATGCTTCTACTACAATAGCAGATACCACAGTTTTACCTACATCTGTTCCTATTCCTGTAATAAATATTTTTTCTCGTTTTTTCTCCTTCATACCAGACCCTTAATTTGTCCTTTTTTAATTTTTGACAAAGGTAGCTAACAGTTGTAAAACTTCTGCTATTTCTTCTTGCGTATTATAACTGTGTAAACAAAATCGTAATCGTTCTTTTCCTTCAGGAACTGTTGGAGATAAAATAGGTTTTACATCAAAACCTTGGTTATGTATTTTCGAGGCTATAGCTTTTACTTTTTCATTTTCAGAAATGATACAACAATGTATGGCAGAATCACTTTTAATAAAATATTTTTCTAATCCTATCGATTCTAGCTGCTCATTAAAAAACTGAATGATCCTACGAAGTTTCTTGATTTTAGTTGTTGCGCCTAGTTCTTTGTATGAAGACTGAATAGTGGCAATTGAATGCGGCGGCAAACCCGTGGTATAAATAAAACTCCTAGCAAAGTTTACCAGATATTGTCTCAATGCTAAAGATCCTAAAATAACCGCTCCATGACAACCTATTGCTTTACCAAAGGTATGAATACGTGCAAAGACTTTTTCTTCGAGTTTTAACTCCTGAATTAAACCTGCACCATTATTTCCAAACACACCTGTTGCATGAGCTTCATCTACAACAAAATAACAATCATTGGTTTCACATAATTGAGAAAAAGCTTCTAAATCTGGAACATCTCCATCCATAGAAAAAACCGATTCTGTTACTACATATATTTCCTGACTTTCATTAGATAAAGATCTTATTGATGTGATCCTTTTTTCTAGATCAATGTAATCATTATGCTTAAATTTATACGATTTCGCATTACTCATTATAATTCCGTCTCGGATAGAAGCATGAATGAGCTCATCATATAAAATTATATCACCTCGTTGTGGAATCGAAGAGAAAAAACCAATATTTGCATCGTATCCTGAATTAAAAATCAAAGCAGACGGTGCATTATGAAAATTAGCTAGTATTTCTTCAGTTTCGTTATATAAAGTATGATTTCCCGAAAGCAAACGTGAACCTGTTGCTCCATTCTCATGTATATCACGCTCAAATAATAACTGATGAGCATGATCAAAAATAACCTTGGAAGAAGAAAAACCTATATAATCATTAGATGAAAAATCAACTAAATTATTCTTAAAACCTAATACACGTAAAGCATCTTTCTCTTCTCTTTCCTGAAGCTTTTTATGAAGTTTTTTTGGTATTCCTTGCATACCGCTAAAATACAACAAAATGGAACTTACAACAGCAGTCAAAAGTTATAATCATGATTTCAAAAACAACAATTAAATATTCTTTTTTGATAAAAAATTATTGAAAAACAATAATTTTTGTATATTTGTTATCGTTAAACGATAATTTTATGAAGACGAAACAAATTATTACATTGATTAAAATTGCTTCTTGGGTCATATTTATTGGACTATGCATACAACTTGGAGCAATTCTTCTTTCTGGAATCATAAGCCTTTTCGGAAATCCGGAAGCATCAAATAATCTTTATTTAGGTTTAGATCTATCAGAACTCTATGAATTTTCCAAAAAATATTACTTACATGTTTTATCTCTACTCATAACGGTAACCTCATTGAAAGCATACTTATTCTATCTAGTAATCAAAATTTTTATGAAAATTGATTTTGATCAACCCTTTACCAAAACTATAGCATCTATAATTTCATCAATTAGCTATGTTGCGTTATGGGCAGGTTTGATAGCTTATTTAGCAAATGGTTATTGTAAATGGTTATTAAAGAAAGGAGCCGTATTTAGTTTAGATTGGGGGAATTCAGAATTTCTATTCATGGCGGGAATTATATTCATTATAGCTTTCATATTCAAAAGAGGTGTACAAATTCAATTAGAAAACGATTTAACGATATAGTTATGAGTATAAAAATGTTTGGAAAAAAATCGTTATCTACTATATTATTTTATAGTACTCGATTAATCATGTTCGGATATGGAATATTTTTGTTATTGATCATCATATCTTTGGTAAGCAATAATTTTGTTATCACTGAAACTAATGAGCTTCAGATTCATATTCCTTTTACAGGTTCTATGATTAAAGGAGCCTTTGATCCGTTCACATTCATTGGTGTTTTCTGTTTCCTTATTTTCTACGCTTCTTTTTTCTTGGTATTATCTTTCATTTTTAAAACATTTAGTGCTGAGAAACTTTTTACACAAGAAGCTATAAAATATTTAAAGTGGTTTACCATAATAAATCTAATCATACCTTTAGCATATGTGATAATAGGATTTTTAATAAATAATACTATCACACTAGATGATGTTACTCCTGCACTATTACATATTGGACTAGGAATCTTTGCAACATTTATCGCTACCATATTTAAACAAGGCTTTATTTTACAAGAAGAAAACGAATTAACAATATAACTATGCCAATAATCATTAATCTTGATGTCATGCTTGCCAAGCGAAAAATGAAGAGTAAGGAATTGGCAGAAAAAATAGGTATTACCACTGCAAATCTCTCTATTTTGAAATCAGGTAAAGCAAAAGCTATCCGATTTTCTACACTTGAAGCGATTTGTAAAGAACTGGATTGTCAACCAGCAGATATTCTGGAATATGTAGAAAATTAAAAAACATTTAGCTAGGCTCATCACCTTAATTTCTTAGCTGTAATTCATGGATACAGCACTCAATTTTGCAATGATATACATCACTGCACTGATATTTTATTGTCTAATTTTAATCAATCATCAAATGAAAAAAAAGAAAAAATGGAAGTTATATCTTCTATATCCAATACTTACAATTTGTACCATAATGTTACTAATTATTGGGTACAAATTGAATCAAAGCACCGTTACGTTAACCGAAAATGGAATTTATAAAACCCTACATATACCTATTAAGAATAAGTTTATAGATATTAATGTAAATCTTGCTGGAGCGGCAGATCAACTAAAATTTGAATCCGATTTTATACAAGGCCCTATTGTGAGTTATACTAATAACGAAACCCTTCAGGTAGCATGGTATAACGCAGGGAAAAATCATGAAAAAATTTATGACGCTAACATTAAGAGTTTTTCTATTCATACTGAAGATGAGAAACATGATTTTATCTTACCAGAAATCGATACTCCTCCAACAGTAATACAAACCACGCCTAACAAAGTAGCATTTATAAGCGATGTTCATGGTGATTTCGAATACATGAATAATGTATTATTTAACTTGAATGTAATCGATTCGTTAGGTAACTGGAATTTTGATACTAATCATCTGGTTATAGCTGGAGATATGGTAGATCGAGGAACTTCGGTAGATCAAGTACTTTGGAAAATTGTATTACTTTCTGAACAAGCTAAACAAGCAGGAGGAATGGTACATTATATTATTGGAAACCATGAGCAATATATCCTTAAAGGGAATTTTAGTAGGGTACACCCAAAAAACTTATATGCTACTCAGCAAATGATGCCTTTTTCAAAAGCGTATTCAAATAAAACTTATTTAGGAAAATGGCTACGAACAAGACCAGTATTACTTAAAATTGGAAATACACTCGTTACACATGGTGGAGTAAGCCCTGAAACTGTAGTGAAAAAATACACAGTTCAACAAATAAACCAAGCCATGTGGGACTACTGGAATGAAAAATCTATAGATGAGGACCTAAAGGAAATCATTTTGGGAAAAACCGGAGTTACACAATATAGAGGATACATTAGAGCCAATGATGAAGTTAAAAAAGCATCAAAGAATCAGGTACAACAGGTTCTTGAATATTATGACGCTTCTAGAGTAATCGTAGGACATACAAATGTTGATTCCATCACCCCTTTATTTAAAGGTAAAGTATACGATATTAATGCAATAGAAACCTCTCCTCAAGCATTACTATTAGAGAATAGCGAACCTAAAGTCATTAATATTGGTCTAGTAAAAGAAGAGAAAACCTATAAAACATATCATAGAGATTTTTCATTATCAAAAGCAAATGATCTAAAAATGATCGCTTTAACTATACATAGTATCATAAAACTTTCGATGATTCCTCACCCCTATTAAATTTAAATTATGAACAAAAAAAGATCAGAATAAGCGTATCTTCATATAATGAAAAATATACGATATACAACTTCTTCCAGCGACATAGAATTAGAACAAATTCTTTTACTTCAGCAAAGTAATTTATCTGAATCTATTACTCTAGACGAAAAACAAAATGAGGGTTTTGTCACTGTAAGACATGATTTTGATATTCTTAAAAAAATGAACCTCCAACAACCGCATATCATTGCCAAACACAATGATCAGGTTGTTGGATATGCATTATGCATGACCAAAGATTTTGGTAATGATATTGAAGTTCTCAAACCCATGTTTACAAAAATCGATACTTTGATTGAGCCAAGAATTAACTACATTGTCATGGGACAAGTATGTGTTGACAAAGCATATAGAAGACAAGGAATATTCCGAGGTCTTTATCAAAAAATGAAATCCTCCTTACAAGAAAAATATTCCTTGCTAATAACTGAAGTTGCTTCGAACAATCACAGATCATTAGAAGCACATCGTGCAATTGGTTTTAAGGATTTAATCGTTTATCAGGCTGATACTATGCAGTGGCATATCATCAGTTGGGACTGGACATGATTTTCCTTACATAATAAAACTGATTGAACTTTTTAAAACCATCTTAATTTTAAATACAAAAAAGGAGTTAAACACATGGTATAACTCCTCTCTTTATAGGTCTTTTAAGAAAATTACTCTATCCCGAGATACGGATTGTAAATATAAGTTTTACTAAAGTTTCCTAATCCATTAAAATACTCATCAACTAAATGAGCAGGGTAATATGCAATACCTCCTGCTAATAGTCCCTGATTACCTCCATCATCTTTGTCATCCCAGTTCCAAGGCGCATTAGCAGATCCACTACCGTATGATTTTTGAAATGATTTGGCATTACTAAAAAGGTTTGTATTAAAACGTTGATCCCACATACCACCGTTTTCAAATATATTCACCAATTTATATTTTACATTTCTATCATAAATATCAGATGGATATTCGCTAGTGGTTTTACTAGGGAAATATACTACATAATCACTCCCTCCAGGTTGTTGTTTAGCATGTGCTTTGATACCATGTCCTTTTGCCTCTGCGGAAGTTTTAAATCTAGTAATTCCATTATGATTTTGAGTAGTTAAAGTACCATCTATATCTTCACTCCCATTGGTTAATCCAGAGTTTGAAGCTTTATAAGAATAAAAATCAGAATGAAATATGGTTACAGCACCAATTGCTGTACCGTAGGTAGAGTTGTCTTTTTTTACAACTGTAAGTACACCTTCAAGATCATTTTCATGCTCATCAAAATGATATAAAAACCAAATATCTGTCCAGTCTCTTGGATGAAAAAATGCATAGGTAATAAAATAGTGCGTACTTGTTTCTACAACCGAATAATAACCAACTGCATTTCCTTTTCTGGAGGAATTGGCAATGTTGTCCCAATTATTTTTTGCATTTAGATCACCATCAAAATCATAAGCAGTGATGTAATCCGCTTTTCCGCTTAAACCATGAGAACCCGTTCTATCTACATCTTGATAGTGTACAGGTGCATGTTGATAAGCTAAATCTAAATAGAAACTAGAATTTTTATTCTCAGACACATCCTCCTCAAAAACATAAATATCCTCATTTGATTCGCATGCACATAATGTGAGTACTATAATAAAAAGTGTAATAATTTTTTTCATTTTAAATGATTTATAAGTTAGTTAAGCATCTAAAATTATAGTTTTCCTCAACGCTTTTTATTACCTGTAGATTAATTAATTTTTAACTAAACTGTTCTTCCCTACAAAAACACTTATTGATTGGTTTTAAAATTACAAAACACTAACAACCAATTATTTAAATCAAATTTTGTTATTAAAAAGTTATCATAAAAAATCAATTTTTAGGCAATTGTTTATGAATCATTATTAAATTATTAGGGTTGTCTTTATTCCTATTTTTAGGTCTTTTGATTCTTTAACTTCGTAAATGAAATTTAAAAAACACAGTAATGAAAACAACCAAAAAGTTTATTTTTTCTTTGTTATCTATTGCTATTGTATTTACCACTCTGTATGTTTATCATGTACACTTTAATTATAGGTTTACAGAGGTAACATCTGGAAAGGTATATAGATCTGCGGCGATTCCTGCTGATAAAATTGAGAGTTATCTAAACAAATATGGTATAAGAACTGTTATTGACTTAAGAATTGGAGCTGTTATAGATCCTCTAAATCCTAGTCTTACCAATGATATTACTAGAGAGCATGACATTATAGAAACCATAGATAATGTAACACATATTAATATTCCATCTCACCAAATACCTAGTAAGGAAAATTTAGAACAGTTTTTTGATGTTTTAGATAAGGACATATCTTATCCAATATTGATTCATTGTCATCATGGAACTGGTAGAGCGGTTTTATACACAGCTTTGTACCGTATTGAATATGAAGGCTTTTCTAATGAAGAAGCTAGAAAAAAAACTGTCTTCCCAGTACTTCTAAGTTCCTTTGATAATGGGACACCTAAAGGAGAGTGGTTAAAAGCCTATGAAATAAGAAGAACGAATGAATATGCATCATCAGAAGTTGTATCGGAAAACAATTCATCTCAATAATTGATTCTTAACTAACCTAATCTATAATCAAATGAAAATTTTAGTAACAGGAGCAGCTGGATTTATTGGTTTTCATGTAACCCGTAGACTTTTGACCATGGGACACGAAGTCATTGGTTTTGACAATATAAATTCATATTATGATCCTCAGCTAAAATATGACAGGCTTAAAGAGGTGGGTATACCCAAGAACTTGATTGTCGAAAAAAAATATGTTCAGTCGAGTATTCATTCGCAGTATCGATTTATTAAAATGGAATTGACTCAGAAAGCCGCATTAATGGATTTATTTCGATATGAACGTTTTGACGCTATCATACATCTGGCTGCTCAAGCAGGTGTACGTTATAGCTTAGAAAATCCAGACGTATATATTAAAAGTAATGTAGAAGGTTTTTTGAATATTTTAGAAGCGTGTAGACACTATCCTGTTAAACATCTTGCATATGCATCCAGTTCTTCAGTATATGGTAACACCAAAAAAACACCATTTTCTGTAGATGATTGTGTAGATCATCCTATTAGTTTATACGCAGCTACAAAAAAAAGCAATGAACTTATGGCTTATACCTATAGCCATTTATTCAAAATTCCAACAACTGGCTTGCGTTTTTTTACAGTTTATGGTCCTTGGGGACGACCAGATATGGCACCATCGCTATTTGCTGAAGCTATTATAAACAATAGACCAATACAAGTCTTTAATAACGGTAATATGGAGCGAGATTTTACTTATATAGATGATATCGTAGAAGGAATTGTAAAAGTAATATTTGATATCCCAGATGCCGAAAAAGGACACATTCCATATGTGCTTCATAATATCGGAAATAGCAATCCAATTAAGCTTATGGACTTTATTGATTCAATCGAGAAAAATTTGAATACTAAGGCAAAGAAGAACTTTATGCCAATGCAACCAGGTGATGTTCAAAAAACATATGCGGATATATCTAGTCTAACAGAAGCTGTTGGATACGCTCCACAAACCAATTTACAAGAAGGAGTGAAGCGTTTTACAGAATGGTATATTTCTTATTTCATTCGAAAACAAAGAACCAATAAATCAAAAACCTTAGTATAACCAAGTTTCATTACACAAATAATTATTCAACTTGGATTAGATATGCTTTTTCTAAGATAGCATCTCTTGTATTAGGATTCAAAAACTCTAAAGATAACCTGGTAATCCTATGGTGATATATCTCATATTCTCTTGACCAGCTTATATTCATAGCTTTCAACGACTCCAACTTATTACCATATAGAAATAACCATTGACCACTTTTCACTGTACTTGATACTTCTGAAATATGAACTGTAGGGGTAATTCTTTTGGTGTAAAAGTCGAGTGACCAGCTAGGTCTTCCATTTAACATCAGGACATCAGTTTTATTAATATCCTCCGAATTAATTACTCTTGCAGCATTGTTACCTGCCTGATATGATAATAGTTTTGGGTAAAATTGAGTATTTAAACAAAAATTGATCAAAATCATATACGATACCGATAGAATGATCAATTTTCTTATCGTTTTCATTTTTGTAGTTATTACATAACTTAATCCTACTAACAACAGTAAATAACACAAAATAATACCAACGTGTGGCATCGGAAAAGCCCAAAATATAAGAAACAATACTAAAATACTACCAATGGTTAGTATAACATACTGTAGCACTAAAAATACCTGAGAAGTACGTTTTTTATTCTTGTTGTACAATTCTGTTAAATAACCTGCTACTAAAACAGATAATATTGGTAATACGCTATTTAAATAATGCGGCAATTTAAACTTTGAAAAACTAATAACTATCAAAACTATGAAAACACCTAAAGAGGTTAATGTTTCTAGTTTAGGTTTAAAAATAAATTTGTTTATCCATAGTTCTTTACATCTATTAAATAAAGCTAAGTATGCTATAATTGACCATGGTAAAAACGCCCATAAAAGGGTATGAAAAAAGAAAAAATAATCAGGACTAGTTTCTTCAAAACCAGAGGCCGTTAATCTATTAAAACTTTGATCCCAAAGAATAAATCTAATTCCAGAAACATTCGACTGGCCATGTATAATTTTTTCGGGATGTAAATCGAATTGAACGTAATACGCATATAAAACTGGCAATATTGAGATAATGAATGATAACATACCGATTAAAGTTTTCCAAGACCAAATCACGTACCATCTTCGGTTATATGACACATATGTTAGTATGCAGATTCCTGCAACAAAGACTCCTAATTGACCTTTCGTAGAAAAAGCTATGGCTACTCCAATTGCTCCTAAAATAGCATGAATAACTTTTTCATGATTTATATATAATACTAGTTGCCATATTCCAAAAATAGTAGCACCTGTAAGAACAGCATCTGTTCTTACATCATGATTAGAAAGAACAATTGCTTGAGCAGATAAAAAAACTAATGAAGCAATGTGTCTTGCTTGTTTCCCATAAAACTCTTTAGCCAATCCATAACAAGAGATTGCTCCTATTCCCGTAAATAACAAAGCAGGAATTCTATACGCCCAATCTGATATTCCAAATATTTTAAATGATAAAGCTGCAAGCCAAAAATGCATATGTGGCTTATCTAGATAATCTTTTCCTGCTTTATAAATATTAAGGAAGTCATTTTCCAGATACATCCGCATTGCCATTGTTGCATGTTGTGCGGAATCATTCTCCATTAAGGGAATCCATAATCCAGATATATATACTATAAGCAATAATATGTATAGTATTATATAATCTTTTTTGAAAAGAAAATCTGTCATCTAAAAAGCAATAAGATCTTAATTAATAGTATCTAATTCGACCAAAAGTAGTGTAAGTACGTTTCTAAAAACAACCTCTAGCGAACTACTTAACAATTATATAACTCGACCGGAATTCCTTATTAATTTATTATCAATTACCCAATATTAAATTGATGTTCCGACTATAACTTTGATGATTTAAGAAGATTCCATATGCAGAGTATAAGATTATTATCAGTGGTAATTCCTGTATACAATGAAGAAGGAAATACGAGCTTGCTAACAGAAGCCATAGAAAATGGATTAAAAGGATATCGATATGAGATTATTTATGTAGATGATTTCTCTTCTGATAATACCCGAGAAGAAATAAAATCACTAAACAATCCTAATGTTGTTCTTGTAGAATTAAAAAGAAATTATGGGCAAAGCTCTGCTTTAGCAGCTGGTATTGACTATGCAAGAGGTGAATATATTATTACAATGGATGGTGATATGCAAAATGATCCTGCAGATATTCCTAGAATGTTAGAATTAGCCATCGATGAGGATTGGGATCTTGTTACCGGCATACGACAAAAGAGAAAGGATAATTTTATTAGAACCTTGCCTTCTAAAATAGCAAATTACATTATTCGTAAAGCTACAAATCTTCATATCACGGATGCTGGATGTGCCCTGAAAGTAATGACTTCAGAAACAGCTAAAGCGATTCCTTTATATGGAGAACTACATAGATTCATTGCATTAAACGCTCATATAGATGGTGCACGTATCACAGAAATTCCTGTAAAACATCACGCAAGAAAATTTGGTGTTTCAAAATATGGATTAGGAAGAACATTTAAAGTGATGAATGACCTTTTATTGATCATTTTCCAGCGTAAATACCTGCAAAAGCCTCTATATTTATTTGGAAATATGGGAATGTTATTTTTTGGAGTTGGCTTGTTGATTAATGTATACCTAATCATTTTAAAATTGATGGGGAATGATATTGGAACACGGCCATTACTATTATTAGGTGTGTTATTAATACTAGTAGGAATTCAATTTTTTACTATAGGGATTGTCACCGATTTATTAATGAGAACTTACTACGAATCTCAAAATAAAACTCCTTATAACATTAGAAAAATTACAACTTTTGAAACAAAAAAGAAAGAACCTGTTTTACACGTTTCTTAAAATTGGAATAACCGTATTATTACTATACCTAGTTTTTGCAAAAATTCCATTCACAGAAATTTGGGAAACATTAAAACGTGTAAATACTTTTTATCTTTTAATTGGGATAGTCTGTTTTATTTTATCCCAATGGATTTCTGCTGATCGACTTCTAGTATTGTTTACATCTTCAAGTTTTTATATAAGTCCAAAAAGCAACTATAAACTGTATCTAATAGGAATGTTTTATAATTTTTTTATTCCTGGAGGAATTGGTGGAGATGCTTATAAAGTATTTTTACTTCACAAGACTTTTAAATGGTCTACCAAAAAACTTACAGCATCTTTATTTGTAGATAGATTTATGGGATTGACGGCTATTGGAATTTTAATACTTATTTATGCTCTTATAATACCCATATTTGAAGAGACAAATATAATTGCAGGAATCATTCTATTATTAGTCTTAGGTATAACAGCTTCCTATATATTTATACAAAGGTTATTTCCAGCTTTTTTGTCTGACTATGTAAAAACCTTAGTACAATCTATTGCTATTCAGTTGTTACAATGCATTTGTATTCTATCGTTGCTAGCATCTATAACAAAAGTTGAATCCTATTCATTATATATTTTTGTGTTTTTAATTTCTTCGGTTTTATCCATTTTTTCATTTTCAGGAATAGGTGTTAGAGAAATGATTTTTTACCAAGCTTCTTCTATGTTGCAATTCGATACTGTAACTGCTGTATCTATTGGGGTTTTATTTTCTGCTATAACTGCTCTTGTATCTTTATTTGGAATTATATTTCATTTCAAAAAAGCAAATTCATATTTAAAACTTAGAGATCCGTTACAATAACGAATAGAGCATGAGCCGTCAGTTACATTTCCTAAAACAAATAGGCTCCATGAAGAACCACAGATCTTTTTTTCTTTTAATCATTACTTATTTTCTGACACATCTTTTTTTTCGACTATTACTTACAAATTCGTTAGAAGTAGATGAAGCAGAGCAAGTGTTTTTAAGCCAAAAGCTTTTACTTGGTTATAATCAACAACCACCTTTATATACGTGGATAATTATTTTTATCACAAAACTATTTGGATATAGTTTACTGAGTATCATACTATTTAGAACGGTATTATTGATTGGTATTTTTACACTTGTTTTTACAATATCAAAACAGTATCAAGACTCCTTTTTAGATGCAAATATTTCAACTTTAAGCTTATTATTATTTCTTCAGTTATCGGTTGAAAGTTTTAGACAAACCCATACAGTACTTATTACCTTTTCTGTTGTCTTCATGATCTGGTCTTTTACAAGACTTATTCGTAATCCATCGCATCTTAATTATATCATATTGGGTATTACTATTACATTAGGAATCCTATCAAAATACAATTTTGTAATCTCCTTATTAGCATTTTTATTAGCTGTTATATCAGATATAGAATACAGAAAAATAATCCTGAATAAAAAGATTAGTCTATCGATACTTGTTTTTTTAGTACTGATTACACCTCATTTTATTTGGCTGTATAAAAACATGACAACTACCAGTGAAGAAACCATTAATGATCTGGCAACACAAAACCTTTCATATATATCAACTATAACCCCAAGTATCTGGGCTATTAGTAAAGGGATTTTATCATTTGCAGGTTTGTTTTTTGTCTCTATGTTATTACTCTTTAAAGGGAAAATCAAGTCTATTTTCAAAACACAAAAAAATAGGTTTGTTAATTTTTTAGGTAGGTTTTTGACTCTTTCAGTATTGATCTTCGCTATCATTTTAATATTTACCAAAGCAACAAACGCTCATGAAAGATGGATTCAACCATTGCTTATTATTACCCCGATTTACGTGTTCTGTTGTATTGATGAGCATGAAAAATCAATAAAGAGATATACGATTTTTAAAAATATTTTAATAATTATGGCAGCTCTAACACTCGTATACAAGCCACTGAGTATTGGTTTAGGACCATCTTTAGGTTTTACAGAGCGAATCAATCGGCCTTACTTCAAATTTGCAAAATTCCTATTACAAAACCACTCATCACCACTAGAGAAATCAAATCTCATTATCTGTGATGCAATTGATTTTACAGGCACTATGAAAATGCTCATGCCTAATCATTTTTATGATACCTTTACGGCTAAAAATGATCTTTTTTACACTGCTATTGATCAGTATAATAACAAGACAATTCTCTTACTTGGAACATCAGAAAACAATCAAAAATTAGTTGACAGCATTAAGTCAAAAGTTAGTAATCTATCTATAATAGAATCCTCAAGCAAAACCTTTTTTTATAACTATAGCAATAAAAATACCTACACCTTTTATTACACCTTTATTACTATATGTAACTAATATTTAATTATCATTTCTTTTTATAAATTCGGGTAGTATGCGATTCAAATAGCGCTTTTACTTCCATGATCTTGACGATATCCGTTCTGTTTTCTAAAACATCTACCTCACGTGTATTCGTCATTAAAAATCCTTCCGGGTGTTTTTCAAAATACTCCTCTATCTCAGCTTCCTTATGAATAATCGTGAAGGTCCTTTGAAAATTAATTGGGAAAGCCGCATCAAAACTTTTATATACTTTAACTGTATCATTTTGTTTTAATATTGACTTTGCTTGCTCTACAGGGTTTCGCGAAGTTAATCTAGGATAAATTCCAAGAAATAAAATTGGTGTAATGATAACCCAACCCAAAGCAATGGTGATAAAAGCCTTTTGTAAATATCCTTTGAAATAAAAAACCAAGCCAACTAAAGTAGCTGTTGACGTTGGTATTAGCCAATAGGCTATATCACTTAGATCACCTAATTCCTTTTCTTGTAATAATACTAACTTTCCTGCTATTGGCAAGCCTATAGCCAGTAGTCCAATTAATCCTACAGCAATAGTATTGTGGATACCTTTATCCTTTCCTCTGTAAAACTCCCAAAAAGTCACTGCTAGCACCAATGCCAAAAAAGGATAACACGGCATCGTATAGTTAGGCAATTTAGTTCCTGAAATACTGAAAAACACAATAAATACAACCGATACAATAGTAGAAAATAAGAGTAATGAGTCTTTAGATTTGTTGATATATGAGTTTTTAAATGCTTTTAAAAGAAAAAAAGAAAATGGCATTAAACCCAATAAAACAAACACCCATGTAATTAGAAATATACCTCCATGACCTTCCATTTTACTTCCAAATCTATTTACATTATGATCCAGAAAAAAGCCTTTTGTCCAAGTCCCTTCGGTTTCGAAATGTACTAAAATATACCACGGTGTTGCTACTAAAAGAAAAACAATTAACCCTAAAAAAGGTTTAAATTTAAGAATCGTTTGGATACTGAAATTTTTAGTACTAATTAAAAATATGATGCAAATCAAACCTGGTAAAGCAATTGCTACAGGACCTTTGGTAAGTGTTCCCAAACCAAAAAGCACATACATTATCCATAATGAAAACTTAGAACTGGTCGCATAAAAGTCATAAAACATCCAAAGCCCAATACTTATAAAAAAGATTAAATAAGGATCTGGAACAGCCAAATGAAATTCCTGAATAAAGAAGATAGATGACCAGCATACCAAGACAAAAATCCAAGCAATATTTCTCTGAGAAAATTTATTTATATAGTAATACGATATACTAATTGCTAATGCTCCGAATATTCCAGAAAAAAAACGAGCACCGAATGCATTCACTCCAAAAAGCTTATATCCCAAAATCATAAAATAATAATGTAGAGGAGGCTTATCTGCTCTTAGTAACCGATTAAATTTTGGAACAATAAACTCAGAATGAACTAACATCTCTCTTGCAGCTTCTGCATTTTTCGCTTCATCTAGAATATAAATTGGATATGCCCATGATCCTATCAAACAAAGAAAAAGACTAATAGAAAAAATAATTAGAAAGTTTTGATGATTATATAACTTGGTAATCAAAATGAGTAGCAAAAAATTAATACTTTGGATATGATCTTATTCTTCTAATAAATAACTGCCTTAAAAACACAAGTCTTACTTTTAGCTTTCTAGACGTAACAGGTATCAGATATTTATTCATCCAAAAATATTTGGACGCAATTTTTTCAATCAAAGTAAATGCTATTATCGAAGATAAGGTTCCAAACAGAAATCCAAAATATACATCGATTAGAAAATGCTGAGCTAAATACACTCGAGAAAACCCAACACTTATTGCTAATAGAGCAAGTGTAATCGAAGAGCGATTAGAATTAAAAATTAACGCAATAAACGATGCGGCAAAAGCTGCCCCCGTTGTATGACCAGAAGGGAAGCTTACCTCTCGTCTTATTCTTATTCCTTCGGCAAAATGAAGTAAATGATCTTGACAAATCCAACTCATATAAACAGACGGTCTATAAATGTCATTGAAAAGAATTTGCTTATTAAACTGAATGAAGAAAACATGCAAAAAAAGCCCTGTTACAAAAACAAAAAACCAACGTACTCTAAGAAACAAAAGTGTTAAAGCTGCACAGACAACCATAAAACCTTCCCCAAACCAAGTAAGATTCTTAAAAAATCCGTCTCTAAGAGGAGAATTAAATCTATTTATAAAAAGTAAACTTTGTTCTTTAGGAACACATAAAAAAGGGCTAAGTATTACCAATATAACTATAAAAGGAATAATAGATTGATATCGTTTAGCTTTCATAGATACGAAGATATCACATAGTCAAAATCACCCCTTTATCCATATGTTATCGTTCGTAATCTAAGAAGTTAAAAAACACCCCATTTCTTAACTAATTGTTACTTATAAATCACTTTACTAGATCCCTAAATTTCTATATATAATCTTCCTCCATAATCAAACTGTATAGCAATATGTTTTCCTTGAATTTCCCAAAACTCTGAATAACAGTGAGGTTATATTTTCCACATAAGAGTCCCCATTGAAATTAGTTTTTTTAGGTTATGATTTAAAAAAAAAAATCATCGTTGCTATAACTCTTATATTTCTTTTTTTACATCTTCACTGGTATTAAATAGTATACTAGTAAACTTTATAAAAAATAAAAAATCCCCATTACATATAATAATAGGGATTTAATATAATGATCTAGATTGTAAATACTACTTAATCTGCAAGTACAATCACTTTATTATCTTTCATTTCAATTGTACCTGAATTTATCGCTAGAAGTGTAACACCATTTTCTTTCGTAAATTTTTCTACTACTTCTTCTTCCAAATTCATATCACCGTACACTTTCACATTTCCTTTTCCTAATAAAGAAACGATTGGCGCGTGATTATCCAACATCTGAAACTCTCCATTCACACCTGGAACAGCAACCGAAGTTACTTCGCCGCTAAACAATACTGCTTCTGGAGTTACTATTTCTAAATACATATTTATAGTTGTTTATTGTTAGTTGTCGGTTGATTGTGTACTTAGTTCAATAAGATACTATCAACTACCAACAATTAACTAGATTATGCTTCAGCTAACATTTTCTCACCAGCTTCAACAGCTTCTTCGATAGTTCCTTTAAGGTTAAATGCTGCTTCTGGCAAGTGATCTAACTCACCATCCATAATCATATTAAATCCTTTGATTGTATCCTTAATATCTACAAGAACACCAGGTATACCAGTAAACTGCTCAGCTACGTGGAATGGCTGAGATAAGAAACGCTGAACACGACGAGCACGTCCTACGGCTAACTTATCATCTTCAGATAATTCTTCCATACCAAGAATTGCAATAATATCTTGTAATTCTTTATATCTCTGTAACAACTCTTTTACTCTTTGTGCACAGTTATAGTGATCATCTCCTAAGATATCGGCAGTAAGAATTCTAGATGTAGAATCTAATGGATCCACTGCTGGATAAATACCAAGCTCTGCAATTTTACGAGATAATACTGTTGTTGCATCTAAGTGAGCAAACGTTGTTGCTGGTGCCGGATCTGTTAAATCATCCGCAGGTACATAAACTGCCTGTACAGAAGTAATAGATCCTTTCTTAGTAGAAGTAATACGTTCCTGCATCACACCCATTTCGGTTGCTAATGTAGGCTGATATCCTACCGCAGATGGCATACGACCTAGAAGTGCTGATACCTCAGAACCTGCTTGTGTAAAACGGAAAATGTTATCTACGAAGAAAAGTACATCTTTTCCTTGTCCATCTCCAGCTCCATCACGGAAATATTCTGCAATCGTAAGTCCAGAAAGTGCAACACGAGCACGTGCTCCTGGTGGCTCATTCATCTGACCAAATACGAAAGTTGCTTTAGAATCTTTCATAGCTTCCTTATCTACTTTAGAAAGATCCCATCCACCTTCTTCCATAGAATGCATAAAATCATCACCATACTTGATAATTCCAGACTCTAACATCTCACGAAGAAGATCATTTCCTTCACGTGTTCTTTCTCCTACTCCTGCGAATACAGAAAGTCCACCGTGACCTTTCGCGATATTATTAATTAATTCCTGAATCAATACCGTTTTACCAACTCCTGCACCTCCAAATAATCCAATTTTACCTCCTTTTGCATAAGGCTCGATAAGATCGATTACTTTGATTCCTGTGAATAAAACTTCTGTAGAAGTTGATAAATCCTCAAACTTAGGTGCTTGACGGTGAATTGGAAGACCGTTTTCTCCAGCTTTAGGAAGATCTCCTAATCCATCAATAGCATCTCCAATCACATTAAATAGACGTCCATATACATCTCCACCAATCGGCATTTGAATAGGAGCTCCTGTTCCAACAGCTTCCATTCCTCTACTTAATCCATCACTGGAATCCATCGCAATTGTACGTACCGTATCTTCACCAATGTGAGACTGAATCTCTAACACTATTTTGGTACCGTCTGCTTTATTAATTTCTAACGAATCGTAAATTTTTGGTAATTCAGTACCGGCAGCGAATGCTACGTCTATAACCGGACCTACAATTTGTGATACTTTACCCGTAACTTGAGACATTATATAACTATTTAATGTTTAGTATTTAATATTTAAAAAAGACCCATTTTTCTTACATGTAGAATACGACCTTTTTTCAGGCTGCAAATATAGGCTTTTAAAATGAATAACATAGCCTGTTTCATTTTGTTTTTTTCTTGTGCAAATTTAAAGGCGTCAAACCCATTAAAAAGTATAGATTATTCGATTATATTATTTCGTTTAAACTTATTACATTTTAATTTTTCATAGACAAAAATTTACTATTTCAATTCATTTTTTTACTTAAATGTAATTCGCATTTTCTTAAATATCACAACAAAAAAAGCCAGTACTACCTAAGAAGTACTGGCTATTATAATTTAATAATATACTTACTATTGTAAAGTTGGCGAATAAAATGTTGGGTAATCCGCAGCCTTTACCATTGGTAAGTTTGATTCGTAAGTCATATTAATTGCTTTAAGCGCTTCATTTGCTAATAAAGCATATCCTCTGGCAGTTGGATGCACTCCATCTAATGAGAAAGCTCCACCAAAAACTAAATCTTCCTGAAGAAGAAATTCATCAAATGTTACTCCATTAGAAGCCACTTGCTCTAATAAAGCATTTGCATCTACAAAAGCCAGACCAGCTTGATCTCTAGCCGCTGCAATAGTAGCATTAAAAGCGGTTGTTGCTGTTGCTATTTCAGCCTGCTCTTCTGGAGTTAACACCCATTTATCAGCTAATGGAATTGCCACTCCATTCACTGTCTGTGGATTTCCCGGAACCGCTTCCGTACCGATAAATGATGCAGCGGTTAACACCAATAAATCTTCTGAAGTAGCCTGTCTTATATTAATCAGTGCCGGATTAAGACCTGTTAAATCTGTTAAATCTTCGTCTAAAATAACCACAGCATTTCCTTCTCCTTCCGAAAAAGTTATTGTCCTTCTAGCTAATTCTGCATCCGCGTCTTCTTGAGAAATCGCTCCCGCCATTACAAGACCAGCAAAAGCTTGTGCAATTCCAGCATTGTATGCTCCATAAGCACTAGCACTATTTAAAAAGGCCGCTGTAGCTGCATCTAAAGGAACAGGGTTATGAGGCACTGTTGTAAAATGCGGAATAGAGGTAACATCAGGAATATTTGCAATTACACCCTTTGCTCCTCCAGAAGTCAATGTAGCGATTAACGCATTGTAAGCTTGACTAAATGTAGCGGTATCTGTAATTGGATCTGTACCATCACCACCTGTAAGGGCATATCCTAACACATCGTTATTACCAATCCATAGTGAGAAAAATGTAGGACTCTGTGCCATCGCATCTTCTATTACCGATGCATTTGGACTTGAAGCTATTCTAACATAATAAGGATTCGCAAGGGTAGGTAATCCTGCTATATTTCCATATCCATTGGCTAAAAGATGAAAACTCTTCGCTCCTGGTATTCCCATATTATTAAATGACCCTGATAATATAGATGATATTTCAGTTGTTGGTGTTCCTGGCAATACTGCAGGACCAGCTCCATTAAAAAAGAATCTTGGAGCTAATATCTGATTCCCTCCAAGTAATGCTCCTCCAACATTATCACTCATCAACGGTTGTGAAAATGTACCTCCTCCAACTAATCCGAATTGTTGAGACAAGATGTTTGGCATAGAATTTTCTTGTCCAGCTATAAATAAAGCTCCATCGGTAAAACCAGCCGTTAAAGAATTTCCTAAAGCTACATAATTAGAAAAATCTGCTGTTCCAGCTGTAAGAACAACTTCCTCAGTTGTTGTTGAATCATCATCAGATTCACAAGCTATAAATCCAAAAACTAACAGAATCAATAGCCATTTATATTGAATATTCATATTTAAAATATTTTTAGATTAATTATAAGTTGTTTATAGATATACCGATATAATATTGCGATCCTATAAACCCTGTACCAAAGGCAGTAAAATATTCTTCGCCTAGAATATTTGTTGCTCCTGCTTTAAGTGTTGCTTTTAATTTAGGAATGGTATAGTTAATTTGTCCATTAAGAACATTAAAAGAAGGAACATCTCCATCTCCGAATGCTGCTTCCCAAAAATATGCATCACTCCAAGTCCAACTCGTATTAAACCCAAAGTTCTTAAACAAACTTGTATGACCAAAAGAAGCTTTTACTTTATGCTCTGGAGTATTAAAATTTGTTCTGAAATCCGGATCTTCATTTTCATCAAAATCTTGTTTTGTAAATGTGTAATTAACTCCAAAATCAAAATTTCCTAGGATCTTAGTATCTACACCAATAGTACCACCAAATGATTTAATATCTACATCAGAATTGGTATATGCTTGGTACACTTCTGTATCTCCATTTTGCAAAGCTGCTAGTGATAAGGTACCATCTCCAACCTGTCCATAAAGAGGCACTAAAACATTTTCTGTAGATATGAAATCCGTATATATATTATAATATCCACTTAAATCAATTACAAACTTCTTGATTTTAGCACGATAACCAAGTTCTACTGCAACAACTTTTTCAGGTTCAACCAGATCAACATTTGAAACCGTAGGAGTACCATTCAATACAGAATTTAACGAAAAAGAGTTTTCATATGCTTGTCTACCTACTACATCTACAGAACTATTTCCTGTTAACAACTGACCATCTCCACTTAGATCAAAGTTTCTAACATCTCGATCTAAATTCTCTGAAGCCGATCCTACAAGTATTGCCCTCCCCACATCTAAACCAATGAACAAATCTTGTGTTGTTGGATTTCTAAAACCAGTTTGAGCCGATAAACGAATATTATGATTTCTATCTGCTCCCGCTGTATAACCAAGGGATAATCTAGGAGATATATTTCCATCAAATAACTCCGATTTATCATATCTAATAGAACCTGTAATTTTTAATCGATCATCAATTAATTTCTTTTGTACTTGAGTATACACCCCAAACTCCGAATAACGAATTGGTCCGTCAAAATCTGTAAATATAGTTCCCGAGGAATTTAATTTGTATTCTCTAAAAGACCCTCCCACTTGGATATCTGCAAAATCACTAGTAATATGACTAAAATTATAATTAACATCTACGTGCCTTAATTGACTAGCATCTTGAAATTTAGATCCGGTTGTAAGATCTGGATCTGTAGTAACCGTATTAAATGCATTCTCGAATTCTGGTGTTCCTGGTAAAAATCTGCCTGTATCTGCGGTTTGTCTTGCTATTAAATGCGCTTGTTCCGGTAATTGACCTGCTAAACTTGCCTGTACAAAGGCTCCTGCGTACTCTCCAAACCAAGTTTGGTCATCTTTCCATAACCTATTAATATTAATTCCTGTAAATCTAGAATCGTATGAGTCTCCTGCATCTTCATCTGTAATATATCCTCTTACAAAAAAGTTATCATTTTTAATTTCTAATTTATGCTGCTGTAAAAAGAAATTTCGAATTGAATATCTGTTTGCTCCTTGATAAATAGTTGTTCCTCTTCCAACTTTCCCTAAATAAATAATTTCGAAATCGTTTGCAAAAGGACGATAATGAAGTGCTGCATCAAACTTTATACTTTCTGCATTATAATTGTTTAAATCACTTTCTAAGTAACCTGTTCTACTAACTTCTTGATTGGGCAATATATTTTCTGCTCCAGCTGGCAACAACCCAGCATTCACCAATGCAACTCCAACTCCTCTAATATTAGTACTTACTTCATCTCCATATACATTCAGTCCATCATAGTTTGGGTCTAATCTAGTACCAGTAATAATATCATTAGAAACACTGACTTCATTTGTAGCAAACCAATCTGTACCTCTGAGATAAGAAAAATTAACTTTAGCAGCAAATTTATCGGAGAATGCATGAGCAATCCTAATTCCATAATCATAATATTCATTGTCACCTCCGACTTCTTGAGAGGTAATACCACCTTTAAAATACGCACTTATCCCTTGATGATCAAAAGGATTCTTGCTAGTCATAAATAAAATTCCGTTAAAAGCATTTGCTCCATAAAGTGCAGAAGAAGCTCCTGGCAGTAACTCTATACTATTTACATCTAATTCTGTCATACCTAACAGATTTCCTAAAACAAAATTTAGAGCAGGTGCTGCATTGTCCATGCCGTCAACCAACTGTACAAATCTGGTATTAGCAAAATCCGCAAATCCTCTGGTATTTACTGATTTAAAGGTTAAACTATTGGTATTGATATCAACTCCTTTTAAATTCTCTAAACCATCATAAAAATCTGCTGCAGGAGTAGTTTTTATTTTCTTGATTCCAAAACGTTCTACACTTACAGGAGATTCAAACACCCGTTCTGGTGTTCTAGAAGCTGAAATAACTACTTCATCTAATTCTGTTCCTTCCTTTAATGTGATCGTAATGTCAGAGGTGCTCGATGTGATATCTACTGTAGCAGATTCAAAACCTATACTACTTACGATAATCGTAAATGGTGGCGTTTCCTCTAAAGTAAGTGTGAATAGACCATCAAAATCCGTAACAGTCCCGACAGAAGCCCCCTGCAAAGCTATATTTGCTCCAGGAATGGGTTGATTGTTATTATCAACAACTTTCCCACTAATTGTTGTTTGTGCAGTAGAAATAATACTTATTAAAAGCACTATTACTAACGTAATTGTCCTCATATCCTAAATTAGTTTTTATGTTATGACAACAATATACGTTTTTTTATCAATTCTTTAAAAAAAAGTTAAAATCATGTGTTTTTCTTAATCTTAAGCCTTCTATTATGACAATTATTCTTTTTATTAAAGCTATACTTACTTTTTATATAATTACAACCTTAATGACTCAGTGAAATTAATCAGGGAAAATTCATCTTTTTTCATAAAAAAAGCCCGTCCAAATTTATTGGACGGGCTTTCTATATTTGTTTTGATTTTTACAACCTGATGATTGTAATATAATAATATTTAAAATTAAAAATTATTAATCGTAAGACCTAGGTAATACTGTGAACCAATAGGAGCAGTTCCTACAGCAGTAAAGTACTCACCTCCTCCAATATTTGTTCCACCTAATTTAAGCGTAGTTTTAAGAGAAGGAATTCTATAATTAAGCTGCGCATCAAAAACAGTAAATGATGGCACTTCTCCCACAGCGAAAGCAGATTCCCAAACATAATCTCCACTCCATTTAACTACGGTATTAAATCCGAAATTTGTAAATAAGTTATCATGTCCAAAGTTTGCTTTCACCTTATGCTCTGGTGTATTAAAGTTAGTTCTAAAACCTGGATCTTCTTCTTGATCAAAATCTTGCTTCGCATACGTATAACTAGCTCCTAAATCAAAATCTCCAAATACTTTAGCACTAATTCCAAGAACAGCACCGTATGAATTGATATCTACATCAGAGTTAGTGATCGCCTGAAAACCAGCAAAATTACCAGTTGCAATTGCAGCTTGAGCCTCTGCGCTACCCACAGAACCATCAAGAGGACTTACTACATCAACAGTAGAGATAAAATCTTGATACATATTATAATATCCACTAAGATCTAATAATAATTTACCGAAGTCAGCTCGATATCCAATTTCGATTGCTGTAACCTTTTCAGGTTGTACAATATCAGGATTTGCAATTTCTAATGGAGCTGTTCCACCAGATCTGATAAAAGCTTCTACAGACTCTGCAGTATATGAATTTTCGTAAGCAATTCTACCTGTGTAGGTAATTCCTGTAGTTGATGTTCTAACAAAACGATCTAAATTATCAGGCGCAGAACCAACAATCGCTCCTTCTCCAATATCTAAACCTAAATATAAATCTTGCGTGGTTGGGTTTCTAAAACCTGTTTGTATTGAGGCACGTAGGTTTCTATTTCTATTCTTACCTAAGGTATATCCAACCGAAAATCTAGGTGAAAAATTACCATCAAATAATTGAGATTTATCATATCGAACCGATCCCGTAAGCTTTAATCGATCATCTAATAACTTCTTTTGAATTTGAGAATAAACTCCTAATTCAGAATAATTAATTGCTCCATCAAAATCTGTATAAAAAGTCCCTGCAGAATTTAAAGAGTATTCTCTAAACGATCCTCCTACCTGAATATCTGCAAAGTTATTCGTAATATGACCAAAATTATAATTTGCATCTACGTGTCTTAACTCAGTTTTGGATTTAAATCTAGATCCTGTTTGGAAATCTGGTGTACTTGTAACCTCATTAAAAGCCGTCTCAAAACCCTCTGTACCAGGTTCTAACCTTACATCGTCAGCAGCTATTCTTGCTGCCTCATGTCTTTGCTGATCGGTTCCTACTGCTGTAGCAAAAGCTGTTGCATAATCATTGAACCAATCTTCATCACTTTTCCACCTTCTGTTAATATTGATTCCTGTAAAACGTAAGTCATAAGTATCTCCAGCATCTTCTGCTGAGATATAACCTCTTACAAAGAAGTTATCATTTTTTACCTCTAATTTATGTTGTTGAAAAAAGAAATCATTTAGAGAGAATCTATTAGAATCCTGAAATATTGTTTGTCCTTTTCCTAATTTACCAGCATATATAATTTCAAAGTCATTATGGAAAGGCTTATAGTGCACAGCTCCATCAAACTTAATACTTTCTGCATTATAGTCTGTTAAATCTGATTCATTATAACCTGTTCTGGTAACAACTCCTGCACCAGGAAGAATGGCTCTTACTTCATCTCCATACACATTTAATCCATTATAGGCAGGATCTGTTAATCTGCTTTCTCCAGGGTTTTCTATATTTTCTTCGCTTACAGCAAACCAATCAGTTGCTGTTAAATATGAGAAGTTCACTTTCGCTGCTATATTATCTGTAAAAGCATGAGCCACTCTAACACCAACATCATAGAAATCATTAGTCCCCGCAGCATCTTGAGAGGTAAATCCTCCTTTAGCATAAGCACTAATTCCTTGCTTATCAAAAGGACTTTTGCTTGTCATAAATAATATACCGTTAAATGCATTTGCTCCATATAACGCAGAAGAAGCTCCTGGAAGAAGCTCGACATTCTCTACATCCAATTCATTCATACCAATAAGGTTACCCAAGGCAAAATTTAGGGATGGAGACGTATTATCCATTCCGTCAATCAATTGCACGAAACGAGTATTGGTAAATGAAGCAAAACCTCTTGTGTTAATTGATTTAAAAGTTAAACTATTAGTATTTACATCAACTCCTTTAAGGTTTTCTAAACCATCATAAAAATCAACTGATGGTGTATTTTTAATTTCTTTCACACCAAATCGTTCAATACTTACCGGTGATTCGAATAATCTTTCTGGAGCTCTCGAAGCAGAGATTACAATCAAGTCTAATACATTTCCTTCTGTCAACACAATTACCACTTCTTCTGCCGCAGAAGTCACTTCTATAGAACTTTCTTCATATCCAATACTACTTGCTGTAATTGTAAATGGTGGTTTTTTGGTAACTGTCAATGTAAACACTCCATCAAAATTGGTAACCGTCCCAATAGATTCTCCTTTTAAAGAGATATTGGCTCCTGGTATTGGCTGATTAAAATCATCAACTACCTTACCATTAATTGTAGTTTGAGCATTACTAATGAAGCACATTAATAAAGCTACAATGAATGTAATTTTTTTCATAAAATAGGTTATTTTAATTTTAAGTTTATTTGGGGAACTTAAATTATTGAAAATGAATCTGTTCAGATTCGGTCGCGAAACTAACAAAAAAATATTATTCACGCATAATGTTTTTTCATTTTTTTATCGATAAAATGCAAAAAAGTACGATATATCGTACTTTTTTGTATAAAAATGATGTATTTTATCGATTGTAAATCTTATTCTACTGTGACTGATTTAGCTAAATTCCTTGGTTGATCTACATTTTTACCAAGCATTACCGCAATATGATATGACAATAACTGCAATGGTATAGTAGTTAAAAGCGGCGTTAAGAATTCTATAGTTTCAGGTATTTCAATAACATGATCTGCTAAAGCTTTTACTGTTTCATCCCCTTCGGTAACAATTCCGATAATCTTTCCTTTTCTGGATTTAATTTCCTGAATATTACTTACCACCTTTTCATAATGACCTTTTTTAGTAGCTATGACAACTACAGGCATATGCTCATCAATTAAAGCAATCGGTCCATGTTTCATTTCTGCAGCAGGATATCCTTCTGCGTGTATATAAGAAATCTCCTTTAATTTTAACGCTCCTTCTAGAGCTACCGGAAAATTATACCCTCGTCCCAAGTATAGAAAGTTTCTCGCGCTCTTATAAGTATCAGCAATCAATTTAATATGATCATTAGACTCTAATGCATCTTTTACCTTTTCTGGAATACGTTCTAATTCTTGAAGATAGTAATGGAAATCACTATTAGAAATTGTTCCCTTTCTTTCCGCTAGCTTCAATGCAATCAGTGATAGTACTGTTATCTGAGTAGTAAAGGCTTTGGTAGAAGCTACTCCAATTTCTGGACCAGCGTGTGTGTACGCACCGGCGTGTGTTTCTCGTGAAATCGAAGAACCAACAACATTACATACTCCAAATACAAATGCTCCTCTCTCCTTAGCTAATTTAATAGCCGCCATAGTATCTGCTGTTTCACCACTTTGTGAGATCGCAATTACAACGTCATCTTGATGAATTACAGGATTTCGATATCTAAATTCGGAAGCATATTCTACTTCTACGGGAATTCTAACAAGTTCCTCAAAAATATATTCTGCTACCAAACCAGCATGCCAAGAGGTACCACAAGCAATCACGATAATACGTTTTGCATTAAGAAGTTTTGCCAGATTATCATCGATCCCAGCCATCTTTATGATTCCCTCCGCTACTCTTATTCTTCCTCTATAGGTATCACTAATAGCATTTGGTTGTTCATAAATTTCTTTCAACATAAAGTGATCATAACCACCTTTTTCAATTTGTTCCAGATTTATTTGCAACTCCTGAAGATAAGGGTCTACTAAGCTATCATCCTTTATTTTACGAACCTTTATACCTTTCTTTCTACGAACGATTGCCATTTCCCCATCTTCAAGATATATAGCGTTATTCGTATATTCGATAAAAGGAGATGCATCAGAAGCTATAAAAAATTCGTCCTCTCCAACACCTATTGCCAAAGGACTTCCTAATCTAGCCACTACAATTTCATCAGGTTTGCGCCTATCAAAAACGGCGATAGCATATGCTCCAATTGTTTGATTCAATGCTATCTGAACAGCCTTACCTAACTTAACATTTTCTTTGGTTTTTACATCTTCTATTAGATTCACAAGAACCTCTGTATCAGTTTCCGAAGTAAAAGTATAACCTCTATTGATAAGCTCTTTTCTTAGAGATTCATAATTTTCAATAATTCCATTATGAATAATAACTAAGTCCCCTGAATTTGAATAATGAGGATGAGAATTGACATCATTAGGCACACCATGCGTTGCCCATCTGGTATGACCAATTCCTACACTTCCATTTGTAGAAATTTCTTTAACTAACCTATCTTCCAGATCAGCCACTTTACCTTTGGTTTTAGATAATTTTATCTCATTTCCATCATATAGAGCAATCCCTGCAGAGTCGTAACCCCTATACTCTAACCTCTTAAGCCCTTTTAATACAATTGGATAGGCCTCCCTATGACCTATATACCCTACTATTCCACACATAATTTAATTTTTTGTTGATTAATTGGTTGTTGATTCTGTATAAAAAATATCAAGCTTTAATCGCTTTTCTTCCGGAACATTTGCTCCGTTTCCATAAAGAATTGTTCCTTCATGAGAAATTACTGACGAAAAGGGGATAATTTCGTCTTCTGTATTCGTGGGGGTAAATCCTTCAGCAGTATTTATAACGTTAACATTCTGAGAAACAGACACACCTAGCCTTATGTTATCCTCATCTTCATTTAATAAGTTAATAATATGCCTTGTTAATTTAATTTTATAGAACTCTCCATTATCATCACTATCTCTAGCAATAGGCTCTAAATGTTCAATAATAGAAACGATAGGATTAGCCGCATTTGATGTCGGATCAGCCTGATAATCTACCAGTACTTCTCCTGTATCAACATTAAAAATATAAATTCTTTCTGGTTCTGCATTTCCAGAAATTATAGCATCCTGATTTATATAAAATTTCATACTGGCTTCATTAATAAGCCAATTTTGCCTTCTTAAAAAGTCTAATTCATTTTCCAATTCTCCATCTTCATTTAAGACATCTCCATTAAACAAATCCACAATAACATATGAACCTTCTCCTCCTTTTAGGTATAAATTTTCTTCTCCATTAATCTCATCCTGACTTGCTAATTCATCTTCGATTGTCGTATTAAAATTAGTCTCAATACTATTAACAATGTTATTTGAAAAATTTAATACCAACTCTCCCGTGTCTTTTACAAAATCTGTAGTGTCATCATCTTCATCCTCATCTGCCGTATCCACTTTATCAAATGAATAATGTAGTGTTATATTCGCTTGGCCAATATCAAAAAAAACAAGAGTCCCTTCTGTTGTAATTGCTTCTGATTTAAAATAAATACCTCTAAAAAAGTTATGAAAATTATTGGCATTACTTAATTCTAGACTACCTTCTTTATCCAAAAACATTGAAGTAAAGTAGTTAATCAAATCCTGATTACCTACTCTTACATTATCAGGATCAGGATTTAACACATTAGCCTCAGCTGCAGCAATATCAGAAAGAAGCGCTACCCTTAATCCAGGTGTAATAGTGGATACTTGAGGGTCATCATCTTCATCCACATCCGTATCCTCCGTTAACAAACGTATTTCATTTTCGGACACTACAAAATTTCTAGCCTCAAATAGGAGTCTATCTTCTACAGTAGGCCCAAAGTTTTCGATTATATCATTAGAAAAATATACTTGTCTAACTTCCGAACCTTCATCTACATCGAAATCTCTAAGAAAATAATCTGATTTATAAACGGAAAGATTTATGGCAGAAGAACCGTAAACAGAATCTATTTCAAAAGTGTTTACCACATCTCCATCATCGTTCGTCTCGGTTTCAGTAAGATCACTAAAATATGGAACTCTTAAGACAACACTGTCCAAAACCGCGTTATCTCCAAAAGTAGGACTAAATCTATCAGGTAACACTTGAGATAAAACATTATACGTAGATTGACCATAAACAGGGTCGTTATAAACACCTATTAAATAATTAGGCAACGCACTTGTTTGTACTCTCTCGAACCTTTTACTGTAAGCTATCGGAGTGGCATTGTATTCGTTATCTTGGAAATTAACACCTCCAATTACTTCACTTCCTACAGAATTAAAATCATCATCGCACGACACCACGGAAAAGACAACAGCTACCATAGCTGTTACTTTGATCAAAACTTTCTTCAAATTCATAATAGTTTTTTTGCTACACCAGCACCTCTGTTTGATAGAAGGCTTCATAGGCATCTGCAAATTCATCTGGTTTTTTATATTCTAATACAGGTTGATCTATTGTTTTTAAATGTTTAGAAAGTTCCTCAGGTATTTCCTCTGAACCAACTATAATGGCATCAGAGTTATCAATTGCAACCTTCATTACATTATCGTAAGTAGGCTTAGCTAAATCAGCGATTTTTTCTTCATCGATACCATCAAACTTTACTTTTTCCAACATATTACTATCCAAAGTACCTTTAAAACCATGATCATATACTGAAGTCACAATCTTACTATCATTAAACAAAGGCTCATTTGCATAATAATTTCTTAGATACAATGGTAACATAGATGCTAACCAACCATGAACATGAATCACATCTGGCGACCAATTCAATTTCTTAACGGTCTCAATTACTCCTTTTGCAAAGAATATTGCTCTCTCATCATTATCTGGGAACAAGTTTCCTTCTTCATCCGTTAAAGTTGCCTTTCTTTTAAAATAGTCTTCATTATCAATAAAATAAACTTGCATCCTTTCTTTAGGAATCGACGCTACCTTAATAATTAGCGGCATATCTAAATCATTAATAACCAGATTCATTCCAGAAAGACGAATTACTTCGTGTAATTGATGTCTTCGCTCATTAATGTTTCCATATCTTGGCATAAAAATTCTAATTTGCCCGCCCTTGCTATTTACCATTCTTGGCGCTTCAAAAGACATGGATGAAATCTCAGTCTCTGGTAGGTAAGGTATTACTTCTGATGATACGTACAATATCCTCTTATCTTTCATATGATCTACTTTTCTCGTCTCCTTCGGAATAAATTTTTGCAAAATTACGAAAATTTATGTAGTCTGCCAGTAATATCTTATTTTTGCACGCCTTTAACTTTTAGATAGATGCGGGTACACGAGAAAAGACTGGACATTGAAAAGGATGTTGCAGACTTACAAAAACAAAATAAAACAATAGGTTTTGTCCCTACAATGGGAGCTTTACACGATGGCCATCTTGCTTTGGTACAACGAGCAATTAATCAAAATCAGGTTGTTGTTGTAAGTATATTTGTAAACCCCAATCAGTTTAATAATTCTGCGGATCTTGTTAATTATCCTAGAACACTGGATGCAGATATCAAATTACTTTCCAAATTATCTAAAGATATTATTGTTTTTGCGCCAAGTGACCCAATCGAAGTTTATGGAAATAATTTGGACTCCATTTCATACGACTTTGAAGGATTGGAAAATGAAATGGAAGGGAAATTTAGGCCTGGACATTTTGATGGTGTAGGAACGGTTTTGAAACATTTCTTTACAATTGTATCTCCTACTAGGGCATATTTTGGAGAAAAAGATTTTCAGCAGTTACAAATTGTCAAAAAATTGGTAGAGATTGAAAAAATGTCAGTAGAAATAGTAGGATGTCCTATTTATCGAGAAGAAAGCGGATTAGCTCTAAGCTCAAGAAATAAAAGACTTAATAAAACACAACTTCAAGAAGCTCCTTTAATCTATAAAACATTACAACAAGTTAAAAATGACTTTGGCACAAAAAGTGTACTATCATTAACAGCATGGATATCAAAGCAATTCGAAGCCAACGAAACACTCGAATTAGAATATTTCCAAATTGCTAAAATATCTAATTTGAAATCGATTCAAAGAAAACAAAAGAACACTAAATATCGAGCTTTTATTGCGGTGTTTGCAGGAGAAGTAAGACTTATTGATAACATTGCCCTAAATTAAAAATAACTAAATTTGTAACATGTTTGTACACGTTGTAAAATCAAAAATTCATCGCGTTAAAGTAACTGGCGCAGACCTTAACTACATTGGTAGTATTACGATTGATCAAGATCTTATGGACGCTGCTAATATTATAGAAGGAGAAAAAGTTCAGATCGTAAACAATAATAACGGGGAAAGATTGGAAACTTATGCCATTCCAGGACCAAGAAATAGTGGTGAAATAACATTAAATGGAGCCGCAGCACGAAAAGTAGCTAAAGGTGATGTTTTAATACTTATTACCTATGCGATGATGGATATAGAAGATGCTAAAAAATTTAAGCCAGCACTTTTATTTCCTAATGAAGAAAATAATTTACTAAAATAATAGAGTGAATCCTAAATTCATTAAAATTTTAAAAATTGTACTCCCACTATTGTTGGGAGTTTTTTTAATTTGGTATTTTCTTAGTTCGGCAACTCCAGAATACAGAACGCAATTATTACAAAATATAAAAAATGCAGATCCTATTTGGATAACTGCTTCTCTTATCTTAGGAATTATTTCCCATCTTTCTAGAGCCTATCGATGGAAATTTTTACTAAATCCTCTTGGATACACTATTAAGTTTCACAATAGTTTTATGGCTATTATGATTGGATACCTTGCTAATCTTGGCGTTCCAAGATCAGGTGAGGTTCTCAGAGGAATAACCACATCTACCTATGAGAAAATCCCCTTTGAAAAGGCATTTGGAACTATTGTTTCTGAGAGAATTACAGATCTCATCATGCTTATCATTATTACCTCTACAGCAGGTATCTTGCAAACAGAGTATTTATTAAACTTTCTAGAAGAAAAAAACATAAACCCTCTTTTTACGTTAGGAGCAATTTTAGGGCTAATTTTTATTGGTCTTTTAGGATTAAAACTTCTGCAAAAGTCATCCAATAAATGGATTGTAAAAATCAAAGATTTTGGAATGGGGCTTTTAGATGGGATGAAAAGCATATTTAGCATGAAACAAAAATGGGCTTTTCTATTTCACACCATACTCATTTGGTTTTTATATGTTTTAATGTTTTATGTAATAAAATTTGCAGTTCCTAATTTACACAATGTATCTATTGGAATTATACTGGTAGCTTTTGTAGTGGGATCCTTTTCTATGTCGACCACCAATGGAGGAATTGGTATCTTACCGTTTCCGATTGTAGTTGGCGCAGTTTTTGTTTTCTTTGGTTATGCAAAGAGTGATGGAGAAGCTTTTGGTTGGATTCTTTGGGGCTCTCAAACCGCAATAAATATTGTAGTTGGAGCGTTATCATTTTTATTCCTTCCAATTTTAAATAGAAGCAAAACAAAATAACATAATTATAAACCCCTTACAAACAATACATTGATTATTTTGAAGACTAATTTTAAAGGTCTAAAATAATTTATATCTTGTCCTCGCTTAACCTTAATCTTACTACTTATGAAGAAAAGTATATTTTTAATTCTCGTCACCTTCTTTACGTTTATCTCAAACGGTCAGGTAAAATATGAAACATTTAGATCACTAAAATTAGATCAGAATAGAGATTTAAAAATTCAATTACCTCGTAATTATGAAAAAAACGAAGATAAGATCTACCCTGTTATTATTGTCCTAGATGGTGATCATCTGTTCGAACCAGTAGCTGGTAATGTAGATTATTTTTCTTATTGGGAAGATATGCCAGAATCTATTGTGGTGGGTGTGTTACAAAGAAAAACAAGAGAAGATGATTGTAGATATGATCTAGCAAGTTACTTGCCTGAAGGAAAAGGTGCTGCATTTTTTGAGTTTATAGGCCAGGAACTTTTGCCATACATCGACGAAAATTATAGAACTGCTCAGTTAAAAATGATCGTTGGACATGATTATACAGCTAATTTTATAAATTATTTTCTTTTTAAAGACAATCCTATTTTTCAAGCATACATTAATCTTAGTCCTGAGTTAGCACCACCAATGGAAGAACGTATTTTTAATGTGTTAAGTAGTGCAAAATCGGATATGTGGTACTATTTAGCTACAGCAACCAATGATGCAGAGGTTATAAAAAAGAATCTAGTAAAAGTTGATGAAAAGCTATCCACTATAGAGAATCCAGAGGTTAATTATTTCTTCGACAATTTCGACGAATCTTCTCATTACACTTTGGTAGGTAGAGCGATTCCAAAGGCTTTAGAAACCATTTTTGAGATGTATCGCCCAATTAGTAAGAAAACATACAAAGAAGACATTCTTACTTTAGAGACTTCCTTATATGACCATCTTGTTGATATATATGATACTACCGAAAAATTATATGGATTCAAACGACAAATTAGAATTAATGATTTCATTGCAATTTCTACGGCAATAGAGAAAAAAGAATTGTGGGAAGAACTAGAGCCTTTAGGTAAATTAGCCATTAAAGAACATCCTGAAACTATGTTAGGATACTATTATCTTGGTTTAGGTTACGAACAACTTGGAGAACCTAAAAAAGCAATGAGAGCTTATGAAAATGGATTCTTGTTAAACGAAATCGCATTTCTTACCAAGGATTATATGTTAGAAAAAGTAAATAAAATCAAAGAAGATTTTGGTTATTAGTAGAAATCTCTACTTTTAAAACTAAAGAATAAAAAGATCCCTATTTTGGGGTCTTTTCTTTTTTATACTTTTTGAAAAGACAATATAAATAGTAGTATTTTTACCTTCAATTAATAAGATATGGCCAAAACAAAAACTATTTTTTTCTGCCAGAATTGTGGTGCACAATATGCTAAATGGCAAGGACAATGTACTTCTTGTAAAGAATGGAATACCATTGCAGAAGAAGTAGTTCAAAAGGCTTCAAAAAATGATTGGAAAGACCCTAATACTTCAACTAAAGAACGTAGAGTTTCGAAACCACTAAAAATTTCAGAAATTGATACGAGTCACGAAGCAAGATATAATACCGATGATTCAGAATTAAACCGAGTTCTTGGTGGTGGATTAGTACCAGGGTCTCTTACGTTATTAGGTGGCGAACCTGGTATTGGAAAAAGTACATTACTATTACAAATTAGTCTAAAATTGCCCTATAAAACTTTATATGTATCTGGAGAAGAAAGCCAGAAACAAATAAAAATGCGAGCGGAACGCATTCATTCCAAAACCGATAATTGTTTAATCCTTACAGAAACGAAAACTCAGAATATCTTTAGACAAATCGAAGCTACAGAACCTGATATTGTAATTATTGATTCTATTCAAACCCTTCATAGTGATTATATTGAAAGTAGTGCTGGAAGTATTTCTCAGATCAGAGAATGTACTACGGAATTAATAAAGTTTGCAAAAGAAACTGCAACTCCGGTAATTCTTATTGGTCATATCACCAAAGATGGAAATATAGCAGGACCCAAGATATTGGAGCATATGGTAGACACTGTACTTCAGTTTGAAGGAGATCGTAATCATGTGTATCGAATACTTAGAGCATTAAAAAATCGTTTTGGATCAACTTCAGAACTTGGAATTTATGAGATGCTAGGAAGTGGCCTTAGAGAGGTTACAAATCCGAGTGAAATTCTAATCTCTAAAAAAGAAGAAGAACTAAGCGGAACTGCTATTGCTGCCACAGTTGAAGGTATGCGTCCTTTAATGATAGAAATTCAGGCATTAGTGAGTACTGCAGTGTATGGAACTCCACAACGTAGCGCTACTGGATATAATCTAAAACGATTAAACATGCTCTTGGCAGTATTAGAAAAACGTGCTGGTTTTAGATTGGGAGCTAAAGATGTATTTCTTAATATTACTGGAGGTATTTCTGTGGATGATCCGGCTATTGATTTAGCCGTGGTTGCGGCTATACTCTCATCCAATGAAGATATCCCTATTGCCAAGGATTTTTGTTTTGCAGCCGAAGTTGGACTTGCCGGAGAAATTAGACCAATTACAAAAGTAGAACAACGAATTCAGGAGGCCGAAAAATTAGGTTTCTCGACCATTTTTGTGTCTAAATACAATAAAATTTCGAATCCTGATAGCGGTATAAATATTCAACTTGTTGGTAAAATTGAAGATGTTGTTGAGTATTTATTTGGGTGATTAAGTTTTTACTTTAGGCCTTACGTGTTCTGGTAATAGACTGGCAATATATTCAATATGACTTTTAGTATAAGTATTTTTCTGATAATATCTAAAATTATGATATATATAAAACATAATCAACCTGTTGAAATCATCCAATTCAGAGTCTTTAATAATTTTCACTAAATCTGAAGCTATTTTATCTTTTTGGTCACTCTCGGCTAACGCCCTACCTACTCTTCTAATATTAGAATAATAATGATTCTTACTTGGGTTTTTAACCCTAAAACTTATTCCATAAATTAAATCAGAAACATTAATATTTAACACTTCCAACTCTTTAACATATGTTTGTCTTCTAGCCCAAGCATAGCTACCATCAGAATTTCGGTGAAAACGATCATTCATTATATTAAGATGAGCTCTTAAAAACACATCCCAATTATAACTCTCCGCAGAAAGTTGTGCAATATTCATAGCATGAATTCTTGGTCCTTGATCCTGGCTACACCTCCCATATACTATCCTACCCCTTTTAAGTTCTAGTGCTTTTTCTTTAGAGTAATATGCGGCTATATAACTCTCTAATTCATTGTAGCTAATTTTCTTTACAATGGCTTCATTACAGGCTTCTACTAATAATTCATTAAATTCTGACTTTTTTGACAAATCTTCTTTTATAAAGCTTGTCCTATTTCTATCCCATGATCTATGTTTCTCATGATATAGTTTATAATCCTCTTTATCAAAATTAGAATACTCAGGTTCTTTTTCGTCAAAATTTTGGTCTATATAATTGAAAAAAGCAGTTCTTTTTTTTAATTCTTCGTTTTTAATTTTTGATATTCTCCTGGTTTTTTTTGCTTGATCCGAATGTATGGTAGTATTTGTATCAATTAAACACTCCGCATACTGTATCATTCTTGCATAGGATCTCGACATAGTCCTTGAAAACAAAGGTTTTTCCAAATAAAAAACACCTACGCTTTTATCATTATACTTTTTGAATATCCATTTTTTATCCTGAAAATTAGTAAAATCCTCAAGATCAATCTTTAAAGATCTTCCTTTAGGTTCTTCTTTAATCTCTACCACCTTTTCTTGATTATAATTCTTGTATACTGATTTTACGATCAAACGAAACTTTGGAACTTCTTCGACTTTATTTTTCTTTAGAAAATCATCTAGCGAAATATTGGACTGTAAATCCTTTATAAGCTCTTCAGTATTATACTCAATTTTAATAAAAAAACCTTTTGCTTGAGGAAATGAATAAAACTCTTTGGAAAGATCACAATTACGGAATGCTTCGTTTTTACTTCCCACAATTTCCTGAAGTCTGGAGATAGCTTCTGGTGAATAAATTAGTCCATTTTCAAATTCATTAAATTCTGACTGGCCTGTTGATAAAAAAGTCCACATCAAGAAAAAAAATAAAGCTACTTGTTTCATGATAAAAGTATATTGTTAATACGCACAATCTAGAGTTTCTTAAAATATTACGAAATCTAGATTGAGCCAACTATACTTTATAACGAGTAAAAGTTTATTTTTATTTAGTACTGCTCATTTAAGGAGCTGGATTAGGAATTTGCGTATGAACTCCATTAATTTCATTGAGTATTTCATCAGACAATACCAAATCAATGCTACTGATATTTTCTTCTAATTGCTGTATCGAAGTCGCTCCAATGATATTACTAGTAACAAACGGTTGTTGATTCACAAAGGCCAATGACATCTGGGTTAAACTCATATCAAACTTCTTTGCAATTTCATTGTACAATCGAGTAGCTCTATAACTATTTTCATTCATATATCGATTGTAGTTTGGAAAAAGATCAACTCTAGAATTCTTAGGGATTTCATCCAGGTACTTTCCTGTTAGCATACCAAAACCTAGTGGTGAATACGGTAAGTGACCCATATCTTCTCTGTGCAGAATCTCAGCAAGCCCAATTTCATCCTTACGGTTTAGAAGGTTATAAGGATTTTGTACCGTAACCATTTTAGGAGCTCCTTTTCTTGCTTCTTCTACATAGCGCATTAAACCATAAGCAGATTCATTGGAGACACCGATCTGTCTAATTTTACCTTGTTTTACAAAATCATTTAGATACCCTAAAACCTCAGCAAAATTATCTTTCCAAGGATCATTTTCATCATGAGTATATCCTAGTTTCCCGAAATAATTAGTCTGTCTTTCTGGCCAATGTAATTGATATAAATCGATATAATCCGTTTGTAACCTTTCCAAACTCTTATGAATCGCATCTTCTAACTCTGATTTACTAAATCCACCTGTTCTTATATGCTTAGAAAATTCTGCAGGTCCTACAATTTTTGAAGCGATTACTACATCATCTCTTTTACCAGATTTCTTTAACCAACTACCAATGATTCGCTCTGTACTTCCTTGAGTTTCTTTTTTAGCAGGAACGGAATACAATTCGGCAGTATCAATAAAATTTACACCTTTATCAATAGCATAATCAATTTGCTCATGACCTTCTGCTTCAGAATTCTGTTCTCCCCAAGTCATAGATCCCAAACATATTTTACTAATTTTTATATCCGTATTCGGTAACGTAGTATACTTCATATAATCGACTTAATTTTTTGGAAATATAAAGACTCAAAATTAAAAAGTCTCTTATTAGATATTCTAAAAATTATCATAATTAAACTCTGAACTGAGGATCTTCTCTACAATATTGACCAAATAATCTACAATTTCATCTAATGAAACAAAATCCAAACAAAAACAAAACACTGAATAACAGTTGCTTATGAAATTTTTAGTATTTTGGTATTATTGTTTCTATACATATTTCGAACATTAGCAATGATGAACAAAAAGCACTAATAATAATACCAACCAAAAAAACAGAGTTGTTTCTTTTTTCAACTCGCTACTCTTATAACCTGATAAAGAGCTTCTATTTTTAAGAAGCTCTTTTTTGTATTCAACACACTATTTTGCAAAACAATTATATATAATAATATATGTATTGATGTTTTTTGTATATATTTTTATATCTTTAAAAAGAAATTCACTCACTTTTTTATATAAAAATATGCTTAATACGTATTACAAAAATCTAACTAAAGAAAATAGACAACTAGCCGTACAACGGATTGCATTCAAAACCGCTTTTACGGAAAAAATTGTGGAAAGAGTTTTACATCGTTATAATCCTCTTATTGAAATTCAGAAGAATAGAGTAGTGATTCATAAAAACTCATATCATAGACTTGTAAGAGAAATTTATAAAGAATATTTGGTGACCACCTAAAAAAAACGGATGCAGTTTTACCCCATAACTACATCCGTTTCACAACTAACCAACCTAAAAAATTAATTCCTCGCTCATCCAACCATATTATCTTTTTAGATTGATATAAAAGTATGATCTAAATGGTTGTTATGAAACCGATAATGAGGGAAACCGCATTCTGAGTGAGGGAAATAATATATTTTCTTATGGAGCTATTGCCAATGCCTTCTTAATGACTTGTATTTAAAAAATAGAAGATAAAATCTTAATATGTAGGTCCAGAGAAATTGTATAAAACAAAAAAAGCGCTTATTGCGCTACATAAATTTACGACATCGGTAATATTTCTATCACTTTGCCGTATACGTTTTTGGTCCATCCGTTGATGCGACCTCGGTTATTACCGATCAGTAATCCTCGTTTTACATTTTTTCCTTTAACTAAATGTGTAAAACAGTTTCCTCTTACTTTACAAAAAACAATATCTCCTGCTTCGCAGTCTTCCCAATTAACAGGTTCCAGAATAACAGGTTGTTTAGATTGTAAAATAGGTAACATAGAATTACCTGGTTCTTTGGAGACAATCGTCTCTCCATTCAATAGTTTTTGAATTTTCCAATTCATAATCATAGTTTTAAAAATTAATACATAATTCAAAAACTATGGAGTATGGATATTACAAAGAACTCGCACTCATGTACATTGCAAATATAACTATTTTTTTAAAGCTCTCTTATTATATAGATTAGACAAGAATACTACTGGTCATCTTCATCATAGTCATTTTCTTCATCATAGTCATCTTCATCATCATAATCCTCTTGATAATCATCCTGTTTATCTTGTTGTTCATCTCTTCGTTTATTCGCTTTTTTGGTAACCCCACATTTTCTGCGAACAATTCTTTCTGAAAGTGTTGCGGCGTTTCTTGCATGACTTTCAGAAGTACGACCATCTTTCATGATGGCATCGTACACCGATTTATTTTCTATAAGTCCTCTTAAAATACAAGGGAAACCAGGACTATCCTTTCCTTTATAACGGCTTTTTTTCTTTGGCTTGGTAACCAACTCATTAAATAAACGCCCTTTGAGCACTCTATCTTGCTGCACCTCCACGATAAACTTGTACAATAAGTTTTCGTCTTCGGATTCCATATCATTTACTTTATCCAATACGTTAGAGTACTCATCATTAGTAAAATCGAAATATTGATAAAAATCGAAGTAACTCCCTTGATCTTCTTTCTGCTCTTCTCCATCTTCCGAGTACTCATCACTTTCTGTTCCTTCTTCCTCATAGTACTCCTCCTCACTTTCCTGACTTACTCCTTTACACACAAAAAATAGTAGTAGTATAAAAATAGGTAACTGCTTCATTTTATTCATAGTTTTTATTTGATTTGGGTATTATAAACGTCTGATACAGCTGTTTTGTTATCTGTTTTACTGGATTTTACGCTTTTATAATAGGAAGCAATGTAAACTTTTTCAATTTGTTATGAAAATTTACAGCACTTCTATGCATATTTAAGAATTTTATTTTTTGTTTGCTAAATTCGTGGCACACTTTTTGGAAACTTCAAATTAAATTGGTTATTTTAAACCAAGTTTTTAAGATAACTTTAATAATAAAATTATAATTATTCCGTTAGGAATACGTGAAATCAAATACGTAGTTTTGATACTAAATTTATAACACCCAAATATTATGAAAAAACTAATGCTACTTTTATTCTTAGTAGGCGCTGGATTAACCACTCAAGCACAACAGGATACGTGGGCTCAAAGAGCTGAATCGTTTACTCAATTGTACAGTTTAGCTACTGATTTAAATAAAGAAACTGATAAGGTTACCGCACAAGGAAGCGTAGTTTCAGTTGTAACTGGTAAAGGAACTATATCTGTTGAACAAGTTTTAGACAAATCAAAGCCTGCAGATTTAAAGGCTTATAAATATAATTTACTTACTTCAGCTGGAAAAATGATTCCTTTAGACTTAAAAAACTCTGAAGAGGTAATTGAAGGTTTTCACAGAAAACTTTTAAATGTAAAGGAACAAATGAGACAGAATCATGATAAAGAAGTTGGAGATATTTTAGATTCTTTGTTTAACTAAAGTATTAATTCAACATAATAAAAAAAGCGCTCTATTCGAGCGCTTTTTTTATGGAGATAAATTAAATTATATATCATTTAATAACTTAGAAATTTCATCTAGCTTAGGTGTTAGAATTACTTCTATTCTTCTGTTTTTAGCTTTACCAGCAGATGTTTCGTTAGATGCTACTGGTGAGTATTCTCCTCTTCCTGCAGCAGTAAGGTTTTGCGCATCTATTTGTGGATTTTTTAGTAATAAATCTACAATAGCTGTCGCTCTTTTGGTAGAAAGATCCCAGTTTCCTTTTAACTGTCCATTACCAGTATAAGGCACATTATCAGTATGCCCTTCTATCAACACAGCAATATCTGAATTTTCTCCAAGAACAGATCCTAACTGTTTTACTGCTTGTCTTCCTTGGGTACCTACAGCCCAACTACCAGAATCAAACAACAATTTATTTTCCATAGAGATATACACCTTTCCATTTCTTTCTTCTACGGTTAGTCCTTTTCCTTCAAAATTTCTTAGTGCTTTAGAAATAGCAGATTTTAACGCTTGCATCTTAGCATCTTTAGCAGCAATTAGCCCTTCTAACTCATCTACACGTTTAGAACGGCTATCCAAATCTCTCTGTAGTTTTTCTAATCGATTACGCTCAGCTGCTAAGGTTCTTTCCTTTTCTTCTAATTGAGATAACAATTCTCGATTTCTCTTGTTATTTGCATTCAAAGCCTCTGCACTATTTTTTCCTAAGGCATCATAGGAATTCTTTAGATTTTCATAGTTTGAAGAAAGCGCATCATATTTAGTTCGTAACTCGTCTCTCTCTGTCTTTGTTTTATCATATGCTTCATTTAACTTATCCAGAGCTAATTTATCAGCATCGCTTTCCTTTTGTAATGCCTTATATTTATCTTGTAGTGAACGATTTTCTCGTTTTAATCGTGCATATTTTCCTTCTAGTTCTTTATGTACTTTAGAAGAAACACAAGAAGTGGCAAAAGCTCCAATAAAAATGATTATTAAAATTCTTTGTATCATATTTTTGTTTTTTCTGTTAGTTTAAGCAAGTCGAAGACTGATAAGATCTCATTATACTAATATAACAATTCGACAAGCTCAGTGTGACAATTTGGTATGTCAATTCTAAGTTTTTTATACGTCTAACTCTACCATGATTGGGCAGTGATCACTATGTTTTGCTTCGGATAAAATGATAGCTCGTTCTAATTTATCTCTTAAAGGTTCTGCTACCATTCCATAATCCAATCGCCAACCTTTGTTATTAGCTCTGGCATTTGCTCTATAGCTCCACCAAGAGTAATTATGAGGTTCTGAATTAAAATGCCTAAAGGAATCAATAAATCCACTCTCTATAAAATTACCGATCCATTCTCTTTCTACTGGTAAAAATCCTGATACGTTTTTATTACGAACAGGATCATGAATATCAATTGCCTGATGACAGATATTGTAATCTCCTAGAATAACCAAATTAGGATACGTTTTTTTAAGTTCATCAACATATTCTTGTAGATCTGCCATATATTTTAATTTATGTTCTAATCGATCTAAATTAGTTCCACTTGGCAGGTACATACTCATGATAGATACTCCATCAAAATCAGCTCGCAGGTTACGCCCTTCATGATCCATATAGTCGATTCCAGTGCCATATTCTATGTGGTTTGGTTCTGTTTTGGATAAGATAGCAACACCACTATATCCTTTTTTCTGTGCACTAAACCAATAATTATAGGAATATCCTGCTTCGGCAAAAACATCGAGTTCTAGCTGTTCCTTATTGGCTTTGATTTCCTGTAAGCAAATCACATCAGGATCTGCTTGTTGTAACCATTCTATAAAACCTTTTTTTAAGGCTGCACGAATTCCGTTTACATTATATGATATTATTTTCACGTATCTCTATTTTAATTCATGATTATGCCTGACCACTGATCAAAGCATTCTTTTTTCTGTACCAAAACAAACTTACTAAGATCAGTGCTAAAACACCAAACCCAATCCACCAATATTTTGAACTGTCATTTTTCAACTCTATAACAGCTGTATCTCCTAATAGGTAAAATCCACCCCAATAATAGGGATGATTCGTTTCTTCATTGGTAGTGTTAAGAAATTGCAATTTTGCTTGCTGTAGTGCCTCTGCTTTGTTTTTACCGTCTTTTAAGTTTCGATAAAAATACTCCATAATTTTAGGGGTGGTTTCATCAGAAACTTCCCAGTTGGTTAATAGTAAACTTTTGGTTCCAGCATACTGAAAAGCATTTCCTAAGCTCATAATGCCTTCGCCTTTGGCAATTTTACCAGTTCCTGTATTACATGCACTCAAAACAGTAAGTTCTGCTGGAATATCTAACGCAAACAGTTCATGACTATACAGATAATTATCTTCTAGGGTATCCTTACTTTTGGTGAAATATAATTTTGAATTTTCTGGACGCTCATTATCAACATCTCCGTGCAGAGCAAGGTGTAAAATATTATACCCTTTTGCGTGTTTTTTAAAATTTTGTTCTGTTGCTTCTGAACCATAGAAATATTGGCCATCTACAATATTTGCTATCGCACCGATTTCTTCTCGCGTTCCTGGTAAATCTACACCTACACTTCGTAAACTTCTTAAACGTACTTTGGTAGAGGCTGTCTCTGTATTTTCTTCTCCTGAAAAAGAAAATGCCAAGCATTCTTGCAAAGGATTAGTCTCAGATTCTTGCTCTAAACTATCTCTAAATAATAAGGTGGCAGAATTGGCATAGGATATAGCATAATCCTTAAGCAAATATGGCCAATTCTTAGGATTATTAGAAGGATCTTCTTGAGTTAATAGTAAATCAAAATTAAGATGCCAAAGCGGACCATCTGGTACAATAATTAACTGATTACCTACTAATTCTTTGTTAATCGGTTCTACTAGGGTTTGATATAGATTATATGAAATACCCTTATATGCTTCATAATCTTTGGTAATAGCTCCTTGAAATTCTTTAACCTGCTCTTCTAATTTTGGAGTTGATAGTTCTTTTACAGCAATATTGTTTTTTGAAACGGTAAAAGCATACGTAGTACTATCTGCAGTAAAAAACTCTAATAAAGTCATTTTGTCATCTAATCTCTGCTGTACCTCGGCTACAGAAATTACTTCATTATCATATTTAAGCTGATAGTATTTAGGATAGTTTTTTTCTAATATTTCTGTTAAAGAATCCTGCTTATGAGAGACATGAAAGAGTTTACTTTCATACCTTGAAAGTCTGGAAGAATCTATTTCCCTATTAGATAATTCATCATTTACTTTAGATTGATAATAAGCTTCGTCAATTTTTAATTTTTTTTCCAATTCAATAACGTCCGATGATAATCCGGAAAAACCTTTAGCATTGGAATCTTGTAACAAATCTTTTAAAACACCCGATCTACTTTTTTCAGAGTAGTGGTAGGCATTTTGTAATAAATTTGGACCTTTTTTAACTTGGTATAAAAGTAAATTAGCTTGTATTGCTTCCTTGTATAGCATTTTACCTATATCAGAAATGAGTAGCTTCTCCTCATAATTTAATAAAAATGTACTTAGTGTAGTCAACATAATACTTGCTTCCTTATAATTCTTGACACTTTCATTAAGATAAAAAATATCCTTTTCCTGAAGATACAGGTCCTTATTAACACCTGCATTGCCCATGTAAGCGAACAAAATTCCTTGTAATTGACTAAAATTAGTATTTTCAATTAACTCTGATAAAGATCTATTATTATTGATATTCATAGCCTTTTGATAATAAGAAATTGCTTTTTTATATTCCTTCTTTTTCCTATAAATTTTACCAATCCCTTTATTTATTCTTACAGCCCAATATTCTTCTTCTGACATTGTAGTTTTACGTATATTTAATGCTTTTTTGTGATAGTACAAAGCTGAATCATATTGTTTACTTTTTAAATATAACTCTCCAATTTTGATGTAGTTTAGATAAAGATCCTTATGATCTTTTCCGAGAGTTAAAACTCTTATTTTTTCTGACTTCTTATAATAAAACAGAGCTTGTTCAAAATCATTTTTTAAGAAACTGATCTCAGCCAAAAACATATATGGTTCAGCTGTACTAAGATGATCTTTTCCAAATAACTTTTCCAGAATATTTATAGACTTATTTGAGTAAAATAACACCTTCTCGTAATTACTCAAAGCAAAATAAATAGCAGCCATTTTTTTATAGGAATTTGCAATTTCAATACTGCTTGTTTCTTTATACTTAAGGGAAATTTCGAGAGCCTTTTTATTATAAAAAAGAGCCTTCTCAAACTTACCTTTATAGACATATTTGGCAGAAACATTCATATAATAGTTCACAAGTTTTAGGCTATTTTTTCCATAAATTCGATTCCCAATTTTTATAGCCTTCTTCATATATTTTATAGCGTTATCGATATCTCCTTTGTAATATAGAATATTAGCAATATTATTATAGAAAGAAGCTACACTGCCATGATTTTCTCCAGAAACTTGCAATTGAATAGTTAAGGCTTTTTTATAATTAGATAAAGCTTCATTATCTTCTCCTAATCTTTCATAAATGGTTCCAATATTATTGTAATATCTAGAAATTTGTGGGTGATCTTCTCCTAATCTCTTTTTTTCCAACAATATTGCCTTACTCATAAATTCTATAGAAACCTCATACTTTGCTTTTATATAATAAATCCTAGCTAGATTGTTATATGAAAACGCGAGAAAAGGATTGTCTTCATTTTTATCTACACGGATAGCTTTTTTAAATTCCTTTTCCGCTGAAGTAAAATCATTCTCTGCCAAGTAAACTTGACCTAGATTATTATATGATTTAATAATTCCTGAACTATTATTTTTAGAAGCAAATATCTCTTGAGCTTTTTCAAAATAGTTTTTTGCTCTTTTTAAATCAGTTTTCTTTAAATGATATTGCCCTATATTTTCGCAAGATTTTGCTTTTTGAAGGCTATATGCATCTAAATAAGTATTGCAAATATTTAATGCTACCTTAGCAGATTTCAATGACTCTTCATATTTTGAATATTCGAAATAACTTTCGGAAATCCCATTATAACAACCTGCAACTCGCTCCCAAGCTTTTGCTTTTTTGTATAGTGGTAATGCTTTTTCAAAATATATGATGGAACTATCTAACTTTCTATCTTCTAATAAAGAATCCGCCTTTTTATAATATTGAGCCGCTAGTAATGTATCTTGTCTAATTGTATTTTGAGAAAAAATAACGTGTGTAGACAATACAAAAATGACGATAGTTTTTAGTAGTTTCATGGGGTTTGGTTTATAAGGGTATTACTAAGATATTTTAAAATTCTTTCTTATGATAATTATATCCAAACAAAATAGATAACACTACTCACTCCCCAAGACTTCAATTATTTTTTTGGGTTTTTTAGTTCGTACTCGTACCAATTCATAACGCCAAGTATTATTCCATTTATTCGCTATAATGTCTAATTTCCCCTTTTGCTTAGAACCTTTGATTCCGACAGTCATAATAGCTTTACTTTTTTCCTCATACCGAACTTCACCTTCTAACAATTCAAAAACGCTAATAGGCTTTACTTCGCCTAAGAGTGCTATAACACGTTGATCATCTTCCACCATTTCGAAAGCAGTCGTATATACCGTCGGATCTACCATTGCTTTTGTAAAATCGCCTATTGGCTTACCAAGCAGTACCAACATTGTAAGTACAAATCCACTTATCAATGCGAAAAAACCTAGAATCCAACTTCTACTCTTGCGCCACCAACTTTTATTGTCTAAATAATCCGTCATAAATTTTTGCTTAAATAAATGCGAAATCACAAAACATACCACTATATTTATCGTTATCGCTATTATAAAAACCTATCCAATCAATAATTGTTGCACAAATCATAGTAATTTAAGGGCTTGGAGTGCCTCTGTTTCTGAAAAACTTTAGTTTTATATCGATGCGTATTTTTACGGTTTTAGGTTTTTTATTACTTCTTAGCACCTATACTATATACGGGCAGGATATTTCTGGAAATTTCAGAAGTAAAAAAGTACCCGTTACCGATACCATACGCATTGATTCTGTGAGCATCAATCCTTTTAAATTTAAATTGCTTTCAAAACAAGGAAATGCTATCGACAGTACTTTTTACAAGGTTAATTTTGAAAATGCATCTTTAATTCTATCTCCAGAGATTCAAGCACAAAATGATTCGATTACATTACAATATTATCGATATCCTGATTTTCTAACCAAAAAGTATTTTGAGTTTGATCCATCCCTAATCGTAAAGGAAAATGGAAATCTACAAAAGCTATACAGCTTATCCGAAGCTAATAGCAAAAAAGAATTCACTCCTTTTGATGGGCTTACCACTAATGGTAGTATCTCTAGAGGTGTTACTGTAGGCAGCAACCAAAATACGGTATTAAACTCTGAACTAGATTTACAAATCTCAGGTAAGATTAGTGATAACATTTCGCTTAGAGCTTCTATTCAGGATGCCAATGTGCCAGTACAACAAAGTGGATATTCGCAAAATCTAGATGAATTTGATCAAGTATTTATTGAACTCTACAGTAAAAACTGGAATGTAAGAGCAGGCGATGTACAACTACAAAACAATACTAGTTATTTTAACAGATTTACCAAAAATGTGCAAGGTATATCCATTAACGGAACTTTGAACCATCCAGAATCAAACACGAATTTATTCGCATCTGGAGCATTGGTCAGAGGTGTTTTTACCCGTAGTCAATTTACCGGACAAGAAGGTAATCAAGGTCCATATAAATTAACAGGTCCTAATGGTGAACTCTTTATTCTTATTGTATCTGGTAGCGAGCGCGTATATGTAAATGGTTTATTACTAGAACGGGGAGAGAACAAAGACTATATTATCGATTATAATGCAGGAGAAGTACGTTTTAATCCAACTTATCCCATTACTTCGGATATGCGGATATCTATAGAATACCAAACTACAGAACGAAATTATTCTAGAATAATAGTCTATGGTGGCGGAGAACACACAAGTGACAAACTAAAAATTGGTGCTTTTGTATATTCTGAAAATGATGCAAAAAATCAACCTTTACAACAAAACTTAAGTGATCCTCAAAAAGAAATTCTATCCAACGCTGGTGATGATCCTACTCAAATGATATCTCCATCAGCTGTACCTGATATTTTTAGTGAAAACAAAATCCTTTATAGAAGAGAAACAATCAATGGACAAGAAGTATTTATATTTTCAAATAATCCAGAAGATGAATTATTTAATGTACGTTTTTCGTTGGTAGGTGACAATCAAGGAGACTATATCGTTGGTGATGTAAATACAATAAGTCGAATTTTTGAATATGTACCACCTGTTAATGGTATTCCGCAAGGTAATTATGCACCTGTTGTACAACTTGTAGCGCCTACCAAACTACAAACTGCTGTGGTACAAGGTTCTTATGTACTAACAAAAAAAACAGCAGTATCATTTGAAATTTCTGGTAGTAAAAATGACCTCAACTTATTTTCGGATATTGATGATGATAATAATGATGGCGTAGCTGGAAGACTGCAGATACAACAAAATATTTTCTCCAGAGATAGTAGCTGGACCATGAATGCTTTTGCTAATGGTGATTACATCCAGAAAGAATTTAAAAGCATTGAAAGAATCTATAATGTAGAGTTTAATAGAGATTGGAACTTGAACAATCCTCTTGGGGATCAACAATTTTTTACCGCTGGTTTAGAACTACTACATCCCAAAAAAGGATACACAAGATACTCTTTTCAACACCTAAATTTTTCCGAAAATTATAACGGAAATAGACATCTTTTAAACACAGAGCTACGGCTTAACAAACTGGCAGTTGGTATGTTTTCTAGTTTACTAAATAGTAAAAATGAGACTTTAGACTCACGCTTCTTTAGAATGTACAGCAACATTACCTATAGCTTTCCCAAAAACTGGATAGGTGCTAAAATGGCTACTGAAGAGAACAAAGAAATTAATGTCGGAGATCAGACATATACTCTAAATACCCAACGATTTAAATCCTACGAAATATATAGTGGAGTAGGTGATAGCACCAAAATTTATGCAGAAATAGGATATCGACATCGTATAAATGACAGTGTAAGAAACAATAGACTGGACAAAGTGAGCACCTCTAACACCTACTTTTTAAAGTCCAACTTATTGAACACAAAAAACACGCAACTTTCGTTATTTGTTAATTACAGAACCTTAGATAATGAAGATCAAAACCGACAAGATGAGCAGTCACTAAACTCTCGATTGCTTTATAATCAGCGATTTTTTGGAAGTAAAATCAATTGGAACACTGTTTTAGAAACCAATAGCGGAACATTACCACAGCAGGAATTTACTTATATCCAAGTAGATCCAGGACAAGGAACTCATACCTGGAATGATTATAATAGTAACGGTGTGCAAGAACTAGAAGAATTCGAAATTGCTCAGTTTACAGATGAAGCTATCTACCTTAGGGTTTTACTCCCTAATCAGGTTTTTGTAAAAACACATCAAAATCGACTTAGTCAGATTATTACTCTAAACCCTCTTTCCTGGTCAGGATCTGAAAATAAAACTAAAAAACTATTATCTCATTTCTACAATCAAACTTCTTATATCGTAGATCGTAAAAATTTGAGAGATAATAATTCCTTTGACATCAATCCATTCCGTAAAGATGAGAATGAGCTGGCACTAAATTTAAGTTTTAGAAATACATTATTTTTTAATCGTGGAAAACAACGCTATACCACATCATACACATTTCTGTCCTCCACAAACACAAACTTACAGGTAACTGGACTTCAGGAAAATAGTATCGATAGCCATCAACTAACATTTGCTCATAAAATGGCCAAAACATGGCTTTTTGACCTAAAAAATGAACTGATCACAACAGAAAGTATTTCAGAAAACTTTACCAATAGAAACTATGTCTTAGAAGGTTATAAGATTGAACCTAAACTTTCTTATTTGCTATCACCGCAAACACAATTTAGTATATTTTATTTGTTAAATGATCAGGAAAACATTTCTGGAGAAGAAATACTGACTCAACAAAAACTAGGAGTTTCTTTTATGTATGCCAATAAACAACAGATATCTATAAGTGGAGAATTTAACTATTTCAAAAATGATTTTACTGGAAATGCATTTTCTCCAGTAGGTTATCAATTACTAAGTGGTTTACAGCCTGGAGATAATTACACCTGGTCTCTTTTAGCCCAAAAAAAACTAACCAAATATTTAGATCTAAACGTCTCTTATTTAGGAAGAAATAGCGAAAATAATGATACCATTCATACAGGAAGTATTCAACTAAGAGCCTATTTCTAATATTTTTCTCATCTTTACAAATACAAATCTCTTAATTCTTTAATTACCATGAAAAATACCTTAAAAATTTGCCTGTTTATTCTTTTCATTTCTTTTTATAGCTGCATTACTACTAAAGCTGCAGACGGAAAAGATGGCCAGAATGGAAAAGAAAGTACTCAAAACATCAGTGCAACAGATATGCTAGAAAAAGGACTTAAAAAAGCAACCTTAAAGACTTCTAAATCGAAAGATTGTCCATATATACTTACGGTAGATGATGCTAAAGATCAATTAGATCCTATAAATCTTTTAGACTTTTTTGAAAACGAGGTTCCAGAAAAAGTATGGGTAAAATATGGTAATTTAAGAATGCGAAACAGATGTATAGAAGCTAGACCTGTAACCATCATAGAAATTAGTAAGCGTACAGATTAGTTTACTGAGAATTTTGCAGACTTTCCTGTTTTACCACTTCCTAATCTAACAAAATAAATACCTGTGCTGGCAAAAGACATATCTAACAAATAGGTAAATCTGCTATTAGCATCTTTATCTACAAAATTAGAAACAATTGTTTTACCTGTAATACTGTAAATACTCAACCTAAGTCTATCATCTGCATTACTATCGCTCATAGTAATCAAAAACTGGTTATTCGGTTGGCTCAAAACTGTAAGGTCTGAATTTGGATTGGTATTTTCTCCAATTTCTACAGTATAATCATGCGTAGTTCCAAATTGCATTGACCCACAAGGCTCGTTAAGCCTTGCTCCATTGTTTGTATTAGTATCACCAGCTCTTACCCTTAAAATATGTGTGCCCAACGGAGCATCACTTGGCAAGGAGAAAAGAAATGTTTGATCCACATTCTCTTGAGATATTACTTCATTACTTATGATTAACTCTTCATCTTCAAAAACTGCATCATCATCCAGATCTATCCACAAAGAAAGCTGTTCTGCATCACCTTCAGCAAAACCAGCCTGAACTGTAAGCGAATAAACACCTAAAGATCTATCTAGATTAATTACCAGATCTGTAAAATCTTCATAACCGTTACCACATTGAATGTCTCTATTTGAAATATTAGAAAGTACAAAGGAAGATAATCCATCTCCAAATCTCAAACAATCGGATGTTGGCGCGCAAAGTTGATGCACAACCACTCTGGAAATAACATCATTAGCCGTATCTTGGTCAGAAGTTAACGAAGTACCTATCTGAAAGTTATAACTGTCAAAAGCAGATAAATCGGCTGTAGTAGTAAAAGTATATTCTGCAGACTCTCCAACAGGAATAGATCCAGTAAAAGTTTCGCTAATCACATCTCCTCCGTCTATAGCATAAAATACTGGAATATTAGATTGAACAGAACCTCCATAATTTCTAATGAGTATGGTAATTGTTTCAGCCGAAGAAATTCCACCTCCAGAAACAGGTGATACTAAACTAATCACTCCAACATCATTAAGAAATAAATTATTAGCTTCTCTATTCGCACAATTATTTTCTGGAGTTATATCCCCAACTAAATTAGTCTCCGCTTCAATAGTAGAAACTGTTCCACTAGTTAGATCTGCGGTAGCATTAAATGTAAACGATGCTGTTTGTCCTGGAGATATAGTTCCTGTAAAAATTTCATTTACTGAAGCTCCTCCGTTTATAGAATAGCTAACAGGAATATTACTTTGGGTAGTAGTCCCGAAATTCTTAAGGGTTACTGTAATTGTCTCAGAAGTGGTAAACGTTGCATCTTCTGGAGCGTCAATGCGAATAACTCCTACATCATTACTAACATTTTCAGCAATTTTAAATACCCCTACAATATTTCTCGCATTATTACCAGAATTCTCAAAATATTCAGCAATATGCCAAAAAGTTTGATCATCTCTTGGGTCTACTGTTATCTGAGCATAATCCCCGTAACGATTTCGAGTCGTTTGATCTACATCTGTACCAACAGCGATAGTTTCTTCTACAAACGTCATGGTTCCTAAAGGATCATCTGCTAATCGTCCAGTATACCTTATTGAAGCAAAACTATCCTGATTTGCCCCATCTGCAACTGTACCCATAGTAGTATACCCCATTCCTATATTACCAAAGACATCCATTGCCATACTACCACACCATGCGCTTTTACCATCTGGTGAAGTATATGTTCCTTCCTGATAAACAGACCATGATTGACCATCTCCATTTTGTCGAAGTTCATACCATCTTATAGCGGAAATATTATCAGAATTTTGCCGGGTATCTATGTCTACAGGAAAATTAAGTACCACCGAATTATAATCACAAAATCTTCTATAATTGGTGGCATACATTACTGTTCCTTGTAAAACATCTATGTCTTGACCACCAGTTCCAGGTTGAGGTAAATTCGCAAAAGAACCTCCATCAAAAGTAGAATCAAAAGGGGTAATATTTCCATTACTAACTGTTAATTCTTCTGCCTCCATAATTGTTGACAGGTCAGGATTCACCCAATCCACATTGATGGTCCATAATTTTAAGGCATCTTCACTCACTCCCTCCCAATCATCATCCTGAAAATAAATTATTTTAGCATCTCCTTCTGGCGGTAAAGCATTTCCTATCGCATTAAAAGACGCTGGACTATAAAAACCACCTATTCTTGCTCCTGGTAAAGGAAAACCAATCATTTGTGCAGTATTAGCTCCAGCAAGCATTTGCTCTCTATCAATAACAAAAATAACTTCACTTGTCATTTGTTGTCCTTGATCTTTATTGGCTGTTACGTAATAACCGTCTGACCAAATAGAGAATTTTGTATAATCTGGAAAACTACCTGTATTAAATCTATATGTAAACCATCCATCATTCACTGGATCAGAACCTCTACAGACAGCCACTAAAAACCCGTTCGGAGTATCGCTAAATTGCGTAATCACAAATCTATCTGCAAAACTATCATAAAAAACGATGGGATCTCCTAAGGTTTCACCTGGAAAAATATTAGCCAATGAAGTTGATGGCACAAGTACATTTCCATTTCTATCATGAATAGCAAATGCCGAGTTCTTGGCGCTTACAAAGTGATTAGGCCCTATCGCACCCGATGGGTCCGAGGGTGAAACTGTGCTAGAATTAGTCTCAAATACTAAAGAAGGTGTTTTACTATTTCTAAAAGCTCCTGCTCTCTTTTGTTGTGCAATTAACGCATCCTGTTGTCTTGGTAAACCTTTGCCAGGCACTATTTTATTAGCATCTGTTCTTTTTGGATTTACTTCACCCTCTCTAGGCCCTTCTGGTATTAACTTTTTACCTATTAAAGGACCCACCTCTTTCATATAGCTGGAAGAAGTAACCAAGGTCGCATTACTGGTTTTTTTATTTTGAGTAAAACCAGCTATACAATACAACATAAAAGAAAAGAAAAGAATCCTTTTCATAACTTAATCAGAGAGTTTTAAGATGAGTTTGTTTTCGTTTTTTGGTCTAAAATACAATTAAACTTCAAAAAATAGTAAAAACTAAGCACTTAATCTATCATTTCTACAGAAAACAAAGGAGATTTCTTACAAATGAAATCTCCTTATACTATAGTGTAACGTTAATTTGATAAAATTATTTAAATAGTTTTATCAAGTTTATTCTAAATAATAAACAAGTCAACTCCATAAAACCCTACTAAACGAACTAATTGGATTTGAATATATGTAAAATGTCAAAATTCATTCTCACTGGAGTATCTTAAGTTTTTAAGAAATTGACAAAACTTTCTTCTAAAAAAGTAATAACAGTAAGATTTTTAAGAAAAACTCCATATTAGGGGTAGGGATATTAACACTTAGTATGTTTATTAAATAACAAATCAAACAAATCAATAATTATGTTTAAAAATTCACTTTTATTAATCCCATTACTGTTATTAGTAAGTTTGGGAACTTTTGCACAAACAAAACCCAGTGCAAAACCTAACTTTTACTCTAAGTCTACTTCGATGAGAGTAGCACCTCCTATTAGTTCCAAAAAAACACTCATACCAGCTAAAAGCTCGGATCAAGAAATAAGAGATGGTAGATATTCAGAAGATAATAGATCCTCTAAAGGTAAAATCATTATCGGTAAAGGATCTAAAGGAGATGATATTTTGGCGAAAGCACAAAAATCATATTCAAAACGTGTTCCTGGATTAGATCCAGAAATTGTTTTTGATACTACGGAACAAAATAGCCAACCTACAGATCCTTCTTTAGCCGTTGGTCCTGATCATGTAATTGCTGTATTTAATACAGGTTACCGCATTTTTGGAAAAGATGGTAATGCCCTTACTGGTGATTTATCTTCTGATAATATTTTTACAGCTGCAAATGTTTGTTGCGATCTAACAGTTTCATATGACAATGCTGCCGACAGATGGGTTATGTCTATTTTATTTTTTAATGGTAACGTAGAAGTTGCAGTATCCCAAGGACCTGATCCAATTAATGATGCTTGGTCTGTGTATTCATTTGCAAATATTGAAGATTATCAAAAAGTATCAGTATGGTCAGATGGGTATTATATGACTGCGAATGTTAACTCTGCCACAGCAGCTACTGCAGATGCGGTTTTTACTTTAGAAAGAGATGCTATGTTAGCAGGAGCAGCTACTGCTCAGATCATTGCTTTTCCTTTACCAGGCATTGCTACCGACGGTTTTTACGCTCCACAAGCTTTCAATGTTAGTAATGATAACTTACCAGCAATAGGAAATGCTCCTATTGTATATATGCAAGACGACGCATTTAGTGGAATTACAGAAGATCATATCAAAATATGGACGATTAATGTGGATTTTACAACACCAGGCAATTCTACAATTTCTCAACCTACAGAACTAACCACAACTCCTTTTATTGGAGCTTTTGACGGAGGTTCTTTTTCAAATCTTGCACAACCAGGAGGTGGTCCAGATATTGATGCTTTACAAAATACAATCATGAATCAAGCACAATTCCGAAAATTTCCTACACATAACTCAGCCTTATTTAATTTTGTGGTAGACACTGATGGTGGACCTGGAGAGATAGCAGGAATACGATGGATTGAATTACGCCAATCTGCTGACGGACAACCATGGACAATTTATCAAGAAGGAACTTACACTTCTCCAGATGGTAAAAATGCATGGAATGCCAGTTTAATTATGGATGATAATGGAAATATAGGAATGGGGTACACTGGTATGGGTGGTACTACTGATACTTTTGTAAGTTCATACTATACAGGAAGGTTTGCAAATGATCCTCTAGGAACAATGACCATAGACGAAACATTAATTGCCTCAGGTGGTGGTGACATCCCTTCATTAAGATATGGAGATTACAGTAAAATAGACATTGATCCTTCAAACGGAGAAAAATTCTGGTATATCACTGAATATGTAAATACTGGAGGTAATAGAGCGAATGTTGCAGGTGTATTTCAAATTGCTCCTAGCAATACCAATGATGTTGGTGTAATTTCAATTGATCTTCCAGAAGAAGGAGCTTTTACTAATGCTGAAGATATTACAATAGATATTCGTAATTTCGGAAGTGCTCCTGCATCTAATTTTGAAGTAAGCTATCAGGTAGACGGTGGTGCTTTCATTACAGAAACATTTACTGGCACTATCGAATCTGCTAACATTGCCTCTTATACATTTACACAAACAGCAGATTTATCTGTAGAAGGTCGAACATATACGATCACAGCATCTACAAATTTAACCAATGATGAACTGAACACAAATGATCAGATTTCTACTATGGTTACTCATTTAGCTCCAAATGATATAGGAGTTGTAGCGGTTACTTCTCCAGTAACTGATGATAGTTTAGGAAATGAACTAATAACCATAACTATTGAAAATTTCGGTACACAAGAACAATCAAACTTTGATGTTTCTTATAGTATCAATGGAGGAACTGCAGTTACAGAAACAGTAACTGGACCACTTGCTGCTAATAGTACTTTAGATTACACATTTACACAGACTGCAGATTTATCACAATCAGGTTCTTATGAAATTGTGGTAACTACACTTTTATCAAATGATGCAAATGCAAGTAATAATAGTTTTATTACTACTGTAGAAAATGTGACTTGTAATACTGCTGAAAACACTACTCCAGTTGCAATTAGTGAAAATGGTACACCTACCATAACATCTGAGATAGAAATTACAGAGAATGTGATTGTTTTAGACTTAAATGTATTACTTAACATTGAACATACTTGGAATGAAGATCTAACAATCACGTTAACAGCACCAGATAATACTACTGTTGTTGAGCTAACAAGTGTAAACGGAGGAAATAGTGACAACTATACTAATACCATTTTTGATGATGCTGCCGCTAATCCAATTACTGGTGGAACAGGACCATTTACTGGAACTTTTCAACCAGAAGGAAGTCTAGCAGATTTCAACGGATTATCTTCTACAGGAACTTGGACACTTACTATATCAGATGGGGCTAACCAAGATGGAGGTCAATTAATAAATTGGTCAATTGAATTCTGTGAAGTTGAAGAGGTTACATTAGGAGTTAATGAAAATCTTGACCCAGACAAAGATTTACAAATTATTTATGGAGAAAATAATCAATTCGAAATTCGATTTGAATCTGAAACTGTTACGGATCAATTAGATATGGATATTTTCAACCTTAGTGGTCAAAGACTATTAAGCTATAGATTAGACAAAATAAATAATATTGGCTATGTCTATAATCTTGATATGTCTTACGCCTCTGCTGGGGTATATTTAGTTCGAATCAAAGACAAGCAGAATAAATCTAAAATCAAAAGATTTATTGTTCGATAAACAAATGTTACATAAAAAAAGAGGTCTAAATTTTTAGACCTCTTTTTGTTTTATTCTATTTGAAATAAGAAATTAATTGCATTAAATCTTGTACGAAATCACAATTTTTATTTCAACCAATTTTCTGCATCTACTTTTTCTGAAATAATAGACTTTAATTCAGAGATAGCAACTCGTTTTTGTTCCATGGTATCTCTATCTCTTATGGTAACCGTTTGATCAGTTAGCGTATCGTGATCTACCGTAATACAGATTGGAGTTCCTGCAGCATCTTGTCTTCTATAACGTCTTCCAATTGCATCTTTCTCATCGTAAGCTACATTGAATTTCCATTTTAGATCTTCTACAATCTTTTCGGCCACTTCCGGCAAACCATCTTTTTTCACTAATGGTAATATCGCAGCTTTTACAGGTGCTACAACCGCAGGAAGTTTTAATACTACTCTACTGGAACCATCTTCTAATACCTCATCCTGTAAAGCCGTAGAAAATACCGCTAAGAACATTCGATCCAATCCTACTGATGTTTCCACCACATAAGGAACATAGCTTTCTTTTAATTCTGGATCAAAGAATTGAAGTTTCTTACCAGAATATTCTTCATGCGCTTTAAGATCAAAATCTGTTCTAGAATGAATCCCTTCTAATTCTTTAAATCCGAAAGGAAAATTAAATTCTATATCAGCAGCAGCATTCGCATAATGTGCTAATTTATCGTGATCATGAAAACGATAGTTTTCTTTCCCTAATCCTAATGATAAATGCCAGTTTAAACGGGTTTCTTTCCAGTATTCATACCACTTCATTTCTTCGCCTGGTCTTACAAAAAATTGCATTTCCATTTGTTCAAACTCACGCATTCTGAAAATAAACTGTCTCGCTACGATTTCGTTTCTAAATGCTTTACCCGTTTGTGCAATACCAAAAGGTATTTTCATTCTACCTGTTTTCTGAACATTAAGAAAGTTCACAAAGATTCCCTGAGCCGTTTCTGGTCTTAAGTATAAATCAGTAGCTGATTCTGCAGAAGCGCCCAGTTTTGTTCCGAACATCAAATTAAACTGTCTAACGTCTGTCCAATTTTTAGAGCCTGTTTCTGGATCAGCGATACCTAGTTCTTCAATTAATGCTTTTACATCAGCTAAATCTTCATTCTCCAAAGATTTCGCCATTCGTTGAAGTACTCTTTTTTGTTCTGAAAGATATTTTACAACTCTTGGATTTGTAGTAACAAATTGCTCTTCATCAAAAGCATCTCCAAAACGCTTTTTCGCTTTTGTAATTTCTTTCTGAGCTTTCTGATATTGTTTTTCAGCATAGTCTTCCAACAATACATCTGCTCTATATCTTTTTTTAGAGTCTTTGTTATCAATTAATGGATCATTAAACGCATCTACATGGCCTGATGCTTTCCAAGTAGTAGGGTGCATAAATATTGCTGCATCTAAACCGACAATATTTTGATGCATATAAACCATACTTTTCCACCAATATTCTCTAATATTTTTCTTCAGTTCAGCCCCATTTTGTCCGTAATCATATACAGCACTCAATCCATCATAGATTTCACTAGAACCAAAAATATACCCATACTCCTTGGCATGGGCTATTACCTTCTTAAATTTATCTTCTTGATTTGCCATGGCGCAAAAATAATTGAATTTACCACAATTGAAAACGAATTTATTCAATTAATGTGCTTACAAAGTAATTTCTCACAAAAACATAAAAAAACCACCATATTACTCAAAATATGGTGGTTATATATGTAATAAGAACTATTTACTTTAATTCAAATTGAGTGTTAGAAATCATTCTTGGTCCAGAGAATAAATTCACTACATAATTTCCTTTCATCAACTCTCCTTCTTCAGCATCCACTAATACACAAACGTCTAGCGCATCATTCTCATAGAACACTTTATTACGACCACTATATGTTAATACAGCATCATCAAAGTTTACTGAGATTTTATCTCCAATAAGATTGTTTTCAGGATTAATTACCTGAACGAATAATTCCTTATCACCTTTTTCTGTTAACTTGTTAGGTGATAATGTAAAACATACTCTCACTTTTTCTGCTCTACTAGATCTAGAAGTTGTAACTATTTTACCGCTATTACGAACTCTTACTCCTTCTGCTTTAATACCAGAAGCTTGTAATGCAGAACCTCTTTCTACGATTTCAGCAAGTTTACTATTCTGATTTGCAAGAGAATCTGAGAATACGATTCTTTCAGAAAGTGCTGTAGAGGTACTATCAAGATCTGTTGCTAGCTGAGCATTTGCAGTCGTTAAACTATCCGCTAATTTGAATAATCTTTCACGTTCTTTCTTCAACTTACTAACTTCTCTTCTGTAACGTGCGATTAATGCAACATTAGCTTCATAATCTTTTAAGCTATCTAATAAAACAACAACACGTTGTTTTTCTTTTAATAAATGATCGTCCATCACTTCATTAAGAGCAATAGCATTATCATATTTTGTTATTAATTCTCCTAATTCGCTTTCAATTAAATCTTTTTCTTGTTGCAAAATTGCTTTTTCTCTCTTTTCTTCGTTGTAAAACTTATACGTGAAGATCCCCAGAATTAATAAAAGAGCTCCCAGAACACCGATTAGTATCTTAAGGGTCAAGTTATTGTTTTGAGTTGTCATAATAAATTTCTAATTTTTGATGGTTACGTTATATAGTAAATTTAGTTAAATATAATAATTAATGTTAATTCACCTAATATGTTAAGCGACTTAGCTTATTTATTTTTCCCTATATATTGTGCTGCTTGCGACAGTCCATTATATAAAAACGAAAAGGTCTTATGTTCCTCTTGCAGACACAAGCTTCCGTTGGGTAATTTCCATAAGGTTAACGCTAAAAAGATCGAAAAAGTATTTTATGGGCGTGCTAAAATAGAAAATGCGACCTCTTTGTTTGTGTTTGAAAAAGATAGTTTGGTGCAAAATCTTATGCATAATTTAAAGTATCGAGGACAACAAGAAATTGGAAAAGAGCTAGGGATATGGCTAGGCCACGAACTACTGCAATCATATGCATATCAGAATATTAACGCAATCATACCAGTGCCTTTACATCCTAAAAGATTACGAGAGCGAGGTTATAATCAGGTGGAGAAATTTGGAAGAGAAATTGCCACCCAATTACAGGCGGATTATATCGATTTTGTTTTGAAAAAAAATTCTTACAACGAGAAACAATCAAAGAAAAATCGTTTTTCTCGTTGGTCAAATACTTCTGAAACATTCGCAATCGAAAATGAGTCTCTATTAATAGATAAACATATATTAATTGTAGACGATATTGTAACTACAGGAGCAACACTAGAAGCTTGTATTCAAGTTTTGAAATCCATACCAGGTATTAAAATAAGTATTGCCACTATGGCGATCACCGTATAGATTTTTTGTTTGTTATAAATAGTCGTTTCTTTGTGTCTTTAAAAATCGTAACGGAGCTATGTATAAAAGATCCTATACAGTACTATTTACTATTTTCTCTTTATTATTAATTATCAGTTGTGCAAAAAAAGGTACAATAACTGGTGGTGAAAAAGATGAAATTCCTCCAAAATTTATCAAAGCTACTCCTCCTAATTATTCTACAAATTTCAATAGAAAAGAAATTCGAATTTATTTTGATGAATATGTGAAGCTAGAAGACGCTCAAAAACAGATTATTATATCTCCACCGATGGATCCTAAACCCGAAATTACTCCATTAGGTGCTGCCAATAAATACATCAAGATTAAATTTTTAGACACTTTATTAGAAAATACAACATACAGTATAAATTTTGGACAAAGTATTGTAGACAATAATGAAGGAAATCCTAATCCTTTTTTTAGATACGTTTTTTCTACGGGAGATTCATTAGATTCACTAAGAATACAAGGTGTAGTGGCAGACGCTCTTGAAAAAAAGCCAGATCCGTTTATAAGCGTTGCCTTATATGAAATCAATGAAAATTATTCCGACTCTCTTGTTTTTAATGAAGTACCAAGATATGTTACCAGCACTTTAGACAGTATAAATTTTGACCTTGATAATTTAAAAGAAGGGAAATATAAACTTATTGCTCTAAAAGACGCTTCTTCTAATTATACTTATCAACCGAAGCAAGATAAAATTGGTTTTTACGAAGAAATAGTAACACTACCGGAAGACACCGCAAAGGTATTTACCATCAATTTATTCAAAGAAGTACTAGATTTTAAAGCACTTAAACCAAAACAGCTTTCTAAAAACTCTTTCGTTTTTGGATATGAAGGGGAACTAGATTCAATGAAAATAAAGTTACTTAGCAATACTCCAGAAAACTTTGAAACTCGCATCTTTCCAGATAGAGAAAAAGACACATTACATTATTGGTTTAAACCTTTCTTTGAAGCAGATTCCTTAATTTTTGAGGTTGCAAACACTAAAAATTTTAGAGATACGTTAGTTGCCAGGTTCAAAGACCAGTATAAAGATTCTATCAAATTAAGTAGTAATGCTAAAGAAAGTTTGGCATTTGATGAAGATTTTACACTTTATTCTAATACACCACTGGAGAAAATTGATGACAAGCTTATTAAATTAGTAGATAAAGACACACTAGAAGTTCCTTTTTCTGTTGCGTTAAATACAACTAAGAATGAAGCTAAATTTACTTTTGAAAGAACTGAAAGTAATGCATACAAACTAGAGTTGTTACCAGAAGCGGTGACCGATTTTATTGGAAATGTGAATGATAGTATTAGTATTAATTTTAGAACCAAAAAATTAGCAGATTACGGTACCATCTTTTTTACTTTAGAGAATGTAAAACAATATCCTGTTATCATTCAAGCTACTGACGAAAAAGGAAAGTTTATTGATGAAAAAATTGTCACAAAACAAGAAACTGCTGTTTTTGATAATCTCGATCCAGGAAAATACAATTTACGTGTAATCCTTGATAACAATAAAAACGGGAAATGGGACACTGGTAATTTCCTAAAAGGCCTACAAGCAGAAAAAGTAATCTACTTCCCAGAAGTCCTAGAAGTTCGGGCAAACTGGGAACTCAAACAAACGTTTATTTTGGAATAATTCTAAAAGGATCTGCATCCTGCAAGAAAGGTAGTTTTTTACGAGTTTTTTCGATATGCTCTTTATCTAAGGTTGCATATAAAACAACTTCTTTTTCTACAGGATTTTCTTCTAAAACAGAATTACCGAGCACATCATATACCGCAGAATGGCCATTGTACTCATAGCCTTTTCCATCTAGACCGACACGATTTACACCCACACAATAGGACATATTTTCAATAGCTCTGGCTTGCAAAAGGACATCCCACGCATTTATACGAGGTTTGGGCCAACTAGCTACATACAACAGTAAATCATATTCAACCGTGTTTCTTGCCCAAACAGGAAATCGAAGATCATAGCAAATCTGTGGTTTAATTTTCCAATTTTTATATACAACTATAACCTCTTCATTACCTGCTGAAAACACCTCATCTTCTTTTGCCAAAGTGAATAATTGATGTTTATCATACTTCTGAATAGTTCCATTGGGTTCTACAAACAAAAAACGATTGTAATAAGCGCCATCATCTTGTATGATAATACTCCCAACGATGGCACATTCTTTTTCTTTAGCTAGTTCCTGAAGCCACTTTATCGTTTCTCCATTCATAGTTTCTGCAACTTCCGCAGCATTCATTGTAAAACCTGTGGTAAACATCTCCGGAAGGATAATTAGATCTGTTTTGGGTTTCACGGCTTTGATTTTTTGTTCAAATACCGCTCTATTCTGGATTGGATTTTCCCATGCTAAATGAGATTGAATTAACGCAATTTGTAAAATAGCACTCATAGCCTAAAGACAATTAAACTTAAAAATATACAACATCAACTTCCTTACTCTTCTTCTTCATATGCCATTATCTCAAAATGGGCAGTCTTCTTTTTTGAAGAAACTGTAATCTTTTCGATTACCGATCTATCAATTTTGTGGATGTCTTGTTCTTCTATAACAAAATCTACTTGAGTAATACTCTTGTTGGATACGTTAGAAAAATCAGATTCTATTTCCTGCATATCAGAAGCTAAATTTAATTCAAAATCCTTTCCTAAAATTAACAGTTCAGCACCTTTCCAGGTTTTTATATGAAAACTCCCAATAATAATCGTTTTCACATAATAATACCCCGCCAATTCCACAATATCCATATAAATCTCATTCGATGAAGATTGTGCAAATTTGGTTCCGTTTACCTGTATAATTATATTTTCTGTATGGGTATCCACATGCAATTTCTCCATCGCTCTAATATTACCTAGAGCTGCCTGCACTTTCAGAATGGAACGTTTTAAACTCATAGTTGTGATTTATACTTCAAAAATAACTTTTCATATGAGAATAGATCATCTATCACAATTACTTTTTGCCTTCATGATCAAAAAAGTGCAAAACAAAAGCTATTGTAGTTTTGATATCCGAAATTTCACCTAATAATCATACACAATATTTGAACGATTTACACTCGTCATTTTTCGAGAAAATCGTTATTTTCGCAGACTTAATAGAAAGAACGATCAAATGAGCACGAAGTTTCCTGAATATAAAGGACTTGACTTGCCAAAAGTGGCAGACGATATACTAGAATTCTGGCAACAGAATAATATTTTTGAAAAGAGTATTTCCGAGCGTGAAGATGCGACTCCTTTTGTATTTTTTGAAGGACCTCCATCTGCAAATGGATTACCGGGAATTCATCACGTAATGGCACGTGCTATTAAGGATATTTTTTGTCGTTATAAAACACAAAAAGGTTTTCAGGTACAACGAAAAGCTGGATGGGATACGCATGGACTTCCTGTAGAATTGGGTGTAGAAAAAGAACTTGGAATTACTAAAGAAGACATTGGTAAAAAGATCACAGTAGAAGAATATAACGAAGCTTGTAAAAAAGCTGTAATGCGCTACACTGATATTTGGAATGATCTTACAGAGAAAATCGGGTATTGGGTAGACATGGAAGATCCTTATATCACCTACAAATCCAAATATATGGAAACGGTATGGTGGTTACTTTCCGAAATCTACAAGAAAGGCTTACTTTATAAAGGATATACTATACAGCCTTACTCTCCAAAAGCAGGAACAGGTTTAAGTTCTCACGAATTAAATCAACCTGGAACCTATCAGGATGTAACGGATACTACTGTAGTTGCCCAGTTTAAAGCTAAAAAAGAAACACTACCTTCATTTTTAACGGATATTGAAGAGGATATTTATTTCTTAGCCTGGACGACCACACCTTGGACATTACCGTCTAATACTGCATTAACAGTAGGGCCAAAAATTGACTATGTTTTAGTAAAAACATTCAATCAATATACATTTGAGCCAAGCCATGTGATCCTTGCCAAAAATCTGGTAGGAAAGCAGTTTAGTGGAAAGTTTGTTCTAGCAGAAAACCAAGAAGAAGTAAACAACTTTAAACAAGGAGATAAAAAAATCCCTTATTACATATTAAAGGAATTCAAAGGAACAGACCTTGTTGAAATCCGATATGAACAATTGTTGAATTACGCTCTTCCGTATAACAATCCTGAAAATGCTTTTAGAGTAATATCAGGTGATTTCGTAACTACCGAAGATGGTACGGGTATTGTACATACTGCACCAACATTTGGAGCAGATGATGCCTTAGTATCTAAACAAGCAACTCCAGAAATTCCACCTTTATTGGTAAAGGATGACAACGATAATTTAGTTCCTTTAGTTGATTTACAAGGTAAGTTTACCAAACATGTGGGTGAACTAGGTGGGAAATATGTAAAGAACGAATATTATAATGATGGCGAAGCTCCTGAAAAATCAGTAGATGTCGAAATTGCTATCAAATTAAAAACAGAAAATAAAGCATTTAAGGTAGAAAAATATGTACACAGTTATCCAAACTGCTGGCGCACAGACAAACCTATTTTATATTATCCTTTAGATTCTTGGTTCATCAAAGTAACAGATTTTAAAGATCGCATGCATGAACTAAATCTGGGAATTAACTGGAAACCAAAAGCGACAGGAGAAGGACGTTTCGGAAACTGGTTAGCAAATGCAAACGACTGGAACTTATCCAGATCTCGTTTTTGGGGTATTCCATTACCAATATGGAGAACGGAAGATCGCAAAGAAGAAATGGTAATAGGATCTGTTGAGGAATTAAAATCTGAGATGCAGAAAGCAGTAAATGCTGGTTTCATGACAGCAGATATCTTCGAAGATTTCATTGTTGGTGATATGAGTGAAGAAAACTATGATAAAATAGATCTTCACAAAAATGTTGTAGACAAAATTATTTTAGTGTCTCCATCCGGAAAACCAATGAAACGCGAAAGCGATCTTATCGATGTGTGGTTTGATTCTGGTTCTATGCCCTATGCACAATGGCACTATCCTTTTGAGAATAAGGAAAAAGTAGAAGCTGGAGAGCGAAAAGCTGATTTCATTGCAGAAGGTGTGGACCAAACTCGTGGATGGTTCTATACACTACATGCAATAGGAACAATGATTTTTGATGATATCGCATATAAAAATGTTGTTTCTAATGGTTTAGTATTGGATAAAAATGGACAAAAAATGTCCAAAAGACTTGGTAATGCTGTTGATCCTTTCGAAACATTAAAAACCTATGGTCCGGATGCTACCAGATGGTATATGATTAGCAATGCAAATCCTTGGGATAATCTTAAATTTGATTCTGAAGGAATTGGTGAAGTGCGCAGAAAATTCTTCGGAACCCTATATAATACCTATTCGTTCTTTACACTATACGCGAATATTGATAATTTCAATTATTCCGAACCAGAAATACCATTAGCAGATCGTCCGGAAATAGATCGCTGGATTTTAAGCGAATTGCATACACTAATCCAAAGTGTCGATGAATACTATAATGATTACGAACCTACAAAAGCAACAAGAGCTATTTCAGATTTTGTGCAAGAAAACTTAAGTAACTGGTTTGTACGTTTAAGTAGAAGGAGATATTGGAAAGGTGATTACGAACAAGATAAAATCTCAGCATATCAAACATTATACACTTGTATGCTAACAGTTGCAAAACTGGGAGCGCCAGTAGCACCATTTTTTATGGATCGCTTATATAAAGACCTTGTTGCTAATTGCGCACAAGAATCTTTTGAGAGTGTACATTTATCAAATTTCCCAACATTTGATGCTAACTACGTAGACAAGGCTTTAGAACATAAAATGCAAAAGGCACAGTCTATCTGCTCTTTGGTTCTTTCGTTACGTCAGAAAGAAAAAATCAAAGTGCGTCAACCATTACAGCGAATTATGATTCCTGTTCTAAATGATGCAGATAAAGCGGAGATCAATGACATAGCCGGTTTGATTAAAAGCGAGGTAAATGTAAAGCAGATAGAGTTATTAGACGATGCTTCTGGTATATTAGTGAAACAAATTAAGCCAAATTTCAAAAATTTAGGCCCTCGTTTCGGTAAAGATATGAAGTTGATAGCCAGTAAGATACAGTCTTTTGATCAGGAAGCCATTAAAATTCTTGAACAAACTGGTAGTTTTGACTTAGAAATTAATGATAAAATTATTACTTTAGGTACCGATGATGTAGAAATCAGTTCCCAGGATATTGAGGGTTGGTTGGTTGCAAATTCTGGATCCCTTACCGTTGCTTTGGATATTACCATTACTCCAGAACTTAAAAAAGAAGGAATCGCAAGAGAGCTTGTAAACAGAATTCAAAATATCCGTAAGGATAGCGGATTAGAGGTGACTGATCGTATAGAAATTATAATTAAGGAAAATAAATCTATACAAGAAGCCGTAGCGACCAATGAGACCTACATCAAGAATGAAACCTTAACCGATACAATTGAGTTTGCAACAGATGTAATAAATGGTACAGAAATTGCGTTTGACGACATTGCAACCCAATTGGTAATAAAAAAACAGTAATTGTATGGCAGAAGATGTAAAAGTAAGGTACAGTGACTCCGATCTAGCAATGTTTAAAGAAATCATTGTGGAAAAGATGGAGAAAGCTAAGAAAGATTTAGAATTACTTCGAAGCGCTTACAAGAATGATGGTAACAACGGTACAGATGATACCTCTCCAACATTCAAGGCTTTTGAAGAAGGAAGCGAGACTATGTCTAAAGAAGCAAATACGCAGTTGGCTATTAGACAAGAGAAATTTGTGCGTGATTTAAAAAACGCATTACTACGTATTGAAAACAAAACATATGGTATTTGTAGAGTAACAGGGAAATTAATCAATCCAGAAAGATTAAAGCTTGTTCCGCATGCTACACTTAGTATCGAAGCTAAGAATATGCAGAAATAAATATCAAAATATTGTACATTTAAAATGCTTTCCAAATTGGAAAGCATTTTTTTTATGTCCTAATGTAACCTTTTTAAAAAAGACGGGTATTAATAATAGAAGCTAACCAAAAAGAGTAACATCTTGAAAAATTTAACTGACGAAGAATTGATGATTCTGGTATCTGAAGACAATTTAGATATGATGCGTATCCTGTTCGAACGATACCATATTAGAATCTTTAATTTTTTACTAAAAATGACGAACGATAGAGATGCCAGTCAGGATATTGCTCAAGAGGTTTTTTATAAAGTAATCAAGTATAGAAAGTCTTACAATAAAGGAAAGTTTTCATCTTGGATTTATACGATCGCCAGAAATATTTTTTCTGATCATTATCAAAGTAAAAAGAATAAGGATCAACGATTGGATGAAATTGAATATAAAACAGAACAAGAAGGATCTAACGGAATCGAAAAAGACGAAATTAAAGAACAACTAAACCAGGCTTTAAAAAAATTAAATAAGAGTGATAGAGAATTAGTGATCATGAATCGTTATCAAGGAATCAAGTATCAGGAGATTGCAGAAATAACAGGTTCTACAACTGGAGCAGTAAAAACCAAAGTACATCGTGCGATTCATAAACTAAAAGATCATTACCTACAAAATATATAACACCATGAATATGGACTGTAAACAAATAGAAGAAAAGTTGATCGATTATATCGATAAGAATCTAGATCTAAAAGAGTATGATACCATTACAGCACATCTTTCTTCTTGCCCTGACTGCGAAGAATCCCTAAATGAATTAGAACAAATTTTTAAGGGAATTGAAAGTGAAAAAGAAGAAATACCTGATCAAAACCTTAAAACCAGTTTTGAAGAAATGCTACTTACCGAAAAAGCTTTATTACAAGAGCCAAAAGTAGTTTCATTACATCAACCTTCTATATCGAATTGGAAAGCGGTTATTCAGATTGCAGCTACAATTGCATTAGTAGTTTCTGCATACTTCTTCGGAAAACAACAAAATCAGGAATCATTTTATGAGGAAATGGCGGTGTTGCAAAAAGAAAAAAAACAACTAAAACAAGAAGTGACTATATCACTTATCGAAAATGAATCTGCGAGTAAGCGTTTACAAGCTGTTAACTATGCTGAAGAATTCGAAAAACCTAGTAATGATATATTAAAAGCTTTAATAAATAAAATGTTTTATGACGATCATATCAATGTGCGACTGGCTGCAGCAGAAGCACTGGCTAAGTTCTCAGACTCAGAAATGGTTCGTAAATCATTTATAGACGCTTTGGAGATTGAAAAAGATCCAGGCATGCAAATTGAATTAATTCAAATATTAGTTTCCATTCAGGAAAAACGCGCAGTTCCTTCTATGGAAAAGTTACTTCAAAATGAAGAAACACCAAGTTATGTAAAAGATCAAGTAACCATTGGTCTTCCTAATTTAATTTAAAATTTCAATCAAAAGACATTAAAAAAGAACAGATGAAACATATAGCAATCGCAATAGTACTTTTTATTACTATCGGACAATTAAAAGCACAAGAAAACTATACTCAATCTTTACAAGGAGTAAAAACAGCTGTTATTGGTTCGGCATCAGGTGTGATCATCAAATCACACGACAAAAACGAACTTATTATCGTTGGAGAGGGAAGAAAGATGCCAGAAAAAGCTAGAGGCTTAAAAGCTGTTTATGCTGGAGGAAGTGATAATACTGGGTATGGAGTATATGTACAAAAAGAAGGAGGCACCTTAGTGATCAGAAATCTTAAAAGTGCTTATACTGGTATTTTAGAAATCTTTCTTCCAAAAAGTATCAATATTAAAATAGAAAAAAGCAATCTTGGACGGATTGTAGCAGAAGGATTTTCTTCGGAAATAGAAGCTTTAACAAATGTAGGTAACATTACATTCAAAAATGTAACGGGTCCTATCGTAGCCAAAACGGCCACTGGAGAAATTAATATTGTATTTGACAAAGTGAGCCAAAGTTCTCCTATTTCATTAGTTTCTGCTACGGGTGCCATTGATGTTAGCCTTCCATCCAATACAGCAGCAAATTTGGAACTCAAAACAACTATGGGAGAAATTTTTACAGATTTCGATATAAAATTTCCAGTTCCAGAAAGCGATATGAAACTAGTTAGCGGTAAAAGAACAATAAAAACTGAACTTAACAATGGTGGTGTAGAAATTAGCCTTAGATCTTCCACCGGAAATATTTACCTAAGAAAACAATAAAGAGGTCAAACATCAATCAAAAAATCAATAATCATGAAAAATTTAGTAATCCTTATCGCATTTTGTTTCATAGCTATTCAAACAAATGCACAAAAAGTAATTGAAAAAGAAATAACAACATCTTCTGACCAAATTCGTATAGAATTCAAGTTCGCTGATGATATCATCATTAAAACTTGGGATAAAAGCAACGTATATGTAAAAGCAGAAGTAGACATTAACGATGGAGAGTTTAATGATTATTTCGAACTTACTATAGACAACTCCTCTTCAGTTTTAAATATCGAATCTAGTTATGGTGATTTATTCAAAAAATGGAATAAAAACAAAAAAGGTAATTGGGGACCTTGCAACAACTTAGAGATGGATGCCAACTATACACTGTATATCCCAGAGAATATGAGTTTACGTGTTAAAAGTATCTCAGGAAGTGTAGCCTCAGAAAACTACAACGGAGAATTGGAGATAGATATCATTAGTGGAAATATAGATATCAAAAAGTATCAAGGAGATTTAACTCTTAAAACAATCAGTGGTACTATCGATGTGCACATTGCCAAGTCGAGACTTAGAGCAGAAACTGTTACAGGAATGATCTATTCAGATAAAGATCTAGAGTTTGATCGAGGAAAAAATCGAGTTGTGGGCAGTAAAGTAACCGGAACTTTTGGAGATATTAAAAGTGAATTGGAACTCAAAACTGTAAGTGGTGATATTTTTATACGAAAGCAATAATCGATTTTCTTTGTAAGAACACTGATTGTAAGATACTTACAAAACAACACAATAAAACATCAAAAATTAAAGTTTAGCAATACTGATTGCATCAAGAAAAAAGCTACCTTAGAAATGTATGAGGCGGCTTTTTTCTTTTTTTGTACTACAATTATTTTGGATAACAGGATTATCCCAATCCACCTTTGATAAAACAATTGATGTAACAGATATATCTGAAATCTTTATTGTCTTGGACAATACTTTTCAGATAGAAGTTATTAATACCTCCGAAAATAAAGTTATCGTTAGTGCCATTTCAGAAGGTGAATATCAAAACAATGTACTAATCAATGTAAAACGCACTCAGAACACCTTGTTTATAGAGGATGATATCCAACCATTTTCCGAAAAACACAATGACAAATTAAGCGCACATAAGGTAATAGCCTTAAAAGTTAAAATACAGTTGCCTCGTCATTTAGATACTACTATTACCTCAAAACTGGCGTCTTTAGACTTAAATGGTTCATTAAAATCATTATTTGTAGAACTAAGTTCTGGAGATTGTTTAGTACAAAATTTTACAGGAAATGCTGTAATCAACACCTTGGCAGGAAATATCGAACTCCACACAAAAAATGCAAAGGTCAAAGCGGTAACAAAATCCGGTATAATTTCCTCGGATAAAATTTCTGGAAAGCATCAAATTGAGCTAAAATCCATAACAGGAAATATAAGTGTCTACAAAACAAAATAAAACACTATTTTTGTCCGTCACTATTCCGAAATCAAAGAAATTTATGTCTTTAAAGAAATCTATTTTAGTCATTATCGTGGTTCTGCTAATTGATCAGATTTCCAAAATATATATCAAAACTAACTTTTCATTACATGAAGAAGTCCCTGTTTTTAGTTGGTTTCGAATTGTATTTGTAGAAAACAAAGGTATGGCTTGGGGGTTTGAACTTCCAGGTAATTATGGTAAGCTCGTACTTACTTTATTTAGATTAGTGGCAATTACCGGTATTGGATATTGGCTTTATGATTCCGTTCGTAAGAACAGCCCTAAAATTTTAACCTTTTGCATCGCTTTAATATTTGCTGGAGCATTCGGAAATATTATTGATTCTATATTTTACGGTATTATTTTTAACGAAAGTACCACCACACAAATAGCACAATTCATGCCCGAAGGTGGCGGCTATGAAAGTGTTTTTTATGGTAAAGTCGTAGATATGATACAATTTACGTTTTATGATGATATCCTACCTGAATGGATTCCTTTTTGGGGAGGAAAGCACTTTTCATTTTTCGATCCTGTTTTTAACATAGCAGATTCAGCAATTAGCATTGGTGTTTTCTTATTACTAGTCTTTAACAAGAAAGCTTTCCCAAAGAAAGAAGAAGCTTAAAATTCATTTTAGCTTCATTCCATCAGTTACATATTAGTGTTCTCATTTTTCATTGAAGTCATAAATTTTTTGTGGTGTAACACAAAAATCTAATGATATGTCAGTTGGCAACACATTTTCTATTAGTTCTTCAGCAGAAAAAAAGGAAAGCCCTATTTTGATAGTTTTAGGACTACATTTAGATAAAAACTTATCATAAAACCCTTTACCATAACCAACTCTATTTCCTAGCTGATCAAAAGCCAAAAGAGGCACAAAAACTACATCAATCTTAGATTCTGGAATAGGAATACCATCTACAGGTTCTGGAATCCCCCAATCATTTACTTTTAGAATAGTATTATCCGTGAGCAACATATGCTCCAAACTATTATCCTTAAAATTACTTTTGGAAACCACAATATTCTTATCCTTTCCCTGAAGAATATGTAATATAAATTCTGTCTTAATTTCCTTCTGTTTTTGAATGGAAAGAAAAATATGGTAAAATGATTTTTCCCATATATCTAACTGTAGTAAATGATTCGAAATATCTAAACTAAGGTCATCTATCTGATCATTTTCTAACTTAGACCTCAGCGCTTTATATTTTGCTCTCAATTCATTTTTATTCATCCTTTCTAAGAAGCTAATTGTGTCGTAATTCTAAAAATAGCATCTCCTTTATATACAATAGGAGCTTCATTCACATTAATAATATAACCCTGATTTGGTGCCTTAACGACATGTCTCATTTTACCATAAGGATCTGTGATTGTAGCAAGATGCTCTCCTTTTTCGACTAATTTCCCATAAGGTATTTTAATATGTAGTAATCCGCTATATTTTGCTCGCATCCAGGAACTTTTTTCTACAATAATTGTATCTTTTTTATCTGGGTAAGATAGCTCCACAGAAGGTTTCAACATTTCTAAATGATTAAGTATTCTAAGCACTCCTAAAACCCCTTCTTTGGCAATATCTCTATTACTATTTTGGGATTTCCCTCCTTCGAATAGTAAAATATCAACTCCTTTTTTTGCGCAAGTTCCACGATACGATCCCTCCAAATTTTTGGATAATAAAGTAAAAGGTGCATTAAAGACTTTTGCCAAGTCCATTAATCTTTCATTTTTTCCATCTACTCTTATATGGGGAGCGTTAAACCTACTGCCACCACCAGTATGAAAATCCAAACAAAAATCTGCTACTGGTAAAATCTCGTTAACAAACTGATATGCAAAACGACTTGCCAAAGAACCATTCTTGGTACCAGGGAATACTCGATTAAGATCTCTTCCATCTGGAAAAAAACGATTCATACTTAAAAAACCAAAAACATTAAGCAGAGGAATACAAATGATAGTTCCTTTAACTGGTTTATTGATTTTTTTAGAAATAATTTGTCTTACGATCTCTACACCATTAATTTCATCTCCATGAATTCCTGCTGTAATCAAAACGGTAGGACCTGAATATTTAGAACGCTCTATTATTATCGGTATTTCTACTTTAGTAGATGTATAAAGTTTAGCTATATTAAAGTTAATTGTCTTACTAGTGCCTAGTGGAATGTCTTCTCCTAAAATACTCAGAAGGTCATTTTCTTCATTTGTTTTCATATAATTCTAAACACTTCGTTCTATAAACCGAATAATTGATTTCGCAATATCTTTCCCAGTAGCTGTTTGGATTCCTTCTAGTCCTGGAGAGGAATTCACTTCTAAAATTAAAGGACCTCTTTCACTCTGAAGCATATCTACTCCTGCTACACCAAGTTTTAAAGCTTTCGCGGCTTTTATAGCTGCGTTTTCTTCATCATCAGACAATTCAATAATCTTCGCACTTCCTCCTCTGTGAAGGTTAGATCGGAACTCACCTTCTTTACCTTGTCTTTTCATCGCCCCTACTACCTGACCATCTACTACCAATACCCGAATATCTGCTCCTTTAGCTTCCTTGATATATTCCTGAACAATTACTCTTGCCTGCAAACCATTAAAAGCTTCCAGTACCGATTCTGCTGCCGTTTTGGTTTCTGCCAAAACAACCCCTAGACCTTGTGTACCCTCAAGCAATTTTATAATTAACGGTGCTCCTCCCACATGGGAGATCACTTCCGAAACATCTTTGGAGTAATTCGTAAATACGGTTTTTGGTAATCCCAAACCAGCTTTAGATAGAATCTGAAGACTTCGTAATTTATCTCTGGAATTTACAAGAGCTTGTGATTGTACGGTAGTAAAAACATTCATCATTTCGAATTGCCTCACTACTGCTGTACCGTAAAAAGTAATAGAAGCTCCAATTCGTGGAATTACTGCATCTACATGATCCAGTTTTTTACCTCGATAATAAATCTCAGGCTTTTTCTTCTCTATGATGATATCACAATTTAAAGGATCAATGACTTGTACATTATGCTTTCGCTTAATCGCCGCCTGAACTAATGCATCGGTAGAATACAAACTAGCGCTGCGGGATAAAATTTTTATATTCATTTGGATTTTAGATTATAAGACTGATCTTCTAATTGCGGATCTACCAAAAATTTTCCACTAAGAAATTTACGTCCAATTAAAACTGGAAAACGCATATCGTCTCGAGAAGATAATGTTAGTGTTATAGGGTTTGTATTATTAAATAATGTGATTTTAGTTCTAATAGCATACCTCACTTCTACTTTTCCATTGCTACTTTTTACAGCAGTAATGTCATAATTCTTAAAAGTGAATTTTTTACCATTATACTCTGGATGAGTAGGATCCAAAAAGCGACATTCTAAAATTTGACCGACTTCTTTAATCTCTTTGCAATGAATAGATGAAGTGTACGCACCAGTATCAACTTTTACATCAATGTCGCACAAATCTAAAAGCGGAAAATCCACCTTATCTGTTCTTCCAATTATTTTTTTCTGATCTTTCAAAAAAGTATCTTTAAAACAATATAAATACTAAAGTAATAAAAAACCAGATTCATTTTATAGGATAACACTTTTAATACTTAAATTCATTTCTTGTTTTTAACATAATAATATTATGAACCGTATTTATTAATGCTAACAAAGCATTAAATTTACATTTGGAATATGCAACTACCTTCATTAGAAATACAACTTAAAACTTTACCAACAGGACCAGGAGTTTATCAATATTATGATAAAGATGACACCTTATTATATGTTGGAAAAGCAAAAAATCTTAAAAAAAGAGTTACCTCTTACTTTACCAAAAATCACGATAATTATAAGACAAAGGTATTGGTTAAAAAGATCTGTACCATACGTCATATTGTTGTAGAAACGGAGACTGATGCGTTACTCTTAGAAAACAATCTCATTAAAAAACATCAACCTCGTTTTAATGTAATGCTCAAAGATGACAAAACGTATCCTTGGATTTGCATTAAAAAAGAACGTTTTCCAAGAGTATTTCCTACTCGAACCCTTATAAAAGATGGTTCTGAGTATTTTGGACCTTACACAAATTTTAAAACAGTAAACACCTTATTAGATCTTATAAAAGGGCTCTATCAACTAAGAACTTGTAATTATGATCTATCACAGCAAAAAATTGAAAATGGTAAATATAAAGTATGTCTCGAATATCATTTAGGAAATTGTAAAGGACCTTGTGAAGGATTACAAGATGAAAAAGAGTATCATGAAAATATTGAGGCCATCAGACAAATTGTAAAAGGTAATTTTAAAGATTCACTGAATAGGTTTCGTAAACAAATGGTGATGCATGCCGAAAAAATGGAGTTTGAAGATGCACAACGGATAAAAGAAAAAATTGAAGTTTTAGAAAAATACCAAGCGAAATCTACTGTGGTGAATCCAAAAATTAGCAATGTAGATGTGTTTTCTATTATTTCTGACGAATCCTACGGCTATGTCAATTTTCTTCAATTATCCTATGGTTCTATCATAAGATCTCATACTACCGAAATTAAGAAGAAGTTAGAAGAAACTGACAAAGAACTACTAGAACTTGCTATCATCGAATTAAGACAACGATTTAATTCGAGATCTAAAGAAATATTTGTACCCATTGATGTGGATTTGGGCGAAGATCTAAAAATTACAATTCCTCAGCTTGGAGATAAAAAGAAAATTGTAGACTTATCATTACGTAATGCCAAATATTATAGACAAGAGCGATTTAAACAAATTAAAATCATAGATCCAGATCGACATGTAAAACGATTAATGGCTCAAATGAAAAAAGATCTTCGATTACCCGAAGAACCAGTACATATCGAATGTTTTGACAATTCTAACATCCAAGGAACCAATCCAGTCGCAGCTTGTGTAGTCTTTAAAAATGGGAAGCCTAGCAAAAAAGAATATCGAAAATTTAATATCAAAACAGTAGAAGGACCTAATGATTTTGCTTCTATGGAAGAAGTAGTTTACCGAAGATATAAAAGACTGCTAGATGAAGAGCAACCATTACCACAACTTGTGATTGTAGATGGTGGAAAAGGGCAATTGTCTTCTGGATTAAAAGCTTTGGAAAGTTTAGATCTAAGAGGAAAAATAACCATTATTGGAATTGCTAAAAGATTAGAAGAGATCTATTATCCTGGTGATTCGATACCATTATATCTAGATAAGAAATCAGAATCTTTAAAAATTATTCAGCATCTCAGAAATGAGGCGCACCGTTTTGGAATTACTTTTCACAGACAAAAAAGAAGTAAAGCTGCTTTAGACACAGAACTTGATACCATCCCAGGAATTGGAGAAAAAACTGTTGTAGAATTACTGAAACATTTTAGATCAGTAAAACGAATACGCGAAGCCACAAAAAAAGAACTTGTAGAAGTAGTTGGTAATTCTCGCGCAACCAAAGTGTATAATTACTATCTTTCTAAAAAAGAATAAACCTTTGATCTGGAGTACCTCAAATAAGATCCTAAACATATCATTGCTGATTACTCTACTTTTTGCTTCCAAAAATATATCCTCGCAAGAAGTAAATGATTCTATTGTTTCTAATATTAAGGAAGATCAAGATGTTAAAGTTGGATTAGTACTAAGTGGAGGTGGTGCCAAAGGACTTGCTCATATCGGAGCTTTAAAAGTAATCGAAGAAGCCGGAATAAGAATAGATTATATCGGAGGAACAAGCATGGGTGCCATTATAGGGTCTTTATACGCCTCTGGATATAATGCCAAAGAATTAGACTCTATTTTTAAAACAGTTGATTTTAATGTATTAATTCAGGATGATTTACCAAGAAAAGCAAAAACCTTCTATGAACGCGAAGATTCTGAAAAATATGCATTAACATTACCATTTGATGATTTTAAAATTGGATTGCCGCAAGGGTTATCCAAAGGACAGAATTTTTTTAATGAATTTGCTCGATTAACATCTCATGTCCATGAAATAGATGACTTTAGTAAACTTCCTATTCCTTTTTTCTGTATGTCTACAAATATTGCTACTGGAGAGCAAATTTTATTAGACAAAGGTTATCTACCCGAAGCAGTTTCAGCAAGTGGCGCATTACCTTCTATTTTTAGTCCCATAGAATTAGATGGAGTTTTAATGACCGATGGTGGAGTTTCTAATAACTATCCTATTAAAGAAATCCGCGCAAAAGGAGCTGATATTGTAATTGGTATAGATGTACAGGATAGTCTTATCCCACGTAATCAACTTACCTCGGTTACGAACATCATGTTACAAATCAGTAATTTCAGGACGATCAATGCCATGAAAACTAAAAAACCCGAAACGGATGTGTATGTAAAACCTTCTATTACAGATTTTAACTTAATATCATTTGACCAAGCTGATAAAATTATTGCCAATGGAGAAAAAGCGGCATTTGAGAATTACGAAAAATTAAGAGCTATAAAAAGACTGCAGAAATCATCAAAACCCAGAACTGTAATTCCTAAAAACTCAGACACACTTCTTATAAATAGCTTGGTAATTTATGGAAACGAACGCTATACCAGATCCTATATAAAAGGGAAGCTTAAACTAAAACTAAAAAACCCCAAACTTACCACTTATCAAAAGTTGTATGAAGGCATCAATAACCTATCTGCTACAGGAAATTTTGATAGAGTCAGTCATCGTTTAATAGACAAAGAAGACGGTAAAGAACTAGTTCTTAACGTGAAAGAATCAGATAACACTATGCTATTGAGGTTCGCGCTACATTATGATGATTTATATCAAACCGCAGCCTTGGTAAACTTTACTAAAAAAAGTCTACTATTTAACAATGATGTTCTTTCATTAGATGTTGCATTAGGAGACAATATAAGATACAACCTAGATTATTATATAGACAAAGGTTTTTATTGGAGTATTGGTGTCAAAAACAGTCTCAATAGGTTTAATAGAAACGTAGCATACGAATTGGTAAGAGAAGATTTTAATTTACCAGATATCGAAGTAAATAAAATCAACTTAGATTATTTAGATTTCAAAACACAAGTTTATGCTGAAACACTTCTAAACCAGACCTTTTCTTTAGGTCTTGGTGCAGAATATAGAAGGTTTAGGCTTATTTCAGAAACTATTGGAGAGGATGAAGATCAACTACCACGAGTCGTTTTTGACAATAGTAATTATTGGAGTGTTTTGTCCTATTTAAAATTTGACAGTTACGACAACAAGTATTTTCCTTCTTCGGGTTTTTTCTTTGATGGAAATATTAATTATTATTTGATTGATGATAACCCAAATAGTCAGGATAGTAATTTTGTAATTGCCAAAGCTGATTTTGGTTATGCCTTTAAACTTCTTAATAAAACTTCGGTTAACCTTGGGTTAAGTGCTGGTAATCGCTGGGAGGAACAAAACATCAGAAGTCTTAACTTTTTTGTTGGAGGTTTTGGTGCAAGAATGATTAACAATAATATCCCATTTTATGGTTATGATTTCTTAAGTATTGTTGGAGATAGCTTTATTAAAGCAAATATGTCCCTGGATTATGAAATATTTCCAAAAAATCATCTCAATATAGCAGCAAATTATGCCAATGTGGGGACAAGGTTATTTGATAATGGAGGTTGGTTTGAATCTCCAGAATATTCTGGATATGCCTTAGGCTATGGCTTAGAAACTTTTGCAGGTCCTATCCAAGTTAAATATTCATATTCTCCAGAACAAAAAGAAGGAGAATGGTATTTTAGTATTGGTTTCTGGTTTTAGTAAGAATTACCATAAAAGAAAATAAATATTTACGATATTTGTAATACTATGACTTTGTATTGGCAGGATTTATTATTGCTTTTACACTACCTTATTAAACGTAATCCGGAATAAGGTATCAGATTACTATTGCATTACTTTTTCAAACTTATTAGTTAACAATATAATCTTAAAAATCATGCCTTTTTATCACTCTTTGGGTACTATACCACCTAAAAGACATACCATCTTTAGAAAACCAGATGGAAATCTTTATTACGAACAATTATTCGGAACTATTGGATTTGATGGAATGTCTACCAATCTATATCATCATCATCGACCTACTCAAGTAAAAGAAATTAAAGGAAGCTATAGCGTAGCTCCCGAAATTGCTATTCGGAATAACATCAAATCATATCGATTACACGGGTTTAAAGTACATCCAGAAAAAGATTATTTAGAAAGTAGAAAAAATGTACTTACTAATAGCGATGTAAGTATTATTCTGTCTTCTCCACAAGAATCTACCTCTGAGTACTTTTATAAAAACACGGATGCAGATGAATTAATTTTTGTTCATAGAGGAACTGGTAAATTTAGAAGTCATCTTGGAAATATTGATTTTAAGTATGGAGATTATATCCTAATACCGAGAGGAACGATTTACAAATTAGATTTTGACACCTCGGACAATCGTTTATTTATTGTTGAATCCAGAAGACCTATTTACACTCCAAAGAGATATAGAAATTGGTTTGGGCAATTATTAGAACATTCTCCTTTTTGCGAGCGTGATCTTCGTGCTCCTTATGAACTAGAAAGTAATGATGAAAAAGGTGATTTTCTGATCAAAGTAAAAAAGCAAGACGAAATTTTTGATATGATTTATGCTACACATCCTTTTGATGTCGTAGGATATGACGGATTTAATTTCCCGTATGCATTTTCTATTCATGATTTCGAACCAATTACCGGAAGAATTCATCAACCACCACCAGTACACCAAACGTTCGAAACAGATGCCTTTGTAGTGTGTTCGTTTGTTCCGAGATTGTACGATTACCATCCAGAAAGTATTCCTGCCCCCTATAACCATAGTAACATAGATAGTGATGAAGTTTTATACTATGTAGATGGTGATTTTATGAGTAGAAACGATATTGCAGCAGGACATATTTCTTTACATCCTGCAGGAATTCCGCACGGACCACATCCTGGAGCGGTAGAAAGAAGTATTGGAAAAACCAAAACAGATGAACTAGCTGTTATGGTAGACACTTTTAAACCTCTTATGGTTACTAAAGAAGCAATGAAAATAGCCGACGAAGATTATCATAAATCTTGGTTAGAATAATTTATGTTTAGGTCTTTATGTTGAATTATAGAATAGATATTTCTGCCCATCTAAGGGCAATGTGGTAGTGTAAAAAGTATTTGGAAATCAAAAAATCTGAATCAAAGAAGGTACACCCAAAAATTTCTAATTAAAATTTAAAACAATATTATGTCAACAAATATAACCTCACAAAATTTAGAAAAAATAATCCCAGACGCAGAAGACTTCTTACCACTTTTAGGTACTGATTATGTAGAGCTTTATGTAGGTAATGCCAAGCAAGCTGCTTATTACTATCAAACTGCTTGGGGTTTTCAACCTATTGCATATGCAGGATTGGAAACAGGTTTAAAGGATCGCGTTTCATATGTTCTAAGACAAGATAAAATCACCCTTGTTCTCACTTCACCATTACAACCAGATGGAGAAATCAACAAACATATCAATGCTCATGGAGATGGTGTAAAAGTAGTTGCACTTTGGGTTGATGATGCTACAAAAAGCTACGAAGAAACCACCAAAAGAGGAGCAGAATCTTACATGAAACCTACTACTAAAGAAGATAAAGATGGTACTGTTGTCTTTTCTGGTATACACACTTATGGAGAAACTGTTCACATATTTGTGGAACGCAAAAATTACAACGGAGCTTTTCTTCCAGGATATAAAGCTTGGGACAAACCTTACAATACCAAAGATACTGGTCTGAAATATATTGACCATATGGTTGGAAATGTAGGATGGAACGAAATGAATAAGTGGTGTGAGTTTTATGCAAAAGTTATGGGGTTTGCACAATTAGTATCTTTTGATGATAAAGATATTTCTACAGAATACACAGCTTTGATGAGTAAAGTAATGAGTAATGGAAATGGAAGAATTAAATTTCCGATTAACGAACCCGCTGAAGGAAGAAAAAAATCTCAGATAGAAGAATATATCGATTTCTATAACGGTGCAGGTGTACAACATATGGCTTTGGCCACTGATAACATCATTGAAACAGTATCTTCTCTTCGGGATAGAGGTGTAGAGTTTTTAACAGTACCTGCTACCTATTATGAGACCGTTTTGGATAGAGTTGGCGAAATTGATGAAGATCTAGAACCTTTAAAGGAACTAGGTATTTTAATAGACCGTGATGATGAAGGGTATTTATTACAGATTTTTACCAAACCTGTTCTTGATCGTCCAACAATGTTTTTCGAAATTATTCAACGAAAAGGAGCTCAATCTTTTGGAAAAGGAAACTTTAAAGCATTGTTCGAGGCTATCGAAAGAGAGCAAGAACAAAGAGGTACTTTATAAATTCAGATTTTTCGTCAATTTCCTTTGAACATTTTAGTTAAGCTATGTTAATAAATTGAGATTATTGAAAAATAATGGATTTCTGCCTAAATTTTTGTTAAATATCATAATAAAAAAACGTTTTCGTTTGATAATTATGCAAAAAAAGCGGATGTTTGTATCATAAGCGGAGTGGTTACCGCTTATACCAAAAACAATAATTATTCTCATAATTTAAGTTTTTAGTTGGTTAATAAAAGTAAAAGAGAGCTGTGGTGGCTCTCTTTTTTATTACTTTTTTTTCAATATTTAGTAATACTCCTTGCTTTTATCTGTTTATATTATGTAGTACTTTTGGAACGGATATTGTAAAAGTCTCATTAGTAGTGCCTATATGCAATTAAACAACACCCAAAAATTAGTTATGAAAAGATATATTCTTTTATTGGTTGTCTTATCGACATGTATCTTAAACGCTCAGGATAGTCATAAGTCTTTTGATGATGGAGAATGGTTTAAATTTAAAATCAGATATGGAGTCTTTACAGCCAGCTATGCAACCTTAGAAGTAAAGAATGAAATGTTTAAAGGAAAGCCAGTACATCATATTGTTGGTACCGGAAAATCATCTGGACTTTTAAGTGTGTTTTTTAAAGTAGAAGATTACTATGAAACTTATATAGACAGAAATGAAGTAAAACCTTATCGTTTTATTCGTAAAATAAATGAGGGAGGACATATCAAAGACATAGAAATTGACTTTGATCACGAAAGCAAAAAAGCTTTAGTTTTTAACAAAAAGTATAATACCAAAAATACGTTTACCATTAAAGACAACATACAGGATATGATGTCTTCCTTTTATTACTTAAGAAATAATATTGACGTATCTTCGCTTAAAGTTGGCGATGAACAATTTGTAAATATGTTTTTCGATAATGAAAACTACTTGTTCAAGCTACGCTTTTTAGGAAGAGAAACAGTAAAAATGAATGGTAACAAAATACGCTGTTTAAAATTTCGTCCAATAGTTCAGGCAGAACGAGTTTTTAAAGAAGAAGAAAGTCTAACGGTATGGGTAAGTGATGACGATAATCGTATGCCAATTCGAATAAAAGCAGACATTCTGGTAGGATCTATTAATGCAGATTTGATAGCGTATAAAGGATTGAAACATCCTCTTAAAATTGTTATAGATTAATGGACGAATCCATACAACCAGAAATTGCTGAAAAAATAAAGCAACTCGAAAAGAAATTTAAAAACTCTGGTCAAGATTTAGGATCTTATCTAGATGGTCTTTTACATGATCGATACCTCACGTATTGGGATTATATCCATTTAGATACCTTACTAAGTTTACAAATACCTCGAACTCACTTTCCTGATGAAGAAATCTTCATCATGTATCATCAGATCACTGAATTGTATTTTAAGTTGATTATACATGAACTAAAACAGATCATTGATGACAAATTACAAACAGCTGAGTTTTTTACCAAGAAATTAGACCGAATCAACAGGTATTTTAGAGTATTGATCGACTCTTTTGATGTGATGATTAAAGGAATGGATAAGGATCAATTCCTAAAGTATCGAATGTCTTTATTACCAGCTAGTGGATTTCAGTCGGTTCAATTTAGAATGATTGAAATATACGCAACTCCTTTGGTAAATCTTGTAAATGCCAAAGAAAGAGCACAGTTTTCTGAAGACGATCCCTTAGAAGATGTTTACGAACATTTATATTGGAAATCCGGAGCAACAGACATAAAAACAGGCGAAAAGACCTTAACGCTCAAACAATTTGAATATCGTTATACTCCAAGAATGATGCGAATAGCGCATCAAGTAAAACAGAGTACAATTTATCATAGATATCTGGAACTTCCAGAAAAAGAGCAAAATAATGTGCACCTTATTAATGCATTGCGTACTTTTGACACCAATGTAAATATTAATTGGTTATTGATGCATATGGGAGCCGCCTACAGGTATCTTAACAGAGATAAAGGTGAGGTATTGGCTACAGGAGGAACTAACTGGAAAAAGTTTCTACCCCCAAGTTTTCAAAGAATTATGTTTTTTCCTAATCTATGGAGTACAGAGGAAAAAGAAAATTGGGGTCAGCAATGGGTTACCCATCAATTTAATACCACAAAATAAAGTCAGAGTTGAAGAATTTAGGTTGTATACTACTTATTTTGGTAGTATTTATTTCATGCCAAAAAGAAAAGAAAGAACCCGTAGTTGTTGTTCCAGAAACAAGTAAAGAAATAGTAGAACCTCCTATCATCAAAGAATTTGGATATAATCTAAACGACTTTACCGTTGTTAGAGATACCGTTCGCCCAGGAGATAGTTTTGGAGCTATTTTAGACAGTCATGGAATTTCTAGAGCTAAGGTTTTTGAAATTTCAAATAAAATAAAAGATACTTTTAACGTTGCAAGAATTACCGCAGGTAAAGCCTATACCGTTCTAAAATCAAAAGATACCGCAGAACAAGCACAAGTATTTGTGTATCAAAATGGGTTAATAGATTATACGGTTGTAGATTTTAGAGATAGTATTATTGCTAGGAAAAGTGCCAAACCTGTTAAAATCGTTGAAAGAATAGCCTCTGGGACTATTGAGAGCAACCTCTCTCAAACTTTTGATGATATGGATTTAAGCTTTCTCGTTGCCTATAAAATGGCTGACATTTATGCCTGGACCATAGATTTTACCAGATTACAAGCAGGAGATCGATTTAAAGTTATCTATACAGAAAAGTATATCAATGACACCATCCCTGCAGGAATTGGAGAGATCAAAGCTTCTTACTTTGAGCATCGGAGCAAACCCCTTTATGCATTTCGATTTAAAGATGATACCATCAATAACTCATCGGATTATTTTGATCAGGAAGCTAATAACTTAAGAAGAGCTTTTTTAAGAGCACCCGTTCAATTTAGTAGAATCTCTTCTAGATACAACCTTAAGCGTAGAATAAAATATTACGGAAATAAGATTAGACCACACAGAGGAACTGACTTTGCCGCGCCTATAGGAACACCGATTTTGGCCACTGCTGATGGGACTGTTACTAAATCTGAACGTAGAGGAGGAAATGGTAAATATGTAAAAATAAGACATAACGCTACTTATGAAACACAATACCTTCATATGAGCAAAAGAGCTGTAAAAGTAGGTGAATTTGTCCGACAAGGAGAAGTGATTGGGTTTATAGGTATGACAGGTAATACCAGTGGTCCTCACGTATGTTATCGTTTCTGGAAAAATGGTAGAGAAGTAGATCCGTTTAGAGAGGATCTACCAGCTTCTAAACCCCTACAAGACAGTCTAAAACCTGCTTTTTTTAAGCATATAGAACCGATGAAAACAAAATTAGATAGTATCATTTTTAAACCAAAACAAGAAATATTGTAACCACATGGCATTACCAACTATTAATCCCACCACCACAAAAGCCTGGGAAGCACTTAAAAACCATTATGAGACAATTAAAGACACTCATCTAAAAGATCTTTTTGAAAAAGCTCCTAATAGAGCTGATGTGCTTTCGATAGAATGGAATGATTTTTATATAGATTATTCTAAAAATCGAATGGATGAAACAACTAAAAAATTATTAATAGATCTTGCAAAAGAAGTACAACTTGACAAAGCTATACAAAGTTATTTTGGAGGTGAAATTATTAACGAAACCGAAGAAAGAGCCGTTCTACATACTGCACTTCGCGTTCCTTCTGATCAAGTTGTTGAAGTAGCTGGCAAAAACGTTGTAAACGAAGTATCAGAAGTAAAGAACAAAATCAAAGAATTTTGTGATCAAGTTATAAGCGGAGATCTAAAAGGATATACCGATAAACCTTTTACAGATATTGTTAATATAGGTATTGGAGGATCCGATCTTGGCCCTGCTATGATTACAGAGTCTTTAGAATACTATAAAAACCATTTAAACCTACATTTTATCTCTAATGTAGATGGTGATCATGTACATCAGAGACTAAAAGGATTAGATCCAGAAACCACTTTGTTTGTTGTAGTATCTAAAAGTTTTGGAACGCAGGAAACATTATCGAATGCCATTACAGCAAGAAACTGGTTTATAAACCAGGCTTCTTCATCTGCGGTTGGTAAGCACTTTGTCGCTGTTTCTAGTAATGTGCAAAAAGTTGTAGATTTTGGAATAGAGGAAACTAACATTTTTCCTCTTTGGGATTGGGTAGGTGGTCGTTTCTCTTTATGGAGTGCCGTTGGACTATCTATAAGTTTATCCATAGGATATGAAAATTTCGACTCCTTACTAGAAGGTGCTCACCAAATGGACGAACACTTCAGAACAACAAATTTCGAAGAAAACATTCCTGTTATTCTAGGACTATTAAGTATATGGTACAACAATTTCTTTGAAGCAGAAAGCGAAGCAATAATCCCTTATTCTCAATATCTTCATAGATTACCAGCGTATCTGCAACAAGGAATCATGGAAAGTAATGGTAAAAGTGTGGATCGTGCAGGAAACCCTATCAATTACCAAACAGGAACCATTATTTGGGGAGAACCGGGAACCAATGCCCAACACGCATTTTTCCAACTTATTCATCAAGGTACTAAATTGATTCCTGCTGAGTTTATCGGGTTTAAAAACCCTCTGTTTGGTGACAAAAGTCATCAGGATAAATTAATGGCCAATTTCTTTGCTCAAACAGAAGCTCTTATGAACGGAAAAAGTAAAGAAGAAGTCTTAGAAGAGCTACAATCTAAAAATCTTACTGAAGAAAAATTAAGACAACTTGTTACATTCAAAGTTTTCTCTGGGAACAAACCTACAACTACAGTTCTAATTGACAAACTTACTCCAAAAAGTTTGGGAGCTCTTATTTCTATGTATGAACAGCGAATTTTTGTTCAGGGAGTTGTTTGGAATATTTTTAGTTATGATCAATGGGGTGTAGAATTAGGTAAGCAATTAGCTACAAAAATTTTAGATGAAATCGATAATTCGCAGATTTCTGACCATGATTCGTCTACGAAAATGTTAATTAAAAAGTACCTAAGCTAGATATTTTCCGGTTAACAACTTTTTAATATTTTCAACCACTTGAAAACCAATGATGTAAAAATTTGAGTTACCTTAAAACCGTTAAAACTTTATGTAAAAATTTTAACGTTTAGATAAACTTAGATTGCACAAAGATTCGTTCTTTTGCGCCAACAATTAACTTAATTCATTATAATGAAAAAGATTACATTTTTATTTGTTGTAATTCTTTTGGCAACAGTTGCAGAAACTTTTGCACAAGGGGTTACAAAATCTTCCATGAATGGAAAAGTGACAGATAATACTGGGGCACCACTGCCGGGTGCCAATGTAGTTGCAATTCATACACCATCGGGGACAAAGTATGGAGCAATTACTGATTTCGACGGTTATTACAGGATTGCTAACATGAGAACCGGAGGTCCTTATAGAGTAACAATCTCTTATGTAGGATTTCTAGGTTTCGTTAAAGACGATGTATACCTTCAGTTAGGAGATTCTAAAAGCATTAACACTCAAATGAAAGAAGAAGCTAATGCTCTTGAAGAAGTTGTAATTACCGCTACCAATAACGGTGTATTTGATTCTGGAAAAACGGGAACCGAAACTACAGTAACAGAAAGACAGATTAACTCTTTACCATCGGTTTCAAGATCCGTTGCAGATTTCGTAAGAATTACACCACAGGCACAGATTTCTGAAGGAGATGACGGATTCTCAGTTTCTTTAGCTGGACAAAACAACAGATATAATGCATTATACATCGATGGTGGTGTAAGTAATGATGTATTTGGTTTAGCTGGTTCTGGTACTGATGGTGGACAAACAGGAGTAAATCCTTTCTCTATCGATGCAATCGAAACGTTCCAGATTAACATTGCTCCTTTTGATGTAAGACAATCTGGTTTTGCGGGAGGTGCAATTAACGCTATTACCAGATCAGGGACAAACAAGATTGAAGGATCGGCTTACACATATTTCCGAAATCAAGATCTAGCTGGAAAAACTCCTCCTAGTCTTGTAGGTGATGGAGAGTCTAGAGAAAAACTAGCAGATTTTTCATCTAATATCTATGGGGTTAGAGTTGGTGGTCCAATTGTAAAAGACAAATTATTTTACTTTGTAAATTACGAAAGAGAAGAAACTGAAACTCCTCAACCATTTAATTTTAGTAATTACCAAGGAGATTCTAATTTAACTGAAATTCAAGATCTTTCGAACTTCTTACAAACTACTTACGGATTTAATCCAGGTGGCTTTGACAACAATACAAGAACATTAGAAAGTAACAAATTTACTGTAAGATTAGATTGGAATATTAATGAAAATAACCAATTAAGTGTAAAACATAATTATGTTAGCGCGGATAATCTAGAAGCAAGAAATAGTAGCAATACTAGAATTGGTTTTATCAATGGTTCAGAGCTGTTTGAAAGTGTAAAGAACGAAACGACTTTAGAGCTTAACTCTTCTTTTGGTAGCTGGGCATCAAATAGCCTTTTAGTAGGTTATAAAACAGTAAGAGATGATAGAGATCCATCTGGTGATCCATTTCCTTCTGTAGATATTAGAGATGGTAACGGTACAATTACTTTTGGTGCAGAACCTTTTTCTACTGCTAACTTATTAGATCAAGATATTTTAAATATTGCAGACAATTTTGAAATCTATAGTGGTAAACACACTATAACGATTGGTACGCAACATGAATTTTCTAAAATCAAGAACCTATTTTTTGCATTTAACTATGGAGATTACACTTTCAATAGTGTTAATGATTTCTATGCTGGAATTATTGATGAATACCAAAGAGGTTACTCTCTAGTAGGTGGTACTGCTGTAGGTGATGAATCTGATGGAGCTTCAGAATTTAAATTATACCAACCAAGTGTATATATACAAGATGAAGTGAGTATTGCTGAAAACTTTAAATTCACAGCTGGTTTAAGAGTAGATGTTCCTATTTTCGAAGATGGACCTGTTAATGATGACTTTAATAATAGAACAATTCCAATCTTAGAAGCTGCAGGAAAAGATCTTCAAGGTGCTAGAGTTGGTAAAGCGATTAATCCTAAAGCACATCTATCTCCAAGAATTGGTTTTAACTGGGATGTTAAAAACAATAGGTCTACTCAAGTACGTGGTGGTTTAGGAATGTTTACCTCAAGAATTCCATTAGTATGGCCTGGAGGATCTTATAACAATAATGGTATTACTGGTGGTTTTACAGCTGGATTTAATTTAGATCCCTCTACAATTACTTTTAATCCTGATATTAATCAACAACCAGTAGCTGTTGAGCCTGGAACTGGTGGTTTAGCTGGTAATATTGATATCTTTACACCAGATCTTCGATTACCTCAGTTCATGAAGTACAACATTGCAATTGACCAAAAACTTCCTTTCTGGGGATTAATTGCAAGTGCAGATTTCTTATATACTGATGTAATTACTAATATCTATTATGAAAACTTAAACATTGCAGAAGCAGAAGGTTTCTTAAACGGTGCTGACAACAGACCTTTCTATAGTGATAGCTTTGGTGATCTTATTGACAACACTTACGGAAGAATTACATTAGGAACTAATACAGGTGAAGGTTTTTCATATAACGCTTCTGTTACCTTAAGAAAGCCATTTTCTAACGGTTTCCAAGGAAGTGTTTCTTATTCTTATGGAGAAGCTGAATCAATTTTTGACGGAACCTCTTCTCAGAATAGTTCTCAATGGAGAAATATACAAACAGTAAACGGTAAAAATTCAGATATACCTTTAGGAAGATCTGATTTCTCTCAGGGATCTCGTTTTACTGCTAATGTAAGCTATGAAAAAGAGTATTTAGGATTTATGAAATCTACTATTGCTCTTTTCTACGAAGGTAATCAAGGAGCTCCTCACTCTTTCGTATATAGAGAGGGAGCGGATCTTCTTAATGATGATTCTAGAGACAACGCGTTAATTTATATTCCTGCAAACCAAAGCGAAATTGTATTAGTTGATGGAGAAAACGGACTTAGCTCTCAGCAACAGTGGGATGCTTTAGATGCTTTTATCGAAGGAAACGATTACTTAAGAAGCAGAAGAGGACAGTATGCAGAAAGAAATGGAGATAGAGGTCCTTGGAGTCACACAGTGGATTTAAAATTCTTACAGGATTTTTACATCAATACTGGAGATCATAAGAACACGCTTCAGCTTTCTCTTGATATTTTCAATTTTACAAATCTTCTTAACAAAGATTGGGGTCAAAGAAAATTCATTCCAAGTAATATTGGATTGATCGAAACTGAGCAAGCAGGACCAAATCCTGAGTTTAGTTTCAACCCTGCTTCTTTCGAAGATGGAATTGAACAATTAGATGATAGTGGATTACAATCATCAAGATGGCAAATGCAAGTTGGTTTAAGATATATCTTTAACTAATTTTTAAATACCATAATAAAAACCTCGCTCGAATTGAGCGAGGTTTTTTTATACATAATGTTTACCTTTGGATAAACTAAACATATCATTATGTACGAAGCAATACAAATCGTTCACTCCTATTGGGCTTATCTAGTCGTTCTTGTTGTAACCTTAGCAACTTTTAATGCCTTAGTTGGTTTTTTTACCAAAAGAGAATATGCACCAAAAGACTTTAGAATATCTCTTTTTGCTTTAATCGTTACACACATACAGTTATTAATAGGAATTGTTATATTTTTTGTTTCTCCTACTATTATGTGGTTTAAAGATGTTCCTGTAAAAGATATTATGGAAGACCCTTTGGTTCGTTTGTATAATGTAGAACATCCTACGGTAATGATTTTAACAGTTGTATTTATTACGGTTGGTTATTCCAAACATAAAAAGAAACTAACCTCTACGCCAAAGCTTAAAATGTTAGCTATTTTCTACACAATAGCCTGGATATTAATGCTATCAAGAATTCCTTGGGCAAATTGGTTCTAAGAACCAAAAGCGGTAAGCACTAATTTTCTGGAGCCACCATAATCTCTGTGTTCGCAAAGGTAGATTCCTTGCCATATTCCTAGATTTGGTTTGCCTGCCGTTATTGGTAACTGTACAGAAGTTCCCATTAACGAGGCTTTGATATGTGCAGGCATATCATCTGCTCCCTCATAGGTGTGTATATAGTAGGGTGCATTTTCTGGAACCATTTTATTCATATGACTTTCAAAATCCTGTCGAACTGTTGGGTCTGCATTTTCATTAATGGTAAGACTAGCAGAAGTATGTTTAATAAAAACCTGTAATTGTCCAATAGCTATTTTACGAATCTCAGGAATTTCCGAAAGCACTTTTTCTGTAATTAAATGAAAACCTCTTGGATAAGGCTTCAGACTAATTTCTTTTTGAAAGAATTTCATAGGTTAATCATTAAAAAAGCAATTTAATACAAATTTTACAGTAATAATCGAACGCCTTATTGCAAACTCTAATACCTTTACGTAGTTTAAAAATCTTGTATGGACTTATCTAAAATAAAATTAGTAGCTACAGATATGGATGGTACGCTTCTTAACTCAAGAGGAGAAGTAAGCCAATCTTTCTTTTATCTATTTGATGAATTAAAAGAACTAGGTGTTACCTTCGTTGCTGCCAGCGGGAGACAATATTATAGTATTCTGCATAAATTAAACGCAATCAAAGATGACATGATTGTTATTGCAGAAAATGGTGCTTTGACAATGCATAGAGATCAGGAATTACAAACAACCGAAATTGATAGAGACACCTATTTAGAACTATTAGAAATCACCCAAAAACTAGAAGGATCACAGGTAATATTATGTGGTCGTAAAAAAGCTTATATCGAAGATTATGGAAAACCTTTTGAAAATATGCTCAATGAATTTTACGGCAAATATGAGATTGTAAAAGATCTGTCTGAAGTTATTGATGATCAATACTTAAAAATTGCCATTTGTAATGAAAAAGGTTCTGAACAATATTTATATCCTGCTTTAAAACATCTAGAAAACAGATTAAAAGTAAAAGTATCTGGTAAAGTATGGCTGGACTTATCCCATAACGACGCGAATAAGGGACACGCATTAAAGAATGTTCAAAAAAGCTTAGACATCTCTACAGATGAAACTATGGTTTTTGGAGATTACAATAACGACTTAGAAATGATGTCTAGAGCCAAATATAGTTTCGCTATGCAAAATGCTCATCCAAATGTAAAGGAAGTGGCGAATTACATGACTAAAAGTAACGATGAGAACGGCGTAGAATATATGCTCTCTAAAATGATAGAAGCTAAAAAATAAACTACACTACAAAATAGATTTTGATAAGATTATCTGGTATAATCGATCTTAGGATATGCAAGCTAATACAATAGATATAATAAAGAAGTAGACGTATATCGGTTGTTTTGCTAAAAACTTCTGCATAATAATAGGGGTTATATTAATTAAGTTTTAATGAATATAGAGACATATTAGTAATCCATATTCGTCGACAAAGATATAAAAAGAAAACAAAAAAACGCATTTTGGCTTAAAAAAATGCGTTTTGTCGATATTTTTTATTCTTAAAAAGAAGTCTTTTTCTTACTTTTCCTGATTTAATCGTTCAGTTTTAAAACTGCCATGAACGCTTCTTGCGGTATTTCCACGTTACCTACAGCTCTCATACGCTTCTTACCTTTTTTCTGCTTTTCTAATAACTTACGCTTACGAGAAATATCACCTCCATAACATTTTGCTGTTACATCTTTACGAAGGGCTTTTACCGTTTCTCTAGCAATAATTTTAGCACCTATAGCAGCCTGAATTGGTATATCAAATTGCTGTCTCGGTATTAATTCTTTTAATTTCTCGCACATCTTTTTACCAATATCATATGCATTATCCTGATGTAATAAAGCAGATAAAGCATCAACCGTATTCGCATTTAATAACACATCTACTTTTACTAGTTTAGAAGCTCGCATTCCAATAGGCGCATAATCAAAAGAAGCATATCCTTTAGACACTGTTTTTAATCGATCATAAAAATCAAATACAATCTCGGCAAGTGGCATGTCAAAAGTAAGCTCTACTCTCTCTGTGGTTAAATAGGTTTGATTTGTGATTTCACCTCGTTTTTCTATACATAAAGACATCACAGGTCCTACAAAATCAGCTTTGGTGATAATCGATGCTTTGATATAAGGTTCTTCCACCCTATTCATTTTTGAAGGATCAGGAAGATCCGAAGGATTATTTACAATAATAACCTCATCAGGTTCTTTATTGGTAAACGCGTGGTAAGATACGTTAGGTACTGTAGTAATTACAGTCATATTAAACTCTCTCTCCAAACGTTCCTGAATAATCTCCATATGTAACATTCCCAAGAATCCACATCTAAATCCAAAACCTAATGCAGCAGAACTTTCTGGTGTAAACACCAAAGAAGCATCATTTAACTGTAATTTTTCCATAGACGCACGAAGTTCTTCATAGTCCTCTGTGTCTACTGGATAAATACCCGCAAATACCATTGGTTTTACATCCTCAAAACCTTCAATCGCATTCTGAGTAGGAGTTTTAGCATCCGTAACCGTATCTCCTACCTTCACTTCACGAGCATCTTTAATACCTGTGATCAGATATCCAACATCTCCTGTTTTAATAATTTGTTTTGGAACTTGATTTAATTTCAAAGTTCCTATTTCGTCCGCAAAATAGTTTTTATTAGTAGCTACAAACTTAATCTGTTGCCCTTTCTTAATTTCACCATTAACTACTCTAAAGTATGTTTCTACTCCTCTAAAAGGATTATATACAGAATCGAAAATCAATGCTTGTAATGGTTCATTTGGATTTCCTTCTGGTGCTGGAACACGCTCGATAATGGCTTCTAGAATTTCTTCGATTCCAATTCCAGTTTTAGCACTGGCAGGTATCACCTCCTCAGGATCACAACCCAATAGATCTACAATATCATCAGTAACTTCTTCTGGATTTGCACTTGGTAAATCAATTTTATTTAAAACAGGAATAATTTCTAAATCATTATCCAGTGCAAGGTACAAATTGGATATCGTTTGTGCTTGTATACTTTGCGCAGCATCTACAATAAGCAAAGCACCTTCGCAGGCCGCGATAGACCTAGAAACTTCATAAGAAAAATCTACGTGTCCAGGAGTATCAATGAGGTTTAGAATATACTGTTCACCTTTGTAGGTATACTCCATCTGAATTGCATGACTCTTAATCGTAATTCCACGCTCACGTTCCAAATCCATATTGTCCAACAACTGATTCTGAGCTTCTCTAGCGGTAACAGAACCTGTATAATCCAACAATCGATCAGCAAGCGTACTCTTACCATGATCAATATGCGCAATAATGCAAAAATTTCTTATGTTCTTCATCATTCTTTTTTTTGGCGGGCTAAAACGGGCTATCCGTTATATCTTTTTTGTTTCCCATCACTTATTTCTCTTCAAAACAAAAAAGGATGTCACTTCTATCCCTGCCCGAATACATTCAATGCTTTATAAGTACAATATCCGTTCAATTTACAGAAAATTAAACTCCATAATGTGAATAAATCATTGAGTTTGCAAATATAATCGATTTTAGAAGGTTTATGTCATCAATACTTGATTTTTAAATGATTCTAACCTCAGATTCAATCTTACAATGAAGATTCGTTAGAATTCGTACTTTTGCAAAGAATTACGTTTAATATTTATCAAACAAAGGTTTTGGCAAAGATAGGGGACATTGATGTAGGAGAATTTCCTTTACTATTAGCACCGATGGAGGACGTGAGTGATCCACCATTTAGAGCGTTATGTAAAGAACAAGGAGCAGATGTTGTATATACCGAATTTATATCTAGTGAAGGATTAATTCGAGATGCAGCAAAGAGTGTAATGAAGTTGGATATATATGAAAAAGAACGTCCGGTTGGTATTCAAATTTTTGGAGCCAACTTAGATTCTATGCTTAAATCCGTTGAGATTGTAGAAGCATCAGGACCAGATATCATAGATATTAACTTTGGATGTCCTGTAAAAAAAGTGGTAAGCAAAGGAGCTGGCGCTGGTATCTTAAAAGATATCGATCTAATGGTTTCTCTAACCAAGGCCATGGTTGAGCATACCAAACTGCCTGTAACCGTAAAAACGAGATTAGGTTGGGATCATAACTCGATAAAAATTGTCGAAGTAGCCGAACGCTTGCAAGACGTAGGCTGTAAGGCCATTTCCATTCACGGACGTACAAGAGCGCAGATGTATAAAGGAAATGCAGATTGGAAACCTATCGCCGAAGTAAAGAACAATCCTAGAATGCATATTCCTGTTTTCGGAAATGGAGATGTAGATAGCCCTGAAAGAGCAGTAGAAATGCGTGATCAATATGGACTGGATGGCGCAATGATTGGTCGTGCCAGTATCGGATATCCATGGTTCTTCAAAGAAGTAAAACATTACTTCAAAACAGGAGAACATCTGCCACCTCCGACTATAGAAGAACGTGTAATTGCAGCACGCAGACACTTGCAAATGTCGATCGATTGGAAAGGTGAAAAACTTGGAGTTTTTGAAACAAGAAGACATTACACCAATTACTTTAAAGGCATTCCACATTTCAAAGAATATCGCACTAAAATGGTAACCAGCGATGATTCCAAAGATGTATTTGCTGCTTTTGATGAAGTACAGGAAAAATTTGCAGGATTCCAGTTTGCGTAAATGAAATTCTTATTAGAAACTCACTAAACGTTGGTTGATTCTACTAGAAGCTAATAACGATGCTACTATACCTATTACAGTAATGGTAAGAAAGACTATAATAAAGCTCATAACTGTAATTTTAGTAGGATACGGAAGAGAAGGAGTAATCATCAATAACCCAAACTGCTGTTGACAAATAATAATGATAAAGCCTAAAAGCAGACCCAATAATGCTCCTAAAATTGTCATTAAAGAACCTTGAAACAGAAATACTTGTCGGATTTTAGGTAAAGTTGCTCCTAAATTATATAAGGTTTGTATATTCATCTTCTTATCGATGATCATCATAATAATCGCTCCTGCTACATTAAATAAAGCTATGATTGCTATTAAGGTGATTACTAAATAAGACGCTAAATTCTCCGTATTTAGCATTCTGTATAAAGTGTCGTTTAATTGAATCCGGTTTTTTACGACAACCTTATCTTCAAAAAGTGCAATCATTTGTTCCCGAACGGTATCTTCATCAGCTTCCGGAGATAATTTCAATTCTATATTAGTCACTCGATCTTTTGGCAAGTTTAGCAACTCTCTTGTTAGACCAATAGTAGCAAAAACATACTTCTTATCGAGGTCTTCATTTACCGTATAAATTCCAGTATTTACTACAGCTTTTTTTCTAAACGCTTTAGAAGGATCTTTCGGAATACCTTTTCCCGGTTTAGGAACATATATGTTTAGAAAGTTTGTATAAATCTGCTCCACTCCCATTCCTAGCTCTTTTCCTATTCCATAGCCTGAAACTACTTGAGCATCGTTTCCACTTAACCATTCGCCGTATGCCATAATACTATCTGTCGCAATGACTTCTTTATAATTAGCATCTACACCTTTTATAAAACCTGTTTTTTGTTTGTCTTTAAATTCTAAGAGAACACGCTCTTCTATAACTTCCGAAAAACTTAGAACACCTTCTAGATCAGATAATTTCTTTTTGTGATCTTCTGTAAATGTAAATGTCTTTCCATTAGAAGGAAACAACTTCAAATCTGGATCAAAATAAGAAGAAAATTGCAAGCTAAAATCCTTAAGCCCAGCAAAGCCGCACAATACCAGAAACAACGACATAGCTCCTATAACCACACCCGCTGCTGCAATCCCAGTAATAATATTAATTGCATTACTACTACCAGGAGAAAACAAATAACGTTTTGCTATGTAAAAAGGAAACTTCAAATTTTTAGTACAAAATCTTAATCAACTATTTTTTAATAAAGATAATAGAATATGTTGTTATGACCGATTTTATTTAAATTAACTTAAATAATTACTTTTTCTTGCGTTTTGGCAATAAATCAGGATTCTCTAAAGGATTGTCTTCTCCCTTAATTGCTTTCTCGATATTATCTATATACTCCAATGAATCATCAATAAAATAGGATAACTCGGGCATACGACGTAATTGATTTTTTGTACGCTGCGCCACCTGATGTTTAATTTGAGATTTTACCGCATTTACTTCTTGTAATACTTTTTCTCCTTCATTATGAGGGAATACACTCATATATACTTTAGCAATGGATAGATCTGTAGTAACACTTACCTTAGTAACAGAAACCAAAATCCCTTGTACTCCAGCTTCACGCAAAGCAAGCTGTATTACATCTGCCACATCACGTTGCAATACGCCTCCTATTTTTTTCTGTCTGTTTGTTTCCATGGTACAAAAATAGCTATTTATGTGATGTGTTGATTTTCTTTTAATAGAAAATCCTTTTCGCATAGCTATTTTGTACTTTTATCCTCATTATCTAATAATTAATAAAATTTACACTTGTGAATCATATCAACAAAATTGAACATATCGGTATTGCTGTAAAAGATATTGATAAAGCCAATACACTTTACGAACAATTACTAGGAGTTGCTCCATATAAAGAAGAAACAGTAGAAAGTGAAGCGGTGATTACTTCTTTCTTTAAAGTTGGCGAAAACAAGATCGAGCTTTTGGCAAGCACCAGTGAAGATGGCCCTATTGGAAAATTTATTACCAAAAAAGGCGAAGGCATTCATCATATTGCTTTTGATGTAGATGATATTGAAAAAGAATTAGAAAGACTCGAAAAAGAAGGATTTCAATTGATCAATAAAACCCCTAAAAAAGGTGCTGACAACAAGCTAGTTGCCTTTATACATCCTAAAACAACAAATGGTGTTTTGGTAGAGCTTTGTCAAGAGATTAATTAAATTACAAAAAATGTTTGGCGTGTTTATATCAATTACTTAAATTTGCCCTCCGTTTTAGGTCCCATAGCTCAGCTGGTTAGAGCACCTGACTCATAATCAGGGGGTCCTTGGTTCGAGCCCAAGTGGGACCACCCAAAAGCCTTAGTGAAAACTAGGGCTTTTTTAGTTTTTATATTTAGACTTACGTAATGAGTAATTATTTATTTAACGGAAATGAAACGCTCAACGTAAAAGCACCATTAAACTGTTCTAAAAAAAGGATAGAAGTAATAAGATAAACCCACATCAAAATTATTATTCCGTCCTAATGCCAATCCTATCGATACATTGATATAAGTTTCGGTTTGTTGTTGGGCAAATATAGTTTGTATAAATATAACCATTATTATTACTGAATAACCAGTGAGTTTTTGCATGGTTTTGCGATTTGTGTTTTATAATAAATGATTGGTATAGGGAAGTATTATAAATAGGGAAAATATTACCTTCTTAAAGTAAGTTTTACGATAGATTATTAGCCTTGCAAATATCATTTTCTTGACAACAAGTATTAGTAGAATTTAATATGTTCTTAAAACAACATTTTAAAGTGCTTTTTTAGTCAGTTTTGTTTATCTTTAATAGGTGTTTTACCAGGAGAATGACCTAATTAGTTAAACAAAATACAATTTAACCAATATGGCAAGTCGATATTATATTCCCGGGAATATAATCCGTGCCTTCTAAAAATTAGCACAAACTAGGGGGTTGTCATTTTTTTGACAACCCTTTTCTTGTAAATACCATCATAATAATACTTACAGGTCCTTAGTAATAAAAATAAACGTATTTACTAAACAATAAAAATCCAACTAAAAAAGCCCTAACGTATGCCAGGGCTTTTTAAAATTATTCTAAATGTTAATGTATACTTTGATTAAATTTCAAACTTATCCAAACTAACTTTCTCTTTTTGATCATATAATTTGATAAACTTCACTTCTTTGCGTTCATCTGGTAGCCCATAATTATGATATATTGTATACTTCATTACCACAGGATTTAAAGATGACGTGACTTCTCCTAAATATTTAATATTTACTATCCACTCTCCTTGAAATTTTTTATCTAGCACAAACTCTTTAGAGGTAATTCCTTGTTCCAGTTCCTTTAATAATTCTTCTGGTTGGTTTTCATAATAATGAGACCATTTAAAATATTTGTTTTCAGGATTTACAAACTGAAGTTCGAAAGCCGCATTAGGATCATTCCAATCAAAAACAATTCGAGCTGGAGAACTTTTAACTCTCAGATACGCTTCAGGAATATCGGTGTAAGATACTTGAGCTCTATGATTATTCATAAAACTCTGCAGCTGCGAAGTTAATTGCTTCCAAACACCATCAAACTTTACATTATCATTCTTATTCGCCAACATCTCTTTATATAGATCAAAAGCCTCTACATACTTTGCATTTTCTGTATAAATCCTTGCCAGATCTAAATATGATTGCGCAGAATTGGGCTTTAGTTCACGCAATTTTTCATATACTAACAGCGCTTTATCTATCTGTTTTGTTTCTTCTAACTTAAACGCTAATGCACGCATTGCTTTATAATTATGGCCACCTATCTCAGCTATATTAGACAACACTTCTTTAGAAAAGTCTTCATCCCACATAGTGAAGTATTCTGCCGCCTGAAGATAAAATGAAATATCCGTGAAATAAGTATCTCTTAATTCATAATAAGAATCTAGCGCTTCGTTGTACGTAGCACTATTCCATAAATCGTTCAGATATGCCGGCTTATTCTTATTCTCATCCAACAAAAGCACCGATTCATCGTAATCATTTCCTTTTACTAATAAAGAATTTGCTTCATTATCAGGACCAAAATCAGGAGAATTTAGTTTGGTTTCTACGATAAAAACACCTCCAGCTCCCAGAGCACCATACCTTACTGTACCGGATATACCACTAATCACAGAGATACTTTTAATAATAAAAGGTTGTAAAAACTCTGGAGGTCTTGTATACTGAACCCCATCTACCACAAATAATGGCGGAATTTCTAAATTAATAGATCTTCTACCACGTATTCGATATACCACTCGGTCTCCATCTCCAATCACCTGAACACCTGGAAATCTACCTCTAATAATATCAGATAAAAAAATCGCCGACTTCGGAAAATCTTCTTGTTCTAAAACATAATTAGCACTTCCTAATCTCCTTTTATTTACTTTTTGGTCTCCTCTATTTACAATTTCTTCTCCACCACTTGACTTCTTAGATTGTAAGTTTACTTCATCCAATCTATCATATTTAGAGACTAAATCTACTTTTACATCTTTCGCTTCAGAAAGTGTTATGTCTTTTTTAACCATACCAAAATGTTCAAAAACCAAAACATCTCCACTCTTAGCATCAATTAAAAACTTTCCATCAGCATCGGTTTCAGCTTCTATTAGAGAACCTCTTACTCTAACGGTACAACCCTGAACAGGACTTTGATCAGAAAACACCTCTCCAGAAACAAAATCTTCTGTGCTTTGTTTGTTATAGACAGAAACATCAATACTGTCTTTTAATAGGTACGTAAGAACCTGAGTCGTGCTCATTTTAGGAAGATGTAAATAATAACCTTCACTATATTGACTTGCTTCCTGAAGTGCTATATGATTCCCTTTATCTTTACTATTGATATAAAAAATGGGAACTTCATATTTAGTTTGATGTTCTCCATAAGTTGCCAATCCATCAGTAAAAACCAGATATTGATCTGTATCTAAATTTTCAGGAAATAATTCCGAAAAATTACTAGCCCCATTATACGTGATATTTCCAATAGCCCTAATTAAGTCTTTGCTCTTACCCTTTCTAATATCAAAAGTCTGTTTACCATGAAGACGATTTGTAAACGGAATTAAGTCTACTCTTACCTCTTCTAAATTAGCTAAATATTTTTCCAAGATTTTCTTTTCGGCTTCTAAATCTCTATTCCTCATAGATAACGAAGCATCCCAATACATCGTAATATGCTGTGGTTTCTGTCTTTCTTTTGTTTCTTTTTGTGATTCTAAATAAGAGGTTTCTACCTTAAACGCGATTCCTTTCTTATACAATTTTTTCCACGCATCTTGACTTACGTATCGTAAATACGCTTTACCATATTCACTGGCTGTTATTGCAAATTGAATATCATCACCATATACTTTTATAAGCTCTAATGACATTACGAAATCATCATCTACTCTGATGTTGTAAGCTGACAAATCGATGATTTCTTCTCCATTTTTCTTAGAAATTGTATGATAAATATTATTGCGAAGTAAATTGTTGTTTGGTTTCCCTCTTTTTTCATCATAAACATTTACCCGCACCAATAAACTATCAGCAGTATTCTCTAAGATATTGAATTTTAATTTATGGATTTTTGTACTTCTCTTTTTCCCAAGTTTGATAAACGAACCTATTTCTCCACCAAGTGCTTGTTTGTCCTTCCAGTAAGCCATTAAATTGGAGTTGTATGAGTAATACCCTAAAGAATCTTTGATACTTTTATCAGCGACCACTACTGCTTCCTCAAGAGCTTGTACATCTGGTTTTAAATAAATTTTATTGTCTTTAGTTAATAAATTATAAAATCTATTTGCCGAGAAACTCAATGTTTTGTATCCAATACTGGAAATCTGTATGGTTGCTGTTTTAGGAATTCTGGCTTCGTCATATAATAACTGAAACCAACCATCTTCTCTACTCACCGTTCCTATTCCACTATCTACAAATCCAATATTTACATACGGAATTGGTTGATTTGTTTGCTGATCAATTACATAAGCCTCTATCCTAATATTATATTGCGAAAATACCAGTATAGGAAGAAACCCAAAAACAATAAAAAATAATTTGCGCGTATTCATATTTCCAAGATTAATAAAGCAGTTTTTTAAGTAAAATCACATTGAAGATTCAATGTTAGCCTTTCGTTTTTCAATCTACAGTAACATTCAAATTCTTATAGATCGTATTTTATCCCACAACTTTAATACCAAGATAAAACAAAGAAGGCTTGGATTTAAAAAATTAACCAAACCCTAACTATTGTTGCATCATTTTGAGCATATTTATACTGAAAATCAACTCATTGAACGATTATTGTTAATAAAACCTGATAAAATAATTTTTTCAATTCGAATGTCTACTCTAAATTTACATCCAAAGATCACTGCGTTATGGTATGTTTTTTGGGGAAAGAACAATCATAATGATTTAGGGAATACAAATGAAAACTTGTGATTATGCAGTATAAAGTAATTGATACTAAAAGCCAGCATTTTGGAAAAGTATTAGATTTCGAATCTTGCGCAAATTCCAAAGATTTGGGAGGAGTAATTTTAAAAATAGATGAAAATTCTTTCTCTTTATTTCGTTTTAGTGAAGTAGAAAAAATTGATACTATTCTAGCAAGCTAGCGAAGATTTGTAGAAATCTATGATAGCTCTGTTATTCTTTTTACATATTTACCGATAACATCAAATTCTAAGTTTACGACAGTACCCACTTTAAAGGTATTGAAATTAGTATGTTCATATGTAAAAGGTATAATCGCTACGCTAAACGCATTTTTTTGAGAGTTTACAACCGTTAAACTCACACCATTTACGGTAACAGAACCTTTTTCTATGGTAATATTACTAAGAGCAGGATCGTATTCAAAAGTGAAATACCAACTCCCGTCCGCTTCCTTAATTTGTGTACACCTTGCAATCTGATCCACATGTCCTTGAACAATGTGACCATCCAACCGTGCTCCTAGTTTCATACCTCTTTCTAGGTTCACAATACTTCCAACTTTAAGATCATTTAAATTCGTTTTATCCAAAGTTTCTTTAATCGCTGTAACCGTATACTGATCGTTCTCTATAGACACAACTGTAAGACAAACCCCATTATGAGCAACACTTTGGTCAATTTTTAACTCAGATGTAAAATTCGCACGAATAGTAATATCTAAATTTTCCTGATCAGTTTTAAGATTAGCAACCGTTCCTAATTCTTCGATGATTCCTGTAAACATAAATGCGAATTATTTAATTAAATTTGTGTCCTAAAATTTGAAGTCCTTTTGACACTTCAAAAATACTTATAAAGTAGTTTATATAATGAAGAAAGAACAAAAAATAAGATTAGGAATTTCTATTGGCGATTTAAACGGTATTGGAAGCGAGGTTATTCTAAAAACTTTCGAGGATAATCGAATGTTAGACTTTTGCACTCCCGTAATTTTTGCTTCGGTTAAAATTCTTTCTTTTCTTAAAAAGCAATATAAAATCAATACAAACCTCCATGGTATTGACAAAACTTCTCAAATTTTAGATGGAAAAATCAATGTGCTTAATGTATGGAAAGAAGGAGTTGATATAAATTTCGGTAAAGAAGACGAAAAGGTTGGTGCTTACGCCATAAAATCATTGAAAGCATCAACGCAAGCTCTAAAAAATGACGAGATCGATGTACTTGTAACTGCACCCATTAACAAACATAGCATCCAATCCGAAGATTTTAATTTTCCCGGACATACCGATTATTTAGACCAAGAGCTTCAGGGAAATAGTCTTATGTTCATGATTACTGATACTTTAAAAGTTGGATTACTCACAGACCATGTAGCCGTTAAAGACATTGCTAATACAATTACTCCGGAACTTATTGAACAAAAAGTAGACACTATTCATAACGCTTTGCAACAAGATTTTGGAATTAGTAAACCTAAAATTGCAGTGTTAGGTATCAACCCACATAGCGGAGATAATGGTGTCATAGGAAAAGAGGATGACGAAGTACTAAAACCAACGATTAAAAAAATCAACGAATCTGGCAAACTTGTTTATGGACCTTATGCTGCTGATAGCTTTTTTGGATCTAATAGTTATAAATCATTTGATGCCATTGTAGCCTCTTATCATGATCAAGGACTAATTCCTTTTAAGACGTTATCTTTTGGAAAAGGTGTAAATTATACCGCTGGATTAAACAAAGTACGAACCTCGCCAGATCATGGAACTGCATTTGAAATAGCAGGAAAAAACAAGGCAGATAATGGATCCTTTAAAGAAGCAGTATTCGCTGCTTTAAAGATTTATAAACACAGAGAAGAATATAAAGAACTGACTAAAAACCCATTAAAAAAACAACCAAGAAAACCTCAGTTTAAAGGGAATTAAGAATTCATAGTTTGGTAAAGTAGTGGAGATAACTAAATTGAAAAAAACGATATTTATTTGTTCAAATACTAAAACCTAACGAAGCAAATTCTAACTTTCTGATATAATTTTATTTACAAAAATGCAATCATAACGATTTTTTGTTATCTTTGCACCCGCCTTTTACCAAATTGGTAAAGACTTGAAACTGATGATGAAATGAAACCACTAAAAGAGTATACTATTCCTTTTGTTGGATTGAAGCTAGGATTACATAGTTTTGAGTATGAGATTGGCGATACGTTCTTCGAACATTTTGAGTATGATGAATTTAATACATCTGCTATAAAAGTAGATCTGGAGTTTAACAAGAAAACAACGATGTTAGAACTTCGGTTTACTGCTAAAGGTACAGTAAATGTAAATTGTGATGTTACTAATGAACCTTTTGATCTACCAATGGAAAACGAGTTTTTTCTGGTAGTTAAGTTTGGTGAAGAGTATAATAATGAGAACGAAGAAATTCTCATTATCCCGCATGGAGAATATGAAATCAATGTGCAGCAATATATATATGAGCTTATTGTACTTGGGGTACCTTCGAAAAGAGTGCACCCTGGTGTCGAAGATGGAACGTTAAAATCGGACATACTTGATAAACTGGAAGAATTAAGTCCAAAAGAAAAAACATTAGAGAATGATAACGAGGAGATTGATCCTCGTTGGGATAAATTAAAAAACTTATTAAACGATAAATAATAGCTAAGCAATGGCACATCCTAAGAGAAAAATCTCCAAAACTAGAAGAGATAAGAGAAGAACACATTATAAAGCTACTGTACCACAAATAGCTACAGATCCTACAACAGGAGAAGCACATTTATATCACAGAGCTCATTGGTTCGAAGGTAAATTATATTACCGTGGTCAGGTAATTATTGACAATACTGAAGAAGAAGTAGCATAAGCATACTGTTAAAATTATAGAAGAACTCTCACAAAAGTGAGAGTTTTTTTGTTTTTAGTTGAAAATCTGTCAAAATCCAGTTATTTTGCGCCATATTTGCAAGTAATTTAGTATTTTCAACCACTTTTTTGCACGTGTTGTGTGAGAAGTAAGAAAATGATCTAATCAATTTATTGATGCTAATTTTTTTAAAGCAAGCATGCCTAAAGGAAATTAGCAAATTCTATCTGAAGTTTTATCATTATAAAACAGCAGATGACTAAAATAAAGATATGAGTAAAACCACAGCCGCTATAACAGCTGTAGGCGCTTATGTGCCGGATCATGTGTTATCTAATGAGATGTTAGCAACCATGGTCGAAACAAACGATGAATGGATCACCACTCGTACTGGTATTAAAGAACGCAGAATACTAAAGGAAGAAGGTAAAGGAAGTTCTTTCTTAGGTATCAAAGCAGCAGAAGATTTAATTGCTAAAAAAAATCTCGATCCCAAAGAGATTGACATGGTAATTTTTGCGACTGCTACTCCAGATCTTCCCGTAGCTGCAACCGCAGCATATGTTGCTACAGAAATAGGAGCAATCAATGCTTTTTCATATGACTTACAAGCTGCATGTTCTAGTTTTTTATATGGAATGTCGACTGCAGCTAGTTATATAGAATCTGGAAGGTATAAAAAAGTGTTATTAATAGGAGCTGATAAGATGTCTTCTATCATTGATTATACAGATCGTACTACTTGTATCATTTTTGGAGATGGTGGTGGTGCAGCACTTTTTGAGCCAAATGACGAAGGTTTAGGCTTACAAGATGAGTACTTACGAACCGATGGTGTGGGACGTCAGTTTTTAAAGATTGAAGCAGGTGGTTCTATTTTACCTCCTTCAGAAGAAACAGTTGCAAAAAGACAACATTTCGTTCAACAAGATGGGAAATCTGTATTTAAATATGCAGTGTCCAATATGGCTGATGCAAGTACCAAGATTATGGAACGTAACAACATTACTGGTGATGACGTAGACTGGTTAGTTGCGCACCAAGCCAATAAGCGTATTATTGATGCTACTGCCAATCGAATGAATCTAGATGAGAGTAAAGTTCTGATGAATATACATAGATATGGTAATACTACCTCAGCAACTTTACCATTATTATTAAGCGATTACGAAAAACAACTCAAAAAAGGAGATAATATAGTATTTGCCTCTTTCGGAGGAGGATTTACTTGGGGTTCCATTTTCTTAAAATGGGCCTATAATTCCTAAACAACTAAAACACACAATACCCAACATTATGGATTTAAAAGAAATTCAGAATTTAATCAAATTCGTGGCCAAATCTGGGGCTAGCGAAGTAAAATTAGAAATGGAAGATGTGAAGATTACGATCAGAACAACTTCAGACGACAGTAAAGAAACAACAATTGTACAACAGATACCAATGGGTAGTGCAGTCCCTGCTGCTCAACCAGTTACTCAAGTACAAGCTACTGCTCCAGCAGTAACAGAAACTCCTGCTGCAAGTAGCAAAGAAGATGACGATTCTAAATACGTTACAATAAAGTCACCAATCATTGGAACTTTTTATAGAAAGCCATCACCAGACAAACCTACCTTTGTTGAAGTTGGTGACAGTGTAAAAGAAGGAGATGTACTTTGTATTATCGAAGCAATGAAGCTTTTCAATGAGATTGAAAGTGAAGTTTCTGGTAAAGTTGTAAAAGTATTAGTGGATGACAATTCTCCTGTAGAATTTGATCAGCCTTTATTCTTAGTAGACCCATCATAACCCAATTTTAAAATTCCAATAAAACAAATCTCTAGATTCATTTATCGAAGCTGGGATTAGGAATTTGAGGTTTTTAAATTTAGAACGTTATGTTTAAAAAAATTCTAATTGCCAATAGAGGTGAGATTGCAATGCGTGTAATCAGAACCTGTAAAGAAATGGGTATTAAGACTGTAGCGGTCTATTCTACTGCAGATGCAGATAGTTTACACGTTCGCTTTGCCGATGAAGCTGTATGTATAGGACCTGCTCCAAGTACAGAATCGTATCTTAAAATGTCCAATATCATCGCTGCTGCAGAAATAACAAATGCAGATGCGATACATCCGGGATATGGATTTTTATCAGAAAATGCTAAATTCTCAAAAATTTGCGAAGAGCACGATATTAAATTTATCGGAGCTAGTGCAGAAATGATTGAGAAAATGGGAGATAAAGCCACTGCAAAATCAACGATGATTGAAGCTGGTGTGCCATGTGTTCCTGGAAGTGAAGGTGTAATTCCTGATTTTGATACTTGCCTAAAAGTTGCCAAAGAAACCGGATACCCAGTTATGCTAAAAGCTAGTGCTGGTGGTGGTGGTAAAGGAATGCGTGCTGTATGGAAAGAAGAAGATTTATTACCTGCTTGGGAATCTGCTAGACAAGAAAGTAAAGCTGCCTTTGGTAATGATGATATGTATATGGAAAAGCTTATTGAAGAGCCGAGACATATCGAAATTCAGGTAGTTGGTGATAGCAATGGTAGAGCTTGTCACTTATCAGAAAGAGACTGCTCTGTACAAAGAAGGCACCAAAAACTAACCGAAGAAACACCTTCTCCATTCATGACTGATGAATTGAGAGATGAAATGGGTCTGGCAGCAATCAAAGCAGCAGAATATATCAAATATGAAGGAGCAGGAACTGTTGAGTTCTTAGTAGACAAGCATCGTAATTTCTACTTTATGGAAATGAATACTCGTATCCAGGTAGAGCATCCTATTACAGAGCAAGTAGTGGATTACGATCTTATTAGAGAACAAATATTAGTAGCTGCAGGAGTGCCAATTTCTGGTAAGAATTATTACCCGCAATTACACTCTATAGAATGTAGAATTAATGCAGAAGACCCTTATAAAGACTTCCGCCCATCACCTGGAAAGATTACAAACTTACACCTTCCTGGTGGTCATGGAGTACGTATAGATACACATGTATACAGTGGTTATATCATTCCACCGAATTATGATTCTATGATTGCGAAGTTAATTACCACCGCTCAAACTCGTGAAGAAGCGATCAATAAAATGAAAAGAGCTCTTGATGAATTTGTAGTAGAAGGAATAAAAACTACGGTTCCATTCCATAGACAGTTAATGGATCATCCAGATTATGTAGCTGGAAATTATACTACCAAGTTTATGGAGGATTTTGAAATGAAAGAACCAACAGATAACTAACTAACTTAGGGCCTCAGAAATGAGGCTTTTTTTATATAAAAATATGAGCTTTAGCTATTGGGAATATAAGACTTGGTTGTCTAATGTAGATTTTACCATTATCGGTAGTGGAATTGTAGGGCTTAATTGTGCGATTGAGCTTAACAAAAAATTTCCGAAAGCTAAAGTTCTTATACTCGAAAAGGGAATGTTACCTAATGGAGCAAGTACTAAAAATGCTGGATTTGCTTGTTTTGGAAGTCTGTCTGAAATTCTTGACGATTTGCATTCCCATTCTGAAGAAGAAGTTTTAGAGTTAATTCAAAAAAGATATAACGGACTCCAATTATTACGAGAAAATCTAGGAGATACTGTAATCGACTATCAACCCAATGGAGGATACGAACTTTTTACAAATGAGGATCACGACTTATTTGAAACCTGTCTTTCAAAAATTGATGATATCAACCATCTCTTGAAACCCATTTTTAAAAGCAATGTTTTCACAACCGAAACAAACATTTTTGATTTCGAAAAAATACAACCTGCTTACATCGTAAATCAATTTGAAGGGCAAATTGATACAGGAAATATGATGCAAGCATTATTACATAAAGCCCGAAAATCTGGAATTCTAATATTAAATAATTGCACCGTAAATGCTATAGAAGATCTAAATACCCGTGTTGAAATAAAAACAGAACAATTTTCGTTTACTACTAATAAAGTATTGATTGCGACCAATGGTTTTGCATCTCAATTAGGAATTGAAGAAGTACAACCAGCTCGTGCACAAGTCCTCATTACCAAACCAATCAAAAATTTACATATCAAAGGAACCTTTCATCTAGATAAAGGATATTATTATTTTAGAAATATCAATGATAGAATATTGTTTGGAGGAGGTAGAAATCTAGATTTTAAAACTGAAGAAACTTTTGTATTCGGACAAACGGAATTGGTACAACAAACATTAGAACAAATTTTACAGGAGACTATTTTACCCAATACTAATTTTGAAATCGATCATCGTTGGAGTGGAATTATGGGAGTTGGAAATCAAAAAAAGTCTATTGTAAAAGCTATATCCAATAACATCTTTTGTGGCGTAAGATTAGGCGGCATGGGAGTAGCTATCGGCAGTTTGGTTGGTAAAGAATTAGCTGATCTTTTATAAGAACCTATATTATAATGTTTAAAAAAGTATTTCGTTTTATATATAAAAGCATCTTAGCTTTCATGCTTATTAGTGTATTATGGGTACTTGCGTATAAGTGGATAAACGTTCCTGCAACTCCTTTAATGATCATCCGAAAGTTACAATCTACAGAAGAAGTTACAACTAGACATCAATGGGTTCCTATTTCCAAGATTTCTAAGAACCTTAAACTTGCCGTTGTCTGTAGTGAGGATCAACATTTTTTAGAACATAGTGGATTTGATACCGAAGCCATACAAAAAGCAATTGACGATCATAAAAACGGTAAAAAACTCAGAGGAGCAAGCACCATCTCGCAACAAACAGCAAAAAATGTATTTCTATGGCCACAACGTAGCTGGATTCGTAAAGGATTAGAAAGTTATTTTACATTTTTAATAGAACTCCTTTGGAGCAAAGAACGTATTCTGGAAATCTATCTGAATAGTATCGAAATGGGTGATCACATTTATGGTGCTGAAGCAGCAGCCGAATTTTGGTTTAACAAAACTTCTCAAAATCTAAATACCGATGAAGCAGCTGCCATAGCAGCAATTCTTCCAAACCCAAGAAAATACCTTGCGTATCCTCCTTCCTCATACATACAACATAGAAAAAAGTGGATTCTTCTACAGATGCGCAATTTTGGTCCCTTTTCGATCTCCGAATAAAAAATTTAAAAAATAATTCAAATCAGGTAGGGTAAATCGCAAGTCTTCTGTTTTAGAGTAGTAAAACTTTAAAACCACATAAATTAACAATTAAAACAAATTAAAAAATGAAAAAACTTGCACTAATCTTAATTTCTTTAGCAGTACTGACTTCTTGTAGTAATGATGACGATACTACTCCTGAAGCTATACCTGTTACCGTAACATTAAAAGCTGTTGTAAGCGGGGCTCTTAATAACTCACCTGTAATCCAATATAGAGATGCTTCTGGGGATTTAAAATCTGAAACCCTAACTGTAGGCACTTGGGAAAAGTCGCTCAATGTAACCAGTGGATATAATTTATTTCTAAAAACCACAGGAACTATCAATGGAAGTGTTGAGATTACAGCATCTGCAGAAGGAGAAGGAATTTCTTTTGACGATAGCAAATCTTCGACTGCAAATGTTGATGTGGATTTTGAACTTGAAATTTCCAAAACCTTGTAATTATAACATTATGTGAATATTACCTAAATCACATCGTTAGATCAAGGAATGAAAAAGCTAAAACTTAATAAAAGCTTACTAGTTGATAAGTAATACAGGAAAAAGTGGAAAAGCATAGGATTACTTTGTCCTGTAAGGATAGATATATTAGAAAATAAAACCAGTTAAAGCCCTAGTACTATGGAAAACACCCACAGACATACTTCTGTATTTGAAAAAAATAACTTGATCATTCCTTTTTATTTAAATAATAATTATAAAAATCGATTATCGAATTATTCAAAATCTTCTAAGGTAATCGATCTTAATCCAACTAGTCTTCCTGGAATTCCTTTGGTAATTTCAGGAAGAATATATTCTAAAAACAACGAAGTAGTGCCGAACGCGAAAATTGAAATTTGGCATAGTACTGATACCAATGCTTTTCAAAATGAAAATAATTTTCATTTCGCTTCTCCAAGAACATTATCAGGTTCTCTAAGAACTAATAAAAATGGAATCTATTCGGTAAAAACGATTCGTCCTGGAGTACATGGTTATAGAGCGAGACACTTTCATTATAAAATCTCGGCAAAAGACTATCGCACCTTACAAACTCAAATTTACTTTAAAGATGATCCTAGAATTTTAATTGATGAAACGGCTATGATCGCTGAGCATTGTAGAATTATAGATTTTTCATATAACCAAACAGGAATTTTGGAAGGAACAGTAGATATCTTTTTACCAAAGATTTAAAAACCCCCTTTTTCTGGTTTGATGAAGTAATAATATTTGTTCAATACCAAAGGTTATTCTATCTTGAATTTCCTAAATTCTATTTTTTTGAAAAGTATTAAAGAGATATTATACGATCATTGTCAGCAGTTTGTAGAAGAACGACTTAATCGTATTCATCATCGAATGAATAGCATTCAGGAATCATTAACCTCAGAAACAAAAAGTACTGCTGGTGATAAGCACGAAACCGGAAGAGCTATGCTTCAGCTAGAAAGAGAAAAAACCGGAGTACAATTATCTGAAGCCAAAAAATTAAACGAAATTTTATCCAAAGTTGATATCTCCTCCAACTCTAGTGTTGCTCATTTGGGAAGTCTGGTAACAACTAGTACTGGAAATTATTTCTTAAGTATTTCCGTTGGCGAAATTATTATTGATAAAGTAGCATATTTTGCCATTGGCATCAATACACCAATAGGTAAAATGCTGCTAGGAAAAACAGTAGGAGCTCGTTTTCTTTTTAATGGAAAAAATGTAGTGATAGAACATATCGATTAATCGATCCATTAAAACAATTCTCGATTCTTATAAAATCCTTAAAACCTACAATAAATTTGTTAAATGTAATGGTTTAAAAAAATCATTTTAAGTAAATTGCTACTTCACAAATTATCAGTCTGGATGAAAAAACTTTCTCTATTACTTCTTATTGTTATCATTGCTTTTGGGTGTAAACCTTATCAAAACACCAAAATTAGAAAAGGTCAAATGACATATTCGGAGTTCAGAGCTGAACAGCGATCTTTTCCAACTAAAAATGGTATCATAAAGTATATTGATAGAGGAAATGGCCCTGTAATTGTGCTACTTCATGGAGTACCAACTTCGGGTTGGCTATATCGTAAAATGATTGATCCTCTTGTAGCTGGTGGGTATAGAGTAATTGTTCCAGATATGCTAGGGTATGGTTCAAGTGATTCCCCAGAAGGATATAAGATTTATAGCGAAAAAGAACACGCAAAAAGATTACTAGATCTTATGGATGGTTTAGGAATAGAATACTGGTCTCATGTTATGCATGATGTTGGAGGTGTATGGACATGGGAACTATTTAACCAAGCACCTAATAGAATCGAAGAACTTATTGTTCTCAATACACTATTATACGAAGAAGGTTTTTATCCTCCGATACGGTTTAGTCCCGGTCCAGCTGCCAAAGCAGCAATGTGGTCTTATCGCAATGGTGTTACTACGAATACGTTACTTAAATCACTTTTTAAAGAAGGTCTAAAAGAGAACAACCTAAATGAACTCGATGTAGAGGGATATAAAACCCCACTACTAGAAGGAAAAACCAATGGGATGTATTATTTCTTTACTAGAACCTGTAACTATTTCCCTGATTACTCCTTGGTTTTTGAAAGCATCGATATTCCTGTAGCAGTGATTTGGGGAATTCATGATACAATGCTTCAATGGACGCCTCAACAAACCAAAGTAACCAATGCGCTTAAAGTTGATGAAGCAGACATTCATTTTATTGATGAAAAACACTTTATTCAGGAAACTAAAGCAGAAGAAGTAGCTTATAAAATCCTGGATTTTCTTAAATAATTAATTCAGCCCAGTAGTAGTTACCCATTGTTGTAATTCTATTCTAAAAATAGTTCCATTTATCAATTCCTGAATTTGCTCCAGTTCCTCTTTACTAACTGCCAAATCAATCTTATCAGAAGGTGTTCTTAGAAGAAGAGATCTACAATTATGGTGACTCGCACATTGACTACAACATTGCGATTGTTCTGTAATACTACATGCATCTGAAAAATCTTTTAATTCATTGAGCGTAAGCAAAAACCCAATATCTCTAAATACCAATTGTATTTTTGGTTTCCCTTTAGGCTGTTGTTTTTTCCAAAAAAAAGATATCCCAACTTTATTACTGTAAATTTTATCTATAGCACTCATTTCGAATCATATTTGATTCAAAAATATTAATTATTTATAATTAATCTAAATAAAAACAAGTTAAATTATATCTTTTAGTTTTAATTGTAATGACACGGTACCATTCCATTCATTTTCATCAACCGTATAGGCAATCTTCGCATGATGACTACGTGTGATTAATTCCTTTTTTGGACCCAAATTAAAACCTATTGCATCTATAGCCAATCCATTTTTTTGCACTTTACATTTCAAATGCTTTTCATCTGCACCAACACACCTTGCATATCCCGTATCCTTAACACCTTCTGTCATAAAAACAGGTGTCATATTTCCAGGGCCAAAAGGAGCAAACTGTTTTAGAATTCTAAAGAACTTCGGTGTTATTTCATGGAATTCTAGCTCAGTATCTATGGTAATTTCTGGAGTCAAAAGCTTTTTATCAATTGAATTGGCTACTACTTCTTCAAATTTTTGTTTAAAAAGCTCATATTGTTCTTCTTTTAATGTTAAGCCTGCTGCATATTTATGTCCTCCAAATTGTTCTATATGTTCCGAACAGTTATCCAATGCATTATACACATCGAATCCTTTTACAGATCTAGCAGATGCTGCTAACTTTTCACCGCTTTTGGTAAAAACTAATGTGGGTCGATAATAGGTTTCTGTCAATCTAGAAGCTACAATTCCTATAACTCCTTTATGCCAACTTTCATTATAAACCACAGTAGTAAACCTATGTTCTTCATCATTATCAACAATCTGTTCTAAAGCCGCTTTGGTAATACTCTTATCCGTATCTTTCCGCTCACTATTATAACTTTCTATCTCGGCCGCATATGCTAGAGCGAGTTCAATATTATCTTCTTTTAATAAGTTTACAGCATGCAATCCGTGTTTCATTCTGCCGGCAGCATTAATTCTAGGCGCAAGAATAAATACTACATCGGTTATGGTAAAAGTTTCCTTTTTTACCTGTGCTAACATAGCCTTAAAACCAACTCTTGGATTTTGATTAATTGTTCTTAATCCATAATATGCTAGTACTCTATTTTCTCCAGTAATCGGAACAATATCTGCTCCTATTGCAGTTGCTACAAGATCTAAATAAGACGTTAGTTCATAGGCAGTTTGCCCCTTCTTACTAGCGATTGCCTGAATCAACTTAAATCCTACACCGCAACCACATAATTCTTTATAAGGATAAGCGCAGTCCACTCTTTTAGGATCTAAAACCGCTACAGCTTCAGGAATAGCATCACCAGGTCTATGATGATCACATATAATAAAGTCAATACCTTTGGATTTAGCATATACGACTTTTTCAATTGCTTTGATACCACAGTCCAATGCTATAATCAGCGAAATATCATTATCAGAAGCATAGTCAATGCCTTGAAAAGACACTCCATAACCTTCGGCATATCGATCAGGGATATACGTTGTCACTTGGGGAGTAATCGTTTCCAAATAAGAAGACATTAATGCCACAGATGTGGTTCCATCTACATCATAATCTCCATACACCAAAATATTTTCCTGATGCACAACTGCTTTTTCAATTCTAGCAACTGCTTTATCCATATCCTTCATTAAAAAAGGATCATGTAAATCCTCTAAAGAAGGTCTGAAAAAACGCTTAGCATCTTCAAAAGTTTCAATACCTCGTTGAACTAATAAAGAAGCAATAATTTCATCAACATTTAGAGCTTTGGCTAAGTTAGTGGTAACTGTACTCGAAGATTTTGGTCTTAGGGTCCATCTCATTGGCAATATCCTTCCTAAATAATTTAAAAATCCAAAGTACAAAAAACATCTTTACTCCTTCTTGTTTGACCTGAGTTTTGTATTTTGCTTTGCTAAATTTCAATTAATTCAAAAAATATATATACCCATGCCATTAGTAACACCTCTATCTGCAGATCATGATTTAGAAACAAAAGAACTTGCAGAATTCTTCAATGAAACCTTAGGGTTTTGTCCTAATTCTGTATTAACTATGCAAAGAAGACCAGCCATCTCTAAAGCTTTTATAAACCTTAATAAAGCTGTTATGGCTAATGAAGGTAGAGTGACTTCAGCTCTAAAACGTATGATCGCTTGGGTAAGCAGCAACGCTACTGGTTGCAGATATTGTCAGGCACATGCCATAAGAGCTGCAGAACGATATGGTGCAGAACAAGAACAATTAGATAATATTTGGGAATATAAAACTCATCCTGCTTTTAGTGATGCTGAGCGTGCAGCCCTTGATTTTTCGTTAGCTGCTTCATTGGTTCCAAATAATGTAGATGAAAGTATTAAAGAAGAATTATACAAATATTGGGACGAAGGAGAAATTGTAGAAATGCTTGGGGTGATTTCTCTATTCGGTTATCTAAATCGCTGGAATGACTCTATGGGTACTACTGTAGAAGAAGGAGCAATCGAATCTGGAGAAAAATATTTGGGTAAACACGGTTGGGAAAAAGGAAAGCACTTGTAGGCTTTTATCCAATCTATAACATATGAAGACTTGTTAGCTTTTAAAAAGGTGACAGGTCTTTTTTATTTGTTCCTTAAACTAGAATTGAGCTTATTTCTTAAAATAATACTGGAAACTTTTCCAAAGAAGATATATGCTTATGACAATAATTAAGATTGCCCATATCCAATACGTACCAACTGTATTTTCTGCTATGGCTTGAGTGTCGGATATCTGAATAGCACCATTTCTCTCGAACTGTTTGGTAAACAGATAATCCAATTGCAAATATGTTCCTAATACAGATTGCAACCCCAAAAATAATATTGTTATTACTTCTAATTTTCTGTTTTTGAATAGTGTGATAATGAAAAAAAATACTGCAAATCCGCTCATCATCGCAATACCCCAAACAGATCTGATCCACAACAATAAAGAGAGTATGATCAATCCTATCAGAATCCTTAACGCAATCATGGAACTTTTATGCGATTTTGCAGAGGCAATTAGTAGTGCTCCTACTACTGCCGGACCTAATAATCCTCCAGCAGCTACTAAGGCATTTCCTAGAGATGGAGATAAATAACTTCCTCCCAAATGATAATAAGCAACACCTCCTCCGTTTTCATAGATTTCCAAATGCTGAAAACTACCACCCAAAATTACAGCTGTTAAACCATGACCCATCTCATGAAACCATGTTCCTAATAATATAAAGGGATATTGAAACCATCCAAAATATGGCAATTTCCACAGTATGATAACTACTATGGCAACAATAATTATAGTATAATCAAAACGTTTAGAGATAGTTGTAATTTTTAAATTATTTTAAAGTCTTTAGATTACAAATCAAAATATGTACTTTTATATTTCTTAAAACACCACTTATGAGTTCTTCTTTACACAAATATTCGATTTTCATTTTAGCTTGTATGCTATCTATTGGTATCTATGGACAAGAAAAAGTTACAGAGACTCCAAATTTTCCTGAATTTACAGCTAAAAAAGCTGACAAATATTCAAAAATGCCAATACATAATCCTGATTATGCATTGGATGAACAGATAAAACATTCTTTGATAGACGATACACCTAAGGTAATGCCAATTTTTAAACCTTATCTTTCTTTAGATTTTAAATCAGAATCAAAATTTTCCTTTGCTGACATGAAGACTGTGGAAGAAATCAAGAAGCGTTTAAAAAAAGGAAAATAGAGTGTGTTACTATATTTTTTCGGTTAATGCCTGATCGTTAAATGATAGTTGCTCCCATCCAGTTTTCATAAAATTACGAATATTTTGATGGTTATCACCATCTGGATGATCAAGTACATTTTTATAATGTTCCCCAAAACAGTACAAGGTTTCTTGTTGAGTAAGTTTTTGCAATTTTGCGAATGAAAACAATTTACAGGATCCAGAATTTTGTCCTGCTTCATTAACTATTTCACCATTAGTAAATGAAACAGGTGTGAAGTTATAATTGGTATCGATAACATTCATCGTTTTTTCGAATACAATCGATTCCGGGGTTTCACGTAGTTTATCTATAAATTCTGTAGTGGTCATATTTTATTTTTTTCCAGCAATTACAATAACAATTTCTCCTTTAGGTGGTTTTATCTCGAAATGCGACAATACTTCCTTTGCCGTTCCTCTTACTGTTTCTTCATGAAGTTTACTTAGTTCTCTAGATACCGAAACCATGCGGTCCTCGCCAAAATAGGTAACAAAGTTTCCTAAAGTTTTTATGAGTTTATGCGGTGATTCATAAAATATCATAGTTCTACTCTCTTCTGCAAGCAGCTGTAATCGAGTTTGTCTTCCTTTCTTAACTGGAAGAAATCCTTCGAACACAAACTTATCATTAGGTAATCCACTATTTACCAAAGCAGGCACAAATGCTGTCGCTCCTGGCAAGCATTCTACTGGAATTGCATTTTCTACACAAGCTCTTGTGAGCAAAAATCCAGGGTCACTAATCGCAGGTGTTCCTGCATCACTGATTAAAGCAATGGAATCCCCACTTTGCAATCTTCTTACAATACTGTCTACCGTTTTATGTTCATTATGCATATGGTGACTTTGCATAGGTGTCACTATCTCATAATGCTTAAGTAGTTTACCACTGGTACGCGTATCTTCGGCAAGAATGAGATCAACTTCTTTGAGCACTTTGATAGCTCTAAAAGTCATATCCTCGAGATTACCAATGGGTGTGGGAACTATAAATAATTTAGACATATGAATGTTATGGTCTTACTTTTTTACCGATAGCATATGATATTACCAGAAAAATTAATCCTAGAGTAGCAAACAGGCCCTGACCATCATCTTTCATATAATGAGCAGTAAACGCTAAAGTCATATCGAAAAAGAATCCAGCATACGCCCATTCTTTTAACCACTTAATTTTATTAGTAAGAATAACGACAATCCCACCTATTTTGGCAATCGCTAATGGAATTACTAAATATGATGGATAATCTAAATTTTCGAAAAAACCTCTCACCATCTCTGTTTCCCTAAAATACATCTGTGCAGAAAATAACATAATTCCACACATGGCCACAGTAGCTATCCAATAAATGATTTTCATATAAACTCTTTTAACGATAAAGAAGCTTAGTTACAAAAAAACGATATGCCTTACTTAAAATTCATATTTATTCGTTACAATTTCCATAAATCGTTCTTCGTATTCGCTTTTTCCTTCCCAATTGTTATAATCAGGTTTCACCATGTTCTTTATAAACTGAGTTGCTCCACTTTTACTATTTAATGTATTTAATTGAGAAAGAACACGATTATAATCTGTAGAACTTCCATCAAACAAATGTTTTATAAAAGCCAAGCGATCATTTAATCCGATATGAATTCCTCTTTTAAGTTGGTCATTTAATGATTTAGGTTTGTCATCTTTAGTATTCAAGTTATCCAAAATTGGCATACTTTGCGGCACTGATCCTATATCTTCTTTATCATTTTTTTCATAAACCGGTTCTGATAAAGAAACATTCTCTTCTGTAAACTTAGGCGCCGGAACAAAAAGATCTTCAGTTACTTTTTCATTAATCTTCTCGATAATAATCTCTGGTTTTTGCTCTTCTACTTCTTCTTTAGGAGTTTCGAACGTTTGATTACCCAGATTAAACATCGTCTCAGAAGGTTCTTCCACTTCCTTATTCTCGTCCAAACTTATAATAGGTTTGGGTTTAACTTCCTCTACAATTTCTTCTTTAGGCTCTGACACTTTTTCTTCCTCTAAAGCGCTCGTTATCTGACCTATAGTAGGTTGTGTCCCAGCAAAATGAGATTCTGCAAAATTTAAAATACTCAGTTTTTCATATAACTGTCTAGCCTCTTCCTGCAATTGCGGCAAGGTTGATCTATCTTTAAGCTGTAATATCCTATGAGCAATACTTATGAGTTCTGCTTCCAACTTCTTCTTCATAACTTTCTTATTCGTTTGGGCTATACTAGTTGTTTTTTAATAAATTTACCTCATCTTAAGAACAATACCTTCATTAAAATCAAAAATGAATATAAAAATTAGATTCATTTCCGAATTAATTAGGTTTTGTTAAGGAGTAGGGTTTCTTTTAAACGATGGTGAAAAATACAAAATGTTTCTCGAAAATACAGTAAATCATAAAGAGCAATTTGGTTGGATAGAGGTGATCTGTGGTTCGATGTTTTCGGGTAAGACCGAAGAATTGATCCGTAGACTAAAACGCGCACAATTTGCAAAACAAAAAGTAGAAATTTTTAAACCTGCAATAGATGTGCGTTATGATGACGAAATGGTAGTATCTCATGATGCTAATGAAATTCGATCTACTCCTGTTCCCGCTGCAGCGAACATCAGAATTCTAGCAGACACCTGTGATGTGGTTGGTATAGACGAAGCTCAATTTTTTGATGATGAAATAGTAAGCGTTTGTAATGATCTTGCTAATAAAGGTATTCGAGTAATTGTAGCTGGATTAGATATGGATTTTAAAGGAAATCCTTTCGGACCAATGCCTGCTCTTATGGCAACTGCAGAGTATGTAACAAAAGTACACGCCGTTTGCACACGTACGGGAAATCTAGCACAGTACAGTTACAGAAAATCCAAAAAGGATGATCTTGTACTGCTAGGAGAAACAGATGAGTATGAACCTTTAAGTCGTGCAGCATATTATAAAGCTTCTCTAAAAGAAAAAGTGAAAGGGATAGAGGTAACAGACCCGAAAGAATTAAATAAAAACTCAGAAAAACCAGATGAGTAAGGTAAAAGAAACCGTTCTTGAAATTAATCTGGTTCATCTTACTCATAATTACAACTATCTAAAAAGTAAGCTACAGCCAGAGGTTAAATTATTAGCTGTTGTAAAAGCTGCTGGTTACGGAAGTGATGCTGTGATAATAGCGCGACATCTCGAAAAAATTGGAGTTGATTATTTCGCTGTTGCCTATGTTTCGGAAGGTATTGCTTTGCGCGAAGCTGGAATAAAAACACCAATTTTGGTATTACATCCTCAACCCGTAAATTTCGCTTCAGCAATAAAATACAATCTTGAACCAAATATATATAGCCCTCGAATTTTAAAAGAATTTATTATAGTAGCTGAATCAGAAAATCAAAAAGGATATCCAGTACACCTAAAATTTAATACTGGATTAAATAGATTAGGCTTTTGGGAAAATGATGTAGACTATATTATGGATACGCTAGAAGCAACAGAATCTATTAAAATACAATCAATATTATCCCACCTTGCTGCTAGTGAAGATCATAACGAAAAAGAGTTTACCATCACTCAAATTAATTCTTTTAAGAAAACATCTTCGGAAATTATTAAAAGACTTGGCTATAAACCCATAGTACACCAATGTAATACTTCGGGAATATTAAACTATCCCGAAGCTCATTTTACTATGGTTCGTACAGGAATTGGTTTATACGGCTACGGAAATGAAGATATTTATGATCGCCATCTCAAACCAGTAGCTTCCTTAAAATCTGTTATTTCACAAATTCATACGTTAGAACCAGGAGAAACACTAGGATATAACAGAGCCTATACGTCTGAAGGATATACTAAAACTGCTACCATTCCCTTAGGACATGCAGATGGTATTGGCAGACATTATGGAAACAAAAATGGGTTTTTCACCGTAAATGGGCAAAAAGCATATATAGTGGGTAATGTATGTATGGATATGATTATGATAGACGTTACGGGTATAGATTGCAAAGAAGGAGATGAAGTGATCATCTTTGATCATACAGATACAGCAGCATCTATTGCCGAAAATGCTGGAACCATCTCTTATGAGTTACTTACAGCTATCTCTCCAAGAGTAAAACGTGTTGTTATCGACAATAATTGATCTTCGTCGAAAAAAAGCCTTTACAGACTATAATTAATACCAAATTTGTTTCTTAATTTTTGTTAAATTAGTAGCATACTAATTATCTAAACTAAATAAAATGGGATTTTTTAAGGATTTTAAATCTTTCTTACTAAAAGGAGATATCGTATCATTAGCTACTGCTGTAGTAATTGGAGGAGCATTTAATAAAATTGTAGGTTCTGCCGTTGCCGATATCATTATGCCAATTGTTGGTATTATAACAGGAGGAACTGATTTTACACAAAAATTCATCGCGTTAGATGGCGGAGAGTATGCTAATCTAGCAGCAGCTAAAGAAGCTGGAGCAGCTGTAATGACCTATGGGAATTTAATCCAAGCGATTATAAATTTCATTATAGTGGGTCTTTTTATCTTTATCGTTCTTAAAGCTTACGAAAAAAGCAAGAAAAAAGAGGAAGAAGCAGCACCGGCACCAGCAGGTCCTACTCAGGAAGAATTACTTGCTGAAATCAGAGATTTACTTAAAAAATAAATCATACTCTAAATTTGAATTATCTATAGCTACCGCTATACTACATATTCTAACTAAACCGCTCTCTAAAGGAGCGGTTCTTTTTACAGTTTGTATATTATATAACAAATTGTTTAAATCAATATTATTTCAGTAAAAACTATAATTCTATTATAAATAATCTACACCTTTGCTGGAATTAAAAAAAGACCGATTTTTGTGTCTCTAAAAGTCATTAATAAATAAAGCTGATGAAAGTAGCTGTTGTAGGTGCCACAGGTTTAGTAGGTACCGTAATGTTAAAAGTATTAGAAGAACGTAATTTTCCTGTATCAGAATTAATTCCTGTTGCCTCAGAAAGATCTGTAGGAAAAAAAATATCTTATAAAGATCAAGAATATACGGTTGTTGGTCTTGCCACTGCTGTAGAAATGAAACCTGATGTGGCTTTATTTTCTGCTGGAGGAAGTACTTCTTTAGAATGGGCTCCTAAATTTGCTGAAGCAGGAATTACTGTAATCGATAATTCTTCTGCTTGGAGAATGGATCCTACTAAAAAATTAGTGGTACCAGAAATTAATGCAAAAGATTTAACTAAAGACGATAAGATTATTGCTAATCCTAATTGTTCTACCATACAATTAGTAATGGCACTTGGTCCATTACACTCAAAATATGGAATCAAGCGTGCTATTATATCTACGTATCAGTCTATCACTGGTACTGGAGTAAAAGCTGTGCAACAATTAGAAAATGAATATGCTGGCGAAAAAGGAGAAATGGCGTATCCCTATCCAATACATCGAAACGCAATTCCACATTGTGATGTGTTCCAGGAAAATGGATATACTAAAGAAGAGATGAAGCTCGTGAATGAGACTCAAAAAATTCTTGATGACAGAACCATTGCTGTAACCGCAACTGCTATTCGTATCCCAGTGGTTGGAGGACATAGCGAAAGTGTAAACCTTGAGTTTGAAAATGAATTTCAAGAAAGTGATATTCGTAAAATTTTAAGTGATACTTCTGGCGTAACAGTACAAGATAATCCAGATACGAATACGTACCCAATGCCGATTTATGCAGAAGGAAAAAATGATGTTTTTGTTGGAAGAATTAGAAGAGATCACTCCAGAGAAAATGCTTTAAACATGTGGATTGTAGCTGATAACCTTCGAAAAGGAGCTGCTACTAATGCTGTTCAAATTGGAGAATATCTGGTAGAAAATAAATTAATAGGTTAAGTAACCAACTATTTTTATAAAAAACCCTTGTTATGATTCTATAACAAGGGTTTTCTCCTTATAATAATATAAATCTCTTATTCTCTTACATTCGGAACATAAATATGTTTCCCAAAAAATAAAGCATTCAGGAATAAACGATCTGTTCCATACCATGAACCTCTGAAGTTAGGATTATCCGCGAATAAAATTACTCTACCACTTCCTATACTACTTACCACAATAGAGGCAGAAGGTTTTAAATAATTCTCATAATTATTGCTAGAGATATACCCATCGATATGTGCATTTTCCGTGTATTTGGCTACTGTAGCATAAGGGTTCTTACTAGGAGTAATAAAAACCGAATTATTCTTATAAACAGGAACTGATTTATTCCTATAACCAAAACCTAATGGATGCGTTATATCCAAATCAACTTCAAAAATAGCTCCTCCTACACGCTCTCTACCAATATTTTCACCTGCGTCTACATATGGTAATCGTTTTGTGATTTTTTGTTTAGTACTATCTTTTGCTTTTGTAGTAAGCACTTCATTCACCACTTTCTTATCAATAGCCCATTTAGAAGCATTACCAATAGTAACCAAGGTGTTTCCATAAGAAACCCACTCTTTTATCCTTTTCTGCTGAAGAGAATCTAATTGATGATATCTTCCAGAGACCATTACTAATGTATTATAGTCCTTTAATGGCACTGAATTAAACATATTTAATTTTAGCTTAGTAATAGGCATATGAACTCTTGTGTCCAATAGATGCCATACTTCACCTGCTTCATAAGAGTATACACCATCTCCTATTAGCAATAAGGCCTTTGGTGTATCCAATTTTCTAAAATTACCACTTCCTAAATCAATTCCTGAAGTACTAAATCCGGTTTCCGTACTATAGATTGGTACATTAAATTTTTCCTGAGCATTTTTTAAAATACGAAACACTTCATCTTTATTCTTTTTCTGTTTGCTTACAGGAATAAGAATACTTCCATAATTAAAACTCCTATTTCCTTCAGAAGTTTTGATGGTAAAAGGTTTAAAAGCTGATGCCACAAGCAATCCTTTAGACTGCATATAATATAAAGCTGCTGAGGCATTATAATCGTCCCAATCTAAAATATAGGCATAGTTGGATTTTGAAAAATTCGAAGTTTTTACAATTCCATCGGTACTCGTTACTTCAGCTCCGGTACGTAAGGACTTTACTCCTTTGTATTTCATATTGTAAAAATTAGCCAAACTCCAAGCAGAGGCATCATAAAAAACACTATCTCTATATTTATTATAAGTTTCAAAAACAGTTTGCACCATTCTCTTTTGAGGTTGTTTTACAGGAACAACATATCGATCACCGCTCTTATATACCTTGATTTTATGAAGTAATAATTTATCTATAAAAGCTTTGTTTCTATTTTGATCATAAAGGTCTCCAAATTCATATCCTGCAAAACCATTTTTAGAAGTACCTGCTTCCGAAGATATAAAAAAATCTTGCTGATATTTACGCAAGGTTGCTTTATTCTCTACCGCAGCTTTTATTGTTGCCATGCTAGAAACGTACTGATTACGAATCGTGAAAGGAAAGGAAATGGTGCCATATTGGGTTTTCTGCAAATGACCTCTGGAACTTGCCTGTTCAAATAGCAAAGCTAAAGCACCTTGCAAATCCGGATATGAAGATCCATAACCAGGATATGTTCCATCGAATGCTTCTTTGGTAAAATAAAAAGATCCTATTCGATCCAAAGCACTCGAAAAATAAGGTGCAAATAGATTATTTAAATCTTCATAATTTTCTTTAGGCATTATGGGATCCAAAGAACCAATTGGCTTCATGGGTTCGAAAAAATAGGTGCTATTTGTTCCCATCTCATGGAAATCAGTTACTACATTAGGATACCATTCGTGATACCAAGTTAATTTTCCACGACTTTCTGGATGAATTCCTAATAACCAATCTCTATTAAGATCAAACCAATAATGATTAGTTCTTCCACGAGGCCAAGTTTCATTATGCTCTGCATCAAAAGGATCACTTACCAGCGGTGACCCTTTAAACTGGTTTGCCCATTGCGTATGTCGATCACGTCCATCCGGATTTATAGTCGGATCAATAAATACAACTGCATTCTCTAAATACGTTTGTACTTCTGGGCTATTAGATGCCACTAATGTATATGCTGTTAATAATGCTGCTTCGCCTCCAGAGGGCTCATTACCATGAACATTATATCCCAGTTGTATAAAAACTGGCACCTCATCATAATTAGTAGGATTGTTTGCAGGTTTTGTAAAAGCTAAATGCTTTTTTTTAAGATCCTCTAGGTTATTTAAGTTTTTTGGTTTAGAAATAGTGAGTATGATCAATTTTCTATTCTCATAAGTTTTCCCATAGGTTTGTATAGATGCCCGATCCGATAATTCTGCCAATTTGGTAAAATAGGCTACAATTTGATCATGTCTGGTATGCTGATCTCCTACTGGGTATCCCAAAAACTCTTCGGGTGTAGGAATTTCAGATAAAAAAGGCGCTTTATCTTTCAAAAAATAGTCTTGCCCAAATGTGGGAAATAACATTAAAAAATAGATCAAAGAAGTGAGTACTAGAAGTTGTGTGAGCTTCATTATAGTAATATTAAAAATTAAGTTAATTAGTTCTTTTTCAGAAAGTGTAAGATATTTTTTTAGCTCCGGTTTACAACAACATTTGTAAGGTTTTTAACATTTCTCCTTCTAATACCTCAACTTAATCATAAATAAATACAACAATGAATACTAAAATAATTTTAGCCTTAAGAATATTATTAGGAGCCTTATTGATCATTTTTGGAAGTAATAAATTTATAGGCTTTTTACCAGATTTTGAATTTGCAAATCCAGAAGCTGGTGTTCTTTTTGGAGCATTAGCCAATAGTTATATTCTTAAAACTGTTGGACTCATAGAAATCCTAGTTGGTCTTTTATTAGTAAGCAAAAAAGCAGTGCCATTTGCTTTGGTACTAATGGCTCCAATCTCTGTAAATATTATATTATTTCATGCTACTTTGGATCCAGCAAATATAGGCCCTGGAGCATTTGTTTTTCTTGCGAATGCTTTTTTAATATATAAGAATTGGAATGCTTACAAAAGTATGTTCTAATCAACTACTTATAAACTTTTTACTAGTATAAAAGTAATTTTTTTCGTTTCTTAGAGGACGGAATTTTCCGACTGCTCTACTACAATGATCAACCGAGTTGCTAAACCCCAAAGCAACGCTTTAAATGTGTAATCACTATATGATCGTCGTTAGAGCAGTTTTTTTATATTTTATTTAGCACTTTTCGGGAATAAGTTTTAATAGTTTTGTGACCTGCCTACCCTTTTGTTTAAGTACTATTATAGTATGAATTTATAAATTAGCTCATCATGAAAAAAACTTTCTTATTAGTTTGTTCGATTGTATCTTTAATTGGATGCAAAAACGAAACAAAAGAAGAAACTACCAAAACCACGATTGCATTGAATTATCCAGAAACTAAAAAAGTCGATACAGTAAACACCTATTTCGAAACAGAAGTTAAAGACCCTTACCGATGGTTAGAAGATGATAGAAGTAAAGAAACCGAAGATTGGGTTAGTGCACAAAACAAGGTTACTTTTGGATATTTAGATAATATTCCTTTCAGAGATCAACTAAAAAAACGTCTTTCTAGTTTATGGAATTACGAAAAAGTAGGAGCTCCATTTAAGGAAGGTGATTATAGTTATTTTTATAAAAACGATGGTTTACAAAATCAATATGTAATTTATAGATTTAAAGAAGAAGGTGATACACCTGAAGTTTTTTTAGATCCAAATACTTTTAGCAAAGATGGAACTACTTCTTTAGGAGGTATTAGTTTTTCTGAAAACGGGAAATTACTGGCCTATTCTATTTCTGAAGGTGGTAGTGACTGGAGAAAAGTCATTGTTAAAGATGTAGAAACCAAAGAAATTGTAGAAGACACTCTTGTAGATGTCAAATTCTCCGGAATGTCATGGAAAGGAAATGAAGGTTTTTATTATTCTAGCTATGATAAGCCTGAGGGAAGTGAGTTATCAGCTAAAACAGATCAACATAAAGTTTACTATCACAAACTAGGAACTCCACAAAAAGAAGATCAACTCATATTTGGTGGAACACCAGAAGAAAAACACCGCTATATTGGCGGAAATGTTACTAAAGATAATCGTTACCTGATTATTTCTGCAAGTACATCTACGTCTGGAAACAAGCTTTTTATAAAAGACCTTACGAAACCTAATAGTAAATTAGTTACTATTTTAGATAATACAGAAAGTGATACCTATATCATAGAAAATGTTGGATCTAAACTTTTCTTAGTAACCAATTTAAATGCACCGAATAGAAGAATCGTAACTGTTGACGCTGCTAATCCTACTCCAGAAAACTGGAAAGACTTTATTCCTGAGACAGAAAATGTATTGAGCCCTAGTAAAGGTGGTGGATATTTCTTTGCAGAATATATGGTAGATGCAGTATCCAAAGTTTTACAATATGATTATGAAGGCAAATTAGTTCGCGATGTTGAGCTACCAGGTGTAGGAAGCGTTGGAGGTTTCGGAGCTAAAAAAGAAGAAAAAGAACTATATTATTCTTTTACGAATTATAAAACTCCAGGAAGCATCTATAAATATAATATTGCTGAAGGTACTTCTGAGTTATACCGTAAACCTAAAATAGATTTTAATCCAGACGATTACGAAAGTAAACAAGTATTTTATAATTCTAAAGATGGTACTAAAGTTCCTATGATTATTACCTATAAAAAAGGAACAGAACTTACAGGAAAAAATCCAACCATTTTATATGGATATGGTGGTTTTAATATCTCTCTTACTCCTTCCTTTAGCATCGCTAATGCAGTATGGATGGAGCAAGGCGGTATCTATGCGGTAGCAAATCTAAGAGGTGGTGGTGAATACGGTAAAAAATGGCATGTAGCTGGAACTAAAATGCAGAAACAAAATGTATTTGATGACTTTATTGCGGCTGCAGAATATTTAATCGAAAACAAATATACTTCTAGTGATTATCTAGCGATACGAGGAGGTTCTAATGGTGGATTATTAGTAGGAGCAACAATGACACAACGCCCAGATTTAATGAAAGTAGCTTTACCTGCTGTGGGAGTTCTAGACATGTTACGCTATCATACCTTTACTGCTGGTGCTGGTTGGGCGTATGATTATGGAACCGCAGAAGACGACAAACAAATGTTTGAATACCTAAAAGGATACTCTCCTGTACACAATGTAAAAGAAGGTGTATCCTATCCAGCAACAATGGTTACCACTGGAGATCATGATGACCGTGTAGTACCTGCACATTCTTTTAAGTTTGCTGCAGAACTACAGGCTAAACAAAAGGGTTCGAATCCTACCTTGATCAGAATTGAAACCAATGCAGGTCATGGAGCAGGAACACCTGTAAAAAAGACCATAGAACAATATGCTGATATTTTTAGCTTTACGCTTTTTAATATGGGATATGAAGTTTTACCAGAACAAGTAAATGAAGAAGTAAAAGGATAAAACCTATTAATTATTCTCTATAAAAATAAAGAATCCGTTTTCTAAAAAGAAACGGATTTTTTTATTGAAGTTATTTATATTTGAAATAAGCCGTAAAAATTATGGCAAAACATACCTTGAGCGATTTTTTGGTGATTCCATCTGACAACCAAAAAACAACACATATAAAACAGATGAAATATGCTAACAGTTGAAAACCTATCCTTTGCTTACGATACCATTCCAGTGCTAAAAAATATAAGTTTTACTATCCAAAAAGGACAGCATATTGCTCTTATCGGTGCTAGTGGTTGTGGAAAAAGTACTTTATTAAAAATTATCTATGGTCTTATGGATGTGGATGAGGGTACTCTTTTTTGGGATGATCAGCAAATTTTAGGTCCAGCTTATAATTTAGTTCCAGGACAAGAAAATATGAAATTTCTTTCTCAAGGTTTCGAATTACAAGCCTTTAGAACCGTTGAAGAAAATATCGGTCAATATTTATCTAATTTCGAACCTGAATTAAAACGAGGACGAGTAAATGAACTGTTAGAAATTGTAGAGATGACTTCTTTTGCCAATACAAAAGTAGAAAACCTAAGTGGTGGTCAAAAACAAAGAGTCGCACTAGCTAAGGCGCTTGCCAATAGACCGGAAGTATTATTACTAGATGAACCTTTTGGAAATATTGATAATTTTAGACGTAGTTCGCTAAGAAGAAATCTTTTTGCCTATCTAAAAAGAAATAAAATTACTAGTATCACTGCTACCCATGACAAAACCGATATCCTTTCCTTTGCAGAAGAAACCATCGTAATTCATAATGGTGAAATCATTGAAAAAGGAAATACACTAAATATCTATAACAATCCTAAAAACTACTATATCGCATCACTTTTTGGCGAGGTAAATGAATTACCTATCCAAAGTGTACTTCCAGAAAAACAAGACTCAGGTACCTTACTTTTCTATCCTCATGAATTACAGATTGTAGATAACGCTACTTTAACAGCAAAAGTAAAAAAGTCATATTTTAACGGAAACCATTATCTAATCGAAGCTGTTTTTAACAACAGCATCATTTTTATTGAACATCCTAACTTTATAGAAAACTCTAAACAAATTGGGATACAAATTTCAGCAGAAATTGTGGATGCCAGACTTCAAAAGTAAATAGCCTATAAACTCCTATAAGCAACACCCACTAATTCATCCTTTACGGATTCTATTTTTCGCATCTTAGATTCACAAGGTTACAGTATCTTTAGAATTGGTCGAATTTATATTTCTTCCGAATAATTATTGTTACCTTATAACAACCTATACTTTTAAAACCAATAACTATGAAACGTAAACTATTAATTTTAAAAATATTAGCATTCCTATTTGTTGCTAATATTACCAATGCTCAGCAAAATGTACCAGATACCGGTTGTACTGGTCAGGACACCTATGATCAAGGAGTAAGAATAGTTCCTAATGCAAATTCATGGAAGGATAGTTATCAGGCAAATGGCTTTTGCTTCTGTAAATCTTCCTTTGATCATGGCGTAGGTAATTTTAAAATTACTATTAATGGACAAGGTAGAAATATCAAAGATATCTGTGATGAGCTTAAGAAACATCCTTTTTATAGAGATCTAGCCAATGGAGATCCTAGATATAATACCATACAATGTGGTAATGAACCAGGGCATGATGATGCCATTACTATACAAGGTAAGAGAATTAAAGATGAAAAAGTATGTCCTGGTCGTGTAGATCAAGGGAGCCAAGGTTGCCAATGTAAAGGCCCAAAATTTGATATGGAATGGTTAAGTTCCAGACCTAGATTTGGTGGTGGTGGAGACGGAGACAATACTGGTCCAAGTGTTTCTTTTAGTACTCCTGCAAGCAATGCTTCTTTTACAGCTCCAGCTACCTTACAAGTAATTGTAGTAGCTACAGATAGTGATGGAGTAAGTAATGTACGCCTGTACTTAAATAACTCTTTTATAAGACAAGAAAACGTAAGTCCTTATACTTGGAATAATAACAACCAAGATAATGCGCTTAAGAATTTATCGGCAGGAACGTATACATTAAAAGCAGAGGCAACAGATGCTAAAGGTGCAAAAACTACCGAAACGCTAACCTTTACCGTTGGTGATGACAATGGTGGTGGATCTAATGATGACGTTGTTTCCATTTTAGGGCAAACCATTAATAAATATGTAAGTTCAGAGAATGGTAGTGCTTCCATGAATTGTAATAGAAACTCTGTAGGAACTTTAGAGCAATTCATTATGGAACCAGCAGCAAATGGAACTGTAAGTTTTAAAGGAAATAATGGAAAATATGTTAGTTCTGAAAATGGTGGTAAACCCATGAACTGTAATAGAAATGCCGTGGGATCTTGGGAACGATTTACTTTGGAATCCTTGGGAGGAAATGTATATGCCATTAAAGGAAATAATGGAAAATATGTAAGCCATGAAAATGGTAATAAAGCTATGAATTGCAATAGAAATGCCGTAGGTCCCTGGGAACGATTTGTTATAGAAGGAGTAAGTGCTTCTAGAATACGAGAAATCACCAAAAATAGTGAAGCTAGTTATTCGGTGGATATTTATCCACTTCCTATACAATCTGATAATATAACACTTAACATCTCGTTATCTAAAAAAGTAAGTAATGCTAGCGCAGAAATTATAGACCTTAAAGGAAATCGCATTGCTTCAAAAAATCTGGGAAGTATAGCTTCTGGAACAAAATCGATACAGATGAACGACCTTAATACATCCAAATTATCAACAGGATTGTATATATTAAAAGTACGACTAGATAATACTGTAATTACTAAAAAAATAGCAAGGCAATAGTATTTCCTTGAACTTCTACCCTATAAAGCGGATAGTCACTTTATGATTATTCGCTTTTTTATTGCCTCTAAGTTTTGCAGACTACTCGGGTAAGGGATACTTTTCCAACTTCATTTCATTACCATCAAAAACAGCATAGGTATAATGTATAATCCAATCCCCTAAATTGGTATATCTGGAATTGTCTTTAAGATCAATCTCCATAGGAAGATGTCTATGACCAAAAACAAAATGATCTGTATGTTTTGTTTCCAACTTTCGCTTACAATACTGTACTAACCATTCATTGTCTTCTCCTAGAAAAGTAACGTCATCATCTCCAGAAATTAATTTATTTTTTACCGAAAGATATTGTGCTAATCGCACCCCCAAATCAGGATGCAACCATCTAAAGAACCACTTGGCGACAGGATTTGTAAACACTTTTTTCATTCGCTTGTATCCTTTATCGCCAGGACCAAGTCCATCGCCATGACCGATTAAAAAAGTAGTGTCGTTAAAGCTAAATTCTTGTGGCTGATGATATACGGGAATATTTAGTTCTTCTTCGAAATATCCATTCATCCATAGATCATGATTACCTACAAAATAGTACATCGGAATTCCTGCATCGGTAATCTCGGCGAGCTTACCTAAAGTTCTGGTAAATCCTTTAGGTATTACTGTTTTATATTCGAACCAAAAATCGAAAAGATCCCCTAATAAAAATATAGCAGCGGCATCTTGCTTTACCTCATCTAACCATTTTACAAAATTCTGCTCTCTTGGAAAGCTTTTCTCCTTTGTAGGAGCTCCCAAATGGTTATCTGATGCAAAATATATTTTCTTACCTTCCGCTAAATATATGTTTTTCATTGGATCTGTGGGATACTATAAAGTGAAAAAACAATTACTATTGATCATTATCTGAGGCAAACCATTCTGCAAAAGAAGTTTCAGTTTCTTGAAGTTTTAAGGAGTGTAACTCAATATTTTCAGGAAGTTTAGCTCTTATTTTTTTCGCGAAATCAATCACCATGTTCTCACTGGTAGGCTGGTAATCTACCAAAATGACATTATGCCCTCGTTTTTCCAACTCTTTTGCTAATTCTACATGAGGTGTGTTTTTATTAAAAACTGTGGCATGATCAAACACATCTTCGATATCTTCTTTTACAATTTTTTTTAAGTCTCCAAAATCTATTACCATCCCTAGTTTCACATGAGATGTATCTGTAATAGGTTCTCCTATAACGGTTACACTGAGCTTGTAGCTATGCCCGTGAACGTTTTTGCACTTACCGTCATATCCATAAAGTGCATGACCTGTTTCAAAAGAAAATTGTTTTGTGATTCTAATTTTACTCATTTGCGGTGATCTAACTTTTTGCAAAGTTAGTGAAGATTATCTTCTATTTTATTTTAAAAAGTAAATAACGCTTATTCATTGGTTATTGTTTGTAAATGTCCTGTACCCCAATTTGCCATTTCATTGAGTACAGGAGATAAACTTTTACCATAATCAGATAAACGATACTCTACACGTGGAGGAACTTCGGGATATATTTTCCGTATAATTATACCATCCGTTTCCAACTCTCGTAATTGCTGGGTCAACATTTTCTGAGTAATCGTTCCCAATCTTTTCTTTAATTGACCAAAACGCAATATTTCGTTGTTTTGTAATTCCCATAAAATACCAGGCTTCCATTTACCTCCAATAACGCTAAGTGTTGTCATTACCGGACATTTAATTGGACCTTCGCATTCTTTTTCTGATAAAAAACTCATAAAATTTTATTTTGAAAATACTGATAATCAATATTAGTATATAAAAAGAAACTACTGCACTTTTATGTACCTACTTGCACTAAGATACTAATGTATTTACCTTGTTACAAAAAAGATCATCATTATGTCAACTTATTTTATTACCGGTGCTACAGGTACTATAGGAAGAGAAGTAGTAAACAACCTACTTACTAAAAAAGAACAAGTAATTGCAGGTACTAGAAATACCCAAAAAGTCCAAGACGTTTTTGAAAAATCTGTTACTGGAGCATACTTTGATTACGAAGATAAAACATCCTATCAAGAAGTTTTAAAGTCAGATGCAATCTTCTTATTAGGTCCTCCATTAAATCCTGGGCTTTATGAATTACTAGAACCTTTTGTAGATTATTTACAAGAAAATTATAAAGGAAGACTCATATACTTATCGGGAAATGGTATGGAAAATCTTGAAGAATTACCTTTTCACAAAAAAATGGAAGAAAAGTTAAGGAATTCTTCTTTAGATTGGAATATCGTTCGCCCTGGATTTTTTATGCAGAATTTCGGCAACTATGAACGAGAGAATATACAGGATCGTAATATTATTTTTTCTCCTGCTGGAGAAGGAAAATCATCCTTTGTTTCTTCTAAAGATGTAGGGAGTGCTATTGCCGAATTACTTACAGCTCAGAATAGGGTTAAAGAAACTCATGTCCTTACTGGAGCAAAAGCATACTCTCATTTTGATGTTGCCTCTATGCTAAGCAACATATTAGGAAGAGAAATTACCTATCCTAATCCAGATGAAAGCACCTATAAACAGGTATTAAAAGAATCTGGTGCTCCAGATTTTATTGCAGATTATATGATTCCTGTTTATGGAATGATTAAACAAGGAAAGGTAAGCGAAGTAACAACAGCTATAAAGGATCTCACAGGGCAAGAACCGGAAAGTTTAGAAGAAGTTTTAAAGAGAGATTTCTTGTAAATAACCAGATATATCAGGCTGTCTAAAAAGTATTGAAAACACGTATTGTCAGTCTGAGCCTGTCGAAGACAAATTGAAAATCAACTGATTAAAAACTTCGACAAGCTCAGTTTGACATTATAAAGTTACTTTTTAGACAACCTTATCTTCTCTTTCTTTTATTATAGAAATAAACAACTACTAAAATGATTCCCAGAATTATAAATAATCCGTTGCCTCCTAAAAAATTCAGTATTTCCATATCTTATTTTTTAAACTTGTGTAAAGCATTTTTAGTAAACTCGGATAATACCAATTCTCCAGAAACAGCTGCTCTTTCGATCAACAGATCACTCCAATGATCTGTTCCTAGCCAGGTTACTTTTTTCATTTGCTGTGTAGCTTGTGGATTATAACTTGCTAATTTTTCGGCAAATAGTTGTATTTCCTTATCTAGTTCTTCAATCGTTTCGAAGACTCTGGTAAACAATCCTCGTTCTTTGGCCCAATAGGCATTTTTCCATTGAGATGCATCCCAAGCCAAAGCTTCAAAAGCTGCCAATCCTATTTTTCTGGATACCGCAGGTTCAATCACAAAAGGACCAATACCTATGGTTAGTTCGCTTAACTTAATAGAAGCGGCTTCTGTAGCCATACAGTAATCGCAAGCCGCCGCCAATCCTACTCCTCCTCCAACTGTTTTGCCTTGTATTCTACCAATGATAGGTTGCTTACACCTTCTCATAGCATTAATTACATTGGCAAATCCAGAAAAAAACTGTTTCCCTTTTTCTAAATTGGTAATAGAAATCAACTCATCAAAAGAAGCTCCTGCACAAAAGGCACGCTCACCTTCTGATTTTAGAATAATCACATGTACAGATGTATCATTGGATAATGTATCAAATGCTTTGGTTAATCGCTCTAATAATTCTGATGGAAACGAATTGCTAGATGGATGTCCAAACTCTATGGTAGCAACATGGTTTTCGGTATGTGTATACAAACTTCCATTAGTTCGTGTAGTAGTCATTTGGTTTTGATTTTTGATAAAAATAGGTAATATTCAGCGGTTATAAAAAGAATGCCATCGATAGATCGAAGTGACTTTTACAATTACTATTTGTTCTTTATTAAAAGAAATGATCACTAAACATATTGCTGCTCATAATCTTTTATACTTGGATATAAATGTCTACTTTCTAACTAGAGGTTTTTAGAATAACGAATGTCAATGTCGACCAAATTAACAAAACAATGACACCCAATATCATATTTCTAAAACGTATTTTGTCTGACTTTAGACTACACTGTTCAGGATCACTACTAACTACTCTTAACTGAATTTTTTCACCTAATGCTATTTGACTAGAATCTTTTGTTATTCTTTCTATTTTTGAAAAAATTTTGCCTTCTATTTCATATTCCAAAGTAACTTTTATTGCTAATTTTTCACCTTGAAAGCTTTTGGATGTAAAGGTCTGAAACACTTCATACTCTTTAATTTCTTTTACCGTTGCTTCCACCAGTTTAGAACGATATTTAAAAATAAAATATTGATAACTCTTGTGGATTACAAAAACCAGTAATGCTATTTCTATTAGTGTTAGGTATGCTGCTGACATTATTTTATAATCAACTAATGTTCTTCTGTTTTAATAAATATACGAACTTACGCGTTAGGGATTGTAATGTAAATCCCACAGCCCGAGGATGACGAGGTGCGAGGAATTGTAGTGAAAAGCCCGACCCGATAGGGTAACGCCCAACCATAACACAAGGCTATTCTAACAAAACCCGTAGTTCTACTTATTTCTATTTTTTGTGTCACACAGTACTTTTAATCCATGGAAAAAAAGTATCTGATAAAGTTTAGAGCTATACTGATCTGTTTGTATGTGGTTATAGCGATGGCTATTTTAAAATTCGCTTTTAGCTAGTGGCCAAAGGGTAGTACTTTCGTCTAAACTTAATCAATAATGCCAATCCTCGTATAAACATCCATACCGTAATGGCAATCCATACACCATGGAGTTTCCAATCCATATATCGGGCAATCATAAGAGTAGGAATAAATCCTAAAAAAGTAGACCCTAATAATACATTCCTTAAGAAACCTGTTTCACCCATTCCTTTAAATATTCCATCACCAACAAAGGCTACTGCATTAATTGGCAGGGCGATAACTACAAGGTAGAAGAAGCTTTTAAAAATAGTGATTACTTCTGGATCTTTGGTAAAAATCAGCCCTAACCGCTCTGGAATGAGTAAGGCTGCGCCTCCTAATATACTAGCAACGATAATTCCATACAGATTTACTTTTTTGGACATGGCAATCAGGTTTTTGTAATCCTTTGCTCCCAATAATCTTCCGCCCAATATATTACCTGCACCGCCATATCCATCAATGAAAAAAGCGAAAAACAACCACAATTGTATAGCGATACTATGTGCTGCAATATAATTGGTTCCAATACTGGTTGCTTCTCTTGCTGCCAGAATTATGGTGGTGTTTAGTGCAAAAGAACGAATGAACAAGTTAAAACTCATGATCATAAATCGTTTCATCTCGGGATGCCATAATTTTTCTAATCGTAAGGAAACGTCGGTTTTCTTAAGCAAAAAAATCAGAGATAAAATGGCCATAAGTACCTGAGAACACAAACTGGCCCATGCTGCTCCTTCTAGATACATAGGTTCTAAAAACCCTTCGATCCCATAGACCAAAACAATATCGAATATGATATTGGCAACCACTCCGATTAAGGCAATGATCATAGGCCAAAATGTATTTTGCAATCCTCTGAATATGCCAAAAATTGCAAAAACAAATAAGGTAAGTGGAAATCCCCAAACCCTAATCCTGTAATACGAAATACAATAATCGAGCACAACGCCTTCTGCTTTGAGCAGTATAAAAATCTCCTTGATAAAAGGAACTGTAGCTAATAATATTGCGATACTCAATCCTATATTAAAAAGGATTGCTTGCGCTGGTAACATTTTAACTTCATCCAATTTTCCTGCTCCCAGATATTGAGAAATGATGGCAGATATCACCGCTCTCGTTTGTGCCAATATCCAAATAAGTGCCGATAAAAATGATCCTACAATTCCCACCGCAGCAAGTGATTCTGTGCCGTGTACTGGAATATTACCCACAATAGCAGTATCCGTAGCGGATAATACAGGCTCTGCAATTCCTGCAATAATTGCCGGAACAGCAAGTTTATTAATATTTTTAAAACTTATGATACTACTCACAATACCAATTCATAACAATAGAAAGGATGCTCACTTTGCTTAGGAAAAAATATGTTCCCTAATCGCTGATATCCTCTGGTTTCATAAAACGTATGATTTCTTTTGTTTTGGCTAAATGTATCTAACCGTACCGATGCGTACTTCTTTTCTTTTGCCTGAGTTTCTGCCCAATTCATTAACTGCTGAGCATATCCATTACCCCAATAATCCGGATGTACAGCCAATCTATGTACATATAGACTATTCTCATTTTCTGTTAACCACTGTATAGGAATATACTCATCGTCCATCAGTTCTGTAAGTACAATGATACCTTTGATATGACCTTCTTCTAGAACATACAACTCTTCTAACTCAATATCTTTTTCGAAACGAGTTCGGGTGGGATAGTGTTCGTTCCATTGATAAATTCCTTTGGCAATCATTGCTTTAGCACAAGCTTGTGTTAACTTGTGAATTGCATCTAGGTCTGAAGGTGTCGCTTTACGAATCATAATTTTTATCAAGTGGCAAAAATACAAACTATTATCTCGAAGAGGAGGTTTTAGAAGAAGGCATAATTTATTTTAAAGAAACTTTAAGAAAAGAAATAGCGATTAGTGGTGCATCTATGGACAAAAAAGCCTTTTAACTCATCAAAAGTTGTAATTTTGCTCCTTAGAACACAAATCAGGCTTAGTAATGAAAAACATCCTAGTCCCATTAGGGTTATCCAAAAATTCTGTAAGTATCGCACGATTGCAATATGCAATTGATTTTGCTAAAGAGTTAGGCGGAACGGTATATGCAGTGCAAGTATTTAAGGAGTTACCCCGATCTGGTAGTCTTCCTTCAGTAAACGAGACGCTAAAAGATATTTCGGCAACTACTATTGAAGAAAAACTCGCTCAGGTAGACAAAAAAGATGTTACTGTTACAGCACTTCCGCTAGAAGGAGATTTATTAGAAGCCATTCCAGAATTTAATCTAAAACATTCTATTGATTTGATTGTGTTAGGTGCGGAGAGTGATGATATTAAAATGCCTTATTTTTTGGGTGAGACTTCCGGAAGTTTGGTTAAGAAAACAGAAATTCCGGTATTGATCATTCCGGAAAATTATGAGTTCAAGCCAATTTCTAAAATATTAATGGCTATTAAGTCTGGTATTATCAAAAAAGAAACAACTTTAAATCCTATTAAAGAGATTCTAAGTACGTTCAATGCTGACATCAAATTGTTACAAGTTAAAACGGCAGAGTATTTGCCAGAAGATTCGGAGTTTCAGAAAGATTTAGCAACGCTGATCAGTTCTTACAAATCATCGGAAAATGGTACTTTATTCCAAGGGGTTTTAGAACACCTTAATGAAAACAATCCAGATTTACTTTGTGTTTTACGACGTAATAGAGGATTCTTTGGGAAGCTTTGGGAAGATAACAAAGTCCTGAAAAAAGATTTTGAAAGTAGAATTCCTTTGTTGGTACTTAAAGGAGCTTACTAGAAAGATATAGAGATGTAGCTTGCTCCTCCGCTACGCTTTGGCGGACAGGCGCTCGCTCCATCATTACAGTATTCTTGGGGATGTAGCTCAGCTGGCTAGAGTGCTTGACTGGCAGTCAAGAGGTCGTGGGTTCGAGTCCCATCTTCTCCACTCATGAATAGAAGCCTGCACACATTGTGCAGGCTTTTTTATTTTCCAATCAAGTGAGGTTATACCTGTAATAGCTTTATCTTGTCTAGTATTTAAATCTTTTCTAATACCAATGTTACTTTATTAAAATTAGCAGCGCTGTTAATGACCTTTCTGTAGTCTTCATATAACGCAACATCGATAATGTTTTGATTATAAAATTCTTTAATCGATACGATCAGTTGATTGTCTTTTATCTCGTAAGAGGATGAAAACATAAACAACTCTTTATCGTCCTTGTTATAAGATTCATTGATATTAATCTTATCCAGATTTTTGAATTGATATCCTGTAGGGATGTCTACGACAATCTTTCGATCGTAACTTCTTTCGAATTCATTTTCTGCGGGAAGCTGTCGTACTTTTTCCTGATACATCTCTTGCTGCGGACCGATGATAGACCCAATCTTAAACAGGTATTTATTGCCTGCTTTGTCTACATAGTCTTCAGATTTTAGGTCTGCAATAATTTGTAGAGGTTTGGTTCCGAAGTCTTTAGAAGACGCGTTGATTGCTTTCTTTGCTACAATTTCGACATTAGGATTGATAGATTTAATCACACTTTCGATCATTTCATCTTTGTTTTCCTCTTTGGCGATATCCATAAATGGTTGTATGTACACTGCATAATATCCATCCATAACCCGATCCATTTTTAGGTCTGTTACAGTAAGATCTTCTGGATCAAAACTTACATTCATTACTAAATTATAATTGGTCTTATCATAATTTACTGGTTTGATATATTTGATACTACCCACTCCCGACGTAAAGCCTCCTAAGGTTACAGGTTTAATAAATAGTCCATAATTGTCTGTAAAATAACCTGGCGGAAACCCTAATCTAGACTCTATTTTGGTAGGAGCCATATACAATTTAAGCTTAGGAAAGTAGATCAGTGTTTCTAGCAAAAAGTTGTAGGCCTCAAACCCTTTATCAAACTTCATTTCTCTCCTGTCGGTCGTATATACGAGTTGATGTTTAATGTTCAGAACTTTACTTAGAGCAAGGTATAGTTTTACAATACCTCTTTCATTAGCCACTTTATTGTCTAATATACTCGAAACATCTTCCAGGTCTTTTCGATTTACATCGGCTACATATATATTCGCTTTGATATAATTCTCTAGCGCTCTAATTTTTGTAGCAGTATCTTCATGATCTGCATCCTCGATAGATTTTACAAACTTTGTTATTTTTTTATTGAGCTTTTCATCTACTTCTGGAAATAAGTTTTTATAAATATTCTGAGATCCTATTCGATACGAAACGATATCATTAGCTGGATTATTGGTGTTTTTCTCTAGCTTATAGATCAGGTATTTTTTCATGGCACCATAAGGAGCTTGCTCCTCATTATCAATCGCTTCTAAGGTATCAAGCTCTAGTTTCCAATGATTTTTATCTGTATTGGTAGTATCCTGAATCACATCAGGAAGCTCATTATAGCTTTTGGTTTTAAAAATCAGATTGGTAGGTGCTAACAATTCGAAACTTACATTCTCTTTTTCGAAATCTGATTGTAATGTTACTCTTTTTCCTGTATATCCTGGATATCTCTTTACAACAAAAAAGTACTCTATAAATCCTCCTTTTTCTACTCCTTCTAAGGCGTAATATTTTAAGGTACGTTTTGTTTCTTCATCTTCGGAAGTTAGAATCTTAGAATCATCTAATTCTATAATTTTACCTGATTTGGTAATAACACGAGCTTTATTGGTTACCACCTCAGAGTTGGGACTCGAAGGAAGGTATACCTTGTTATATTTCTCGATATTATCATTAGAATTAAGCCAATATAGTTTATGAATCAGTGCATATTCTACAAAGCTATCATCGTCCAAAAAATAGAACTCATTAACTACCTTATCTTTAAAAGCTACGATGTCTTTATCCTCATATTTTTTTAGATCGATAGTAGCCACTGGATCGTCATCCCAATCGTAGGTTGTATAGTAAGGTTCTTTTTGACTCCACAAATTGCTGGTCAAAAGAATTATAATTGCTAAGTATTTTAGTTCTTTCATTTATAATTTTTTAGTTGTCAAACGTGCTGGATTTGTTTACTTTTTATCTTTTAAAATCACCACTTCTTTAAAATTTTTCTCTATCTTTTTAATCAAATTATTGAACTCTTTTTGCTGAGAAACATCTAATAAAATAAAATCCTGATTCATTTCTAATTCATATAGAATAGAAGATCCTTGTTTGGTATAAGTAATCGAACACTGAAAAAAATCATTCTCAATAGAAAAACTTTCAGGAATGTAGGATACTTCTTTATCCTTTGGAATTTCTAGTACTGTTACATTTTTGGTATAGGATTTATATCTATATTCTCTTGCGCTTTTTCGGTCTTTCTTAAGTTTAAAACGACTAATCTCTTTATTGAGATTTAGGTTAATATAGGTTTCATTATCCAAGGTAGTCATGTAATCCTTTATGTTGAATGCATAGTTGATGGTAAAATCCTTATCGTAATCGTACTTATTAATTTCTTCAAAGCTTTCGATCAAAAACTTGTTGCTTCCTTTTCTAAGTTCTCTGGTATAAATTGACTTTAGATTCTCTTCTTTTTTCTCTCTTTCGAAGGCATTAAAGAAATCTATTTTAGAGTATCCAGATAGTTTAAAACTTCCTTTCCCTTTTATTGTTTGGTCTTCAATTTTCAAATAGGTAGAATCGATAAGCGTATTTCTTTTAGCATCTATAACGGGTACTTCTTTGATCTCAAATTCATTTTCATTTACAGCTACTAATGCTTCTTTTCCTTGGATAAAAGAAGTTGGTAAATCGATAGGAATGTATCTTCCCGTAGCATCTAGATAATATATGTCATCACCATCTTTGTAGGTAAGAATCATATGATTATCCACAGAAGGAGTAGGAACTTCTTCATACTTATATGGTATGCTACGCGTACCTATCCAGGTTAAGTTTCCTTGCAGGCCAGCAATTTCGAGCATTTCTTGTAGTATACTAGAATTATCCTTGCAGTCTCCATATTTTTTGTTGAACACATCATTTGCTTGCCTAGGAACAAAACCTCCTAAAGCATATTCGAAAGCGATGTATTTTATGTTTTCTTGTACCCAATAGTAAATAGCTTTTACCTTTTCGAGATCAGTTTTTTTATCCTGTGTAAGTTGTGCTACTATCTTTTCTAATTCCTGATCTGGTTCTGATTTATTGATATCTTTTACTAGAGAATAGTACCAATCGTATAGGTCTGATACTTCGCCAAGCACTTTTACTTTCTTTCCTTTGGATTCATATTCGGTGATCATCGGAATCAAATGCGGTAGTGTATTTCTAAAGTTGGGAGCACCAGGCTCTATCTCAAATTTGTCCATTTGGTTTACTTCCCAAGTATACACTTTCTTTCCTCGTTTTTCGGATTCTGAAAAATTTATCGGAAGTTCTCCAATATTAAAATCCTTAAATTTCATGGAGATATTCTTATCCACAGTAATTGTTAGTTTACTCTTTACTGTGGGATTAAAATCTGCAAAAAAGAAGGTTCCCAGAAATCGAGGATTCTTAATCTTTTCTACATACTTAAGTTTGGATTTAGAGCCTGGTTGTAAATTGGGATAAATAAAATTAATCGACTTAGAATCATCGTAGAAACTTTGGTCCATCTCATCTTTGGTCACAAAATCTTCTACTTTGATCGTGTTATACTTTCCATTTTCATATACCATAGAAGCTGCTTCTATCTCTTCTACTTCTAAAAAAGTAGAATAGTTGATGGATTGTTTTGATTGATATGTTGCTGCGGCATCTAGGTATAGATTCTCCTCCATTACCTCTTGCGTAATCAAAATCTCTCCATTCTTCAGGCGAATATCTACGTTTCTCTCTTCTAACAATTTTACCGAATATTCTTCGGGATATTTTGCTTTGTATTCTTTAAATAAAGGTGAGGCACTTTGCGCATGTCCTATAAAAGACAGCAGTAGTACCAGCACTACTAATTGATTTCTAAGCATATTTTTTATCTTATTTTGTGGCTACGTCATTGTAATATACTTTTTCTTTGGTTAGTTTTCCAGCTTTATCATAATATAATGCTTTTCCGCTGCGTTCATTTTGGCGATATAGTACCTCTTCTTTGATCTTCCCATTTGGGTAATACTTTTTGTATACTCCGTTTAATAGTCCATGATCATAGATCATTTCTTCTTTTACTTTCCCGTCGGCATAATATTTAGTGTATTTCCCATCAATATTTCCATATTTGTTATCACTAATTCGTTCTAACTGACCAGAGTAATAATAGGCTTTAAACTGATTTACAAGCACTCCATTTTTAAACTCTCCCTCCATAGAAGGTTTCCCGTTATCGAAATATGCTTGCAGCTTTCCGCTATAATTATCAATAGGTATCATCGGTAGTAGCTTACCCTCTTTATCATGATAGCTATAGCCAATAATATTATCCAAATGATAATAGCGAACTACCTGTAATTTTCCTTCTGGACTATAAAACTCTCGCTCTCCATGCATTTTATCATCGATATACGGAATCTTACGAATTAGAATACCTTCTTCATTATACGATTCATACACTCCGTTTAATTTTCCTGATTCGTAAGAAAATTTCTCATTAATTGTGCCATTTTCATGATAGGTAGTCCATGTTTGATCATATTCTCCCTGAAAATACTGTCCTTTTCTACTTACTTCTCCGCTATCATAATACCAGATCCATGAACCGTGTAGATTATCATTCAGAAAACTACCTTCAATTACTATTTTACCTTCGGTATTATACTTGGTATACTTTCCATTTTTTACACCATACATATATTCGGTAGTGGATTGAGTTTTTCCGTTGTATCCTTTTATGGTAACGGTATAGGATTCTTTGGTAGGATCATAGAGTACTTCTTGTATTAGACTACCATCTGGATGATACTTTTTTTCTGCAACTATATCGCCATACGCATACATACTGGTGGATAGTAATTTTCCTTCTACTCCATAAAGCTTTTGTGTTCCATGTTGTTTCCCTTTGTGATAGAAACTTTCTCTTTTCAGGGTTCCGTCTGGATAATAGGATTTCCAATCGCCATGAATCAGATTTTTTTGATACCAACCATGTTCTGCTAGCGCACCATTTTCATGATAACTGCGGTAATATCCATGAATAGAATCATTTTTATAAGGTGTAATTGATTCTTCTTTCCCTGATCTATAATAATTATAGTTATCTCCTTGTACCTTATTATCTTCATAAGGCACTTTGTTAGTCATATACCCTTCAGAATAGTATTTCCATTCTCCTACTTTTCCTCCTTTGATATCGTATAAGCCTTCGGTAATTAAGCTTCCTAAAGGATCATATCCTTTATAATAAAACTCGCCTTTCTTTTTTCTTCCTTCGCCGATGATCTCCTTGTTTTTATTGTAATATTTAAAAGCGATAAACTCATCATTTCTATAGGTAAAATCGTAGTGTAGCTTTCCGTCTACATCATACTCCAAATAGGCTTCATTAAGTTCTCCTTTTTTATAGGTAATAGCATTCATTAAGGCACCATTTCGATGATATAACTTCCAGTTACCATCATAATATCCTTGTGCGGTAACACCTTCTTCAGATTTCTGCCCATTGCGATAATAAGAGACATAAGGTCCATTATACAATCCTTCTTTATACTCGTATTCTCCCATTAATTCTCCTGTATGGTAATACAATTTTTCTGTTCCGTTTACTTTTCCATCTAGGAAAGAACGTTTTTTAAACAAAGAACCATCTACATAATATTGTCTAAGCTCTCCTACAGGTTTCCCATCTTTATACATCAGCTCATAATCCTTTGCGCGCTCACCAATTTTGTGATATGATAGGTACTGGCCATCAAGCACTCCATTTTTAAACTGTTTGTGTTCTACGAGTGCTCCTTTTTTATTATACTTTTTATAGTCTCCGTTTAATTTTCCGGCTACGTAATTGCATTCTATTTCCTTATTTCCATTTTTATAAAAATAGGTATACTGTCCTTCTAGTTTTCCGTCTTTATAATGCTCTTCTTCAGAAATGTTTCCCGAAGCATCATACCATTGCCAATCTCCTGTGCGCACCCCATCTTCATTAAATTTTCCGTTTCCTATGCGCCTTCCTTTATCATCATACACTTCCCAATTTCCTATCTTTTTACCTTCTTTCATGATCCCTACAGCTTGTAAAAAGTTATAATTTTCATAAGCATAGGTCACCTTTTGTTTTTTTCCTTCGAATACCTCTTCATTATCAGCCTCCATTATGGCTTGCCATTTATCATAAGCCACATCAATAAAGGACTTTATCTCATCTACATTCTTATCTACGATTTTCTTAAAATCTTTATTCTGAATACTATAAGAAATGGTGTAGGTAAAAGCATCGAAATGATTATTCTCTGTAATCCAATTAAAAAATGGTACATATTTGCGATCCCAAAATCCCCCATTACCTTCATAATCCTGTAATTGCTCTAATAACGCTTGATTCTGTCGTGTTAATCCAATATTGATTTTATTATTTAGTTTAAAATCCTTGTTCATCGCCATTCTACTATCCAATACCAAATCAATATCTTCGAAAGTTTCATCATCCTCAGAAATGGTAATGTCTAAGGCTTCTATGTCGCTTTTCTGCGAGACTAGATTATTGATCAGGTTAAGCGCATTAAACGAATTTTCTCCATCGGGATTTATAATCAGATACATATTAAAAGCCATCAACGCTTGTGCCGTCTGACCTTCTTTAAAAGATAGTTTCCCGATCTCTAAGTGGCTTTTCTCATAGAAGGGATTGAGCATTACGGATTGTTTATAGTTTTGTAATGCTTTTTCCCACTGTTCCATTTTCTGGTATATATATCCCAGATTGTGATACAGTACATTGTTTTTAGGATAGTGTTTAAGGGCATTGGTATATACTTCTATCGCTTGTGGATACTTTTCTGCCTGTATCAATGCCAATCCTTTGTTTAGGTAAAAGGAATACTCCTCGGTAGTATCCTCGGCTTGTAGTCCCTGATCACAGATGGCCACTACCTCATCATATTTCTCTAACTGTAGTAAGTAATAGGATTTGGTCACCAAATTAGCGGTATAAATAGAATCATTTACACTAATCTTATCGAGCTCGGTAAGAATGCCCTCATAGTCTTCTTTTTCTTCTAAGTCATATAAGCGTTCTAATATCTGATTATACTCTACTAATGGAATCTCTTCCTGACCATAAAAAATACTCGTGGTTATGATGGTCATGATCACTATTATTCTCTTCACACGTTTACATTTTAGTTATTACTTGGCTATATATGGTATCCTATATAAGGATACGAAAAAGAGCTATACGATATACTTGATATATCTGCATACTTTTGGTTATTATTTCCCCTATATAATAAGAAAAAGTTTCTCCTTTCTAAAATATAAGACCCAAAATATTTGCTTATCCCTTTATAATAAGTATCAAAAACTGGGATAATGTTACCTTACTTTTGGTTGAATTTTTGGTGAGCGCTCATTAGTTCTCTACATGAATATTTACAAACTTTAGTTCTTTGTGGTTGGATGATGATAGTACCAAGGTGTCTTGTTCTATCTTGTAGGAGTACGATTCTTTTTGAAAAGATGTAGAATGATTGATCGTATGGTAATAGTTTCTGATCTCTTTTTTCAGGTTTTTGTCCTGTTGTTGTGCTGCCGATACCTTTGCTAAACTATCTTGAACAAAATACGTCGCCTCTTCTGAGTAATGACTTGCTTGTAATTGTATTGTTTTTGCTACAGTATCCATTTCAATACTTCCGAAATATATGTTTTTAGCAAAATCTTTAATTTTTAATCCATTATCATAATCAAAAGTTACTTTGTACAATCGATGTGAATGATCTTTATCATCCGTTACATTTCGCCATACACCAAATAATTCATTTTTGATAAGATAACTTTGTTTGATCTCGTATATATAATTATAAGCATACCAGATCATAGCTGGAATGATCAGGAATTTTAACCAATAGAGCTGTCTAAATTTAGAAGGCAGTATTTGTGGAATAAGTTGAACTTTTTCGATAGCTCTCAGAAAGTACATCTTAAACCCTTTCCAGTCTGAGAATAGTAAAAAGAATCCTAGTGTCGTAAGTTTTGTGGCTTGCCATAACGCTCCATCAATTTCATAAAAAATATCTACTAATAAAATATTTACCATAAAGCTAAGAAACAATACTACTCCTAAACGTACCGTTTTTCTAAAGAGTAGTAAAACCCCTGCTGTCATCTGGGTAAAAGCAATGACTAACGCGTATGTACGTGAAAATCCGTAATAATACCAAGTAAACACTAAACCATTAAAATTATCTAATCCCAGATCAGATGCGTAAGTAAGTCCCATGTTAAACTGTGTTTTCAATATCTTGCCAAATGCATATGAAAACATGTTATAAGCAATGTAATATCTGGCGATAACTCTTAAGACATACAGAATATGTGTTTTGATAAATTGTATGATGGTTTTTATAGGGCTCATGATATTTTCTTAGTCTAGCCAATTATGTTTTTGTAATATTGAAATTGTATTATGTACCAAAGCATTATATTCTTTGATAGGTTGATTAAAAAGACCAACCAATAGCAAATCCTTTTCGGGGATTGCAATATAAAATGAATTATATCCGCCATTAGATCCTGTATGATATACAAAAGACACCTCATAAGGATTTGGTTTAAATAAAAAACTTTCGTCACCTATAAACCAACTGTATCCAATAAATGGTTTGTATTTGGTATTCCAGTTCCGAGGTTTCCAAACAGTTCTGGATGCATCAATACTTTCTTTACTTAGAAAAACCTGATACTGCAATGCTTTTTCATATTTTGCTAATTCTAATACAGAGCTACACACTCCGCTATTACCAGATGCTGCATAGGTAGGTTCTTCTCCATAATCTCGTTCCTGATATTTTCCGTTTTCCAAGACATATCCATGTGCCACCCCTTTCTGAGGATAAGCTCCATTTACTATCTTAGTTTGCGTCATACCAGCAGGCTCTAAAATCTCTTTTTTGACGAAGCTCTGCCAAGGCATTCCAGAAAGTTGATCAATGATAAGTGCCAGTCCATTGTAAGAAGGGTTAGAATATCGAAATTTTTCTCCTGGTTCAAAAAGCAAACTATCTACTTGCTTTAGCGGAGCAAAATTCTGAGTATCTTTTGTGGTGAGATAAAACTCCCTTTCTTCTCTTATTTTTCGAACATCAGGGATCCCCGATGTGTGACTCAACCAATGTTTGATCTGTATGCGGTTTGCAATTTCTTTGTTCTTAAAATCACTAAAGTATTTTCCTATAGAGTCTTCTATTGATAGTTTACCTTGTTCCTGCAAGATTAAGATCCCATTAGAAACAAAGGTTTTAGAAATAGATCCTGTATTGAATAAAGTATGTTCGGTGATTTTTTCTCCAGTTTCTAGATCTGCTACTCCATAATTTCCAAGAAAAATTGTTTTGTCTCCTTTCTTTATCAAAACAGAACCTCCAGGTTCATTAGAGTTTGGAAATTGTTGGGTATAGAGCGAATCTAATTTTGTTTCGATTATCGAAACTTCTTTTTTGTTTTTTTGACAAGAAGCCGTTAAACTTAGTAGCGCCCCTAAAACAATAGATAGAACAACTGATTTCACACATTTAGATTTTATAGATTACTGGAGAATTAAAGGTATTTGCCTTGAATTTCATCTAATTGAATTCCCTCTTGAACAATTTAAGGATTACTTTACGATACGTTACTGATCAACGTTCTTTTTAACCTCTATTTTCTTTTGCTCTTTTTCTTCTGGAATTCTTTTTGCCATCATTAGTATTTGACCCAAGTGGCTAGACTGGTGTTCCATAACATGAAACCATGCATAATGATTATTCATCACTGATCCCGGTCTCATATCATTTAACCAGTTATCATCACGTTTTTTAAACTCTTCTATGGTCTTTTTTCGAACTTCTTTATAGATATTTAAATAATATTCTATTGGTTTTCCCTGGTACAATTCTCTGGCTTTATCTCCAAGTTCTAAGGCTGTCATCCACTTTTCTTTTTCTTCATCATTAAAACCTCTGTTCTCAAAAGTAAATACCTGATAGTAGGCTTCTGCTGCTGCTAAATGCATTACCAATGCACCAATACGATTCGCTTTTTCATCCATTAGATGATCTGTTTCTCTTATATCTAATCCCTCCACTCTGCTTTCTACCCGTTTACTCAAATTATTAAGCATCGAAATCATCACCCCTATCTGTGGAGAAAACTCTTCATCTGTTTTAATTACGAATGAATTTACAATGTTATTTCCCTCTATCAATAAGCTTTTAGACCCATCTTTTTTATTTTTTACAGTTTGTGCCGTAAATTCTTTTATCATAACCTGGTTTCCTTTACCTATACCATATGCCCAACCTGGTATAAGTTCATCCTTAACCGGATCCTCAAAAGAAGCATTGGTTAATGAAATAGGTTCATAAACTCCTTCTTTATTTTCTATGAGTAAACGAATATCATCAAAATAGTACTTACCATTATTCAAACATAAACCGCCAAAATTAATGGTTTCAGCATTTTTATCTATTTCACCTTCTATCGTATAAGTTTTCCATTCATTTGAAGTAGCAGGTCGATCGAGCATATTATCAAAAAAACCGCTCTCGCCATTTACATTATCTACTCGTGCCCATAATGCAGCAACTCCTGTGGTATCGGTTCTTTCTACTTTGATAAGCCCCTCTAATTTAAACTTTGTTTTGGTATCTGTAGTTACTTCTATAGTTTGGGTAAAAGATGTCCAGTCTCTAGACACTTTTTTAGTCTGCGCTGATACTTGATATTGATACATGAGTACTATGAGTACAAATAGCTTTGCAATTTTTGCCATGGTATTACTTTTATTGGTGTTGAATTCCCTTGATTTGATTGTATTATATAAATTTTGTCTACTAGTTAGTGTGCTAAGATAGGATTATGTTACCCTGAATAGTTAATTTCTTTGTAATTATTCTTTCTTAATCTCCTGATATATTAGATCTATTATAACAAAGCCAGTATCTCTGGATACTGGCTTCTTATTAATGTTTATTTATTAATGTTAATTTTTCGGCTGATAATCTGGATGTCCCGTTTGCCAAAGAACGAATGAAAATGTGTCAACCATGTTTTCATAATAATCAGATATAGAACCATCACCTCCATGGCTAGCCTCAAAATCAACCGAAAATAGAAAAGGATTACCTTTTGGATTTGTACTTTGTATTTTAGCAACAAATTTTCCTGGATCCCAAGGTACAACACTACCGTCCTTCATACCTGTAGTTATTAACATTGCAGGGTAATTTTTGTCTTTTTCTATATGATGATACGCATCCATATCGTAAAGTGCTTCAAATTCTGTTGAATCTTTAACAGTTCCAAATTCTTTGATACTATTTGGACCATTGGGTTGAAATTCAGATCTTAATATATTTAATGCAGGAAAATTCATAACTACAGCTCCAAAAAGGTCAGGTCGTTCGGTGACCGCTCTACCAATAGTAATTCCTGCTGCACTAACTCCAAAAGCAATATTCTTCTTTTTAGAAGTATATCCTTCTTTGATTAAATATTCTGTACAAGCAATCAAATCTTTCCAACTATTAGATTTTGTAGTTTTAAAACCTGCTTTGTGCCAATAATCCCCTTTCTCACCACCACCTCTAACATGAGGTAAAACCCATATACCACCATTATTTATCCAAGTTAATGCTGGAATAGAAAAAAATGGACTAAACGAAGCTCCATACGCACCGTAGCTCAGAGAAATAAGTCGATTATTTCCATCTTTCTTAATTCCTTTTTTATAAATAATGGATAAAGGAATTTTTACTCCATCGTGAGACGCAACCTCAATTTCTTCAACAACAAAATCATCAAACTCGGGGAAATTTGCTTTACTATTAAGGTTTATTATCGAAAATTTTCTTCTTTCTGTGTCAAAGACATAAGTTTGTTTTGGTTTTGTCCAGCTATTTATAGTCACTATGAGAGAGTTACCTTCATAGGAAACATAGCTGTTACCAGATGACAAGGGTAATTCTATTTTTTCTTCAATACCATTTTTAACACTATAAAACTCAGCCTCAACCCCGTTTTTTAAAGTTATATAAAATAATTCTCCATCTATATACTCGAAATCTTTTATTACCTTATCATTAATCTCTTCAGCCAAAACAATAGGATTATTAAAATCAGGATTTATTAAAGAGGTCTTACAAATTTTAAAATTAGAAGCATTTTTTGATGTTCTATAAATTAGACTGTCTTGGTAAATAACGAAGTTTTTAATTTGGTCTTCTTTTTTAAATAATGGCTTCCAATCAAGACTTGAATAGTCAACTTTACCTTCAATATTTGCAATATAATAATCCTTATAGGAAGAAACTCCACTTATTTTTCCATAAATATATTTTGTTGTTTCAGATTTAATTATGACTACTGGAAAATCTGCTGGTTCAATTTTTATATCTGGATTATTTTTACGACTCAAAACATCAATAGATTCTGACGGATTCATACCCAACTTATATAGAACAGCACTGGTATTGACCAAATAATCCTTATTTCTGTGATCCGTATTAGGTATAACTTGATAAATAAAACCACTATTATCTGGTAGCCAATTGATTCCTCCCGCAATATCAGGAGCAACGTTTTTTATAATTTCGGGATATTCTCTTTTCTTAGTTATATCATAAATAATCAATGTAGAAATATTTTCTCCTCCTTTTGCAAGACTTATAGCAACCTTAGTTGCATCCCAGCTAACTTTAAAATACTTTATTCTAAAATTAGGTTTCCATTTATCCGGATCATAAATCAGTTCCTCTTCACTATCAATTTTTTCTCTATAATATAATTTAAAAATATCGCTTCCTATCTCTCTCTTAAGATAAAAAACATTACCATATTTATTTAATCTAAAATCAATTATATCAGACGATTGTCGAGAATCAAATTCTAACTGATCTTCTAGAAGTTTTGCTCTTCCAGGGATCGAATTTAAATACTTTCTTGCAAATTTTCCTTGTTCTTCAAACCAACGCAAAACCATGGAGTCTTGCAAATTTTCCAAATTTCTGTAGGTATCATTAATTTGCTGTCCGTGATATTTATCAATAGCTGGTATAGGCTTTATATCGGGATAAGAAAACACTTTGTCTGTTACCTCATTACAAGAAATTGATGATGTTATCAACACCAATAAGAAAAATCTACATTTCATAATTGTGTCATAAGAATATTATAAAAATTTAAAAAGCTGTACAAGTTCTACTTTATACAGCATTGTTTTTAACTAACGCTTTCATTATAGCTACTAATTATCAGGATCATCTACGGGTGGGCACCAAGGAAGTCCACTTTTAGCCTCTCCATCACCATTTCCTCCACTACCCTTAATTTTAGATAGATTAGAGATAGAAAGTTTCTTTAGTTTTAATTCGTTTCTTAAGTCTTTAGTTTTCATTTATTTTTATTTTAATTTAAGCTCTACAAATATATGTTTTAATACCATTTATCTTTAAAGCTAAAACACTAAATTCCGTGAATTTGGTGTTATTCTATTTATTTGCATTTAGTTTTTTTATGAAGTAAGATGGTTGTATTCCAGTATTTTTTTTAAAAGCTGTAGAAAATGATTCAGCTTTATTAAATCCAATTTCTTCGGCTAAACCTTGAATAGAAAACTGGCGTAATTTTTTGTCTTTTTTTAGCCTTTCGACTACGTAATTAATGCGCAAATCATTGATGTATTTTATAAAAGTTTTGTTTTTTTGACTATTAATAATTTTGGAGAGATATTTAGAGTTAGTTCCCAAACTTTTCGAAACAGACTGAACTGTGATGTTTTGTTTTAGATAAAACTCTTGTTTTTCCATTTTTTCTAATCCCGACAATACTGATTTTATTATTTCTTCGGGTACTCCAATATCACTTGAGTTTTCCTCATTTTGTAGATGTTTAATTTCCGCCGTGACTAATACATCAGGCTTTAGTAGTTTATTAAATCTTATTTTTAATAGTTTTCGTTTTTGATACTGGAAATAAAACATAAATAGAGTAATCAGTGAAAAGGAAATCGACAGCCACAATAAAACCTTTGTGTTTTTTGTGTTAGAATTCAATTCATTAATAATTAATTCTTTTTCCCTAAGTAATCTTGGTTTATCAAATTCTTTGAATAACTTATTGGTTAGGTAATTTCTTTGTGAGTAGACAATACTATCAAAATGCAGTAGTTTGTTGATGTATTCTAATTGTTTATCTCTTTTTTTTAGTCTATCATAGCTATTAATTACAAATTCATAACCATCTCTTACCTCTGCTAAAAAAAGTTGGTTTTTTTGAACTAAAGTATCTAATTTCAAATAATGTGATAATGCACTATTTTCATTCGCTAACTTTTCTTGGATTTTACCTCTATAAAATTCTCCAATAACAAAAAGATTGGTTTGTTGTGGGTTTTTTATATCCATTAAGGAAAGAGCTTTATTGATGCTATCACTAGATTCATAAATTTTATTTTTGTAAAATAAATTAATCCCTTCGTTAAAAATAAATGGTTCATATGTTCTAGGATAGCTTCTCTTACTGTAAATAACACCTTTTCTATTATATATGGTAGCAGAATCTAAAATTTTATTGTAAGTATATGATTTTGCCAGAGATAACATAGACTCAAGATAAGAAGAAGTATCCATTTCCTTTCTTTGTTTTTCATAGATAAAGGATTCTCTTAATAGGGGTAAGGCTTCTTCGTGTTTTCCTATTTCGGTTTTTAATAGACCTATATTATGTTTTGCTATATCAATATAATTTAGACTATTAACTTCCTCCGCTATCTCCAACATTTTTAAATAACTCTCTAAAGCAGAAGCATAAAGACTTTTATTATAATAATAAAAACCTTTAAACGAATATGGAAGAAGTAAGTACGATTTATCATTTAAATTATGACTTACCTCTATTGATTTATCAATTAATCTAAGTTTGTCCGATTCAAGTTCTTCATAATAGGATAAATTACAATAAGCTCTTGCCTGATAATGATAATTTTTTTCCTTAATCGATTTTGAAAGGATTGTGTTTAAATATACCTTACATCTTAATGTATCGTAGTAATTACTAGTAAAGGATTTGTTTAATTCCTCGTATGTCTTATTAATGAGGCTATCTGGTATTGTAAATTTTTTAATTTGTGCGTTGGTAACGCTTAATTTTGACAAACAAAATAAGCTCAATAAAAAATATTTAGCCATTAGAACACTAGTTGACTTAGACATTTCCTCAAAACACATAATTTATTTTTTTTAATCAAAAAATATTAATTTATACTTTAAGATTATCAATGATTTAAATATTTATAAATCGCTTAACCTTAAATAAAAAATGCAAACCATATATAAGAGTTAAGTAACGATATTCAAGGAATTTCGACTCGAAATTCTCAGAAAACAATAATACTGTATTTGCACTAACGTAATTCTCGCACATATATTTGCCATGACAAAAAAGTAGTTCCAAAAATCTGATCAGTTACAAAACTACAGTAAAAACCAATAGTAACTTTATAGAATTCCGTAATGGCATTAGAAAATTTAATAAGCATTAGCTTTACAGAAGAAGAATTAACACAGCTAGATGGACATTTACTGGGTATTCGCCAGATACTTACTGGTAAAACAGTAAACCTTACTCCTGATCAGCGTAGACAATACGGGCGTATTGCCAATCAGAACAAACTAATTGTAGACAAAGCCAAAAATTATATGGAGCAACATCCTAATTGGATTCCTAGTTTTATCGATAAAGAAGAGTTTGATAAAGACTATCTGGCTCGTACGCAAGTAGAAAACAGAGTACAACTTCTAGAAAATCTAACCCAACAACTGGTAGATACCAAAACCCTATTAGATCATGATAACTATACCAATGCGCTAAGCTTTTATCGCATGAGTAGGTATCTAGCTGGTGAAAACGAATCAGGTGCCAAATCGGTATATGAGGATAAGAGGGTACCCCTATCAACAATGGGGTGGCAAGCATTACAGGAATGCCTACAGCCAGTAAATTACTATCCAGCGGTAGTTTGTTAAGGGGATACACCCTTATGATATCCCAAATAGTAACATAGTAACAGATAGGATATTGATTCCCCTAATGGCTGCCATAATTGGAAGGTTAACGAAAGTCTGAACACCTACTACTTCAAACACGTATTGCTGTCTTATATCACGGTGTTTTTAAACATCGACAAGAATTCTTATGTCAAAAATTAAATAGGGAAATAAAAAGGAAAACATGAACTCAACAACAAACAAACATATCATAGCAGGGATTATCTCAGGGGATCATCTGGTGCTAAAATCATTTTATAAAAAAGACTTACCAGCTGTAAAAAAATATATCCTACGGTATCAAGGTACTATCGAAGATGTAGAAGATATTTTTCAGGAAGCGATGGTATTATTATATCACAAAGCTCGCTCTGGTAGTTTGGCTTCTTTGGAGTCCTCTATTCACACCTATTTTATTGGGATTTGCAAAAACAAATGGAGAAACCAGTGGCGTAGACAGCACATATTAGCATTTCAGGAACTTCATGAAAACTATACGTTAGATCCCTCGGAATCTGTAATAGAACAAATAACAAGAGCCGATGAGCAGGACCTGTTTTACAAACATTTTACACGATTAAGTAGCCAAAGTAAACAACTACTACAATTGTTTTTTGAAGGAAAAAGTATGAAGGAGATCGCTAGTCGCTTCGGACTATCAGAAGGCTACACTCGCAAAAAGAAACATATTCATAAAGAACGATTAGCTCAAATGATACAAAATGATCCTTTATATGCAGAGTTGGTAGTGAGTTAGTTTTTGAGTTCTTAGAGATTAAAGGCTGACGCACTCGAAGCCCTCTTTGTTATAATACGGACTTCGAGAGCCTCAGTCCTCGGATACCCAAAATCCGATGCAGAAACCTGAAACCAAACTGATAAATGAAAAATGAGTGGTAAGGAGGTTGGGTGTTAGGTGCTGGGAGACAGAAGATAGAAGTTAAGGAGTTAAGAATCAATAATTATGAGTGATTAATATTGAAAAGCTAATGCATCCAAAGATCGAACAATCTAAAAATCAACAATAAACCGTTGCGCAACGGACAAGGCGGAAACCGAAAAGCCTTTAATCATAGAGTAGGTACAAATTATTTTAATTTAAAAACAACATGGAAAAATTTGAAAGCTTAAAAATCGAACAAATTGGATTACGTAGTATTTATGGAGGAACAACTACTGAGTCAACTATGGCTAACTCCGATGGAACAACATCATGTGATGTTTACGAAGATACAAATGGTAATGGACATCCAGATGCTGGAGAATGTTTAGAATTCGTAGACTGTAAATAACTCTTAAAAAAAGAAAATTATGAAAACAATATTTGAACTTAAAAGTAAGGAATTGAACAATAATTTTTTATCAAAAATACTTGGTGGTACAGACCATCCTACCTGTATCAATGGAGCAGATGAACCTGATGTCTGGTCAGATAATGATGATGATGGAAAATTTTCTGTAGGTGATACAATCTGCTACGAGTAGACCTTTTAAAGCGAGTTGTCTATTATGGATAACTCGCTATAAACAATAAACGAAATATACTATTTTGTTTATCTTGGAAAAATATTTATAAACCAACAACAAATGAAATTAATCTTAAAAACATTAATCATATTGATACTAGTTTCTTGTGATTCATTATCTAAAGATGAAAAGCTAATAAAGGATAGAGAAAAGTTGACCAAAGAGCTTAAAAATATGGTAGAACTAGATCAAAAAGGAAGATTATTTATTACTGAACTTAAAAAAAAGCAACTGGATTCAAATCTAATTAAGTTTAAACGTGATTCATTCTGGAGTAAGCAGATCATAATCGATAATAACAATGTAAAACGATTGATCGAAATTACAAACACCTATGGGTTTCCAAATGTTGACAGATTACAAAGCCCTGTTCCAGCATGGTTAATATTTCAGCATACTCCTGAAGAGTATAAAGAAGAAGTTTCGGATCTATTAATAGAGGAACATAAAAGTGGTCGAATGCCAACCATGGAATACAATATGATAAAATGGCATTTAACAGGAAGAAAAGGGAGTCCATTTTCTTTTACAGAATAAATAATTTTAGATTAAACTCATTATGATATTACGATGTTTTTTTCTGATAACGATATTTTTTATGTTTTCTTGTAATCAGGCACAGCCAACGGAAATAGTGATCGAAGAGGCTTTTCGGAAAATCAATAACGAAAAACTCTGGAAAGAGTTAGAAGAAATGGTTCGGAATGATCAATACTACAGGAAGAAAATTAAAAACCTTGATAAAGAGAGTAATCAGTATCAAAAACAATGGGATTCTATTTGGCAACTACAACTAGTCATAGATCACAAAAACACAAAAAGGATTATAGAAATTACCGAAAAATATGGATTTCCAGATCCAAGGAGAACCGGCAAACCGATCTCAGTTTGGTTATTATTGCACCACTCTCCTAGAGAATATCACGAAGAAATTAAGTCATTAATAGATAGGGAATATAACTCAAAACGGATGGATAGTATAACCTATGGAATGCTTAAGTGGCACGTAAATGGTAGAAAAGGATATCCAGAAGGAACGGGATTACAGATTATTGATAACAGATAATATCATTTTTATATACTGAATCAGTCTTACTCTCTAAAAAAAACATATTCTTATAATTATACATCTGAAATGATATCATCTGATCCTATGGAATTTAGATAGACGATAAAAATTATTGCCTCTCAAAATTATAACTCAAAACTAATATATTTTACATACTATGATCCTCGTAATTGGTGATGCAAATGACATTACCACAAATATCACTATGGAATGGATTCAACATTACACCAAAAATGTAAAACGAATTAACTTCTCTGACTATACTCCTTTAAATAGTCTTAAGATCACAAATCAAAATTGCACTACAAAAATTGCAAGTGTAGATATAAGCAAAGTTGAAAAAATATGGCATCGTCGTGGAAGTATACGTTTTTTACCAAGTACACTTAGAAATGCCACCTCATCTTTATATGCTTATCTAAAAAAGGAGGAAGATAGTTTATTAAAATCGTTAGAAGATATTCTTGGTGATACTAAAGAATATATTGGTAGTTATCATAAGGAGGTTGAAAATTATAAAATTGATTATTTGTTAAAAGCAAAAGATTGTGGAATTCGAATCCCTGATACATTAATAACAACTTCCAAAAAAGAATTACAATCATTTTTTAATACTTATGATCAAATTATAACCAAAGACATTCGATATGGTATAAAGATAAAAGCTCGGGATTCGGGAATATATTCAGCAGGTACCTTTGTGGTATCCGAAGATATGATTACATCCATGAAAGACGATTTTGCTCCAACATTGGTACAAGAAAAGATTGAAAAAAAGTATGAAATCCGAGTTTTCTTTTTCAAAACCACCTTGTATCCTATGGCTATCTTATCACAAAACGACTCCAAAACTTCAGTCGATTACCGTAATTACAATAGAGAAAAACCTAATAGAAATGTTCCTGTACTTTTCCCAAAACACATTGAACAACAAATACTAAATTTTATAAAAAAATCTGGACTTTCTACAGGATCCATAGATCTTATTGTAGACAAGTCGGACAATTATGTATTCTTGGAAGTAAATCCGCAAGGCCAATTAGATTGGGTTTCAAAACATTGCAATTATTACATCGAAAAGAACATAGCAGAATATCTAGTTTCTAAATAATCAATATTAAAGTAATATGGACCATATAAAGAAAATACAACCCATCTTGCCACTTACGTTTCAAAAAGCAGAAATTAAAAAAAATAGAAGTTTCAAGCAACAAAATAATACAATTGCAATTAATTATATAGATACAGATGCAATGACCCCTTATAGTTTTTACAGACCCATTTCAAAAACTTTTACCCTATGAAAATTGAACAAGAAACTCCTTTTAAACTTATTGCAAATTGTATTCCTGTAAAAGGAGCTAAAAGAAGTTCTATTTGTGATCTTCATAGAGGATCTATACAACTAATTCCTAATGATTTATATGAATTAATAAAAAACCATGAAGGTAGTTCTATTTTAGAAATTAAAAAGAAATATGACCATAAGTATGATACCGTTATAGATGAATATTTTGAGTTTTTAATTGATCATGAGTTTATATTCTTTACTACTACTCCCGAATTATTCCCGAAAATGTCGATGAATTGGTATCAACCAAATACAATTACTAATACAATTATAGATGTGGGAAAACAAAGTGATTATAATATATATCACGCTTTAGAAAATCTAAACGAACTTCGTTGTAAACATGTTGAGTTTCGTTTTTTTAAAAAGATTTCTCTGGAAGAAATTAAAACAATTGTAGAATTTTTGGATGATCAAAAATCATCTATCATCTCGATAGATTTTACAATCCCTTTTGACAATGATTTTGAGATAGAAACAATTCAAAATTTTATGTCTACTAATGGTAGAGTTTCTTCTTTTAGGTATTACGGAGGTCGTGAAAACAAATTCATCTCCCCAATTGATAGTAGAAGAGGATATATTATAATTACAGATACTATTATAAGTAACGAAAAATGTTGTGGTATCATCGACTCAAGTTTATTTTCTGTTAATATTAGTACATTTACAGAATCCCAGAAATTTAATTCCTGCCTAAACAGAAAAATTTCCATTGATACCAATGGTCATATCAAAAACTGTCCTTCTATGATGAAAAGTTATGGGAACATAACAGCTATAAGTCTAAATGAAGTAGTTGAGCAAAAAGAATTTAAAAAGTACTGGAATATCTCTAAAGATAAAATAAATGTATGTAAAGGTTGTGAGTTTAGACATGTCTGCACCGATTGCAGAGCATATATCGAAGATCCTGAAAATCTTTATAGTAAACCTCTTAAATGTGGTTATGATCCTTACACCAATACATGGGAAGATTGGTCAAAAAACCCTTTAAAATCAAAAGCTATTGAATATTATGGTTTACAAGAGTAATGAATAAAAAACTAAACTTATATAGTAACACTTTCTACATTTTTGACACTAAAAGGATAACTAACTGAATCAACTATGATGAATAAATATAACTTTCTACTTATAAGTATCCTTTTCACTCAACTCGCTATCGCACAACAAGGGTTTGATCCTTGTTTTCGGTTTGTGGCCAAAGACAGTGTAAAAATACACCTGGATAATGCAGAAAGACCTGTTACGCAAGATTGTGCTTTCTTTTACAGATTGGCCAAAGTAAATCCCGAAAACCTAATGATCGAAGGCGCTTTTGAAGATTATTATATAGCTAATGATGCTATTGCTACCAAGGCCACTATCATAGATGGATTATTAGAAGGAAAAGCTATCGTGTATTATGAAAATGGTAACAAATTGATGGAAGGCGTTTATAAAAATGGGAAGAAAGTAGGGACTTGGAAACACTGGTATGAAAATGGAAAACCTTATTTAACTTATAGCTACGAGGATAATACCGCTAAAATCTTGGAATACTATACAAAAAGAGGCAAGAAAAAAGTAGAAAATGGAAATAGTAAAGGAAAAACTATAATCATCAAATACCACAGACATGCTATCATAAAGGGAAAATTGAAAAATGGACTTCCAGATGGTCAATGGACATTATCTCGTAGCACTATAAATAGAATTGTTTTTAAAGAAGAATATAAAAATGGTAGATTTATTAAAGGAGAAGGATACCCATTTGGATCACGCACTTTAAAAAAATATACTGATACACCTTATATTAAATTAGATGATGGTATTGAAGCTGCCAGAATGAAAAACATAAAAGAATGTAATTCTTGTACCAAACATATGGCGCGCTATACAAAACTAGGATATCAATCTCCCGAAAAGGATACTAATTTTTATGAGTATCTCTCTAAACATTTTACTACCGATAATACCAAGGGATACACTATATGTAGTTTTGTTGTTACTACACAAGGTACACTAACAGATATTACTGTAGATCAAAGCAGTGCTGTTATCCATGATGATAGAGCTACTTTAAAAATGCTAATTCAACAATCTGGTTTATGGAAAGCAAGAATTATTAAAGATGTAATGCCTAAAAGAGGTCTAAACGGAATTTCTCGTAAAGATATTAATGAACCTACCCCAACGGTCATCAATTTTGTGATACATTATACGGATAAAGGATATCTACTATATCCAGAAACTATTGCCACAAAAGCCATACAGTAAAAAAACAGGAAATAATTCCCCAAAAATGGGTAACAAATTGGCTTAAAACTACACTAAAGTAATAGAAACTATACGTATCTTTTATGAAACACAAACTCATCGTCATAGTACTCTTATGTACTACCCTAATGTATGCTCAAAACACTAATACTGGAACGAGCAAACACCTATTAAAAGGAAATCTACTAATTACTCCTAGTTTGGAATATGAAAAAGGAGTAACCAATGCTACTACTCTAAGTCTACAATTAGGTGTAGAACTGGGAACGATAGAAAATGATTTCCTGGATGAAACCCGTGTCGTATTATATCCTACTTTGGACATCGATTACCGATATTATTACAACTTTAGAAGGCGGCAAGGAAAAGGAAAAAATACTACTCGTAACTCGGCAAATTACTTTGGATTAGCCAATTCTTTTTCGAATGCTAATACTGTTTTTAGTGATTTTAATCCTAGAGATGCTTATTTCATTACCATTGCTGGAGTATATGGTTTACAGCGAACATATTGGAAAAAACTAAATCTTAGATTCGAGTTTGGAGCGGGGTATGGATTTAGTGATATTCAGGAAACGATACTTCCGGTAGTAAATTTTTCATTGGGATGGGTATTATGGAATCAATCATAGTAAGAAGATGAAACAAGAACAACAACTCCTATATAAAGTCATGCGTCATTTTGAAGGAATGCAAAAAATGGAAGTTTTTGATTTTCTGCATAGAATGGAAGTATTATTGCATTATGCCAAAAACCCTTTGCGCCTAGAGCATCTTAAAAAAGTCATTTCTTCCAATATCGATCAGGAAGCAGATATACATCCTTTTGGGTTTACCATTTTACCAAATGGTAATTTCTGTGAACTCGAAGGTGCTAACGAGTGGATTCATATCTATAAAGAAAATAAAAGAGGTTGGAGTAGGTGTATTCCATTTAACACTTACTATTTTAAAACCAAATATGCACCCCTAGAATTGGTAAAACTTACTAAGAAACATCTGCAAGAAAATGTACGAAATACAAAACATGAGCATGAAGTAGGAGCATTTTTATCGGTTTATACTATTACTAAAAAAGATCATGCCAGTGGTAAAATGTCATTGCTGGAGATTGTTTGATTTTTGACATCGAGCAAGGAAAAAAGCTTTAGGTAAATTTCAATCTTATAGTAAGAGAAAACTGAATTTTAGTTTCTTATTATAGGATACTAAAATTCAGTCTTCACTTCTCACATAATGTCTCTTCTAGTATGTATACTAAAAACTTTGAATGACGTACATATAAATCGGCATGCCTAAGGTAATATTAAATGGAAATGTAATTGCTAATGCCATTGGCAGATACAAACTAGGATTGGCTTTGGGTGCTGCAATTCGCATCGCTGCTGGTACAGCAATATACGAAGCACTTGCAGCCAAAATAGCTAGTAAAAATCGATCCCCATCATTAGATAAAAATACTCCAGAAATCTTTGCTACGAATAGACCATTAATCAACGGAATAACGATAGAAAACAAGAAAGCAAACCATCCTTTTTTAAGCAATGCCCCGATTTTCTGACCGCTGGTAATTCCCATATCTAATAAGAATACGGCCAAAAATCCTTTGAAAATATCTGTGGTAAATGGTTTGATTCCTTCTGCTTGTGCATCACTGGCTATAAAACCGATCACTAAACTCCCTAGAATCAAAAGAACACTTCCGTTGGTAATGGCATGCTTCACCAACTGGAATAATTCGTTAGCAGATTTTTTTCCATTAGAATATAATCGTAGTAATAATACTCCAATGATAATAGAAGGTGCTTCCATAAGCGCCATCACCGCCACCATATGTCCTCCAAAATCAATTCCTTCCATCTCCAGAAAACTCACTGCCGTTACAAAAGTAACCGCACTTACAGAACCATAGGCCGCAGCAATTGCACCCGCATTTTCTACCGTAAATTTTAATCTTAAAATAAAAAATGTGTACACAGGAACTAAAAGCGCCATGACAATTCCGGCAGCAATCGCATAAGTGATATCTACATTGTACGAACTGTGAGCTAACTCTTGCCCTCCTTTGAAACCTATGGAGAGCAAGAGATATAATGAAATAAACTTAGAAGAGTTTTGAGGAATTTTAAGATCACTTTTTACTTGAGAAGCGATAATTCCTAATACAAAGAAGAGTAGTGCTGGATTGGTTAAATTATCAACCAAAAGATGTAAATTCATCTCTAAATATTAAATAAGGAGTTAATCAATAATTTCAATGTTTAAAACACCACTTATTTTCACTCTCTTACCACCTAACATTGCTTCTTTATAAATAGGTTTGAAATTTTCTTTTTCCTGTAATAGCTGAGATACTCTGCTGTCATCAAACTTCGTATCGCTATGCATATCTCCTTCGCAAATGGATAGCCTGTGTAACTTATGAAAATTTACTTTTTCTCTGATTAAACTATTAATCACATCGGATGCTTCTGATGGTGTAAATACTCCATCTACCAATTGTACCTTGTGTGTAACTTCTGTAGATACCATAATTATTCTGATTTTGATTTAAAATTATTCTTTGATTTAAATGCCACGAAAGCAACAAGTCCTAGTATTGCTCCAACTTTTAGAAGCTCTGAAAACAATACACTATTTGCCAAATAACTCATTACAGCGACAACTGCATATAACAAAACGAATGCAACCAGCGCAATAATTTTGGAAAAAGTAAAGAGTTTGGATTTGTTAATTTGAAGTGTGAGTATCGATTTTTCGTTATGAACTTGTATCGCACTCGAAGACCATTTTATATCTGTTTCCATACTAATAGCTTTTTGATATTATTACTATGTTCTGGGTGTAAAATTACCAAGTCTAATTCATATGTTTTTATTTATATTTATAATAAGAAGCATAAAAATTATTTATGTATATTTAAAAACTAGAAAAATATGCTTAGTAACAATTTGTTTTTAACTAATTGAATAACAGATGTTTAAAACGTAATAAAGACCACCGATGAATTATGAAATACTGTCTACGATTTCCTGAAAAAATTAAAGTAATACGTCGCTAAAAAAATTGAAATTGTATGAAAATCTATCCATTTTCATCTAAATTTTTCAAATTCATGCAGATAAAAACGAGCACTAAAGATATTTTTATGAAATACCAGATTTATATGGAATCTGAGGTAAGTTCTTCTATTACGATTCCATTTTCTAAAGCATCAATAACTCCCATAGCGGCTCTTTCTCCAGATATCATTGCAGCGTTTAAAGAACCATTAAGTTGCTGGTCTCCTGCTATAAAAATAGTGGGTGTTAATCGAGTTTCTGAAGGTAACATTTCGTACTGTAGATTCGTGATATCAGGTAGTGCATGAGAGATATCGTAACGCTTTATAAACCGATCTACTTGAATAGAACAATGTTCTGCCAATTCTGCTGTAACCTTTGCTATCAACTCGGTTTCTGATAAATTATGTGATCTAACAACCGTTACCGACAATAGCTCTTTGTCAGAAGTGGTATTGGGTTGTAAAACCGTTGGGTAACAGATATTATTAATTAGCGTTTCTTTATGAGGGATAAGACCAATTAATGGTTTATGGATTGCTCGATCTTTTGTTTCGAAATACAGTGTATCACAACTTTTCCAAGTGATTTGCTGATTTTTCAGGTTCGGAATTATAAAACTAGGTTCTGTAGCTATGATGGTAAAATGGCTCTCGATTTCTTTCCCTTCTGTAGTTACAATTAAACCCTCAGTTACCTTTTCAACTTTAGTATTATATATAAACGAAGTATGGTCTAGTGTAGAGACCAATTGTTTCGCTATTTCTCCAATACCCAATTTAGGGATAGCCGCATTACCATCTCCGAACATTTTATAAACAAACTTGAACATCCTAGAAGAAGTCTGAAGGTTTTCTTCTAAGAAAATCCCAGTAAAGAAAGGTTTAAAAAACTGATGGATGATCTTACTAGAAAATCCAAAATCTTCTAAAAATGATACCGTGGTTTGTTCTCTTTCTTCGAAGATATCATGAATGGTTGTTTTTTTTAAAATCTGATTGAGTTTTAAAATCTTACTCTTATCAGAAAAGCTACCAATATTTGCAGTAATCGTAGGCCATAGTAATGATAGATCTCTTAGAGGATCTCCTATAATTTTCTGCTTGCCATCTTCAAATATTGCGGCTCCTGGCAAAAACTCCTGAAGCGCTAGTTCACTAAAATCTAAATATTGTTTCGCCGCTGGATATGAGGTGAGTAATACTTGAAAACCATGATCTATAGCATATCCTTCTATCTGATCTGTTTTTACTCTACCACCACAACTATCTTCTGATTCGATAATAACTGGATGATACCCAGATTTTTCTAGAACTTGCGCTGCAATTAAACCACTAATCCCAGCTCCAACAATATGAACTTTATACTCAGATTTTTTCAAACTTTTTATTTTTAATTGGTTTTAGATCTACAAATAAGCAACGGGAAGCAACGTCCCTCTCAGAATACTAGTTCATTCTAAGATTGAAATCTAAAATTCTACGGATATTCCTTTTGTACTTATTTCTGCAGTTTTTGATGATCCTTCTTTTTATGATATTGTTTATCTCTCCAGGCTGCACCCATTCCATAAGACCGTAATTGAAAATATTTTTATCATAACTATGTCGTATCATCCCGTTTTTGTAAAACGTGTAACTATCCTCTAGTCCTTTTTTTCCTATTACAACAGTACATAATTCTTCTAATCCTTCTTTCATTTTGTTTAATACTTTTCATTTTACATTAAACAAAAATACAATAATTGCATTAGATTTAAAAATAAGAAGCATCGAGAAATGCTACATATAAATTTGTTTAACAAATATTTACCATTCGTTTTGTCGCTGAAATATGCAAAAAGAGATCAACTAAAAAGGAGTATTCTTTGAAGTAAAAAATGATACGCTCATATCAAATACCAATTCTCATATGAAATGGTATTAGTTTCTTATCCGCCATAAGACTCTTAAAAAACAAACAGTCATAAAAATAAATTTATGACTGTTTGAATCCGTGCTATAATAGTTTCTCTATTAATGAACAATGACCTTCTTAACAATAGGCTTTTGCTTATTATTCACCTTAATGATATAGACACCTTTGCTAAGATTATTGAAACTGTATTCCGTTTGTTGAATATCAGATATACTTCGTATGGTTCTGCCTGAAATATCAAATAGTGTAATATTTCTGATACCATTATATTTGGATAACTGTAGATTTACGGTTCCCTTGCTTGGGTTAGGATACACTTGTACTGTGACTGCTTCATCTTTTACAATCGTTTCATCTGCTGCTCGCTGATCACATCCCGAAGCGAAACTGATCCAATCTAATTGAATATTCCTGCTTGCATTATGAAAATACAGATATACTACATGATTACCCGAGGCAGAGACATCAACAGTCTTCTCTACATAAGTATTCCAACTTCCGGTACCTTCTGGGTAGATCTCGGCAATGGTATTGCTCTCCTGATTGTTATCGAGTCTAATTTTCATATACCCATTTTCGTTATTCCCTTTGGAATATCTGAAGGTAAACTTACCGTCTGATACATTTACATTATCAAACTTTAACCAATGCGAATAACCAATATTGGTCATTACTCCATTTGTATTGGTCAGCTGATAAAAATTCTCTACATGATCCTCTGCTTCTATTTTGTCGCAAGTAGTACCTCCTCCAGAATTATCAGATGCTTGAAATTTTATCCAATTTACATTGTACAATCCTCCGGATATATCTAATCGTAAAACCTGATTTGCATTTCCATTGGTGATTTCTACATTAGGTATGATAACATCCTGCCAAGATTGCCATCCATTGGTATTTGGGATTTGGGCAGATCCTAAAACAGATGTTCCTAATTTTAGCGCAATTGATTTCGTATTACTTTGGGTACTGGCTACTCTTAAAACAATATCATAAGTTCCCGTACTAATACTACCAATAGTATACTCTAACCATTCTCCATTAGCAGTCCAGCCTACATTAGTACCTCCATTGGTATCGCTGGTATTTTGTATATCTACTCCTTCATTCGTTCTTCCTTGTCCTCCATTATTACTAGCATCGGCATCATTATAAGCAATTCCCTGTCCTCCGTTATCATAATCTTCTGCCTCAATGATTCCTGGAATGCTATGGCTTGTAAAAGGTGTCTGTATTGGATCTACCGAATCCCCTTCGGCAATCACTACACTTCCTAAATTAGTAGGACAATCATTGTTACCCCAACGTACCCATACGTTATAATTACCTGGAGAAAGATCATTAAATGTTGCAGATCCTTCATTGTCATTAACTTGTAATGGATATGTTGTACCGCCATCGTTACTAAACTCTATAGCACTTCTCCCAGAAACATCGGAGAACATAAAGGTAATTTTTCCGTCATTTGCGCCTAGCGTTGTCTCATTTGTAGCACTAACGGTTGCAGTGGGAAACGGAGTACCATTACAATCGGGAATATCAATACCATCAGAAAAAGCTTTAAAGTTTCCTGATAAGTGCATAAAACTCATCATATATAATAACCCGTCGTAGTATCTATATTGACCTGCTGGAATAGGGGTATCAAAAAACTCATCGATAAAAGGCCATACTTTTGCATCTTCTAATGCCAACGCTCCTACAGCATTACATGCCACCAATCCTGGAGAATGATCATTATTTCTACTAAAAGATCCATCCAAAGTCCATAAGGAGCTATATCCTGGTTTATCTTTAAAGAAATCAATCTGATTATCAATCAACGGCTGAATACTATTCTTACTTTTCTGAAACCAGGCAAAGTCAAATCCCATATTCATAATATTTCTCCAGGCATCGAACTCAAAATTACCATGGTTTCCTTGGTTTACTGGTGTACCATCAAACTCTGAATAATCAGGCATTAATCCTGTTTGTGGATGTGCCGCTCTAGGCAGTAAATATGTCCTACTTACATTGGCCATCTCTGCCCATAATTGATTGTTATTGTCTGCTTCTAATGCCCATATTTCATAAAAAGCTGGAAGGTGATACGATGGATCTGTAAAACTGGCTGAATTACCACAAATTCCAAATACTATTTGTCGCTCGTCTAAATCTACCAGACCTGTTGGACAAGATCCTGTACTTGGCACTGGTTTGTTTAGCATACTATCTAAAATATAATTTGCTTCTGCTCGGTAATTAATACCTCCTGTACTACCCCAAAGTCTATCTGCAAAAAACAAAGCAGTTACAAAATACTCTTCTCCATCTGGTGCAGAATTCTGGTCAATCATAGAAAAATTAGTTCTGTTTAATTGCCAGGAAAATAAACCTTCTCTTTGAGTACCTGCGGGATGCTGACTATATCTTTTGGCAAAACGCCATAGGTTATCAAACTCAGTTTTTTTACCTAATTGTACACAGATCATCATTCCATAAGACATTCCTTCAGAACGAATATCATTATTTCCTGTGTCTAATATATAGGCCATATCATTTCCTACTTCGTAATAAAGTCGTTCATTGTTACTATCGCCATTAACAAAATATTGATCCCAAATAGCATTCATTTTCTGTGCTACAGCAGCTTCAGTTTTTCCGGATTCTACAAACATATTTCTATAGACCCCAGATTCAAACGATGGTACTGATGGAATTACAGGAGCTGATCTTGGTGGTGGTGGAGATCCTAAAAAAGTAAAAGTGATCTGATCCAAAAAGGTATCGTTAGATCCATTATCTGTGGTTAATTCTAATGTCAATGCAACAGGATTTGTACCTGATATAGTGATCTCTTTTGTGCTGGTGGACGTTGAGGTTCCCGAAAAACCAAATGAGCCTAAACTATTTCCGGCAAGCATTAGATCGATCCTAGCTTCATTGTTATTGGAAGAAGCTCCTGTAATTTCTACACGATACAAACCGGGAAGTGTGGAAAGATTTACGGTGCCTTCTGCTTTATCTCCATTGCCATAAAAAGCAACTCCATTAAATGGTGTATCGATAGCTCCGGCATAAGGACCACCAACATTTAGATCTTCGATCTGAACTGTGACTTGTCCTGATACCACCATAACACAGAGCAACAATAATGTGAATAGATTAGTTGTAATTGTTTTCATAAGAAGTTTGTGTTTTAGATAATTAGTTGACCTAAAACTATTATATTTTCTTTCAAACAATTACCTGACAATCAAATCCTTATAAAAAGCGTTAAAAAATTGAGGAAGTAACAAGAGGTTCTTATCTATTAATCTTGCTGACAGACAACGCAAATATCTGATATTCAGATATTTATTATGTTATTTTTTGATGGAAAATTTAGTGTTTTTTAACGAAAACGTTTTCGTTAAAATTTTTACTGATTTTACTATTGTTTCTCTGTATCCTAATAATGCATATACCTTTTTATTTCGTTCTAAGCTATTATTTTGTTTTAGATTATTTAAAAAAAAGAAACCCTGTAAACTATATTAATTTACAGGGTTTCCTTGGTTTTAAGGATATATATGTGCGTGTTATAGTCCTTCTAAAAATCCTAAATAAGCAGGTTTTCTTTCAAAGGATTCATCGAATAAAAGAGGCCATTCTGGTCTTCCATTATTCTCTGGAATTAACCATGTATCATCATCCTTTAATCCCCAAACAGTAATGGCATATTTTTTATTCTGCGGAATCGCATTAAAAATCTCCACTACTTCTCGTACTCTCTGTCTTTGCGCCTGAGATCGTTCTTCAGTAAGATCTGTTAGATCATTCGCTGCATTAAGTTTTACATCTAACTCCGCAAAATGAACTAATACATCTTTTGCTACTAATTCATCCGTAGCTTGTTGTATTTCCTCTTTGGTTGGGAAGTTATAATCAATATGCATTTGATATCCAACACCATCGATAAGATCGCTTGCTAATAAATCATCTACCATATCTAGTACTTTTCCTCTTTTTGTGCCATCGAAGGTCATATTGTAATCGTTGTAAAACAATTTTACATTCGGATCTGCCGCTCTAGCAAAAGCAAAACACTTCTCTACATAATTATCACCCATTCGCTGCAAGAACAATGTATTTCTCCATTGAATACTCGCATCATCATCGATTGCTTCATTTACAACATCCCAAGAATTAATTCTACCTTGATATCTTGTAAACACATCTGTAATATACTGCTCAATTAGGTCCTCGAACTCTTGATCTGTTCCTGTAAAATTCTCTAAAGCTGCAGGAATACTTCTATGCCATATTAAGGTATGTCCATGTACATTTAGATTATTAGCTTCTGCATAATCGATTAACGCATCAATTTTACTCCAATCGTAAATAATATTCCCTGAGCCATCTATTCCAGTAAAAATAGAGGCCATTTTCATATCATTTTCAGCAGTAATACTACTAAATTCTGTGGTGTAAAGCTCATCATAAGCAGTGATGTTTGTTCTGGCTTCTGATACTGCTACACCGACAAAGAAATTATTTTCGGTAGCTGATTTTAGCGTTACATCCTCTGGAAACTCTTCATTAGTTTCTACGCTTATGGTATTAGAATTTTCTGAAACTTCACCATTTACAATTGCTCTTACTCTGTAGTAATATTGGGTATTTAAGGATAAACCTGATATATCCTGAAATAACTGATTTACTGCTAAACTCTCGTATCCCTGAACAAAAGATCCAAAATTAGGATCTGTAGCTACATCCAGCTCATACCCACTAGCCAAAAACACATTGCTCCAATTAGCTGTAAAACTCGTAAAATTGATTTCAGAAGCTTCTTCTGCTACTGGCGGGATTGCTGAAAAACTTAACGTATTATCATCATCAGAACAAGCTGCAAAGTTCATCAGTGCTATAAAAATTAAGGCATAGAAAACCTTAGTATATACTTTTTCTATTCTCATAGTAATTATTTTATAGAACACATATCCAGAGGAGTAAGACCTATTAAATTATATATGATTCCTCCGGACATGCGTTACTGTTATATTATTTTGAAAAGGGCTTTAGTCTAGCTCCAGTACCTCTAATCTAAGATTATCGTATCTATACCCTGATGGTACTACTCCTGTATCTCCCTCATGACTAATTTGCATTCTTATAGCCACTAGAGTAGCGGGATTTGGATCTCCCATACTTTGATTATTGACATCGAAGCCGAAACCAAAATCGGATAGTCTTAATCTTAGTGTTTGCCATCCTGATCCTGTTAGAGGAACTTTAAAAATCCAGTTGTCTGTAGTTGCATCTTTTAAAATAAATTCCATAACAGTTCCTGGATAATCATCTCCATTAATATCGAGAACAACAAAAGCATTTTCAGAATCTGTTGAGGTAGTAACCGGTGCTACTTCTTGATGACCACTTCCTGTAAAACCGTCTGTGCCTGTATCATCCCAAACAAGTTCTGCTCCACCGCTTCCATCTACTCCTAAACCGTTGCTAATCTCGAATCTATGATCACCATAACTAAACCAATCTGCATTATAATCATTATTAATGTTTGGTACTCCGTTTCCGTCAAAATCACTGAATAAGATCTGTACAACTCCACCAACGATTGGTAAATCTTTAGAAACCATTCCTCCCGCTGTAACTACTGTAAATTCTGTAGTTTCTGTTTTTCCTTCAGGAAAGGTAAATAAGATTTCCTGTGGAGAAACCACGGTAAAATCACCTACCGATTCTCCATCAATAAGTACATCTTCTACATTAAAAAACCAATTTCCAAATGCCCTCATTTCTACACCTGCTTCTCCTTTTGATGGTGAAAATGTGTCCGCTACCGTTAAGGTAGGAGCTGGTTGCTTAATAGTAAACTCTGTAGAAACAGATTCTCCATAAAGGTTTGTAAAGGTTACGGTTTGATTTCCAAAACGACTCCCCTGATCAGCATCAAACGGAACATTAAAAAATAATGCTACGCTAGAATTTAATGTAGAGTTAAAAAAGGTGTTCACTGTTCCATCGAAGATAATTTCCTTCATATCATTCAATCCAGTACCTTCTACTCTTACTAGTTCTGCAGGAAATCCTTCATTGATGGCGGGCTCATCTCCCAGTGATACTATATTTACTATTTGTGGATCTCCGAATTGAAGTCCATCTCCGTTATCATCTCCACAGGATGATATACATACCAATAAGCTAACTGCTGAGCACAAAACAAGTAACTTCTTGATATACATCATTTCTTTATTTTTTTTCATCATTACTTATTTATTAGTCATTAATTACATAGTCTACTGCAGGACTCGCTGTATCTATAAACGATAACTCTGCAGATGGAATTGGTAGTAAAAAGTCATCATCATCGATACTGTCTATAAACAATGACTCTACATTAAACGGAACTAAGGTATTCACTGTTCCTCTATCCTGACTACTAATAATTGATCTTGCAGTCGATCTATCCATTCTTACTAAATCCAACCAGAATTTACCTGCTTCAAAAGCAAATTCGATTCTTCTTTCATCCATAAGTGATTCTCTTGTAATCATTCCTTTTTCGGATAATCCAGCTCTTCTTCTTATTTGATTAAAAGCATCGACTGCAGCAGCATCTCCAGTGGAATCAGCATTACCCATAATTGCTTCTGCATATATTAATAACACATCCGCATATCTCATTAATTGAGTACTCATATTAGTTCTCATAAAAAACACGTCTGGATGCTCATCTAGTGATCCTACAACATATTTTCTATAGCGTAATCTTGTCGCAGAATCATCTCCGTTTTCTGGGAATGTCCATCCTCCTTGACTCGTTAATAATTCAGGATAGAATCTTCCTGGTTCGCAAATAATCCATTGTCTTCGGAGATCTTCTTCTCCTGCATCGGTAACTTTATCAAAGGATTGAAACAAATCGATACTTGGAGATACAGAACCAAAAGATCCATCATTTCCAATTACATCATCACTAGCGATAAGATATGCTTGATTGGTATTCTGAATACCCCATAATCCATTGATAGATGTCCAAACCCATCGATAAATCCCTTCTCCATTTACACTTGCAGATGGATTTATAAATTGATCTTGATAATTAGGTTGTAGACTATGTATTCCACTATCTATAACCATCTGAGCATAGTCTCTAGCCTTATCATAATCTTTTAGGGTTAAATACATCTCTGCCAAATAAGACCACGCCGCCGTTTTTCCTACTCTTATTGATCCTGCTGAACTTGTAGGTAATAATTCGGCAGCTTTTTGTAGATCATTTTCTATAAAAGCGTAAATACTAGAAACTGTGTTTAAAGGATACAACGAAGAAGTATCTGAAGTTACCTCATCGATCACCGGAATTTCTCCCCATAAACGCACTAAGTAGAAATAAGAAAAAGCTCGCACAAATCGCGCTTCACCTTCTACCTGATTTCTGACATCATCAGAAATTTCTTCGCTTAATGGCTGACTTACTACTTTTAATAATTGATTGGCATCAGCAATTCCTTTGTAGAAACCTTCCCAACCTTCTAATAACACTCCGTTATTTACTCCCACAGAGAACAATCTCCATGGAGCATCTGATTCAAAACCAATCGAGTTACCCGCTAACATATCCAACGAATACATAAACTTATCATTTGTTGTAAAAAAGGATTGTCCATACAGGGAATTAGCTCCTGCTAATAATTGCTCATCTGTTTGATAAAAATTATCCTCGGTAATAGAATCAACAACATCTATTTCTAAAAAATCATCACCACAAGATGAGAGAAAGGTCAATACAATAGCATATGTAAAAATTCTCTTTATACTTTTCATACTAAACATATTATTTTCTTTTTCTTATTAAAATTGTACATTAAGTCCAAGAGTCATTGTTCTTGGAACGGGATATCTTCCGAAATCTATACCCTTGAATAAAGCACTTTGATTTAGTGATCCTACTTCAGGATCGTATCCTGAGTAATTCGTAAATGTGTATAAATTTTGGATTGTTGTATATACTCTTATCTGATCGAAAAACTTAATTTTTTCTCCAAAGGTGTCTTTAGGTAATGTACATCCCAAAGTGATACTCTGGATTCTTAGATAAGAACCGTCTTCTATAAATCTATCTGATACTCTATTATTTCCGTTTTTATCTCCATCAGAGTATCTTGGTAAACTTCCATCCGTATTGGTTGCACTATATCTATCAATTACTGAAGTTGCCTGATTTGCATTGAATCGGTTAACTCCTTCGATATATGTTCTAGTATAGTTATAAATGTCGTTACCATAGGTTCCCTGTAAGAATACTGATAAATCAAACATTCCATATCGGAAATTATTGGTCATACTAAAGGTAAAATCTGGATGTGGATTTCCAATAAATGTTCTATCATTATCATCAATCACTCCATCACCATTTAAATCTTTAAATCGTACATCTCCTAACCAGGTACCATTCGCTTCGTCTACCGAACTTTCTGCAGGAATAGCCGCAGGATCCGTTCCCGTCAAATCATCAATATCTCTAAATAATCCATCGGTTACAAAACCATAGAACATTCCGATAGGCTGTCCTACTTCTGATCTTGTTAGATTCGCAATTATTTCTTCATCTTGTAATGTTCCAATAATCGCATCATTTTCTCCTGATAATTCTGTGATCTCATTACGATATAAACTGAATACAATGTTTGTATCCCAACTAAATTTTTCATTCGTAATATTCTTTGTGTTCAAGGTAACATCAATACCATCATTGATCATCTCACCAAAGTTCTCTACTGGTGCATTCACTCCTATAAAGGATAAGGTATTTAAACTCCCTAAGAAACCTGGTATAGGTCTGGTAGCTAAGAAATCTTTAGATGTTTTTCTATATACATCTACATCCAATCTAATATTGTTATCCAAGAAACCAAGTTCTACTCCTAAGTTAGGAGAGATTAAGGATTCCCATGCAACATTAGGATTATTAAAATTAGCTAAACTAAATCCACTTCCGAGTGCAGTATTTTGGTTTCTAAGAAAACTTAGATATAGAAAGTTATTTATATCCTGGTTTCCACTGGTTCCATATCCAGCTCTAATCTTGAAATAACTCCAAGCGCTAGAAATACTCTCCATAAAAGGTTCATCGCTTACTACCCATGCAGCTGACACTGATGGAAATAATCCCCATCTGTTATTAGGTCCAAATTTTGAAGAACCATCATATCGTAAGGAAGCTGAAAGTAAATACTTTGAATTATAATCATAATTAATTCTACCAAAATAAGATAGGAGAGAAGCTGCACCTTCAAATGATTCTGATAAGGATGTTTCAGCATCTCCAGTATTTAAACCAGGAACATCATTACTAGGAAAATTAGATCTTTGTCCTGATAATCCTTGGAATTGCGTTTTCTGAGCTTCTGTTCCTAGTAGAATATCAAAGTTATGATTTCCAATACTAGGAGTATAGGTTAAGTAATTTTTGAATAGATAGTATAAGCCTTCATTGGCTGCTCTAAAAGAAGAGTTCAACCCGTTAGAAAGCGATCCAAAATCAAAAGTAGGGAAGAAACTTTGTGTTTTAGCAGTATTGTAGTCATACCCTAAATCTGTTCTGAACTTAAGATTGTTAGCTAATTTAAGATCTAAATAAATATTTCCATTCATTTTAAATCTTTCTAGCGTACTATTTCTGATTTCAGAGGCAGCTACTGGATTTAATGCTCCTGTATTACCTAAACCATTTTCTGGAGAACCGAAGCTTCCATCAGGATTTCTAACAGGCACATCAGGAGTTTGTCTTAATGCATTTATAATAGTACCATTTCGCGAGTCATTTAATCCAATTTGCTCTAATGAACTACTTAGGTTGATGTTATGTCCAAACTTGATCCAATCATTATACTTATAATCTAAGTTTAGTCGTAATCCAAATCTTCTAAGACCTGAGTTAATTACAATACCTTCCTGATCAAAATAATTCGCTGAAGCATAGAATTTTGTTTTTTCTTTTCCTCCAGAGATCGATAACTGATGATTAATTATTGGTGCTGCTCTAAAAATAGCTCTTTGCCAATTTGTTCCATCTCCTAAAATACTTGGATCTTCAAATTGTGGTGCTGGTGGCAAATTCGTTGATGGTGATTGTCTAACCTCATTCGAATATGCTGCGAATTCTCTAAGATTCATCATATCCAATAATTTAGGAGCCGTCTGAATCCCTCCATAGGTTTCATAGCTTATTTTGGCTTTCCCTGTTTTTCCTCTTTTGGTAGTAATCAGAACCACACCATTAGAAGACTGTGCACCATAGATTGCAGCAGCAGAAGCATCTTTTAATACTGTAATCGATTCGATATCATTCGGGTTCAATGCTGATAAAGGGCTCAAAGCGGTTTGCCCTCCTGTTCCTCCAAAACGGGAAAAATTAAAGGAATTATCTTCAGAATTCTGAACGTTTACTCCATCAATTATATATAATGGCTCGTTAGATCCTGTAACCGAAGTTGTACCACGTATTCTTACGGATACAGCTCCTCCTGGTCTTCCTGTACTTCTTGTTACTGTTACTCCTGATACTAAACCTTGAATTCCCTGGTCTATATTCGTAACAGTTTGTTTTTCTAAAACATCTGCACTAATTGTGGCTACTGCAGAAGTAAGGTCTTTTTTTCTACTCTGTCCATAACCAATAACTACGACCTGTTCTAAATCGGTAGTTTCTTGAATCATTACGACATCAATTTTCTCTTGTTGCACAACAATTTTTTCTATTGTTTGCATCCCAACATAGGAAAACACCAAAATATCTCCTATTGATATTCCTGTGATTTCATAATTACCGTCAAAGTCTGTTAATACACCTTTATTGGTGTTTTTGACCGAAACGTTAACTCCTGGCAGGGGCAAACCAGATTGATCAGTGATTGTACCACTAATCACACTTTTTTCTTGCGAAAAAACATGCTGTGTCCCAATTATAAACAATGCAATAATTGCGAGTTTAAGTTTTATCATATATAATTTATTAAGGTTATACTTACTTTTAAAACCAGAACACACTTAAAATTAGTAAGAATATTCTGATAATTACGTTAAATTTTAAGTTTTCTTTAACTTTTAATTTTTAATGTTTTCGTTAAGATTTGTGTTGTACTTGTTTTTGTTTTACCAAGATCACTTGGTTGTTTTCCTCCAATATGTAATTGAATATCTCCTGATTTAATTTGTTCTTGTCCGTCGGTAGTAATCCAAGCATACTGTTTAGGAGTAACCGTAAAACTTACTTTTTTGGTTTCTCCGGCTTTAAGATTGATTCGTTGAAATCCAATTAAAGAGTGCGCTGCTCCTTTATACTCCTTATCATTATGTGAGATATATAATTGAACCACCTCATCTCCCATCATCTCTCCTGCATTTGTAACCTGTACAGTTACATTAATATCTTCATTTGCTTTGATTGTTTCTGGAATTCCTACGTTAGCATATGTAAAGTTGGTATAAGACAAACCGTGCCCGAATGGGTATAAAGGCTCTCCTTTAAAATACTTATAGGTTCTATTGGTCATATCATAAGATTTGAAATCTGGAAGATCTTCGGCAGATTTGTAAAAGGTTACAGGAAGTCTTCCTGCAGGATTATAATCTCCGAACAAGACATCTGCTATAGCTTTACCTCCAAACTCTCCAGGATACCATGCTTCGAGAATGGCTGGGATATTTTCATCTGCCCAATTAATAGCAAGTGCACTACCATTCATCAGTACTAACACCGTTGGCTTTCCTAATGCATGGATCTCTTTCATTAAATTTATCTGAGATTTTGGAAGTGAAATTTCTGATCTGTCACCTTTATCAAAACCTTCTAAGACTACCGGCATTTCTTCTCCTTCAATATCCGGAGATAGTCCAAGACATAACACAACAACTTCTGATTTTTTTGCTGCTGCTATTGCCGGAGCCAAAAGGTCTTGATCTAATTTGGCCCAAACTAGCTGTGCCTGTGGATCTGTATGATAATTATAATAGTCGATTTTTATATCATAAGATTCTCCTGCTACCATGTTCATATCCAAATACTTCATTTTAGGTTCGTGATCATCTTTAAAATCAACTTTCAATGAATCGTTTACATACAATTTACCAGCACTACTAGCTCTTAATCCTACTCTATAGTTTCCACTTTCTTCTGGAACAATTTTTCCTGTCCATCTTACAGAGAAATTATCAGATGTAGCATTTTCGAATGGTTTTGTGGACACCCATATAAAGTTGACAATACTGTCATTTCGAGTTACCTTAGGGGTTCCTTTCCATTCCTTGTTATCAAAATATTCTCCTTTTAATCCATTAGTGTCACCATTCTTAAGTACCGATGATGGTATCGGTTGTAATAAAGGCCAACCTTTTGCTATATGACTTCCACTAGCATAGTTTATTTGTGCATTTGGAAGTTTATCTTGAATCGCTTTTAAGGGTGTAATATTATTTAAAGGAGTTCCATGATAATTTCCTAGTAGAACTTGTTTTGCATTTGCATTAGGTCCTATTACTGCAATTGATTTAATATCTTTTTTTAAGGGAAGGGTGTTATTGTCATTTTTTAATAACACCATAGATTCTCTTGCCGTTTTTTCAGATAACTGATAGTGCTTTTCGCTACACACAACATCATACGATATTTTTGACCAAGGCACTATTTCTTGGGGATCAAACATTCCTAGTTTAAATCTTGCTTCCATTAACCTGGCTAATGCTCGATCTACTTTATCTTCATCTACTAAACCCTGAAGCACAGCATCGTTTAGGTTAGGGTCGAATACATCTCCACAATTAAGATCAGTTCCTCTATTTACTGCCAGAGCAGAAGCCTCAGCAGGGGTTTCGACTAATTCATGCTTATTTGGCTCCCAAAAATCGTTGATTGCCCAACAATCCGAAACCACATAACCATCAAACCCCCACTCTTTTCGAAGTATATCATTTAATAATAAATTACTTCCACAACAAGCTTCATCTCTATACCTATTATATGCACACATTACCGATTGTACATTTGCTTCTTTAATTGCAGCTTCGAAAGCAGGCAAATACGTTTCTTTCAGATCTCGATCAGATGTATGGTAATTGTCTTCGTGTCTTGATTTTTCTGGACCGCTATGCACTGCAAAATGTTTTGCTGTTGCCACCACTTTAAGGTAATTTGGGTCATCGCCTTGTAAGCCTTTTATGAAATTAACTCCCATTCTACTGGTGAGATAAGGATCTTCTCCATAGGTCTCCTGACCTCTTCCCCATCTTGGATCTCTAAAAATATTGATGTTAGGAGTCCAAAAAGTCAATCCTTGGTAAATACCTCTTCTATCTTCTTTAATAAATCGATGATGTTTAGCCCTTGCCTCATCAGAAATCACCGTACCCACATCAAATAATAATGGTGCATCCCAAGTTGCTCCCATCCCAATTGCCTGAGGAAAAACAGTCGCTTTTCCCGCTCTAGCTACTCCATGCAAACATTCGTTCCACCAATTATAAGCAGGAACCCCCAAACGTTCTATAGCAGGAGCGTCATATCGCATCTGTGATACTTTCTCTGAAAGTGTCATATGACTGATTAAATCATTTACTCTTTCGCTTGTAGATAATTTAGGGTCCTTATATTTATACTCCTTTTCATCCTCTTTCTTCGTACCACAACTTATACTTAATTGAAGAAGTATACATACTATAAGTAGGTTATTAATCTTATAAAGTTTTTTAAATATTTTTCTGGAATTCGTGTTTGTCATTATTACCTATTAAACAGATTGTTTTTCATGAGATTAAATCAAGGATAAAAACAAACAATCCCAACACCACTACTATCAAGAATATCTCGGCTAGAATTTTAATGTTAGAGTATTTCTTTCTCATCCTGATTAAACAATTAATAAATTTTTAACAATTTATGTACAGTATCAAAAAAACAGTAGTACATATAAAGCATATACTAAAACATTTGTTGCATTTTGCTTCTAAAACGCCTGTTTTACAACATTCTAAGTAATTTTTGCCTCAATCGTTATAGTGTATGGCTTCTATGATGAAGGAAATTATCAAGAAAGGAAGTTTTGATTCTCTTTTTTGATGTATTGATAAATAGCGAGTAGTTGTATTAAAAATATCTCAACAAAAATGAAATCCAGGAAATAGTAAAGACTTAGGGTAATGTTAGCGGTATTTTGAAGTAAGATTACTCTTCATTCACACTAACTTCTGTAGGTAATATTCCAAACTGTGCTTTGAAACATTTTGTAAAATAGGAGGGAGAAGAGAAACCTACTTTATAACAAACTTCGCTAACATTAGTAGAACCGCTTTCTAAAATCTCCTTTGACTTTTGTAGCCTTATGTTTCTTAAAAACTGATTCGCTGTCTGTCCAGTAAGTGTTTTTATTTTTCTGTAAAACTGACTTCTACTAAGATGTAATTCCGATGATAAGGACTCTACGCTTAAATTAGGATCACTCAGATTTTCATAAATATGATTTAAGACTTTCTGAATAAACTCCTTATCTAATGATGTATTATGCTCATTAATTTCTGCATCGCTGATATCTCCAAAATATTTATTAAAAAGTATTTGTCGAATGGTAAGCATTTGTGTTAGATATGATTTCAACACCCTCATATCAAATGGTTTGTTTAGATAAACATCTGCACCAGATTCTATACCTTTTAATTTATCATCTTCCATAGTTTTAGCAGTAAGCATAAGTATAGGAATATGACTCGTTTTTATATCTTTTTTTATCCTGGAACAAAATTCAAACCCATCCATTTCGGGCATAATTACATCTGTAATGATAATATCTGGCGCCTCTTTCTTAGCTATTTCCAGACCTTCATTTCCGTTTTTAGCTTCATAAACTTTATAGTGATTACTCAATTCGGTTTTAAGATAATTTCTTAATTCTGTATTGTCTTCTACAATAAGTAATCTATTGGATTTTTGTTCCTCTTCTATTTGCTCTTCTAAGTTCTGATTATGAACATGACTTATGAACTTAGTTTTTAGCAATACTTCCGAATCTTCTTCTTCAGATACCACTTCACTTTCCTTAAAATGTGATTTACCTAGTGGTAAGGTTACCGCGAAAGTAGTTCCTTCATTTACTACACTATCTACATCGATCTTACCTTTGTGTAATTCTACAAAACTTCTTACTACCTCTAAACCAATTCCTGTACCTCCATAATACCACTTGTTTAAGTTATCAACCTGATAAAATCGCTCAAATATTTTATCTACTTGTTCCTTTTTAAGTCCTGGTCCAGTATCGGAAATACTGATCTGAAAACTTTCGTTAGAGATGTTATTATCAAGATTATCCAAAAGCAGTTGCCCCGATTTTTTGATTCCAACTGTAATCTTACCTCCTTCTGGAGTTACCTTAAATGCATTAGACAACAGGTTAAAAACAATTTTTTCGAGCATGCCAACATCTACCCATGCAGTAAGCTCATTAACTTCTTTTTGAACATCGAGCGTTATTTCTTTATGTGAAGCTTCAATTACAAAATAGCTTACTATATCTCTAATGAACGCTATGATATCAACTTTCCTTGCCTTAACATTTAGTTTATTAACCTCTAATTTTCTATAATCCATTAATTCATTTATTAATCGATATAATCGATCTGTATTTTTATGGATTACCAAATGTTTTTCGGTGACTTCTTTAGGAAGATTTAGTTTTTCGTTTTTAAGTATATCTTCTATCGGATTAATGATAAGCGTTAAAGGAGTTCTAAACTCATGAGATATGTTGGTGAAAAACTGTAGCTTCTTATTATTTAACTCCTCTTCTTTAGCTCTTTTTTCTCTTTCGTATTTTATTTGCTGTTTTTCTTTAATCCTATTTTGGGTAACTTTATTAAGTATGTAAATCCCTAGTAAGAACAGTAAAATATATGATAATAAAGCAATATTAGTTTTCCACCAAGGAGGTAAGATTTTTATATACAGTTGTAAAGGTTTTTCACTCCACTGCCCATCATTATTAGCAACTTTTAAATTAAAAGTATAATCACCTGGATCTAGGTTTGTATAAGTAGCACTTCTCATATTACCCACATAATTCCAAGAATCATCTGCTAATCCTTCTAGATAATAAGCGTAAGTATTTTTTTCTGGACGTGTATAATTAATTCCTGTATATTCTATGGTAAAAACTGACTGCTCATTACTTAACGATATACTATCTGTTTCGGAAATTACCTTAGTCAATGGCGATTCAGGATCATTAAGATTTACCTTTTTATTAAATAACTTAAAATCGGTAAGATGTAATTCTGTAGAACTATTATTGGTCTCTATACGTTCTGGGTTGAAATAATCGATACCATCATAATTTCCAAAATAAATAGTTCCTTGTTTGTCTATAAATGCTGCATTAAAATTAAAATCATTCGATAATAATCCATCGTTAATATTATAATCAGTAATGTTTCCATTATTAAGATCTAATTTATGAATTCCTGTATTCCCACTTGTCCAGATATTATTATTCTGATCTTCTATAATAGCAGAAACATTTTCATCTTCCAATCCATATAATTCGTCATACCAAGTAAAACTATACTTTATTGGATCGTATCTACATAATCCTCCACCTCTTGTTCCAAACCAAACGGAACCATCTGAAGCTTCGTAAATAGATAAGATATGGTTAATGTTGGTTGCATTTTGGTTAGCATTCTTCATATTACCACCTAAGAATCGTACAGATAAATGACCATCATCCTTTTTATTAGCTATATACAAACCGTTGGTTGCCCCGATCCAAAGATTGTTATTGGAGTCAACCAACACTTTACGAATGTCACTAGTATGAATTCCATAGGTTGTAAATCCAACCGAATTATGATGTATAAACTTGGAAGTAGATGGATTATATGACATCAAACCGCCAAAAAAAGTACCTATCCATATAATACCATCTTTATCTTCTGCAAAACTTATAATACTATTAGATGAGAGATCTCCATTTGTATTTTCTATGGTATAATTAATAAATCTAGTTGTTCCTTTTTTGAGTAAAAAAAGACCACCACTCCAACTACCTGCCCATACATTTTCTTTGCTATCAATAAAAATAGTCTGAATATCATAGGAAGTTAGGTTCGAATAGTCTTTGGTATTGATCTTATTAATATGAATAAACTTCTGTGTCTTAGGGTTATAAACATCTATTCCGCCACCATCGGTACCAATCCAAAATAGACCTGAGGCATCCTGAACAATTCCTGTTACAGATCCTGACTCTAAAGAGTTAGGATTACTGGTAAGACTTTCGATATTTTTAAACTTATCGTACAATTTATCATAAACTGCTATACCCTTATTATAATATCCCAACCATATCCTTTCATTACGATCCAAATACAGAGACCATATAGAATTTGATCGAATACTATTTTCATTGTTCTTGTCAAAAAGATAATTTTTAATGATGACACCTTTGTCAGTTATATGAAATAATCCGTCATTTTCGGTACCGATAAGAATAGTACCATCGGAATTGGTAATCATCGATAAGATTTTCTTTTTTGAAAAAAGAAAATTCTGAATTGTAAATCGATTTGAGTTAACACTATTGATATTATAGACACCATCTGATATAGATCCTAGCCAAATATCATCAGCAGCAAAAAGAAGTTTTTGCAAAGGTGTTTCAATAGATGCTTTCCCATTTTCTGTTTCAAAAGTAGCCAGACCTAAGGTATTTGAAACGGGATCATATTTTCTTAAACCGTAATTAGTTGCCGCATATAAATTTCCTTTCTGGTCTACTTTTAGGTCATTAATATCTAATAGACTTCCTTTATCGAGGTTTACGTTCTTAATTCGTTCTACTGTTTTCGTTTCAGGATCTAACTTAATCAAGCCTGTTTCGAAAGTTCCAACAAATAAATTTCCTTCTACATCCTCAACAATACTGCTGATTGCAATACTAGCTTGCTGTAATTCTCTTAACTGCTTTAGTATTTTGATTCTGATAAAATGATCCCGTTCCCGATCATAAAGGTCTAAACCATTTTCAGATCCAACCCAAAGTCTATTCTTTTTATCTACATACGAACAATAAATAAAACTACCTCTTAAGGATGTGGTGTCTTTTAGATTGTGTTTGTAGGATACATAGTCAATTCCATCATATCTCTTGATTCCAGCTCCTGCGGTTCCGATCCAGATAAAACCATTCTGATCCTGATTAATTACTGGAACTGCTATTTTAGATACACCATCTTTGACACTTACGAAATTAAAATGCTCAGATTTTTCTTGTGCTGTAAGACAGTTTACACAAGAATAGAATAATAGTACACTGAAGATGATCCAGTTGATATATTCAGACCGGTATAATTTTTTTAAATTATACGTAGCATCTTCCTCGTCAAAACCCATTGACATTTTTGTTTGTTTTCCTAAATCTAATAAAAAATGCTCTCTTTTCATTTGTAATTGAAAACAACTTGATCTTTATTTCTTGCTGATATATCAAAAAAGTTCTATTCTAAAAATATAATATTTTTCACTTTTTTAAAAAAAGCTTGGAAAGAAGCTATCTTCAATTGATACCCAAATAGTCTTTATTATCACCCTGTAAAATATGTTAATATAGAAACAACTACTACCACTAGCAGTACAGATAAAGCAATGTCAATTCCAGTATAACTATTTTTTGTTTCATTCTTTTGTTCTGATGACAAGGTTCCAAAAGCAAGACCTCGAATGGTAGCATAATCTGGTGCTGTAGTTACCAAACTTGTACCGATACATACAATTACCGAAAAAATAAACATAAAGATTGCCATGTGAGCAAAATTTATGGTTGCAAACTCATAAGCGAAACCTGACAAATCATCCTTCACAATCTCTGCAGTTATTCTTAGTGCTGCAACCAAGAGCCCAGAAAATAAAGTTACTATTGCCGCTTTCGAATTTACCCTTTTCCATATAATCCCCAGAATAAATACCGCTGTTATTGGAGGAGCTATATAAGACTGTACACTTTGTAAATATTGATATAAAACTCCTCCTCCTATTTTATTCATAATCGGAATCCATATAATTCCCAATACTACAACTAAAGCAGTAGCAACTCTTCCGATATTCAACAAATCCTTTTCTGGGGTTTGAGGTTTTAATTTTTTATAAATATCAATAGTAAATATCGTGGAACAAGAGTTAAAAACAGATGCTAAGGAACTCATTAGTGCCGCCATCAAACCTCCTGCTACGAGCCCTTTTAAACCGGTTGGCAATAACGTTTTTACCAATACAGGAAATACCTCATCTGCTTTATCATAAGACAACACTCCTTGTTTAGCAAGAGCGAAAGCTATGATACCTGGTATTAGAAAAATAAAAATTGGTAATATCTTAAGATACGCTCCGAAAATTGCTCCACGTCTCCCAATTTTTATATTATTTGCGGCTAAGGTACGCTGTACTATATACTGATCAGTACACCAATACCAAATACCTACTATTGTTCCTCCAAACAGCAATCCTGTCCATGGAAATTCTGGATCAGACATTGGTCTCCACATATTAAAATGATCAGATCCTGCTGTTGCTTTTAGGTTCTCCCATCCACCGACTTCTTGCAATCCTAAATAAGTTATAATTATAGAACCAGCTATCAACACAACCGTTTGTAATGTTTCTGTATAAATTACTGCTTTCATTCCTCCCACAATGGTATATGCTCCAGTAAAAACTACAATACCAATTGCACCATACCAAAAAGGAATCCCTAATAACTCAGACACTACTATACCACCTGCGTAAATGGTCACAGAAACCTTAGTTATCACATATCCCGCTAATGAAAAAACAGATAGAAACCAACGCGATCTGCTATCAAATCTTTTCTCCAAAAATTCTGGCATTGTAAATACTTTGCTTCTCATGTAGAAAGGCAAAAACAACCATCCTAGTAATAATACAATCCATGCATGCAATTCATAATGTGCCATAGGCATACCAGATTCGGCTCCAGTACCTGCTAATCCCACAACGTGCTCAGAACCTATATTAGATGCAAAAATAGAAGCTCCTATAACAAACCAACCTACATTTCGACCTGCGAGAAAATAATCCGCAGTATCCTTATTTCTTTGTAATATCACCCATACAGCTACTCCAATAAGTGCTAAAAAGTATACTCCTAATACCACCCAATCCAATTGTTCTAAAACTGATTCCATAAATTGTTTTTGGTTATTATATAATTTAATGTTGATTGTTAATTTCAGTAATTTACAAGTAGACAAATGCTTTGTATTTCCTTTTGAACAAAAAGGAAACATCTTACAAGTGTTACACTATCTTTAATTTTAAAAAGCATAGTTTAACAATTCATCTAATTTTTACTTAAAATTTTATTAAAGTCAAAACTATCTGTTGGGGTAGCAAACAGGTAGAAAATTTGAAGCGAATGTTGTAAATTATGAAGCATTCTATGTATATATGATAGTTTAAAAAACTATTTCTCAGATTTCTATTATAAGGAAGTTTTCCATAATCCCTAATTAGGATACTTTTTATGGTCAATCAATCTTTTTAATTAGTTATTTACAATCAAATTTTATCATTTTTAAAATCTAACTTTTGTTTCTGCAAATACGAAAACCTTGATCAGGTCCGATGCCACTAGCCTCGAAGTAATCTCGATCACTATTTTTAAAATAAACTTCGAGACCAATCCATCCACCGCCTCTTTGGGCACGAAATAATCCTCTTGGTATCCGCTCATCTTCATACCAATCATCACACCATTCTCTTACATTTCCAGTCATATCATAAACACCTAATTCATTTGGTTCTTTATTATTGATTATATGTGTCCTACATTTATTTTTTTCTATAATTATATAATTCCATTGTTGGTCTAAGATAGTATCGCCACTATTTCTCCAATACCAAGCGATATCATCGATCTTATTGCTACCGCTATAGATATAATTTTTACTTTGTTGTCCGCCGCTCGCTACATATTCCCATTCGATTTCGCTTGGTAAACGATAACCATTTGCCTTTGGATTTCTTTTCACTAACCACTTGATACTATCAAATTGGGAAGTATTAAAAGAATCTGTAGAATCTTTGTAGATTTTATAATATGGCACCAAACCTTTTTGCTCACTTTTTTTGATACAAAACTCAACACAATCATACCAACTTACCATTTCTACAGGCAAACTATCACCTTTAAATTTGGATGGATTAGTTCCCATAATTGCTTTCCATTCCTTTTGCGTCACTTCATGTGCTCCTATATAAAAGTCTTTTACAAATACATTTTTATTATAAAGATTTGACTTGTTATTCTTAACAGAGCCACCCTTTATGAATACCAAATTATCTATATCATTTTTATTAAAATCTTCTTGGTTACAGGAAAGGAATACGAAGATTATTCCGAGAAAAAAATAACTAAAACCCTTTTGCATATTCTGAATTAAAAACGAATTCTTATTGTTATTTTACTTAATGTGTTTAAAACAAAAAACATAAGATCTATACTCTACAGAATATGGATCCTATGTTTTTAAATCTAATTATATATAATCTACCATATACTGGCGTTGATTCTTCCCCAACCTCCTGTATACGATTCGATTCCAAACACTTGATAGTCAAAATTTCTTAGATTACCCTGATGACCACCATGCTGATTCCAATGGTTAATATGTGCTTGCATATTTACTTTCTGATTAGACCCTGTTGGAGCATTTCCGTGTTCACTAATATATTGGTAGAATGTTTTTGTTCCCAATATAGACGGAGCATTCGATCTTAATTGTTTTTTGAATTTGTAATTCTTACCGTTAACTCTATAATTTCTGTTCTGATTTTGTCCAGGAATGCTCCCTTTTTCAACCACGTAGTATTCCATCAATGGCGTTTGTGTCCACCCATATACACCAACGAAATTGTATGATCCTTGTAGTGTTCCTATATTATAATTTATAGTTCTACCATTACCGGTACGCCACCCTTTACCTCCAACAATATCTTGATTATCCTTATATTCAATTTCGAAATTACCACCATACTGGTTCGCATAGGGAAAACGCAATCTACCCCAACCACCTTCTTTATAAATCGTCCAGAAATAACCTTTGTTATATCCATCTGTTCGGTTATCACTAATATATCCGTTACTATCTATTGACTTTTGTTCTAGTTCCGCAGTTTCTGGAAGATTGTCTGCATTTAAATCATCTGAACAACCAGAAAATAAAAACAAACAAAACAAGGAAGAAATACATAAATAAGTTTTCATAATTACATACGTTTTAGTTAAAATAATCCACATCTAATTATCTGCGCAGAATGATTATAAATATGAATGAATTTGTGTTAAAAATTTAGTTAATGCTCAAAATTATAACTCTATAATCGAATAGTTGTTAATTCGCATAGTTTAATAGCAAATTCTACGAAAACTTTTCGTAAACACATAAACCCTTGTAAATCAAATAAATGTTTCTTGTAATTTGGAATTACACCTATCTTTCTCTTGTAAGAATAATCCTTTCCATTTGTTCATTGCTAAAAAATAAAATACTAACAAGTATTTAACTCTTTATCAAAAGACTTCTGAAATATTTGAAGCAATATGTGCAAATTTTGTTGCAATCCGAATATTGCATCATTGTAGATCGAATTATTAAGATTATTTTACAAAAAGGGAAGTTTACATGAATTTTTATTAGCCATTTGTCCCTATTGGTTTTTAAAAAATTAGAAGTAAAAAGTATTCACTATCGTCATGAAAAAAAAGAGAATTACATTAAAAGATATTGCCAAAGAATTCAACGTTTCTATTGCTACAGTCTCAAAAGCTCTCAATGATAGCTATGAGATTAGCACCAGAACAAAATCTATGATTCAGGAATATGCAAAAGAGTTAGAATATAAATCAAATAATAGCTTTTATAACAACGACAAACAAAGAAATACCAAAACAATAGGAGTGATTATTCCTAATATGCTCAATCATTTCTTTACCAAAGTATTTGTGGGTATCGAAAAAATTGCCACTCAAAAAGGATATAACCTCATAACTTGTATTTCTAATGAATCCCTAGAAAAAGAAATGACAGTAATGGAGCTTCTAAAAAACTCTGATTTGGATGGATTCATTTTATCTATTGCAGAAGAAACTCAAATTAAACAAGATTTTAAACATTTTCAGAATGCCATAAATCAGGGTATTCCTATTGTAATGATTGATAGAGTAACTGATGAGATAGAATGTGATAAAGTTATAGTTAATGATGAAGAAGGTTCTTATAATGCTGTAAATTATTTTATCAAAACTGGTTGTAAAAACATTGCAATTGTTTCTAACATTCATAAACTTAGTGTTGGAAAACTTAGACTTAGCGGTTACAAAAGAGCCTTATTAGAAGCAGATATTCCTATTGATGACGACTATATTCTAAAAGTTGATGAGTTTAATGATGTAGATACATTGCTAAAAATACTATTAGACTCGAAAAAAGTAGATGCAATCTTATGCCTAGAAGAAGATTCTGCTATTAGTACTCTTAAAATGGTACTATACAAAGGATATAAAGTACCCGAAGATATTTCTATTATTGGATTTACCAACGGTGTTTTGCCTCGCCATGTCACACCTTCTATTACTACAGTTAGTCAACATAGTACGTATCTTGGAGAAGCTGCAGCCAAAATATTAATTGATAAAATAGAAAACGAAAATATAGAAACTTCGCATACTACTAAGGTCATTAAAACAAATCTTATAGAAAGAGAATCTACCAGAAGAATGTAATTATAGCATTGAGCAATAAAAACTCTCCTAAATTTGTATTGCTAAAAACTTAAAAATAGTTCTATTCTCATATTTGTCATTTGCTTTTACCAAAGCAGATGGAAAATGATGGTGGTTTGGAGCATCGGGATAATTCTGGCACTCAAAACAAATCGCAGGGAAGCGACCATATATCGATTGATTTTTGAAATTCCAATCAGGAAAACTTTCTGGAGTATAGATAACTACTGCAGGTTGATTCGTCCTTACTTCCATTTTTAACCCACTTTTATCAGATACTAAACTAATTTTTGGAACTTGATTATCCACTTTTTTATTAGTTGAACTAAAAACAAAAGTGTCATCAATGAGTCCATAATTTTCCAAACTTTGTAAACTCTTCGGTTTCAAAAAATCATATGGAGTTCCCATTACCGATTTTAATTGTCCTGTTGGTAATTGAAGTGCGTCAACTTCTAAATAATCCGAACAACTTAGTTGCAAAGAATGGTCTAAGATACTTCCTGATCCATCTAAATTAAAATATGCATGATTTGTTAAATTAACAAAAGTATCTCTATCTGTAGTAGCATGATAGGAAATAATGAGTTCATTATCATTAGATAATTGGTACATCACTTTTACCCTTAGATTTCCTGGATATCCTTCTTCTAGATGTTTACTATCATAAGAAAAGGTAATGGTATTATCTCCTGTACTTTCTAACTTCCAAAACTTTTTATCAAACCCTTTTAAACCACCATGCAGATGAACTTCATTTTGATCATATAATGCATACTGTTCATCGTCTATTTTAATCCTACCTTCTCTAATTCTACCAGCATATCTCCCTATCGAGGCACCTAGAAACTTTGCACTTGGATGATAAGAAACCTCTTCATAATCTGCTACATTATCTAATCCTGCAATTACGTTGATCAAATCACCCTTTTTATTCGGAATCTCCAGACTTACTACAGATGCTCCATAATTAGTTACTGTTAATTTAGCTCCATTTGCATTACCAAGCACTAGCGAAACGCAATCTGGATCATCCGACGTATATAAGGTATTTTGTATCATCTACATCTATTATAGAAATCGATTGTTTTTGATTAAATATATTGATTGATAATATTCTCGAATAATTCTTGTTTTCCGCTTGTTAAGGAAATTTCACCATTATCCAAAGCTATCTTATAAAGATCATTTAATTGCAATGCTCCACTTTCGAATTCTTTCCCTTTTCCTCCATCAAAAGAGCTATATCTATCTTTTCTTAATTTATCATAAGACGATGATGTAATGATTTTATCGGCTGTTATTAGAGCTCTTGCAAAGATATCTGCTCCTCCAATATGCGCTAAGAAAACATCTTCTATATCTGTTGAGTTTCTTCTGATTTTAGCATCAAAATTAACTCCTCCACCTTGCAATCCACCTGCTTTCAAGAAAACTAACATTGCTTCGGTAACTTCCAAAATATTATTCGGGAACTGATCTGTATCCCATCCATTCTGATAATCTCCTCTATTGGCATCGATACTTCCTAACATACCGGCACTTGCAGCGACTTCTATCTCATGCTGAAATGTATGCTGCGCTAACGTTGCATGATTTACTTCGATATTGATTTTAAAATCCTTATCCAATCCATGTTCTTTTAAAAACCCTATAGATGTTGCTGTATCAAAATCATATTGGTGTTTTGTAGGTTCCATTGGTTTCGGTTCTATAAAAAATGTTCCTTTGAAACCTTGAGATCTTGCATAATCCTTGGCCATTGTTAAAAACTGTGCCAAATGATCTAATTCTCGTTTCATGTCTGTATTTAATAAAGACATATAACCCTCTCTACCTCCCCAAAAAACGTAATTTTCTCCGTCTAGGGCTATGGTTGCATCCAAGGCTAATTTTACTTGTGCACCTGCTCGTGCTAACACCTTAAAATCTGGATTGGTAGCCGCACCGTTCATATATCTTGGATTCGAAAAGCAATTTGCCGTACCCCAAAGTAGTTTTATTCCAGATTCTTTCTTTTTCTCCTTGATATATTCTACAATCGTAGATAATCTCTTTTCCGATTCTAATAATGTGGGTGCTTCCTGTACAAGATCAAAATCATGAAAACAAAAGTAATCAAAACCCATTTTGCTAATGAATTCGAAAGCGGCATCTGCCTTATCTTTTGCAGCCTGAATCGGATCTGAAGACACATCCCATCCAAAATTTTGAGTTCCCCAGCCAAATGGATCCGATCCCTGTCCGCAGAAGGTATGCCAATAAGCAATCGCAAATTTAAAATGTTCTCTTAATGTTTTTCCAGCTACAACTTTTTCTGGATCATAATATTTAAATGCTAAAGGATTATCAGATTCTTTTCCTTCGTATTTAATTTGATCAATCCCTTTAAAATATTCTTGGTTTCCTAGTAGTATCATTTTTTATGAATTAAAATTCTATTAAGTTCGTTTTTCCATTTTTCATATGCTAATTGATAATCTTCACTATTTTTAAGTGGGTGAAAAGTCATTACCTTATCATTTTTAGCAATTGTTTTCTCAAAGCTATTACTGGTATTATGGGTTCTTCCAACAGCTCTTGCTGCTCCAATAGCACCAGTAGTATTATAAATTTCTATTTCTTGATTGATTAAAGTAGCTATGGTATTAGAAAATATCTCTGATCTAAATAAGTTATCATTTCCTGCTCTTAGCACTCGTATGTCTGCTCCATCATTCTTTAGGATCTCCATACCATATACAAAGGAAAATGCTATCCCTTCTAATGCTGCTCTACATATATGTGCTTTGGTATGTTTATTAAGGTTTATATTACACAATTGAGTCCCAATAGTATTATTTTCAAACATTCGCTCGGCACCATTACCAAAAGGTATCAACTGCAAGCCATCGGCTCCCACGGGAGCTTCTGCAGCCAGTGCATTCATGGTTTGATAGGAATCTGATTCTAAGTGCAGGTTATTCTTAAGCCATCTATATTGAATTCCAGCACCATTGATGCATAATAATTTTCCTATTACCGGCTTATCGGTTTTATAATTTACATGCGCAAAATTATTATACTTAACTGGCTCGTTGCCTTGTAGCTTATCTGCAACGGCATAAATAACGCCTGATGTTCCTCCAGTAAGGGCAACTTCTCCTGGATTAAAAACATTTAAGGACAATGCATTATTGGGTTGATCACCCGCTCTATAAAATATAGGGGTTCCTTCTTTAAATCCACTTTCTTTAGCTCCTTTAATACTAACGCTACCTTGATTAGAGAATGTATCTACAATATCTGGAATAAGAGCTGAATCAATATCATAATACTCTAAAAGCCATTCGGCTGGTTTTTGAGATACATAATCCCAAAGTATTCCTTCTGATAAGCCCGATATTGTGGTACAAATAGTATCCGAAAACTTATACGCTATATAATCTCCGGGCAACATAAATTTGTAGATGCTTTTATAGATCTCAGGTTCGTTATCTCGCACCCACTTCAATTTAGAGGCTGTGAAATTTGCTGGAGAATTGAGTAAATGCTCTTTGCATTTCTGAGTCCCTAAGTCTTCAAAAGCTTTATTACCAACAGCAACGGCTCTACTATCACACCAAATAATAGAATTTCTTAATAACTTACCATCATGATCCACTAATACAAGTCCATGCATCTGATAGGAAATTCCAATACCTAAAACCAATTCTGAAGAAATTGAATTTTCTTTTAATAATCGTTTGCTTGCAATACATACCTGTTCCCACCAATAATCAGGATCTTGCTCTGCCCAATTACTATTGACAGAGATAATGTTCATTTCCCGTTTTGGTTCATGAATAGAGGCTATGTTTTCGCCTGTAGTAGAATGAACTAAAGCAGCTTTTATCGATGAACTCCCAATATCAAATCCTATATAATACATCTGCAGGTAAACTTGTTGTTTGTAAAAATCTAAAATCCTTAAAATATTACCGCTATGGGACTTAAATTATGAACGAAAACTACTTAACAAGTTTTCGTAAAAAATAAAAAATTGTGAGTATAGATACTAAAAGGGAATCTCCTAAAAACGTAATTAAATATATTATGAATTTGTTTTCAATTACGTCAACTTAAAAATACCACTTTATGAAGAAAAAGTTATTATAAAAAAACAACCCCTAGGTTAACTACTCCTAAGGGTCTGAATTGAAACTAAATTATAATATTTAACACAAACTCAACTTATACAATAATTATGATTGTTTCAATTTTGCTGTTTTTTCGATTAGGTTTTTACGCCGCGAATATAAGATCAAATCTTTATATATTCGAGCAAATTTTAAGTGGTAATGCACATTTAACGATGCCATAATATCTCTTTAAAATTATTGAGATTAAACCACTAAAAATCAGCGTTTACTATATATTAGTATCTTTTGCAGCCATTTTGTTACCATATTCTCAGTTTTTTTTACCTACAAACCCAAAAATTTAATAATTTTTTAATAAAATTTAAGCAAAGTTTATGCCTAATCTTGCTTAGAATGGTTAAAAATTCCTCAAAAAAATAACCCTTAGTACACGTTATACTAAGGGTCTTTTATTGAAACAAATCTGTACTAATAATAAATACACAAACTCAACTTTATTATTTATACTTATGATTTATGCTGTTTCAATTTTAATTGTGTTTTGATAAGATAAATCAAGACCCTCGAGGTAACTACTCCTCAAGAGCCTTGACTTGATAAACAGTTTGTTTTGCAACAAACTCAACTAATCTGTTATAGCTTTGATAATTATGGTATCTAATTATTATTCGATAGTAAGATCAAAAGACTGAGCAATATCAGTATCTCCACCAGCATCTGCTAAAGTTCCATCATTTGGCTTTGTAGGCATATGACGTAAGGTAATAGTTAAACTACCTGTACTAGCATCTGTAGTAACTAATTCAAAAGCTAATCCTACAGGGTTTGTACCTGTTAATGGTGGATAGTCAGCTTCAGTATCCGTAGCTGCAGCTGTAGCATTAAGAGTACCTGCTACTTCAAAAAAGAATTGGTGCTCATCTGCTTCTTCTTCTATTTCTTCGTTAATTTCTTCAGCTGGCATTTCACTTTCATTTAATAATTCTATCGCACCTGTATACGTAGTATTAGCTGCTAAAGATCCTGATACTTCTACAACTGGAGCATTAGGTCCGTCAGGACCATCTAGGTCAACAGAGGTTAAAGTAACAACATCTGTTCCCGCCGTTAAAGTAACGTTCATTGTTGTGATTACTTCTTCTTCATTTACTACAACAGGGTTGTCATCATCATCAGAACATGAAGATGCGAATAAGCCTGCAATTGCTAACATTGATAAAAATTTACGTGTGTTCATCATTTTAAAATTTAATAGTTAAAAGTTAATCTCAATAAAAAGTTCCGCCCCACTTCATCTGCGAAAAAGCGCTGACGGTTTAAATAGTTTCTGTATGTATTATTTGTAATATTATTTATGGTAACACCAATATTTAATTTGTTCTGTTTAATAAACGGTACTGTCATATCTGCATTTAGATGCAAAAGATGATAATCACCTGGTGGTGTATTAATTTCGAGAAGCACATCTTCCTGTTCCTGTGGTGAAAAAACCATGATATTATCTGGAAATTCATTTTGTCTAAATGTATATTCACTTTCTAGACTTACTACTAGGTCATTCCAATTCTCTTTATGAAAAATTAGTGAATTGCTTACATTAGCCGCTGGTATATTAATCAGAGGAATTTCTGTTTCAATATCCCTTCCTTTTACTAAAGAAAAACTATGGTTTGTTTTCCAATTAGGAAACCATTTTTTATTCAGTTTAGCATCAATTCCTAATAACCTAGCATTTGTTTGTCTATATTCCCAAACTGGAAATGCTCCTCTAATCGACAATTCTACATCGGTGGGCTCTAAAACAATATAATCATTAATAAAATTAGCATATGGAGCTATTTCCCAACCCCAATTTTCATCACTCTTTTGAAAAGAAAATGAAACTTTGTGAGAAGTCTCTTGTTCTATTCTTAAATCTCCTAATTCTATTCTGGAAGCAGAATGATGCAAACCATCACTAAATAGCTCCGCAGGATTAGGAGCTCTTTGCGCCAACGCATAATTACCTCTTAGTTCATAGCTTTCTCCAAAAACATAATTAAAACCTGTTGTTGCAGAAATGCTATGATATTCAAATTTAGGATTTGTAAGCCATTGCGTACCTTCATCAGCAATGATAAGATCATTAAACTCTTGGTCATAACCTCGCTCGTCCCATCTAGTTTTTATATAAAACTTTTTAGCGTCTATTTGGTTATAATCATATCTAACCCCTGCATCGACAGTTATATTGTCATTGAGGTTGTATTTCCCAGTTACGAATAACCCCGCATCATATTTATCATAATCTGGAATTAACCTCCTTGCTCTTGTACTGGGATCGGCAAAATTATCCTGATAACGTACTAATAATCCAAAATCTAAATTGTAATCAAATTTAGAATCCAATACGAAATCAGAAGTAAGTGTATGTGTAGTAAGTTCTAAATCTAAACTAGGTATTTTTCTTAATTCTTCCGTTTGTCTAATATCAAACTCAAAACGCTGGTTATGCTGAAAATCATATTGTGTGGTCCATTTGCCCAACTTTTCGAAGCGTTTAAAGTAGCGCAGTCTCCCCAAATGATGGGTGACGTCTTGTTTTGGATTATCAATGGTATATGTAAAATCGTTTATCACAGAAGGTTGTCCACTATTTATTGATTCTATCAGATCATCTGCATTTCCAATATGAGATGCCGCCAGAACGCCTATTTCATTTTGGTAGTAGGAATAATACACATCCCATCCATTAGTAAATTTATTATTTCCAAAAGATAAAGATCCACCTCTCTCAAAAATACCTGTATTAGACAAAACATAATCAGGAGCTTCTACATCACCAAAACGTTTTAGGGTTCCTTGCGCCTTTAAAAACCATCCTGATTTGTATCCTTTTATAATTTCGGAGGAAACCGTTGTTCCTCTTCCGTTAGAAGCACCTGTAATGATTGTTCTTCCTGTTAATGTATCTTTTGCAGGAACTTTATTAGGCTCCATAACAATAACACCTCCAATAGCATCTCCTCCATAGCGCAGTGCTGCTGCTCCTTTAACGACAGTAAGGTTGCCTGCTGTATTGATATCTACATTGGGCGCATGTTCATCTCCCCATTCCATATCTTGCATTCGAACACCATTATTCATTATTAGCACTCTACTTCCGCTTAAACCTTGTATAATTGGTTTTACAATAGTAGAGCCAGTATTAAGCGATGAAACCCCTGTAATTTCCTTAAGAGCATCTCCTAGGGCTGCACTGCTATATTTCTCTATAACATCCTTACTTATTGTCTCTTCTTGAGCAGAAGATGTTTTGGTACGCTTTTTACCAGAAACTTTTACTTCTTGCAATTCGTCTAAATGATGTTCTAAATAGAAATCTTTCTTAGTTACTTCAGCTACGTCTAGAGTAATCACTTGCGAATTACAATTTGGATGCGAAATGGTAAAAGCATACGCAACAGGACATAGATCAGAAATTATATAATTTCCTTCTTTATCAGTGACAATGGTTTGATCGTTAAATGTAATAGTTGCATCTTTTAAGGGGACACCATCATGAAAATCGATTACTCTTCCTGAAATACTAATTGTACAATCCTGAGCTTTCGAAATAAGAGTCCCTAAAATCGATACTAACACTAATGTGTATCTTTTCATGGGTAAAAATAAAACTGAAACTTGCTATCAATACAAGAGGGTAATATCCAAGATATAATGGATATTATGACATAGAGGTATTATGCAACAGGAGGAGCTTTGTTGGTTGGTAAGCATCCAAAATAAGAGTCAAAATATCTGTTTACATAATTTGTTTTAACAATATCCAAAGAAACAACTGTTGGTTCTGGGATATCAATATCAGAAGAAAATAAAACATAATCATCTTCTGCTTGATCTAAAGTTAACAAACACAATGCACATTCAGAGTCTGTATCTTCATGACCAATTATGTGCAATTCTGCTAACTGAATTACACAAAAAAGTGCCAGAAAAACGGACGCAATTATGTGTTTATTTGACTTCATGACAGCAAATAAACGAAAAAAAGTTTAATAGATTTTATTTTTTAACCTCAATTCCTGTTAAAATGAAGTAAATTCTATGGATTTTTCAGTAATTATTGTTAAATCTTTAGGCATTTTATGGTGGTTCCAAGGATGTTTTGCTCCAAAAACATGATCTGCCTCATTAACCAAGAACAACTCACTTTTTGGATTCCATGTGTGTATTTCTTTTGCTTCTTGAACATCAACTGTAGGATCGGCAGTACCATGAATAATCAAATGAGGGATTCTGATATTCTTTACAGCCCTAGCGATAGTAAGTCTCTCTTTATTTTCTTCATAAGAGGTATAAAACTGAAATTCGTGTGGCATTTTTTGCTTCGTTCTCCCATTCTCGATATAATATATTCCTTCTTTCTTCCAACGGTCAAATACCTCTCCTTTTGGGAACCTACCTTCATAATCTGAAACACTAGCCCAAGTAATTAATTTTGAAACTCTTATATCTTCTGAAGCTTTGATTGCCGTAATCCCACCAGCTCTGGAATGCCCTATGAGAATGATTTTTTGAGTATTGATAAACTTTTTGTATAAAGAATCTGAAGCGGCAACCCAATCTAACACCGAGGAAAGATCATCTAACTCGATCAGATAATTATTCTTTCCGAATGCATCTAGATCAGGAAAATCTATAGGTTCTTCTGTCGTTCCGCCATTATGAGAAAAATTAAATTTTATAAAGAAAAAACCTGCTTCCGCAAAATTCTCCGCAACCAAATCCCAAGCTCCCCAATCTTTAAAGCCTTTATAGCCATGACAAAAAATTACTACAGCTTGTTCCTTTTTCGTATCATCATAAAATACATCTGTAAGAATTGGTTTGTTATGTTTTCCTTGTACTATCTGATTCTTTACTTTTGTTATCATATTTCTTTTTCTATAAAGGGAAGATCCAAATTAGAGATTTCTGAGATCAATTTTTTAAGTTCGAGTAAGTATTCCTGAAATACTTCGGATGTAATTTCATAATCTACTTTACCTCTTACTGATGTTTTAGTTCCAAATTTCAAAAACCCTTCTTTAAGATTTTTGAATGAGATAATTCCTGCTTTAAACGGTTCTGATGCGCTATTCTCATTATATTGCATATAAGCATATGCCAATACTTGCACAGCCTTACTATATTTATAATCTTCTGTAAGTACGTTCCAATCCATTAATACTACATCGCTTTTCTGAACTTTTCCAGTTTTATAATCTATAATTCTCAGTTCTCCATCTAATTCGTCGATGCGATCCACTTTTCCTTTTATAAAAACAGGAAAATCAAGCTCAGGAATCTTGAGTTGAGTTTTCAAGTTACTTTCAATTGCTATAATTTTTAATGTTGATCCTGATTTTAATAACTTCTCTTCAGACTTTAAGAAATTATAGATATATCTCTTAGCTACTTCAAAAATTAGCAAATTTTTACCTTGTGTAATATCTAATTTCGAATACTCTTTACGAAAATGATATTTGATTTCTGTATCAATCTGGGCTATCATTGCAGTAATATCTTGTACAGAAACTAGTTTATTCTCTAAGGGTTTATATAGATTTTCTAGTGTGTTATGTATTACCGTTCCCAAAGTATTTGCCGCAATCGTTTCTTCTACCTGATCACTTTCTTGAATTCCTAATACATATTTATAATAAAATTCTATAGGATTCCTAATATAAGTAGTCAAAGCAGAGGGAGATAATCCATTAAGCGCTAATTCCTTTATTTTAGCAAGAATAGTCTGGTCTTTTTTTATAGTAATTGGTTCTGCTTGTAGTTTAGGTATCTCGGAAGATGCTATATAATTGGATATATTATGATTATCAATCTTGTCTATCTCTAATTGATACACAAACCTACTTTTTTCTCCTCCACCAACTCCTTCGTCCTCGGTATTATAAATGAGATATACTTTTTTTGCTCTCTGAATTAAGCGATAAAAATGGTAGGTATAAATTGCATCTTTTTCCTTATATGTTGGCAGATTGTATGCCCTTTTAAGATCATAAGGTATGAAAGAATTCATGTTTTTCCCAGCTGGTAACACACCTTCATTAACAGAAGTGATAATTACCGTCTCAAAATCTAAACATCGTGATTCTAGCATCCCCATTAATTGTAACCCTCTAAAAGGCTCACCTCTAAAATCCAGTGTGTCTGAATTCACAACATCCTTATACAAATAATATAAAGATGCTATGGTATTTACATATTGATATGTGCTGCAAAGTGTCAGTAATCTATTAAATACAAGATGAAAATGATAGACATACTCAAGTTCCATCGAATTTTGCTCCTTGTCTAGATCCCCTTTCAATAGTTGAATGATTTTTCTGCAATTTTCTATAGCGTCTTGTGCATTTTTCCAAGGAGAAAAAAGCAATTCTATAAGCTCTTTTTTAGCTTCAGCTATATCGTCTTGAAGCTTTTCTAATGATATATATACTAAATTCTCTTTGGTAATTTTACCAATAAGATGGTTTCTTACATTACCTAATAACCACTGCGAAGCTTGATTATTTAATACTTCCAAAACTAGTTTATAATACAAGCCTTTAGGGTGAGTTGCTTTATGAAGGGTAAATAATAACTCAAAAAAAGATGAAAGAGGAACCTCTTTCAAAGGTAATCCCATGGTAATATTTAATGAATCAATAGAATCTGGCAATGAATTAAGTACAGGTAACAACAATGATTCATCTGCTAATACCAATGCTGTTTTTTCCAAGTCCTTTTGGGGAATACCGTTTAATATTTTACCTGCTAACTTTGCTTGCCCCACATTCTTAGGAACACCAATAAGATTTATCTCTTTATTCGATGAAAAATTATCTCGTATCCATTTAAAAGGATGTTCTTTGTAATAGTTCCAGTTGTTCTTATAATCTCTTAAAAACAAGGAAGCTTCATGATATCTATTATCTACAAAAAACGAATCTGCATCCCAGTATATATCTGCAATATTAGCTTCTAACAGGGATTGAAAAATAATCTGTTCGGCGTTATTTAGCGCATTAAAACCTACTAAAACATGTTTTTGTTTGGTGTGTTTTATATAATCTGATATATTTTCTGAGGCTCTTCGATACAACAAACCTTGATAACCCACTTTCTTTTTCAAAAGCTTATCTTTAAAATTGTTGTAATAATCATATAGGTTGTTCCAAAAACTTATGTATTTCTGTATAAGTTCTGTTTTCTCCTTTTGAAGATACCAATGGTTTAAATCTTGAATACTGGATAGATAAGAAAAAAAGCTTTTTTGATCTATACAATACCTATCGATTTCATTAAAGTCTTGTATGAGTGTTTGCGCCCAACTACTAAATACTTCTAAATTTTCTTTATCGAGATGCGTATGCGTAGTAAGATAGGTTTCATAGAAATCAAATAATGTTTGGATAGTATCTATCTGGCGTAATCCCGATAATTGAGTAATAAATTCTTCTATACTTAATATAATCGGAGCAAAAAATGTTTTATCTACATGCCTTTTTAATAATTCTCGTTTGAGAAAAAGTCCTGCTCTTTTACTAGGAAGAATAAAAATAAGATTACTTACATTATCATCCTTTTTTTCGATCTCTGATATGACTTCTTTTAAAAAACTATCCACTTACTAAAAATAAAAAACGTCCCGAATAATCGGGACGTTTTGTATATGTATTTATTAATACTTACTAAAGAATAATTACTTTACTAAGTTGATCTCTACACGTCTGTTTTGAGCTCTACCTTTTCTTGTTTTGTTAGAAGCGATTGGTCTGTCTTCTCCGTAACCAACAGCAGATAATCTAAACTGATCGATACCGTTACTAGTTAAGAAGTTCTTAACAGCGTTAGCTCTAGCATCAGATAATCTTTGGTTAGCTTTAGCAGCACCTTGGCTATCAGTATGTCCTTCTACTGTAAACTTAGCAGTTGGATACTCTTTTAAGATACCAATGATATCATTTAATACTTTAGTAGACTGATCTTTAATAGTAGATTTACCAGAATCAAATAATACTTGAGCAGCGTACTCATTTAATGTCTTTTGGATTTCTTCAGTTACCTCAGGACATCCGTTGTTAGCTACAGTACCAGCAACATCTGGACAGTTATCATCTTTATCTAATACTCCGTCACCATCTTTATCTTGGTAAGGACATCCGTTGTTTGCTGCAGGACCTGCTTCATTTGGACAACCATCTTTAGAATCAGTGATTCCATCACCGTCTGCATCAGGACATCCGTTTAAGTTAGCTAAACCAGCAACTGTAGGACACTCATCTTTAGGATCAGGGATTCCGTCACCGTCAGTATCAGCACATCCATTAAATTCTGCAGTACCAGCAACATCTGGACAGTCATCTTTAGCGTCAGTGATTCCATCACCGTCAGTATCAGGACATCCGTTAAATTCTGCTAAACCAGGAACGTCGATACACTCATCATCTTTGTCGAATACACCGTCTCCATCAGTATCTTTACCTCCGAAAGCGAAAGTAAGACCAGCAGAGTGTTGGAAGTGAGTTGGAGGATAAGCTCCAGTCTCGTAATCTTCGAATACATGCTTATAAGTAGTTTGTAAATTGAAAGCTAAGTTTTCAGTTAACCAAACATTAACACCTAAAGAACCATTTAAAGTTCCAGCACCAATCTCATCAACCCAAGTGTAACCTCCACCTACACCTAAGTAAGGATCGAACCATTTAGATTTTAAAGCGTTTTTGAAGCTATAGCTAATTCTACCGTCAGCAGCGTAGTATGATAAATCATCAACGGTTACATCAGTTCCGTCAGCTGTTTCTCCAAATTTGTCAATTCTGTTAACTGTACCTGCAACGGTAAATGTAAATCCATCTCCTATATATCTACCAACAGATAATTTAGAAACAGATGGAAGAATATTCCAGTGGTCACTAGCGTTAAAAAACTCGTCAAAGATCTCCCCTTGTACAGGTAAATCTCCTCCGGTAGGAAATATATCAACAGCATTAACGCCAATCGATACAGCCCAAGGGTTGTTTTCATCCTGTGCATTCGCAGTACTAAACCCAAGTACTAATAACGAAGCCACTAAAAATCTGCTAAGATGTTTCATATTCAATAATTTAATTTTTAAGTGTTAATTAGAGCAAATGTAATATGTTAAAAATTACTGTCAAAGACAAAACTAATAAATTTTTCTTAATAGGCCAGTGTCTATCGACCTTTGCGAAGTTTTTAAGGTTTAATTTTACCTTATCAAGAACCCCTCAAATGTGAAAAAAACCACCTAACTAAGTAAAATTTAACGCTATAATTTTCTTAATTACGCTACAATTATAAGATAAAAATATTTTTTATCCGTAAAATTCTACTAGTAATTGCGAAAATAATTGTTAATTAAACATATTTTAGAATGATTTTATCGTTGAAATACACTAAAATCTTATTTTCCACTTCATATCCCATTTGTTGAAGCAGAAAACCGTACGTTTCTATTTGTTTTGAATGTGCCGAATTATATTCTCCCGTTTTGTAATCCAGTATTGTTGCTTTATTCTCGGAATTTATTTGCACTCTATCTGGTCTATATATATTACCGCCTGAAATAATATCTCTTTCATTTAATATGGTATACTCTTCAGAAAAATATGTACTCAACTCAGGATGTTCAATAACCTTTTTAATATCATTATATATTGAATTCTTCTCTAGATGGTTAATTAACCCTGTTTCGAAAGCCTTTTCTACCGCTTCATCAATATCTCCATGAGTAACAATAGAAGCCATCATTTCATGAATAATGTTACCTTTTTCTATAGCTGTTTCTTGATCTGTTTCCCAAAGTTTGCCAGCATTAGTTACAATATTTACTTTATATTTCTTTTTAGAACTTTGTAAATTACTAAGTGTAAAGTTTTTTGTTTTAGTGCTATCTAATTGTTCTTCTTGAAACGGTTTTTCATCTATTCCAAAAGTATAAATAGATTCTTCGTCATTCCATTTGCCAATATGTTTTAGATAATTGATAAGCTTACCAGAAAATTTATTCGGATTGGTTTCTCCTTTAGAATTTATTTCAGTTTTAGAAATAACATACAATTGCTCTTCTGCTCTTGTTAATGCAACATATAAAAGATTAAATGCATCTAATTCCAATTGGGATTCACGTTCCTGAACTATTTTTGCTCCTTTTGTTCCCAGCTCGGATAATTCCTTATTGTAACTTATAAATACCTCCTCGAAAGCATTGAAGTCTTTTTTTGATACTGGCAACCAAGATTTGGGCTCAATTTCTCTATATATGTCGATATTCGCATATGGATAAATCACACAAGGAAATTCTAATCCTTTGGATTTATGTATGGTCATAATTCGAATCGCCTCTTCTCCTTCGGGAGCTATGATACTTAACTTTTCCTTTTTCTGTTCCCAATATGACAAAAACCCAATGATACCTTCAGCTTGTTTTTGAGTGTATCCAAAAACCGTGTCTAAAAAAAACTGAACATAAGCAGGCGACACCTTAGATAACTCGAAAGAGTTAATGATATATTCTACCGCTTCATAAAAAGGTTTGATTTCTAATTGATAAAAGCTAAAATCAATTCCTAAAATCTTCAATTCATCACAGAATTCTTGCCGACTATTAAAAATCAATTTATCAAAAAAACTATGTTTTTGTGTAATAGAGAATTGCTCTGCAATAAAATATAAGACATTAGTTTTAGCAGAAAGCTCATGAGGGTATATGAACCAGGTAAGCATATTCACAATAAAACCAACTCTTGGATCATTTTTAAGCAACAAGGTTTCGGAAGAAACAATAGGAACGCCTTTTTCAGTTAGAAAATCTGCTATTAACGTTCCTTCTTTTTGTTTTCTTGTTAAAATACAAATTTCATTTAGCAGATATCCTTTTTCTTGCAGCTCTAAAACATATTCATATACTTTTTCTGGATAAACCTCATTTTCCTCTGCAATATTATTAGCCGAAATAAAAGAAAGATGTACAAAACCTTTTTTCTTAGTATTATACTCTTGATTATTCCCTAATAGGTATAATTTTTTGTGAAGATCGTTACTAAAGTCATTAGATAAAAAGGTAAAGAAGTCATTATTGAATTTTATGATTTCTTGATGGCTACGATAGTTTCTTGGTAAATTTAGAACCTGTTTTTCTTGTACCGAAAACGGATTATGATCTAATGACAAGTCAATAAACTGTTCTGCTTTTCCTCCTCGCCACCTGTAAATTGCTTGTTTAGCATCGCCAACAATTGTTACCTGACCTCTTTTACCACTTAACGTTTCTGAAGAAATTGCATTATCAATTAATGGTATTATATTATTCCATTGCAATTCGGAAGTGTCTTGGAATTCATCTATAAAATAATCTCTATATCGTTCTCCTAGACGTTCGTAAATAAAAGGTGCAGGTTGATCTTGAATGGCCTCACTAATAATTTTATTAAATTCAGAAATTAATAAAATACTTCTTTCTTTTTTTATTTCCTGAAGTTCTTTATTAATAAGATTTAGTACAGAAAGGGGAATTAGATTTCTGATAATATTATCATACAACTTTATATGTACTATTTGCTCTTTTGTGCCTAAAAAAGCACGTTCGATATCATCCCGAAGACCGTCTATACTTTTCTTTTTGTAATCCTCTAACTTAGCATTGTAGAATGATGCAGACTGAATATTTTGTTTCCAAGCGGCTTTAAAATCAACTTTTAAGTCTCCTTCTGCTAATTTTTTAAAATGCCCTGGAACTGACCCTCTAGTAAAATCTTTATGTTGTAGACCTTGCTCTTCTATTTTTTTCAAAATATCTTCAGAACTCGAAATAATATCCGTTTTTAATTCAGAAATTTTTTGTCCCAGACTTTTCTTAAAACTTTCGAAATCCTCAGAGGTTTTTTGAGCAAGTTTATCCAGATGCATTCTATCATTCTCACTAAACAATAGGCGCGCTACTTTGTTTAATTCTACAGTAATATCCCAATTTTTATCGTCTTCCAATTTACTAAGCGCAAAATCGATAATAATATCTGTTAACATTTTATCGTCACCAACCTTAGCAATTACAGCATCCACGGATTCTTCAATCAAGGATTCTGTATCCATTTCAATTTCAAAATTCATAGGAATCCCTAAATCCCGAGCAAAAGTGCGGATAACTCTATGAGTAAAGGTGTCAATAGTGACAATATCAAAAGCAGCATAATTGTGTAAAATACTTTTTAGAATTCTATCTGATTTTTGTTTTATGATATGCTCTTCAATTTTTGTTTCCTGAACAATATCATTTAATAAGTATTCATATTTAGCTACTGGATTTTCCTGACTTATTCCAACAAGATTTTCTAAAACTCTTGTTTTCATTTCTGCAACTGCCTTATTTGTAAAAGTAATTGCCAAAATATTCTTATAAGTATCCTTAAATTCTCCTGTTAAAAGAGCTATTAAGTAAGCTTTAACCAAAGTATAGGTTTTTCCAGCTCCAGCAGCAGCATTATAAATTGTAAAAGGGTACTTAGAATTCAATAGTTTGTTTTTTTACTAAAGTATCAAAAAAGACTATTTTTCAAACATGAATCACTCGTAAAAATGAATTAGACTACGATATTAATCAATGAAATGAAAAAATTTTGATTTAATTAATTTATAACAAATATTAATTTTTATTCATAACTCTTATTCCTAACTTTGGTTTCATTTTTCTTATTAACTAAAAAATAGATTATGTCATTTGAATTACCAAAATTAAACTATGCCTTTGATGCATTAGAACCTAATATAGACGCACGAACAATGGAAATTCATCATGATAAGCATCATGCTGGATATACAAGTAAATTAAATGCTGCTATTGCTGGTACAGATTTAGAAGGCAAGACTATAGAAAATATCCTTATCAACCTTGATATGTCTAACGGTGCTGTTAGAAATAATGGTGGAGGATATTATAATCACTGCTTATTCTGGGAAGTAATGTCTCCGAACGGAGGAGGAGCTCCATCTGGAGAACTTGCAGAAGCTATCAATAGCGCTTTTGGTTCATTTGATGCATTTAAGGATGCTTTTTCTAAAGCAGCAGCAACACAATTCGGTTCTGGATGGGCATGGTTATGTGTTCACGAAGGAGGTAAAGTAGAAGTATGTGGAACTCCTAATCAGGATAATCCATTAATGCCTAATGTAGGTTGTGGTGGAACTCCAATTCTTGGCCTAGATGTATGGGAGCATGCATATTACTTAAATTATCAAAATCGCAGACCAGATTATATTAGTGCATTCTTTAATGTAATCAACTGGGATGAAGTTTCAACTAGATATGCTCAAGGGAAGTAATATCTAATATATACTACAAAACAAAAAGAGTCATAATAATGTTATGACTCTTTTTTTATATATCAATTTTTACAAAATGTTCTAAAATAAAAAAAGGTGGAAAGTCCACCTTTTTTTGCCCCAAATCTACCATGAACTTAACCTACTTATGCTATGGCTCTGCTAATATAAAGCGTTATTTCAATGTGGAAAAATGTTTTAGATGAAAAGCCAAAATACTTGTTGAAATACACAAATTAACTGATTTTAACAACAAGATATTTTATTTTTTAATAAGCTCTTTCATCTTTTCCTTCGAAAAAGTTTATAAATGCCTTATTTACAACTCGATTCCCTCCTGCAGTAGGATAATCTCCAGTAAAGTACCAATCGCCAAGGTTTTTAGGACATGCCTTATGAAGGTTGTCCACGGTTTGATAGATAATTTTTATTTCTGCGCCAACAGTCTCATCACTTAAAAGTTCTGCAATTTTATCACTTATTTCCTGATCTGTGAACCCTTCATATATTTCTTTTACAAAATTATGAACTTTTTCATCTGCTAAGTTTTCTTGTGCTTTACACTTTTTATAAACTTCTTCTACTAAGCTATAATTGCCATTCTCTTTTAATAACTCTAAAGAAGCCTTAAAAGCAATTAAACCTTCTAGTCTGGCCATATCTATTCCATAACAGTCTGGATAGCGTATTTGTGGTGCCGAGGATACAACTATAATCTTTTTCGGATTTAACCTATCAAGCATTTTAATAATACTCTTTTTAAGCGTCGTTCCTCTAACTATACTGTCATCTATAATCACCAAATTATCTTCCGACTTTACCACCCCATATGTAACATCATATACGTGTGCAACTAAATCGTCTCTACTACTATCCTCAGTAATAAAGGTTCTGAGCTTAGCATCTTTTATTGCCAATTTCTCGGTTCTTAATCTTGCAGATAGTATTTCGGATAAACGTTCATCAGTGAGCGAATCTTTTTCTGCAAGAATCGTCTCGTTCTTTTGTTTATTAAGTTCATCTTGGGCTGCTTCTACCATTCCGTAGAATGAAGTTTCGGCAGTATTTGGAATAAAAGAAAATACAGTATTTACGGTATCATGGTCTATTTCTTTTAATACCTGTGGCATAATAAGCTTACCAAGATTCTTTCGTTCTTTATATATTTCTGCGTCACTACCTCTAGAAAAATAAATACGTTCGAAAGAACAAGCTTTTCTTTCTAACGGATCCATAATTTTACTTATAGATGTTTTTCCATTTTTCTTAACTATAATTGCCTTACCAGGGTCTAATTCGATTACCTGATCAAAAGGAACATTAAATACTGTTTGAATAACAGGTCGCTCGGAAGCTACCACGACTACTTCATCATCTTGATAATAATAAGCGGGTCTAATTCCTGCTGGGTCTCTAAGAACAAATGCATCTCCATGACCTAACATTCCTGCCATAGCATACCCTCCATCCCAATCTTTAGAAGATTTCTTTAAAATTTTAGCAACGTTTAATCGCTCTACGATTTGTGGAGAAGCATCTACCTTACTGTATCCTTCTTTCTTAAGCTTTTTATATAACTTGGCAACTTCAGAATCCAAAAAGTGACCAATTTTTTCCATTACTGTTACGGTATCCACATGATCCTTAGGATGCTGCCCTAATCTCACCAGATTTTCAAATAAGACATTATTATTTGTCATATTAAAATTACCTGCGACGATAAGATTACGATGCATCCAATTATTTTGCCTTAAAAAAGGGTGCACACTTTCTACACTATTTTTACCAAAAGTCCCATAACGCACATGCCCTAAGAGAACTTCTCCTATATATGGTATGTTCTTTTTTTGTAAATCAACATTATCCGTATACTCCGGATGCTCTACAAGCTCTTTGTTAATTCGATCATTAATCTGTGAAAAAATATCCTGAATAGGCTGGGAAGCACTTGATCGAACTCTACTTATATATCTTTCTCCAGGCGGTCTGTCTAATTTAATACTTGCAAAACCAGCACCATCTTGTCCGCGATTATGCTGTTTTTCCATCATGAGGTACATTTTATTAACTCCGTAAAATGCACTACCATATTTCTCCTTATAATACTCTAATGGTTTCAGTAATCTTATAAATGCTATTCCGCATTCATGTTTTAAGGCATCACTCATTGTATTCCAAAAATTCTATTGTTGTGTTGTAGTAGGTTTGCTCTAAATAAATCATTAATTAAAAAAAGCCCTCACTAAAATCGAAAAGGGCTATTTATTGTAAACTATGATAATTCTATTTCGAATTGTGTTAGCTCTTTAAATTGTTTAAGTCGCTTTTGAACTTCGTCCCTTTCCAAATTTTCCATTCTTTCTGTTCCAAATTTCTCTACACAGAACGATGCTAAATTGGATGCGTGAATAATCGCATTTTTCATATTCTCGAAAGAAAGGTTTCCTGTTTTGGTTAAATACCCTGCAAAACCTCCTGCAAAAGTATCACCTGCTCCTGTAGGATCAAAAACCTCTTCTAATGGCAATGCTGGTGCAAAGAAAATTTGGTCTTTATGAAATAATAAAGCCCCATGTTCTCCTTTTTTAATCACCACATATTTAGGACCCATTTTTTCTATTGCTCTTGCAGCTTTTACCAAAGAGTACTCTCCGCTTAATTGCCTTGCTTCCTCATCATTTATGGTAATAACATCTACTTTAGAAATAACTTTATGCAAGTCATTTATAAAAGCATCCTCCATCCAAAAATTCATAGTATCTAAAATAGCCAACTTAGGCTTCTCCTTAAACTGTTCTAAAACACTAAGCTGTACCAACGGATTTAAATTTCCTAATACTACAATCTCCGCATCCTTATAATTTTCTGGAACCACTGGTTGAAAATCTGCTAATACATTTAGTTGAGTCTCTAATGTATCTCTCGAATTCAAATCATTATGATATTTACCACTCCAGAAAAAAGTTTTACCTCCTTCTACGATTTCTATTGCAGATGTATCAATATTTTTCGCTTCTAATGTTTTAAAATAATCCTTAGGAAAGTCTTCTCCAACCACAGAAACTATTGCAGATGGAATGTTAAAGTTGGAAGCAGAAAGTGCAATGTACGGAGCAGCTCCGCCTAATATCTTATCTGTTTTGCCAAAAGGTGTCTCAATAGCATCAAAAGCAACGGAACCTACAATAAGTAATTTACTCATAAAATAGCTTAATAATTTTTTGCAAATATACGCTTTACTTTTTACTAAAAACTTTAAAACGATTACTTAGATATTATGTCCTTTTTTATCCAACTAAAAGCTTTGTATAAACCTTTTTTATGTTACATTGCGGCTCATATTTATTTTGAATAGTTTTTGTGGATATGCCATAATGATTTTATGTTAAAAACTTCTTTTCTTTCAAAAAAACTTGGATTCCTACTAAAATAATGTTAAATTTGTCATAACTTTAACATAAACTCAACATAATTATGAAAAAAAGTAAGATAGCTAGACTTGCGCTAGCTGCCCTAATCTCCTTTTCTCTAACCAATTGTGACAAGGACACAGAAGATGTATTAGAGACGAACGAAATCGACTTTTCAAAATCTGCACACGTATGTATTGCTAAATGGGATGCTCCTAACGGTGCTAAAGCTACAAGTGTAAAGGCTAAACAATGGGAACCTGGACAAACTATCCGTGTAAAATTCTTAAATGGAAATAGTTTTGTACAATCCAAAGTAAGACAGTATGCGGTTGAATGGGAAAAGTACGCTAATTTAAAATTCCAATGGGTTACCTCTGGAAGTGCCAATATAAAAATTGCTTTTAGAGAAGGGCAATATGCCGATGAAGCTGGTTCTTGGTCATACCTAGGAACAGATTCTAATAGTTATGCACATAGTATGCACTTTGGATGGTTTAACGACAATACTACTGATACCGAATTTAGAAGAACAACTATTCATGAGTTTGGTCATGCTTTAGGTTTAATCCATGAACACCAAAACCCAGTTGCTGGAATTAACTGGGATAAAGATGCTGTATATGCATATTATGCTGGTGCTCCTAATTATTGGTCGCAAGCACAAGTAGACAACAATCTTTTTAGACGTTATGATGCTAGTATCAGTAATTATAGCGAATATGATCCATTATCAATTATGCATTATCCAATTCCTGCAGAACATACTCTAGATAGAGTTGCAGTTGGATCTAACACACAGTTATCTGCAACTGATAAGGCATTTATTGGAACAATTTATCCATTTCCAGATTCTGGAGATATCTGCGCAGGTGTAGCTCCTTATAACGGAAACACTTCATATGCTACAGGAGATAAAGTAACTTATAACGGTACACTTTACCAAAGAACTAGTACTGGGTGGAGTAATCTTGGTGAATGTGGTAGCTCGGATCCTTGTGACGGTGTAGCTCCTTATAACGGAAACACATCATATTCTGTTGGTGACCAAGTAACTTATAACGGAACTCTTTATCAAAGAACTAGCACTGGATGGAGTAATCTAGGACCTTGCGGTGCTTAATAAATAAAAAATAATTCATACAAAAGCTCTAGATACAGATCTAGAGCTTTTTTTTATATCAAGTTTACGTTCGAAATGTAATTCTAATTTAAACGTTGATTCTTCAAGAATTTAGATTTTCTAAGGTACTTCTAAGATTTTTAAAAGTTCTAAAAGGTCCAAGTACTAATAATGAATTCGTAATAAAGGAAGGTAAAGTACCTTCAGGATTTACATAAAGTTGTTGAGTGACTTGAACATAACCATTTTTCTCTTCTAATAGCCAATGTCCAACCAATTCCTGCACTCTAAGTGTATTTTTCACCTCTGGAACCTCTGTTGATGCAGATCTAATGCTTAATTCTACTTTATTATTAGAAATCTTATTCAATTTTAATTTAGAAACCACGTCCCTATCCGTTATAGGCCAAGGAAAATCATTCTTTACATAAAAAATATAGTCTTTATTGTCAGATACCTTAACCAAATGACTAACTCCATCTTCGCAGTTGTGATTATACCGTGGAGCTGTTAACAACTCTTGTATTACCTTGTCCAAGGAAGTTTTAATAGATGTTATCGCTTTATATTCTTTATATCGGCTATCTTCATAATTTCTAACCCATATTTTTATTCCTTCACTATCCTTAGAAAGACTCCATCCATCCTGACTCCATATGGTTAGCGGAATCAAAATGAGTAAAAAGAAAGATATATTTTTGATATTTATTTTTTTCATTTCTAAGTCATTAGGTTCAATACTCGATAATGATTTAGTAGAAAAAAAATAAATTGAATTACAAAAGGGTCTTGTTAAAGTACGTTAAATAGGAGTTTATTTCCTTCCAAAATCTGCTGGAATCTCACCCCAAGCTTTTGTTTCCCATTTAACAATTTTGGTTGTATACGTGTTTTCTTTAAGCCATATGATCGCCCGATCAACTAAATCAAACATTTGCTTATTTTTAGAACTTCTCTTTAGTTTGGTCTTGCAGGTTTTTTGTTTTACCCAACCCATCGCTATTTTAGAATCCGTATATAAAATCCGATCACTCCCTTTCTTTTTAAGGTATGCAAGACCGTGCACTAACGCCAAAAACTCACCTATGTTATTTGTCCCCTGAGGAAAAGGGCCTTGATGAAAAAGCTGTTTTTCTGTCTGAGTATCTACACCTCTGTATTCCATTTTACCAGGATTCCCGCTTGAAGCTGCGTCAACCGCAATAGAATATAAATTAGGCTCTCCAATTTTTGATAATTGTTCTGGAGTTAAAGAAGATTTTGGTTTGCTCTTTCCTCTATAATCCTCATAATTTCCATTGTACGCTTTTTTGGCCAGGTCAAAAGATTCAAAAGATTTATATTTCGCATTTGCATATCCTTTTACGGCAGCTTTACAATCATCCCATTTGTTATAAATTCCAGGCTTGTGTCCTTCCCAAACGACATAAAACTTTTCCTTTTTGGCCATGTTTCTAATAACTATAAATATACTTTTAAATTAAAACTGATTATCAGATTTCATCTCTTAAACCTAAAACCTTTTCTATAACGACAGGAAAGTATTTATATTCTAAAGTATGGATAGCCTTTGCCAAATCCTCAGCAGTATCTTTTTCGCTTATAGCAGTTTCTGCCTGAAAAATAATTCCACCCTCATCGTAGTGTTCATTTACAAAATGAATGGTAATACCACTCTCTTTTTCCCTGTTTCTAATAACCGCTTCGTGTACATGGTTTCCATACATCCCTTTTCCTCCGTATTTTGGAAGTAATGCGGGATGGATATTAATCACTTTATCTGGGAAAACATCAATGATCTTTTTAGGAAATATCCATAAAAAACCTGCCAAGACAATGATATCTGGTTCGGCATCTTTTAGCACATTTAATACATCATTAGAACCATAAAATGACTCTTTGTCAAAGTGTAACGCCTTTACTTTAAGGTCATGAGCTCGTTTTAAAACTTTGGCACGCAGGTTGTTAGAGAACACATGTGTTACCTCTGCATTCTTGCGTTCTTGAAAGTACTTAATAATATTTTCGGCATTGGTACCGGAACCGGAAGCAAAAATTATGATACGCTTCATAGCAATAGAGTGTTAGTTTAGAGAGCACAAAAAAAATAATTATTATCCATTTTTAGGCAGCAAAAAGCCAATACTTCCATATATTTGATAAATTACAAATACATTTTTAGAGGATTATGGGGTTTTAAAATAAAGTTTTTTATTTTTGCGACCTAATTAAAAAATTAAAATTAAACATTATGTCAGACATTGCATCAAGAGTAAAAGCGATAATCGTTGACAAATTAGGAGTAGACGAAAATGAGGTTGTAACTGAGGCTAGCTTCACAAATGACCTAGGCGCTGATTCGTTAGACACTGTAGAGTTGATTATGGAATTCGAAAAAGAATTCGATATTCAAATTCCAGATGATCAAGCTGAAAACATTGCAACAGTTGGTCAAGCAATATCTTATATTGAAGACGCAAAGTAAATAACTTCACAACATTATATGAATCTTAAGCGAGTTGTAGTCACAGGACTAGGGGCATTAACGCCCATCGGTAACAATATTTCGGAGTATTGGGATGGTTTAGCAAACGGTAAAAGCGGATGCGCTCCTATTACTTATTTTGATACTGAAAATTTCAAGACTAAATTTGCTTGCGAAGTCAAAAATTACAATCCCACAGACTATTTTGATAGAAAAGACGCACGCAAATTAGATAAATTTGCGCAGTATGCTATTGTCGCTTCTGAAGAAGCTATAAAAGATGCTGCTATCGACCTTGAGAAGGTTGATAAATTCAGAGTGGGTGTTATCTGGGGTGCTGGTATAGGTGGATTAGAAACTTTTCAAGAAGAAGTTATTGGATATGCTAATGGAAATGGAACTCCTCGTTTCAATCCTTTCTTTATTCCAAAAATGATCGCCGATATAGCTCCAGGACATATTTCTATACGAAATGGTTTTATGGGACCAAACTATACTACGGTTTCAGCCTGCGCTTCATCTGCAAATTCAATGATAGATGCTTTAAACTATATTCGTTTGGGGCATTGTGATATCATTGTTACAGGAGGAAGTGAAGCAGCTGTAACAATTGCTGGTATGGGAGGATTTAATGCGATGCACGCACTTTCTACAAGAAATGAAAGTCCAGAGTCTGCTTCCAGACCTTTTGATGCAACCAGAGATGGTTTTGTATTAGGAGAAGGTGGTGGTGCTTTAATTCTTGAAGAATATGAACATGCAAAAGCAAGAGGTGCTAAAATCTATGCAGAAGTTGTAGGTGGTGGTATGTCTAGTGATGCATATCATATGACAGCTCCTCATCCTGATGGAATAGGAGTAGAGCGTGTAATGCTCAATTGTTTGAGAGATGCAGGTGTTCAACCGGAACAAGTAGATGCTATAAACACTCATGGAACATCCACACCATTAGGTGATGTTGCAGAATTAAAAGCAATTACTAAAGTATTTGGTGATCACGCACAGAACATTAATATAAATTCAACAAAATCTATGACTGGACATCTACTAGGTGCTGCAGGTGCTATCGAAGCAATTGCTTCTATACTTGCTATGCAAAATAGTTTGGTGCCTCCAACCATCAATCACACTACTGTGGATGAAAATATAGATCCTACGTTGAATTTGACCTTAAACAAAGCTCAAAAGCGTGACATTACATACGCTATGAGTAATACTTTTGGTTTCGGAGGTCATAACGCATGTGTGTTATTTAAAAAATTAGACGAATAATAATGAGTGTTATTCGCAACATACTAAATTCCCGCTCTGACAAGAACGGGAATTTTTTTTCTAAAATCCAAAACATATTGGGTTTTAAACCAAAAAGCATTGGGCCTTACGAAAAGGCTTTTACTCACAGGTCTTTAAATCTTAAAGACAAAAAGGGAAATGCAATAAACTATGAGCGTTTAGAATTCCTTGGTGACGCTATGCTAAGTAGTGTTATTGCTGCCCATTTATTTAAGGAGGTTCCAGAAGGAAACGAAGGATATCTTACCAAAATGCGCGCTAAAGTAGTAAGTAGGAAACACCTGAATGAACTAGGCAAAGATCTTAAGTTAATAGATCTTGTTCGTACTAATATTCCAAAATCTCAATTTGGTATTAATATCCACGGTAATCTCTTCGAAGCTTTAATTGGCGCCATTTATCTCGATCGAGGATTTGTTTATTGTGAACGTTTTATACATGAATCCGTTATTAATCCATATGTTGACATAGAAAGTTTAGAAGGACAAATAATTAGTTACAAAAGTTTACTTATAGAATGGTGTCAAAAAGTTAAAAAGAATTTTAACTATGAAATCTATGAAGATACTGGAAAAGACGAAATGAAACATTTTGCGGTAAAACTCTGGATAGACGATAAAGTAGTAGCAAAAGCCAGAGCAACTTCAAAGAAAAAAGCTGAAGAAAAAGCATCCAAGAGAGCTTATTTCGCATTTCAGTCAAAAATCAATTTCCCATAAAATCTAACTTTTCTTTAATTTCTGTTTTATTAAGCTGTTAATAGACTATTAAATTCTCATTTTATAGCAAGTTTGAGGTGTAGAATCCTAAAAGATACTAACTCAATCGTTTTCGTATAATATCTTTATCTTTTATTAAACTTCTAAGGAGATTTTATTTGTATATTTCTCGATAATTTTGGAAAAATGTAAATTCTAATGGCAATCCAAAGGCTGGTTTTAGACGATGTTATTGATGATGATTATGAGCTTATTGCCGTTCATAGTTCGATAGCTACCTACAGATTAGCTTTTATTTTAAATAAGCATCTAGACTTACGACTTTTCAGAAAAAAAGAAGATATAAATTTTGAACATGAGACACATACGGCAAGTTTTCCGATGTTTCAGTATCATGATCAATTTAGATATAATATGTATAGTCTGTTGGGAAATAAATTTAAAACAAAAATTAAGTCCGATACGATAGCAGCTGAAGGCTTATTTGCATCGACTGCTTCAGAAAGAGCTATTACAGAATATCTAATTCCTGAACTAAAAAATGTAGATTACTTTTTAAAGGTAGAAGCTGAAACTTCCCAATTTTCAAGTAAAGCTCTCATAGAAAATCTACTTACTATTCCACAAATTGTAACTGCTTACGCTGTGGATTATACTCAACTAAAATCAAAGAACAACTTAATATTTGAATAATGCCAAACTCCAAAAAAACTAAGATAGTGGCAACGCTTGGACCCGCTACAAGCACGAAAGATGTACTAAAAAAAATGCTAGAAGCTGGTGTAAACGTTTTTAGAATCAACTTTTCGCATGCTGATTATGAAGATGTAAAAGAGCGAGTAAAAATGATTCGTGACTTAAATGCCAAACATGGGTTTAATGCTGCTATTTTAGCAGATCTACAAGGTCCAAAATTACGAGTTGGTGTCATGAAAGGTGATATTATTGTTAATGATGGAGATCATATAAATTTTGTTACTGGAGAACCTTTTGAAGGAACTTCCGACAGCGTTTATATGAACTACGCGAACTTTCCAAAAGATGTAAAATCCGGAGAAAGAATTTTATTAGATGACGGTAAATTAATTTTTGAAGTTGTTTCTTCTAATAATAAGGATACAATAAAGGCAAAAGTAATTCAGGGAGGTCCTTTAAAGTCTAAAAAAGGAGTTAACTTACCTAATACGAATATCTCTTTACCTGCGCTTACAGAAAAGGACGTAAAAGATGCAATTTTTGCCTGTAGTCTAGAAGTAGATTGGATTGCATTATCATTTGTTAGACATGCTCAGGATCTTATAGAATTACAAGATCTTATTAAGGAACACAGCGAACATAAGATTCCTATCGTTGCAAAAATCGAAAAACCTGAAGGTGTAGAAAATATAGATAAGATTGTTGCTTATTGCGATGGTCTTATGGTTGCCAGAGGAGATCTAGGTGTAGAAATTCCTGCTCAAGAGGTTCCTTTAATTCAGAAAAAGTTAGTGCTTAGAGCTAAGACGGCTAGGATACCTGTTATTATAGCAACGCAGATGATGGAGACCATGATCGATAGTTTAACCCCAACTCGTGCAGAAGTAAATGATGTTGCCAACTCGGTAATGGATGGCGCTGATGCAGTTATGTTATCCGGAGAGACTTCGGTAGGTAAATATCCTGTACAAGTTATCGCTACTATGACTAAAATAATTAATAGTGTAGAAAACTCTGAGCTTATTCAGGTTCCTCAGGATCCTCCTCATATAAGAACTAATCGATTCATTACTAAATCTATTTGTTACCATGCAGCACATATGGCCAACGATATTAACGCCAAAGCTATCTGTACATTAACTAATAGTGGTTATACCGCTTTTCAGATTTCTGCCTGGAGACCAGGAGCTCATATTTTAGTATTTACCAGTAATAGAAGAATATTATCACAACTAAGTCTTCTTTGGGGCGTTAAAGCATTTTATTATGATAAATATGTAAGTACTGACGAAACAGTTCATGACGTTAATAATTTAGCATTAGAACGAGGTTTTGTAGAAAAAGGCGATATGCTTATCAATCTAGCAGCCATGCCTGTAATAGAAAAAGGAATGGTAAATACCTTAAGAGTATCACTTATGTAAAAGAACCTCTTTGCTATAGAAAGAAACAAAAAACGACTTCTGATGATTATAATTCAGAAGTCGTTTTATTTTAGGCTGAAGCATTAAAAATACCTTCCAGATCTTCTATAGTTATGGGTTTAATTAAGTAATCTTTTACGCCTTTGATTTCTTTTGCTTTATTAATATCCACTGGATTGATAGAAGAACTCACAATATACAGGGTGATCACTTTACCAAACTTATTCTTTATCCCACAAAATTGTTCTAAAAACTGCCATCCATCCATTACTGGCATATTAAGATCAAGAAAAATTATTTCTGGAAGATTTTCCTCATCCATATTACTTAAGATAGCTTCAAAATAGCTTAATGCTTCTTTGCCATTCTCAAAAACTAATAAGTTTTTGCAAAGGTGTTTTGCTTCAATTATTCGTTTTACCAAATTTACATAGACACTATCATCATCGATGATACATGCTATTCCTATTTTATCGCCCATTTTATAAGAATTGTGTGTTTTAAAATTTTATAGTAAATGTCGTTCCTTCATTTACCTCACTATCAACTGTGATAGTTCCATCCAAAGATTCTACTTGATTTTTGGTCATAAACAACCCAATACCCACTGCATCTTTATTATAGTGGAACGTCTTGTACATACCAAATACTTTATCCTTAAAAAGAGTCAAATCAATCCCTCTTCCGTTATCAGAAACTTTTAAGTACGCGTTTCCATTCTCGTTATATGTTTTAATAACAATCACAGGATCACGTTCTGGATGCTTATACTTTATTGCGTTAGTAATCAAATTCAGCAAAATACTTTCTAAATACGCTGGTATGTAATTTATTTGTTCAACTTCGGTAAAATCTGGTCGAATCTGGCAATTACTGTTACTAATCATATGACTAATTCCATTAACTACTAACTTTAGTGCCTCATTAAAGTATACAGCAACTCGTTCTTGTTTATTGTTTGTTTGTATCGTAACCACCTCATTTAGGTGTTCTATAGTAGTATTTAGATTATCAGAAATTGTCTTTACTTCCTTAATGAGCCCTTCTTTCTCTTTAGGGTCTTCTATATCTTCTATGAGTTGAACTAATAATGATAAGTTGCTTGTATGAGATCTAAGATTATGAGAAACAATATGCGCGAAGTTAAAGAGTCTAGAATTCTGAGCGGCTATAATATCTACCGATTTCTGTAAACTTATTTCCTTTCTTTTGATTTCATCTATATCCTGAAAAACACCTCGAATACCAATTATTTCTTTCCCTTCATTGTAAATTGGTTTCCCGATTGCTCTTGCCCAAAACTCTCTTTTATTAGCAGTGACCATTTTTATTTCTGTATTAAAAGGAGTTCCCATCATAGCGCAATTAAAAAAACAATCCGCCGCTAATTGTCTATGATCTTCGGTATAATAATCCGCAGAATCTTTTAAAGATGGTTTATAATCTTCTGGGTATTCTAAAATACGATAGGTCTCAAAATCCCAGTAACTTTCTCTTTTCTGAAAATCCACATACCAACTCCCTGTAGAAGTCATCTGTGCAGTCTCTTTATAATAAAAGTTATCCTTTTTTATCGTTCGGTCAGGCTCTATGTTAGTTTCGAAAAAAAATAAAAACTGTACCCCTGCTTTTATGTTCACAGGTAATTCGTCATTCGTAGCACATCGAAAAAATAGATACTGTCCATTTTTGTTACGAATCTTAATGTGCTGTTTAAAATTGGTGTTATTATTTCTGTAGTTAAGAAAATTGTCTCTAAATAAAGCTACATCTTCTTCGTGAATAAGTTTCGATATAAAATAATCAAAATCAGACTTCACATCTTCCTTGGAATACCCTAAAACTTCATAAAATTTATCCGACCAATTTTCTCTATACGGATCCTTCAGCAATTGCCAATAACCCGTATTGAAATCTTGCATTACGTTATTAAAAAGTTCATTCTGGAGCATGCGAGGTTGGTTAAAACAAATATGTCTAACAAGATAAGAATTTCTAGTTATTTTCCTCTATTCTGTCTAACCTTATTGATAATGCTTTGGTGGAAATTTGCACTTCTATAAAAGATAAAAAAAGTGAAATCATAAGTGCAAAAAGACTGATGCCAAATATTAAATTTGCTAAACTGTTTTTCTCAACATATAACAAAAACATTGTAATTACACTCGTAAGAAAGCTAATAATTGCTATGGCTTGCATATTTCTTATCAGCCATAATCGCTTTCGTAAATTCTTAATCTGTAATCCTGTATTCTTAGATCTGGAATCTAAATATTCCTTATGCAATTGTCTTATCAATGCTGCGATTGCAAGATACCTAGCATTATACGCTAGCATCGTGAGAGAAATTGCAGGAAAAAGTAATGCTGGAATACCCATCGTAAGTGTCATAACCAAATATTTTAGACACTAAGGTACTAACTTTCTAGTTGTACTGATATCGCGGCGCAAACAATTGTAATTATTAATATGCCTAAACCTGCATATTGCCACAGTGGGCCTTTTGCTTTATTTTTTAATAGATTATACTCTTTTCTTATTGACAAAGGCATTTCTTTGGTATAAAGAACATTTTTACAATGTTGACACTGAGACAATCCCTTTTTTCCTATTGGGAATAATGGAATCCAGAAAATATGCGCATGTCTTCTATAAACACTTAAAACTAAAGATCCTTGTGTTCCGCAATTTGGACAAACGGAAATTTCTGATCTTTCTGATTTTAGGTGTACTGATTTGCTTCCGTAAATTATCATCTTCTTCTTTTTTTGGTGTTTAATTCATAAAAAGGAAATACAGTTTGTTCGGATGGTCTTAGAGATAATACAAAATTCCCCAAAGTTGAACTTTAGGAAATTTTGTATCATAATCTTTTTGTTTATTTTATATCAAAAAGAGCAGTTATTTCCTCGTATGACATTTTCTCAAAATCTTGAGCTGACCTTCCTGCTGTTTGTCCTCCAGGAATAATTATATATCTAAAATCATTGAAGAATGTAAATAGATTAGTGCCGCTGTCAGTTGTACTAGCTTCGACTTGTAATGAAGCTCCACCTGTAGTATCCAATAGCCTCAATAGATAATATTCATTTTGAGATGCCAATAAATAAGGTAATTGATATATCTCATAATCAGTATCATTTCCATTTCTTCCGTATACTAATACCACATCAGATGCAAGATTAAATTCTGAACTGCTAAGTACATCTAATCCTTGAAAATTTGATTGTTGAGCACCATCTAACACAAAGTCTCTAGCAATCCAGTCTGAGTAAATAACATTTGCCGTTCCTGTATCTCCTTGATCGCCTTGCGGCCCTTGATCACCTTGTTCTCCTTGTGGTCCCTGTTCACCTTGTGGCCCTACAGCCCCATCTTCGCCTTCACAAGAAATAACACTTGCAGATAGTAATATAACTAATACACATCCCATTAAATTTTTCATTGCTTTCATTTTAAAAAAGTATTTAAAGTTAATGGCACAAACTTAATTAGGTGTTGTTTTAAGGATGTCCGAAATATTTGAAATTCAATAAATTCGGACGTTTTTAAGGGTAAATCCCTAAGATATTATTGATATGATTCTCTACAAGAAATCAACTGTTTTAAAGCAGTATCTAATTGATATTTCTTCCACAACGGAATATCTTTTTCTATGGTCAAAGGGTTTTGCTCAGACTTGATATATTCTTTTATAGAAACCACAATAGGGTCATTGTTATCTTCAATTTTAAGTATAGATTTTCCGCCAGGAGTACTATAATTTCCTTCATACTCATAACAAAATACAATAACACTATCTCCTTCTTTAACATCTACATCAGCAAAACAATCTGATATGATATAGTTTTGCTCTTGATACGAGCTGTTTGTGGACTCTATAGAAGTAAGAACCTCATCCACTCTTATTACTCCTTTCCGAGCTGTGTAGTGAGGTTGTTCTGTTTTATTATAGATCTTATCCACTGTCCCTAAAAAAACCAAGCTATATTTTTCACCACAATTTCCAATAAACGGACCACTTTGTGGCCACCAATATGTATATCCAATCTTTAGGGTATCTTTTAAATTAACCTCCTTTGAAGTTGATAGCACTATATTCTTTTTAGGCTCTCTTTTAGATTTTTTGTTTTCACACTGAATAAAAAGAAATGATAAGCAAAAAACGCACGCTAGAACCTTGATCAACTTCATTTTTTGATATATAGCTAAAAATATCATTTAAGAGAAAAAGTTACCGTAACATAATACTTTATTGGTGTTTTTATTGCCATCGAATTAAAATATTTCTGCTTGTTATTATGGTTTTCAATTTTAATAATCTCTCCAATGTTTCCCCCAATATTCTCAGCAATTTTAGTGGCTGCATTTCTGGCATCATCAATAGCATCTTTACTCAGTTTCCCCATTTCTTCATGGGCCATTTCTTTAGATATAATATCAACTTTTGTATTTGTAACGCCTTCCATACTCTGACTCAAAACCAATTTTACTTCATCTAAAGAGGTAGTTTTATAAAAATAAAACCTAGATGTGTTATAGCTATATGATGTAATCCGATACAGCTCATCCTCTTCAAAACGACTAAAATCGATATTTACTTTACTTAATGAAGCTGCAAATTCTTTAGCTACATCATCTACTGTTTTTCCTTTTATATTTCTGTAACTATCTCCAACAATCTCTCTGAATTCTACATTTACAATATACTCGTTAATCTCAGGTTGCATATTAGTTTCTCCTATTACTGTTATTGAATTCATCTTTTGTGCATTTAAAATAGTTTGACATACAAGAAGAACAAGTATTGTTATTTTAATAGATCTCATAATTTTCGATTTAAGTTTTTCCTTTATTTTTAAGTTTTTTTTATGGCATAACAGTTTCTTCAACACACCATTCTTCATATAAATTCTTATGTTGCTGTATAAAGCTTGAAGTTCCAAATTGCAAGGGACAATGTGCTATATTTTGATCATCATTAACTTGAAGTTCAACCCTATTTCCAAGACCAATTGTTCCTAATAAACTACCTGTTTGCACTTGATCTCCTTTTGAAATAGTAACCTCAACAACGTGATCATATATAATAAGCCAAGTAGCATTATTACTTGGTTTTATCCATATTTCAAAATCATCAATAGTTGGGTTTCTTCTAACATCTACTACAATTCCCTCTGAAACCGATACCACTGGTATATCTGATTGATTACCAAAATATTCAATCGCTGGATTTTGCTGAGTAGGGGTAAGAAACTGTCCAAATGGAATGAATGAACTAACTTGCGCTATCGGTATTGGCGGAATCGTAAATAATGGTGGTGTACTGTCTAATAAAAAATTGTCATTTCTACAGCCCATTACCGTTATCAAAACTATTAAAATCTTTATCGATTTCATATTATCGCTTAACTTACTTACTTCGCAATAAAACACTATTCATATCCCCAAATATCATCATAATAAACAGCCCCATTTTGTAGACTAAAACCGTTTAGAATCCATAATTTGTTTGTATTGTACACCGAAGTATGATAGCCTCTGGATGGAAAATTTTTCTTAACGTTTATCTTCTCCCAAACCATTCCATCTTGACTAAACCAAATGTCATCATAATAGTCATTTTGTGGTCCTATACCACCTGTTAACCACATTCCTGTTTTATTAAAAGTTATTGCATGATTCCTTCTAGGAGAAAATGGAATATTTACGCTGGCTAAATTCCATTCAAATCCATTTGTAGAGTACCAAACATCATTAAGGTAATTTCCACTATCATCATGTCCTCCGATAACCCATATTTTATTATCATATACTACTGTAGCATGTCCATAGCGCCTTCCAAATGGAGCCAGATTGGTTATCAAGTTCCATTGTATACCATCACTACTAGTCCATACATCTCCTTTTACATCAAAATTATCACTTAACCCACCAATCAAAAACATTCTATTTTCTAGGCTGGCTAATGTATGCCATCTACGAGCAGAAAAAGGGGCGTTTTTTTGTGACTGCATCCAATCTTTTCCGTTTTTACTAAACCACACATCATTCAAATATTTATTTCCCTGTGTACCTCCTGCAATCCACATCTTATTATCAGCAACGGTCATCGCATGTCCATAGCGAACTGAAAATGGTGCGCTTGGGGTAACTTCTTCCCAATTTTTGCCATCCTTACTACACCAAACATCATTATAAGTAAATTGATTTTGTACGCCACCAATCACCCACATTTTATTATCAAAAATAGTAGAGGTATGAGCTGCTCTTCCTCCATAAGGAGTTTCTCCATTTACCACAGTATTTGAAAAGCTAGGCTGATCAGTAGTTACAACTTTTTCTGAAGAAACTAAAGAATGGGGCTCATTGGTAAAATCTTCTTTTAATTCACAACTACAAACTGCAAAAAACACTACCAATAGTCTTAAGAAACCTTTGATTCTAAATTCATTTCTCATATCACACATTATTAAAATATCTGATCAAAAATAAACCCAGGTCTTATTTTAGGTGTCCGAGAAGTTTGAATTTCAAAGAATTCGGATATTATTTAGTTCTTATTATGAAAGGCTTTCTTTTTTAACCACACGTTGATTTTCATTTTATTAACCAAATCTTTACGCTGCCAAATCGGATTCTCGACACAAAGGCTTTGACAGTGTTCCGGTTTGATCTGTACAGTTTTACTCTCGAAACCTTCTCTATTTTTGACTTGTGTGTCTTTTATGGTTATAAATTTTCCATGTAAATTTTGAGCATTTTCAACAAATTTTAGCACATAATAATCATGATATGAAGGGAACTTTCTTAAACCAGGATGATTTGTTATTACCTCATCAATTTTTTGTGTAACTATAAATTTCTTCTTCACATATTCTACTCCCTTAGCATCTGTAATATTAATTGTCAAACCATGAATTTTTTCTCCTGTTCTAATATCACGAACATCTATTATTATCATTGAAGACATATCCCAGAAACAATGTTGTGCCTGAGATCGACAAACACCTATGAATACCATACATAGCATTGCATATTTCATTTTAAAAAGGTTTAATCTCTAAAAAACTTAGTTCTTCCGGCTTTTTACAACGTAGATAAGAATGATTATCAAAACTGGAATTATAAAATAAATCGCGATAGGTATTTTTGATGTATTAGTGTTTTTTTCGGTTTGTTTTATTTCAGTAATCACATCTTCTTTAGTTGCTATAGCTTCATTTAACACGAGAGTGTCTTTGGGAAGGTTTTTTAGAGTGTCTGATGTCTTAGGTCTATACTTATGATAATGACTTTCTACCTTTTCGGTTGGAGTACTTGCTTCTTGTTTTATTTTTCCTACCAAAGGTTTTTTGTAATACTTTTTCGAAAACTCAACCTCTGGGTTTTTTCCATTGGTTATCCATCGTATTTCGGTCTCACGAATTTCTTTATAATACTTTTCTCCTTCTGCAATTTCTTCTTTTAATGATTTTTCTAATGCATCGATCGTAAATCGACTTCCTCCTTTTTTGGTGTATTGATAATAAAGTGTAAGTGCAATTTTTTGATCATATAATGACTTTGTGGCTTTCTCTTTACTGTGATAGGACGCCTTAAAATACGCTCTCGCAGCTAACTGTCTTGCTCCCTTTTTCCAACCATCGGCCATTAATAAATCTCCGAGTGCTTCTAGCAAAACAGGTGAGTCGTAATTCCCAAACTTCATCATCCCCATAATTCCTTTAATTGCTTTTTGAAGCTCTTTATTGGGTAGTGATTTACTTTTTAAATTATCTCCACTTTTGTTATAGTATTTGTTACTTAAAAAAGAATAAAAATTATTAAAAGTCTTTATCGGAAATGTTCCTCTTGAAGTATCAAATCCGGGAGATAACGGTAATATGACTTTTCCATTTTTCATTTTACTTTGTACATATTCCACAAGATATTTTTGATAGATCTCTCTCCCAAAGTGAGCATCTGGATTTATAGCAATTGCCTTATCTATATATTCAATTCCCTTTTCTAGTTGACCATTATGGATATAAAAAGTACCAAGATTAGCATATGTTGTATAATTATTTGGAGCAATCTTATCCTTCTTTAGAATAATCTGAATTGCTTTAGGGTCATTTCCTATTTTAGAATAAGCAACCGCAAGATCATCATATAATTCTAGGCTATCTGGAAACCTTTTAAGTTTTTCTTCTCTGTCTGCTATTCTCCATCTATAAAACTCTGGAGAATGCCTCAAAAATTTTCCAGAGATTAACTCAATTACATCAGGAAATTGCATTCTCTCCATTTCGACAGTGTCGTAATCCCAGAAACAAGAATATCCAAAAAAACTAGTAGAAAAAGCACATATCACAAATGATATAAATCTTCTCATATGCAAATCTTATTATTTTTTTAGGTTAAATAATGTAGTAATAATCGCTTAAATTATTACCCTATAATTTAAAAAAGGACCCTCAATAAAAATAACTAGAATATTTAATGAGGATCCTATAGTAATGAAAAGCGATTGGACAAAAAACCTGTCATTACAAACTGCTTTTGCACAAAAAATAACCTAACACTTATTAATACCATCTCTACTGGTATAAAAATGCACGTTATCTATTAACCGGACTAAAAATAATTCTTGCTATAGAATTTAATGTCCCGAAAGTTTGACTTTCAAAAAAACAGGACACTTTTAACCATTCTTTCTATAATCACTTGGGGATATACCGGTAAGTTTTTTAAATGCACTGTAAAATGTAGACTTCGAATTAAATCCAGATTCTAGTGCTATTCCTATAATCGTATAGTTTATAAAATTGTGATTTCTCAATTTCGCTTTCGCATCTTCGACTCTGAACGTATTGATGTAATCTGCAAAGTTTTTTCCAGTTAATTTATTTACTAGCTGAGACAAATAATTACTGCTAATTTTTAACTTTTTAGCCACACTATCTAATCCCAGTTGAGGATCTTGATATATTTTAGCTTCTCTCATTAAAAACTCTAATTCTTTATAATAAATATTATCATCAGTAATTCTACAAGAAGTATTGTTACTGCATATTTGTTTTAGTTTTTTCTCAGTAAGCTTGGCAATAAGGTGAAATAAAAATACGTGATCATCTGTAAAATAGTCTCGTTCGGAATGTTCAGAATCCAAAATGCCAACAATAGCACCATCAATAAAAATCGGAACCGATAATTCTGATAAACGCGAAACATCATCTACTATATATGTGTCATTTGTTCTAAGATCATCAATTCGTAGGTAATTTTTGGATTTTGCAACGGCGCCAACGATACCATCTCCTACTTTTATTTTTATCGGGCTAACAATTTTCTTTTCGCCATTATTTTTATTCCCAAAAGCAGCTTTTTGAATCAGGTATTCTTTTTCTTTATCGAGCATATAAATCACACAATCTTCTAGATGAAGGTGAGCGATACAATTTTCTACAATATCCCAAAGAACATCATTTACATTATTTTTTTCAAAAAGAGAGGTAGCAAAGTAACTTAATACGGATATAGTTTGGATCGGTGCTCTTTCTAATATATTACTGTCAAAGTCTAAAAATACTTCTTCAAGATATGGTATGCTTGTTATTTCTTTCTTAGATTCTGGCTCTTCTTGTTTCCTTGGCGCATCATCCGCTTTTCTTCTTGACTTTACTACGGAAGTTTCGTAGTAACTGTGAAACGGTGATGTAGTTCTTTTTTTCGGCGAACTAAATTCTCTATTTATGTTTTGTAAGGCAAAGAGAGAGATGTAACGAACTCTAAAAAACCAAAATATCACAAAAGAGATCAAACTAATTATGGTATAGATAATTATAGTAAAATCTAACTCTCCGATATTATCTTTCGATATTCTAGCAATTATAAGTAAGAGTAATACCCAAATTGATCCATGAATCGAATTAACAATCCTGTTGTTTTTGTTTTCCTGAATATTCATAACCTTGTTTTTTGTCCATTACAAAACATGATCTTGACTTTAGTAGACACTAAAAATCAATACATCTTATTTTGTCACTTTAATTATATCAACCAAGGTAAAGCGAGATTAAAAAATTGTATTGCACTATGGTTACATAGACTTGTACTCTGGTTACATCTAGCTCAGAAACACTGTAAACAAAGGGATTCTAACTATTTGTTTCTAAATTCTGAAGGTGGTTTTCCAAACTCTTCTACATATACTCGTGTAAAATATGCGGGATCTTTAAAACCCGTTTGGTATGCAATCTCGGATATAGATAGCTCATTTCTTAATACGAATTCATGTGCTTTTTGCAAACGAATTTTTCTTATAAACTTGGTTGGTGGTAACCCAGTCAAATTTTTGATTTTTCTAAATAAATGAACTCTACTAATGTGTAATCTTTCTGCTAATTGAGGCACCCCAAATTCGTCATTATCCAATTCTTCTTCAATAATCTGCACAACATCTTTCATAAAATGATCAATCTTTTCATTTTCTGAGGTTATCGTTGTGTCACCTCTTTGGTATTTTTCCTGTAGTTTTTTTCGTGTTTTGATCAGGTTATCAACTCTGATCAGTAATTCGCTTCTATCAAAGGGTTTTGTTAAATATGCATCGGCCCCAATTTTCAGACCTTCTAACTGATTCGACTGCCCGGATTTTGCGGTCAATAAAATAAAAGGAATGTGATTGGTTGCTAGATCATTTCTGATTTCAGTTCCTAATCTAATTCCATCCCATTCTGGCATCATTACGTCAGATATTACGAGATCGGGAATATGTTTTTTGCATAGCTCCCAAGCAATAAGTCCATTCTCTGCTTCTATAATTGTAAAATCTGGAGATAAACAAAAATGAACATATGATCGTACTTCTTTATGATCTTCGGCTATAAGCACCATAGGTTTATCAGGATCCATAATAAAATCATCTGTTTGCTCTATGATTTTATTGCTTTTGGGAACTAAATCTAAAGGTGCAGTTATTCTAAAAGAAGTTCCTTTGTCTTTTTTACTATCCACTGTAATTGTTCCTTTTAACAATTGAATTAATTCCTTTGTCAGTGTAAGTCCTAACCCAACACCTTTTGGGTCTTCGGTGTTTTCTTTAGAGAAAGGATCAAATAATTTAGAAAGAAACTGTTTATCAATTCCAATTCCTGTATCCCTTATATCAATTGTAACCGTATTATTATTTTTATCAATATTTATATTTAAAGAAACAGTTCCATTAATGCGATTGTACTTAATAGCATTAGAAATTAGATTAGAGCTAATCTTTCTCCATTTATCTTCATCAAAAGATGCAAAAACAGATTCATCTGAACTTGTAAATTTTAACGCAATACTTTTCTGATCAGCTAATGAGGCAAATGAGTTAAAAAGGTACTTTTGGAAAGCTACAAAATCTCCATCACTCACATGAATCTCCAACTGATTGTCTTGCATTTGAGCAATTTCTAAAATCTTTTGAACTTGATTAGATAGATGATGGGTTTGATTTTCAATCTGAGAGAGATGTCCATTGGTATTCTTTTCTGAAGAATTAGTCAGTTTCTCTCTAATTTGATCAGTTGCCCCTAAAATTACTGTAAGCGGTGTTCTAAATTCATGAGCAATCTGATTGAACCACCGGGTTTTAGATTGAGATAAGTCTTTTACAAACTCTTTCTCTGTTTCGGCAATTTTTCTTCTTAATTGTATTTTATAAAATGCAAAAACGATTAAGAATAATAAAAAACTATATAGCAAATAAGCAAGGTTCGTTTTATACCATGGCGGTATTACTGATAATTCAACACTATCTCCTATTTCCCAAGCATCATCTATATCAAATGCCTTAACCTTTAGAGTATACTTCCCTTTTGGTAAATAAGATAGTGTAACAGTTCCATCAGATTGAACGGGAAGCCAATCCTGATGAAATCCTTCTAGCCAAAATTGATATCTAACATTTTGTGATCTTTCGAAGGTTAAAGCCCGAAAATCAAACGTAATACTCTGATCTTCTGGATATACTTTAATTTCATTATCAACTAATCCTTGTTTTTTAGGAAACTTAGATACTATAGTTGTATCGGATCTGAATTTCGTATACGATAACCAGACTAGGTTTGGTTTTTTTTCAGTTGAAAAAGTCAACTGATCGGGATTGAAATATTGAATACCTCCTTCACTTCCCATCCAAACATAACCTTGTTCATCCACGTATGCAAAACCTAAAAGCATAGAGTTATCATACAGTCCATCTTGTGTGTCATATGTTTTAAATATATCTTTATCTGGATCATAAGAGATGATTCCATTACTTATACTACTTAACCATATCACACCACTCTTATCGCTAGTAACGTTTAAAATTTTATCATTAGGCATTTTACCACTTCGCAAAAACCTTTTAAACTCTCCGGTTTTTGGATCCAAGCAATTAAGGCCTCCATCAGTTCCTATCCAAAGGAATCCCTTTTTATCCTGATGAATAGATTGAATTAAATTAGAACTTATACTTTTGGGATCATTTATATTATGTACATATCGTTTAAACTTAACTTTACTGTCTTTTGTAATCTTACTTGCACTTGAAAATTTCAATACTCCTTTACCTATACTTCCCAACCAAATATTATCTTGATTATCCGGATACAACTCAATTATTCCAGTATTGTTTTCGAAGACAGGAATACCAAAATACTCTTGGCTTTTAAGATCATAAATAATGATATTATCCCATTGACCTATCCACAACCTTTGATTCTTATCTTCAGTAATCTTCCAACTAACACTTAACGGAAATTTTAAATCTGATAAATAAATTGGTATGGTGTTTTCGTTGTTCGGATTTATTTTTAATAAAGCTGTTTGATCTTTGTCGTCTCTTCCTAAAGCATATAAAAATTCATCACTAGCACAAATTATAGTATTTACGGTACTTTTTTGAATTTTTTTAGGAGGATTGACAGTGTCTTTATCCCAAGAATAAATACCATCACCTAGTGCAAACCATAATTTATTACCACATTCTACAACTTGCCTCACCTGCCCTAAAGTTCCTAAAAAAGGATGCCTAAAAGGCTTATGAGGTATTAATTGAAATGCTCCTAAATTGGTACCAATCCAAAAATTGTCTTCTCTATCTTGGAATATACAATTTGCCTTAATCTTTTTAGAAGATTTAATATTTAGCAATTCTTGCAAAGGCATTACCACTTGATGCTTAAAATCTGGAGAAAACTTATAGATTTTATCTCCCCCGTTTACCCAAACATATCCTTTTTTATCTTTAAAAATAAAAGGACGTTCTCTCACACTGGTTCTATATTCAGATTCGAAGCCCAATTTTTGAAGGTTCCAAATCGTATCGGATTTCCTGGCTATAAATAGTTCTTTATTAGAATATAATAAGAAACTATCTTTAGAAATAGCAGAGATATTTTTATATCTGTCATTCGGTAAATTTTGTTTAAAAACTGTATCGCCATCAACGACAAATATTTCTTTGGATATCTGTGTAAGTATATATTTTGATCCATCTTCAGCAATACTAATATTAGAAGAACTTTTATCATAAAATCTTCTTACTGTACTATCTTTTAAATAATAACGGTATATCCCTGCGGTAGAAGAAATCCATAGATTTTCTTTAGCATCCTTTACTATATTGTTTACAATAGAAATATCATCATCTAATGTATCCTTGGGGATAAAAAGAGAATCAAAATGTTCCTCATATAAATTCATGACATTTACTCCTCCACCAAGAGTTCCTAGATACAACTTATCATCACCTTTTAGCTGAGTGATGCATCGAACCCAATTAGCTCTTAACGCCTTTGCATCTCCTGGAACGTAGGTAAATAACTTAAATCTTTTGCCGTCAAAACGATTTAATCCATATTGAGTAGCAAACCACATAAAACCATCATCATCCTGATAAATATCTGAAACCCAATTATTCGACAGACCATTAAAATGTGTATAAGGTTTCACATGATAGGTTCCCTCTACTTGCGCAGTAATAACTATGCTAAAAATTAGAAAACAAGCATTTAATAATATGATTTTATATAGGTACTTCATCAGGTTTTTTACGTAAAAAAAATTACTGCAGATCTATAATTATCAATCTCTTAGTGTAAAAGAACAACTTTTTTTACAAAATTATTCAGTTTCTAATGCTGTTGCCCTGTATTCTTTAGGAGAAATGCCTGTATATTTTTTAAAAGCAGAATAAAATGTTGACTTAGAGTTAAATCCAGAATCTAAACCAATTGCAAGTACAGTATAATTGGAGAATTTTGGGTTTTTGAGTTTAGATTTGGCATCTTCTACTCGAAACTTGTTTACATAATCTACAAAACTAGAACCATTCAATTTAGCAATCATTTGAGAAAGATACTTACTACTAACTTTTAGCATTTTTGATATCCCTTCTAATCCTAAACTTGCATCTCTGTATATCTTGGCTTCCTTCATTAAAAAATGAAGTTCTTTAAAATATACATCGTCATTAGTAATGTTTGATGTGTTTTTTATATCAATCTGGGCAAGTTTTTTTGCCGTTAACTTAGCAATTAGCTGAAAGAGTAATATATGATGTTCATTAAAAAAACCTTCTTGCGAATGTTCTGAATCTAGCACTCCGACCACCTTATCATCAATTTTTATTGGAACTGCTAGTTCAGAATTACGACTAATATCATCAACAACATACCGATCATCATAATTTACATTATAGATACACTCATACTCTCCCGATTGTGCCACTTGTCCAACGATTCCTTGACCCAACGAAATTTCGATCGGACTTAATATGGTTCGCCCTCCTTTATCCTTATTACCGTAAGCTGCTTTTTGGATCAGAACTTTTCTCGAATTATCTAATATATATATCACGCAATCTTCTAAATGTAGATGAGAAATACAGTTCTCCACAATATCCCAGAGAACATCATCTAGATTATTTTTATCAAATAAAGAGGTGGAAAAATAACTGAGTATACCTGTTATTTGAGATGGCTTATCGTAATGAATTAATTCTAATTCTTCTTCAGAAAAAATGTGGTTTAATCCAGACATCCTAAAATTCTGGATAGCTTTTTGCACAGCTTCAGATTCTTCAGAGTTCTTAGACTTAGATTTTTCTTTAGGATTGCTAGCTCCTATAAGTGTATCTATAAAGGAGCTTGTTTTTTTATTTTTTTGATATCTATATAACCACCAACATGCTAAAACAAAAGCTGCTAAGCATACAAAAATAATTGTTGCATTATATAGTAGGTTCGTGTTCATTATGTTGGTTAATAAACGTTTATACATAGAAACAAAAACAAATTACCTTCTATGTATATGTGAATATAAATCCTCTACCTAATAAATGCAAGTTTATTTGTCGGTTATTTTACTTCAAAAGGAACCTTTTCTATTTGCCCTCCTTTGCTAATAACTACCTCATACTTTCCTACAGGAAGGTAATATTTTCCATTTTTCTTTTTGGAAACTTCCTCATCTGGAAACTCTTTTAGTAAAGCTTTTCTTCCTTTTTCCGAAATTGTAAGATCATACTCAGCGTAATTAAGCCCTTTATCCGAATCTGAGTAAAACTCTCTTAATGTTTTACCATTGGGAGTGGTTATTTTTATAGTAACAGACTCTGCACTATTCGTATAATACTTCACTATTGTAGAAGGTTCATATGCTTCTAACCATTTACTCCAAGAGCTTCCCCATCTTGGAGATGCTTTTATCGAACTCATTGGGAAAAGATACAAACTTGATGTAAGCACCTTAGAACTTAACTTTTGTAAAGGCTCTATATTTGTTTTGTAAATACTTCTACCGTGAGTTCCTAAGAGCAGATCATTTGCTTCTGGTTGTATAACAATATCATGAACAGCTACGTTCGGAATTCCTTTAGAAAAAGCCTGCCATGTCTTTCCTCTATCTAATGAAACATAGGCTCCATTATCAGAACCAACATACAAAACATCCTCATTCTTTGGATCTTCTTTAATCACATTAACCGAGGAGATTGGTAATTCTTTTCCTATGTTTTTCCAAGTTTGTCCATAATCATCACTCATATATACATAAGCACTAAAATCATCCCAGCGATATCCATTAAGGGTCACATATACACGTTCTTTTTTATGAGAAGAAGCGATAACCCTCGATACCCATAAATCTTTAGGTAAACTATTAGAAATTTTAGTCCAATTTCCTCCGGAATTTTTGGTTACATACACTAATCCATCATCACTTCCAGTATATATTAAACCGAACTGAAATATAGATTCAGAAATAGATGTTAATGTTCCGTAAGCTACATTTCCTTTTTTACCTCCATTAGTAAGGTCTCCAGAAATTGCTGTCCAATCATCTCCCTGATTCATGGATCTCATTAATTTATTTCCTCCGAAATACAAGATATCTTGATTATGTGGAGACAATAAAATTGGTGTTTGCCAATTAAATCGATAAGGAGACTCTCCCAACTCATGTTTCGGTTGAATGTATGTTTGCTCATCCGTAGATCTATCTAATCTAAAATAGTTTCCAAATTGGAATCCTGTATATACAATATCACTATTTCGATTATCGATTTGTACTTGCATTCCATCTCCTCCCATAATACTTTTCCAAGGATAATGCCCACTTTGGTGCCAAGCTACATTTTCTTTTGCTCTAACAGATCCAACCCAAACACCATTATCCTGTAATCCTCCATAAACGTTGTATGGTTTTTCATGATCAACATTTATTGCATAAAACTGTCCTACACTTGGCTGATTTGCTTTTATCCAATTTTCTCCATCATCATAACTAATATTTACACCTCCGTCATTTCCATTAATTAGATGATTTGGTTTTTTTGGATTTATCCAAAGTGCATGATGATCTGCATGTACATTCTCTGCACTGATACTTTTAAAAGTAGCTCCTCCGTCTTTTGATTTTAAAATAGGCACTCCAGAGATATAGATATGATCTTTATTTGCTGGATTCACCTGTATCTGAGCAAAATAATATCCATAACTGTAAAAAATATCATCTAAATATTCTGTGTGTGTTTTCTTCCAGCTTTTACCGCCATCATCACTTCTATAAACTTCAGCACCGATTACGGGCGTATCAAAAAGGGCAGCATTTGCATTTTCTAAATACTTGGCAAGATCAATAGGTTTTACAGAACCGCTACGAACCATTTGCTTCACGTTTCCTGCTCGATATTTTTCTTGGAATCCGTTTGTCTTTAGATAACGATTTAGTTTTTTATCCTCTAAATTTAAAAAAGTATCTACGGACATTGTTTTAAAATCATCTTTTGTAAGTCCTGTACTTTTACTTGTTTCTTTTCCTTTTTCCCTTCTAAATTGACTGTCGTGTACAGCATAAACTGTATTTTCATCAAAAACAGCTAAACCTATTCTTCCTACTCCATTTCCTGTCGGGAAACCACTTCCATCTAATGAAATTTTATTCCAAGTGTTCCCTGCATCTGTACTCTTGTAAATTCCAGAGCCAGTTCCGTTTCCTTCAAAATTCCATGCTTTTCGATCCTTATCCCAAGCTGCAGCGTACATAACATTAAAATTACCTGGTGCGTAAGCAACATCAATAATTCCGGTTTCATTATTTACAAACAATGTTTTGTTCCAAGTATTACCTCCATCATTTGTTTTATAAATGCCTCTTTCATCATTTGTAGAGTATAAGTGTCCTGTAACTCCAATAACTACCTCATCAGAATTATTTGGATTGATAATAATTCTTCCTATATGATGTGAATCAATTAAGCCTACATTTTTCCATGACTGTCCTTTATCATCAGATTTAAGAATTCCAATTCCGGCATAAGAAGATCTTGAGGAATTATTTTCTCCAGTACCTACCCAGATAGTTCCTTTTTTCCAGTCTACCGCAATATCACCTACATTAATGGTTTCAGCATTATCTAAAATTGGTTCGAATGTTGTTCCGTTGTTTTTAGTATACCATAATCCTCCAGAAGCGTAACCAACATAAAACTCTGCTGTATTTTGTGGGTTTACATCTACATCTACTACACGACCACTCATTACCGAAGGACCAATGTTTTCGAACGGAACATTTTTTACAATTGATGATTTTTCTAATTGTGCTTTCTGCAGCAATCCTTTCTGTATCTCTTGCGCATTCGTTGCATTTTGTTGAGAGAATGAAGAAATACTTGCAAAAAACAGCAATAAGATAGTTGAGATGTGTGTTTTCATGATGATCGAAATTTAGTTGGCTGAAAGTATAGAATGCTAAAGTAGTGTCAAAATTTTTAGACATTGTTTAACAATACATCTTTTGGGCTTTAGTATTTTTGAAGTCACATAATATACATTAAAGACTTTATATCAAATGAAATATCACCAAATAGATAAAAATCTTTTCATTAAAAATAGAAAGAATTTTGCAGCACAGATGAAACCAAATAGTATTGCGGTTTTTAATAGTAACGACATATATCCTATTAGTGCTGATAGCACAATGCCTTTCGAGCAACACAGAGATATTTTTTATTTAAGTGGTGTAGATCAAGAAGAAAGTATTTTGGTGTTATTCCCAGATGCTCCACACGAAAAGCACCGTGAAATGCTTTTTCTCAAAGAAACAAGTGAACTTATTGCTATTTGGGAAGGAGAAAAGTTAACGAAAGAAAAGGCTTTAGAAACTTCTGGAATCAAAACCGTGTATTGGTTGCAGGATCTCGAGAAAATCTTTTTTGAGATTATGACACAATGCGATACTGTTTATGTTAATACCAACGAACATTACAGAGCTAATGTAGAAACAGAGACAAGAGAAGATCGTTTTACCAAATGGTGGAAAGCAAAATATCCTGCTCATTCAGTAGCAAAGAGTAATCCAATTTTGCAAAGATTACGTTCTGTGAAAGATCCTATTGAGATTGACCTTATGCAAACCGCCTGTAATATCACTGAAAAAGGGTTTAGAAGATTACTCAGTTTTGTAAAACCTGGTGTTTGGGAATATAATATAGAGGCAGAACTATTGCATGAATTTATTAATCACAGATCTAAAGGTTTTGCGTATACACCTATTATTGCTAGTGGAAACAATGCTAATGTTTTACATTATATAGAGAATAATCAGCAATGTAAGGAAGGGGAGCTTATATTAATGGATATAGCTGCTGAATATGCGAATTATTCTAGTGATTTAAGTAGAACTATTCCTGTTTCTGGTAAATTTACAGATCGTCAGAGAGCTGTATATGATGCTGTATTCCGAGTAAAAAATGAAGCTACCAAAATGCTAGTCCCTGGAACGATTTGGGCAGATTATCATGTGGAAGTAGGAAAAATTATGACTTCAGAGTTATTAGGCTTAGGACTAATAGATAAAGTAGACGTTCAAAATGAAAATCCAGATTGGCCAGCATATAAGAAATACTTTATGCATGGAACCTCTCATCATATAGGTTTGGACACTCATGATTACGGAATTCTAACAGAGCCGATGCAAGCAAATATGGTATTTACGGTAGAGCCAGGTATTTATATTCCTGATGAAGGTTTTGGAATACGATTAGAAGATGATGTAGTTATACAAGAAAAAGGAGAACCTTTTAATCTAATGGCTAATATTCCAATAGAAGCTGATGAAATCGAGGACTTAATGAATAAATAGTAAACAATATACACGTATAGAACGTAAAACCCTTGATGACTTTTTAATCATCAAGGGTTTTTTATGATCTTATTTTGAAAATTTAGAGAATATTTATGCCTGTTTATTCGTTGGATATAAAATATTTATAGAACACGAATGCAACGAATGAAAATTACAGCAGGCCATCAACAAGCTATGCCTTATCTAGTTGTTGAAAATGCAGATGACTTTATTGATTTTATAAGAAAAATATTTAACGCACAAGAAATGGTGCGTAAAGTAGATACTTCTTATAAAATTGAACACTCCGAAGTAATGATTGGTGATGCTACCATCATGATTACTGAAGCTTCTAAAGCCTATCCTGCTCAAAACACATCTATGTATGTTTATGTTAAGGATACTGATCAAACATACTTTAATGCTATAGATGCAGGCGCTATTTCGCTAATGCAACCTATGCAAGAAGATCATGGAGCTCGAGCTGCAGGCTTTAAAGATCCTTACGGCAATACCTGGTGGATTGCTACACTAAATTAATCACACCCTAGATCTACTCTAGAAGTATCATCATTATTTGGAAAACAACTTCCAGAGATAATAGCATCAGGAACATATCTATTCAATTCCGGATCTCGTAAACCGTTGGTTATAAATGCCGTCATATCATCTATTTCCTCTTCAGTAAGATTAATAGTTCCAAATTGAGATGCCAAATTTTCTGAAGGCACTTCCGCTTTTTGAGGAACACCGTTGTTTTTATACTCGATTACTTCTTTTACCGATGTAAAAGTTCCTCCATGTCCATAAAAACCATTATCCACTAGATTGTATAATGTTGGTGTTTTAAATTTATAATCATCATCTGGATTATTAGTAAAACCACCTCTTCCTCTTTTTACTTTATCCATATTGGCATTAAACAATAATAAAGCATCACTGGTATTTGCAAAATCATCCATTCCATATGCATGAAAACCTTTGTCATTTAGTGCAGGCCCCGTATGACATTCATAACATTTTCCTTTTCCAAAAAACACGATAGCACCTTTTTTCTCACTCTCATCTAAAGAATTAGTATTTCCTTTTAACCAATCTTGCCAAGGAGATCTATTTGCTAATAAAGTTCTTTCATATGCTGCCATCGCCAAAGCACCATTATGTTTAGTATATCTTTCATTTTCTGCTACATCTGGGAATGCAGCATCAAAAAGTTCTTTATAACCAAAAGTATTTACAAAATCATCATCTATTTGTAATCGATGTACTTTCTGACCTTTAATTGCCTGAACCTCTATTCCTTGTAAGCCCAAGAAATTCTCCTCAATCTCAGTCCAACTAGCTTCTGTTCCTGCATTAGTTCCGGTTCCACCAAACTGACCATTCCAAAGCATCACATCCTGATACGCTACATTTAAAATTGTAGGTGATTTAATTGGTTGTACATCTATTGAATCAACAGGAACATTGGTATTCACTACTCTCTCTTCACCCCTTATTCCAAAACCAATTCCACATTCTCCAATTCCTTGTCTTATACCTGCCCCAAAACCTGCTGCTGCCTGATGACAAGAAGCACAAGAATAAGTTCCTTTCATAGCATCAATTTTAGGAACACCTCCCGTAGCTGTTTCATGAAGTAACAGTTTACCTAAAGTCACTTTTTCCGATGTAATAGGATTTAAAGGATCTTGTGGAATACTAGCATAATCATCGCTCTCTGGTAGTATAAAAAAAGATACACCTTCTCCATCAGAAGCATTATCCAAAGCGTTTAATAACTCAGCATCTAAATTAGACGTAATCGGAATATAATCATCTTTGGTACAAGACGATATCAGCAATACAATTGCTGAAAAAAAAGTTAGTTTTTTCATTAGTTTTTGTTTTCCCTATTGTTATGAATCCCCAATTCTTAACATTTGTTCTTAAATAAATGTTAAAGAGCGCGAATTTAATAAAAAAATAGATTGGAAAGACCTTTTGGTGCTTAAAAAACTATACTTACTGTTTAGCTTTCAAAAGTTTGATGAAAATTGAACTAATGATAAAAGTTGTTATCGCTGGTAACAACCATGCGAGACTATAGATACCAAGTGGAATAATTTCTAGAATTGGTTGAACCTGATCTTTGAAGCCTATCGAAGCCAAAAAATCTGGTAAACTAAATAATATGGTTACCAAAACTACAGATCTAAAAACAGCTACAGGAGCTAATTTGTCTGGCAAGACATTTAATAAGATTAATACAATAGTTATTGGATAAATAAACATTAATGCAGGAATAGCCACTACAATAATATCGTGTACATCAAGCTGTCCCATAACCACTCCAAGAACACAACCAACCACTGCAGTTATTACATATGCTTGATGAGATTCTTTAAAAACACCTTTAATAAAATCTGCAGTCCCTGTTACAATACCTACTGCCGTTGTAAAACATGCTAAAGACACTAAAACACTTAAAAAAGTACTTCCAATGTTTCCCAAGGTTTGTAAACTTAACCCTGATAACAATTCAGTGCGACTTATTTCTTTTTCAAAAGTTCCATTAAAAAGTGCTCCATTAAATATTAATCCTGCATAAACGATAAACAAACCAATACCAGCAATCAATCCTGCATCTCTAATCAATCTTCTATTCTCTTCAAAACTTTGTTTTCCTTTCAATTTAAGTGAGATGATAACCACTCCTCCGACAACAACAGCCCCAATAGCATCAAAAGTTTGATACCCTTCTAGCAATCCCTTTATAATAGGTGTTTCGAAATCTGAAATATTCATCGGTACATGTTCAGAAAACATTCCAATACATATGATACTCAGAATTACTATAAATATAATTGGAGTCAAAAACTTACCTAGTACAGTAAGAATTTTAGAACGATTTAATACAAAAAATAAAACAATACCAAAGTAAACACTACTTGTTAGTAGAGAGCTAGATCCAAAAAAAGGTTGAATCGCCATTTCATGAGTAACCGACGCAGTTCTTGGTGATGGCAATGAAATGGAAATCGCATATACTATAAAACAATATAATAAACTAAATGTAGGTGAAACCTTTTTTCCAAAGTCTAACATTGTTCCCTGCAACCTGGCATGAGCAAAAATACCAAGCAAGGGTAGCAACACAGCTGAAATTACAAAACCTATCGTTACCCAAAACCACATATCTCCTGCCTTAAATCCAAGACTTGGCGGTAGTATCAGATTACCAGCTCCGAAAAACATAGAGAACAAAGCAAATCCAGTAATAAAAGTTTCTTTATTTAGTCTCATTTGGTTAGGTTTATATTGTTTTGCAAATAATATGAAAGTTGAAATATAAAATTTCCAGATGACATTAGCATATAAAGGAATTGAAATTAATTATAACATTACTGGGAAAGGTGCGCCTTTGGTTTTATTACATGGTTTTCTAGAAAATCTAAAAATGTGGGACGAAATTATTGTAGATATTTCTAAAAAATATACTTGCATTGCTATTGATTTATTAGGTCATGGAAATACAGACTGTATTGGCTACATACATAGAATGGAAGATATGGCTCATGCTGTTAAAGCTGTATTGGATATTTCTATAAATACAACCCCTGTATTCATAGGTCATTCTATGGGTGGATATGTTTCCTTAGCATATCTCGATTTATTTCCAGACGAGATATCAGGGTTAGTATTATTAAACTCTACCTCATTCCCTGACAGTAAAGAAAGAAAGATAAATCGAAGTCGAGCGATTGCTATTGTTAAAAAAAACCCTAATGCATACACCAGTATGGCGATTGCAAATCTTTTTGCCGAAAAAAACCGTGAAGCCTACAAGAATGAAATCGAAAAAATCAAAATTGAAGCTTCTAAAACTCCTCTTCAAGGAATAATAGCTGCCTTAGAAGGAATGAAAATTAGAAAAGACCACACCGAAACATTACATAAATTTGAAGGTGATAAAATCATCTTTAGCGGAAAAAAAGATCCTGTTTTATCTTATCAACAAAGCGTAAACGAATCCGAACTATGTAAGACAGATTTAATAGTATTGAATGGTGGACATATGTCATATATAGAAAACAAACAGGATATCATCAAATCATTACTCGATTTCTTGCCGTAAAAAATAGATTATTTCCGCTTTTCTTAACAATTTAACAACTTACAAAAAACACCATGTGAAAATCATAATTTTATCGATGAAATACATTTTAATGGGGCAAAGTTGCTATAAAATACACTTTTTGGTCAAAAAATAGCATTTTTACAAAAAATTTTCTTACAAATTATTGTTAATAACTAAAAAAATGTTATTATTGTATTGATTATGAACTTTTAACCCCCACAAAAATGAAGAAACATACCCCCCGTTCGTCATTCTCCGTATCAAAAATGTATTGCGCTTTATTCGGTCATAATTATGTAATGTCTAAACAAGTTACGCACCATATAAAAGAATATACTTGTTCTCATTGTGGCGAACAAGCTACTACCAATAGTAGAGGAAGATTGGAAGTTATGACACCAAAATTAAAAGAGATCAATGATGCCTTAGCTTCTGTTCACGAAAAAAAGATTGCTAAAAGTAAAAATAAGATAAACTTACAAGCTGCTTCTTAAATTATTCTTTTATCGGATTCCATCCCTGCGCAGTTAATTGTATTTTTTCATTGGCTCTAGTTATTAGTCCCATTCCGCTTTTTTTATCGGTTATATGACCTATAACTGTAAGATTAGGATTTGCTTTAATCTTTGGAAAATCTTCTTGCTTTATTGTAAACAGTAATTCATAATCTTCTCCTCCGCTAAGAGCAACCGTTGTACTGTTCAATTTAAATTCTTCACACGTAGATATAACAACTGGATCTAATGGTATTTTTTCTTCATACAAATGTACTCCAACTTCTGATTTTGTACACAAATGAATAACTTCTGAAGATAAACCATCGCTTATATCAATCATACTGGTTGGTTTTACTTCTAATGCTTTTAAAAGTTCTACAATATCTTTTCTTGCCTCAGGTTTTAGTTGCCTTTCAATTAAATAAGAATACTGATCCAGATCAGGCTGAGAATTAGGGTTGGCTTTATATACTTGTTTTTCTCTTTCTAAAATTTGCAATCCTAAATACGCAGCTCCTAAATCTCCAGAAACTACTAAAAGATCATTTTCTTTGGCACCATCTCGATATACAAGATCATCCTCATTAGCATATCCCACAGCTGTAATACTAATCATTAATCCTGTTGTGGATGAAGTGGTATCTCCGCCAACAACATCTATCTTATATATTTTTGCTGCCGTTTGAATTCCTGCATATAACTCTTCTAACGCTTCTAAAGGAAACCTATTAGAAACAGCAATGGAAACCGTAATTTGTGTCGCGGTAGCATTCATGGCGTACACATCAGATAAATTTACCATTACCGCCTTATATCCCAAATGCTTTAGAGGAACATAGGAAAGATCAAAATGTACTCCTTCGATAAGTAAGTCTGTTGTTAAAACACATTTTTTATCTTTAAAATCAAGTACTGCAGCATCATCTCCAATTCCTCGAATTGTTGATTCATGGATAATTTCAAAATGCTTACTTAAATGGTCTATCAATCCAAACTCTCCTAATTCCGCAAGAGAAGTTCTTGGTGTATTTTTATCTTCAATCATACCTGCAAAGGTAGGCAACAAAGAAATTGTATGACATAAAAAAATCCCGAAAAATCGGGATTTCAACATTTAAGAATCTAATTACAGACATTCCCTTTCATAATTAATTGCTTCCGTATTCTGAATAATTCCCGATTTATAAATAAACGGTGTATCCGATATAATAGTTACTTTATAACTTCCTTCAAGTCCAGCACTTAATCCCCAATCTCTCGCAACCGAGAAATTATAAATGGCCGTTTCGCTTATAGTAATATTCGTAAGCGAAATTTCTTCGTTCTGATCTGTACAACCATAATAACTTACCTCCCCATTATTTAAAAGATTAGGACCTCCGAATTGCCCAAATTCTACCGATAAATCTAAGGATACTGTAGAATTTCCAGTAATATCCTCTACACTAACAGATATTTTAGAGTCTTTTTTGAACTCAAATTGATAAATATTCTCACACGTCTGTCCTAATTCGCATAACCACTTGCCTTCTCTTTCAAATAAAGTAACTTCAGGAGTAACTATGGATATATCATCATCTTTTGAACACCCTACACTTAAGACTATCAAAAATAAAACCCATGCTTTTTTCAAAATTCTCATTTCCATTTTTTTGATTTTTTATCGTTTAACACCCCTATATCAACAATGATTAATTTTTGTTACCTTTTGGACAATTTTTTAGAAAAAAGAGATTACATATTTCTATTTAACAGTTTTTTTAGGGTATTCTCAAAGTTATCTGTTATATAAATATGCATCCTTATTAACAAACATTAGTAAATTCAATATGAGAAATATTCCAACCACGGTAATAAATATTTTAATAGCATTCTTGTTTATTAATTGCAGTAATGACGATGATATAAACATCCCAACAATAACTCCCGTAGATCCTATTGCTTGTTCTAATGAAAGTGATGGAGGTATTTATGAAAGTTGTGGTATCGATTTCGTCTCGTCTATTTCACTATCTGAAATGAGTGCTTCTGCAGGAAATGATAGTTGGGGATGGACAGATCCTACAACTGGTAAAGAGTATGCTATTATGTGCCTTGACAATGGAACAGCCTTTATAGATATATCCACTCCAGAGAGCCCTGTTTATTTGGGAAAACTTCCTACGGCCACTCAAAGTAGTCCATGGCGTGATGCTAAAGTATATCAGGATCATGTTTTCATAGTAAGTGAAGCTCCTGGACATGGTATGCAGGTTTTTGATCTAACAACCCTTAGAAACGTGACCAATCCTCCTCAAACTTTTACAGCTAATACAACCTACACTGGTTTTGGAAATGCTCATAATATCGTAATAAATGAACAAAGTGGTTTTGCTTATGGCGTAGGAACAGCAACCTTTAATGGCGGACCTCATTTTGTGAATATCCAAGATCCTAAAAATCCAGTTGCAGCAGGTGGTTTTATTTCTACAGGAGGAGATGCCTATAGTCATGACGCTCAAGTTGTTACTTATAGTGGTCCTGATACGGATTATACCGGAAGAGAGATTTTAATCGGAAGTAATCAAATTGAAATTGTTATTGCTGATATTACTGATAAAGATAATCCACAAACCATATCAACTATCAATTATGATAATATAGGATATACACATCAGGGATGGTTTACAGAAGATCAAAGATTTTTCTTGTTAGGTGATGAATTGGATGAACAGCGAGTAGGCTTTAATACCAGAACTGTAGTGTTCGATTTTGAAGACCTAGATAATCCCAAGTTTCATATGAATTATTCTGGAACAACTCCGGCAATTGATCATAATGGCTATGTAAAAGGAAATAAATTTTACTTAGCAAACTATAGAGCAGGTATAAGAATTATTGATATCTCATCAATTGCTTCAAAATCAATGGCTGAAATTGGATTTATTGATACTTTTCTAGGTAGTGACAGTGCTGGTTTTAGTGGGGCTTGGAATGTATATCCCTTTTTTGAAAGTGGAAATATTGTCATTAGTGATATCAATTCTGGATTTATACTTGTTAGAGAAAGTGAAAACTAACTCAACAAATTCTTAAAAATAAATTAAATTAATAATCTTAACAGAGCTAAAAATGTTACGCTTCCTTTAGATTATTCACCTGGAATATATTTAGTGAAAATTAACGATATCACTAAAAAACTAATCATAAATTAATTCAAAAATTTCAACTAATTATTAAATTTTAAAAAACATAAAAGGTTTAATAATTCATAAAAATAAAAACAGTATAATACAATTAAATACTGATTATAAGATGGTTAAACCAGCGAAATAGTGCGGAAAGCTAGGAACGATTTTGGGATTTTTTAGTTTAATTTTGTGTAAATGGCTAGTTTTTAAAAAACTAGAATAACTAACTTCTAATTACACAAACTCATGAAAAAACTCACCCTAGCCTTAGGCTTTGTGGTAATCACCACTATTTGCCAAAGCCAAACGCCTTGTACCAACGGATTTGCTGGTTCTTACCCTTGTAACGACTATGATCTTATGTCTAGAATTTCACTTTCTCAAATGAGCGCAAGTTCAGGAAATGATAGTTGGGGATGGACAGATTCTCAAACATCTAAAGAATATGCTATTATTGGTCTCAATAATGGTACAGCATTCATAGATGTATCTAACCCAACCAATCCTGTTTATCTTGGAAAATTACCCACAGCAACGGGTAATAGCTTATGGAGAGATGTAAAAGTTTATAGTGATCATGCTTTTATAGTAAGTGAAGCATCAGGACATGGTATGCAGGTTTTTGATCTTACCAGATTACGTAATGTTTCCAATCCACCTGTTACTTTTTCAGCAGATAGTAGGTATACAGAATTTGGTAACGCTCATAACATTGTTATCAATGAGGATTCTGGATATGCCTATGTTGTAGGAGCACAAAGAGGATCAGGCCCCTACAATGGCGGACCGCTTTTTATAAATATTCAGGACCCTAAAAACCCAGTAAACGCTGGTGGATTTTTATCCGGAGGACAAAGAGCATATACTCACGATGCTCAGGTAGTTACATACAATGGTCCTGACTCAGATTATACTGGTAGAGAAATTCTTATCGGTAGTAATGAAATTGAAGTAGTCATAGCAGATATTACCAACAAATCTAATCCTGTGACTATTTCTACCATTCGATATTCAAATATTGGTTATGTTCATCAAGGTTGGTTTACCGATGATATGCGATACTTCTTATTAGGAGATGAAACAGATGAACAAGGTGTAGGTTTTAATACTCGGACCATTATTTTTGATTTTCAAGATTTAGATAACCCTCAACAGCATATGATCTACAATGGACCTACTGCTGCTACAGATCATAATGGATATGTAAAAGGAGACAAATTTTATTTAGCAAATTATAGAGCTGGATTTAGAGTAATCGATATTTCGGATATTGGAAATACCAACATTAATGAAGTCGGATTTTTTGATACTTTTCCTTCAAGTAATAGCGCTTCTTTTAATGGCGTTTGGAATGTATATCCCTATTTTGCTAGTGGAAACATTGTCATTAGTGATATAGAAGGAGGGTTTTTCTTAGTAAGAAAAAGCGAGCCTGGAGATGGTGGAGGAGATGATTGTTCATCAGTGGTCACTAGCTTCCCATTCGAAGAGAGCTTCGAATCTAGCTTTGGTTCATGGGAAAATGCTTCTGGCGATGATCTTAATTGGACCAGAGATTCTGGAGGAACTCCATCTAATGGAACAGGTCCAAGTACCGCTGCAGATGGTAATACCTATATTTATGTAGAAGCTTCTGGGAATGGAACGGGATATCCAAATAAAAGTGCAATTCTAAATTCTCCTTGTCTTAACTTTACCAATCTTTCCTCACCGAGTTTAGATTTCCAATACCATATGTTAGGTAGCGCAATTAATTCTCTGTCCGTAGAAGCGCGAGTAGATAATCAAGGGAGTTGGTCTTCTATTTTTAGTAGAAATGGAGATCAAGGAAATAACTGGAACAATGCAAATGTTGATCTTTCTGCGTATGCTGGTGAAGCAAGTGTGCAATTACGTTTTAGTGTGTTAACAGGAAGTGGAAATCAAGGATGGCAGAGTGACATTGCGATTGATGCCATTAGTATTTCAGATGGCACTAATCCTCCTCCACCAACCTGTGAAAGTATAGATTTTAGAGACTTTCAGATTAATTCATTCTCTAATCAGGATGCTGCAGGAGATTTTAGCGTAAATAGTAGCGGAACTACACTTTCTTTGACGAACAATACTTGGAAATATATTCCTTTTAATTATACGGTTACTTCCAATACGGTTATTGAATTCGAATTTAGAAGTTCTTCTCAAGGAGAAATTCATGCTGTAGGTTTCGAAAATGATAACAGTTTAACCTCTAGTAGATATTTTAAAGTTCACGGAACTCAGAATTACGGTGTTACCAATTACGATAATTATTCTGGTAGCGGTTTTACAACTTATGTAATTCCTGTAGGAAGTTTTTATACAGGTACCATGGATCGTTTAGTATTTATTAATGATAACGATAGTGGTTCTGGTAATAATTCAGATTTTGCTTCGGTAAAAATTTATGAAGGTTCTTGTTCAAGATCTAATAGCGAGCAAGTGGTAACTGCTAATATTATTCCTGTTTTTGGTGATGAAGACGAAGATATTTTGGCTTTAAAAATGTATCCAAATCCAGTATCTGGACAGACTTTAGAAGTATTTTTAAATACGGATCAAACGGCATCTTACGAAATTATATCTGTTTCAGGACAATTGATGAGTCAAGGAACCGTTACCAAAACAATAGATGTTTCAGGTTTGAATCCTGGAGTGTACCTTTTAAAGTTTTTTAATGACACCAATCAAGTTATTAAACGATTAGTAAAAAGATAAAAATCAACAATAACAAATGCGTAATTCTAAGTTCTTTTATAAAATCCTTTTAATTTTTATCACTTCAATTTCCGTTGGGTGCAGCAGTGATGATGGAGGTACTGATCCTACAATTCCTACTAATCCTGATGATGGTTTTCAGGGAACCGTAGATTGGATTAAAACCTTTGGAGGAAGTCAGGAAGATGAAGCACTATCTATAGTACAATCTTCCGATGGAGGATATGCCGTTTTTGGATATACCCAAAGTACAGATGGAGATATTACCGATAAAACCGCAACCGATAGTGATTTTTGGGTATTAAAACTTACTGAAGATGGTTCCATAAGCTGGAGTAAAACCTATGGAGGTACTGGAGATGATCGAGGAGAAAAGATTATACAAACAGTAGACAATGGATATGCTTTGGTTGGATATAATAGAAGCAATGATGGAGACGTAACCGAAAATGCAGGGTTGCAGGACTATTGGATCGTAAAAATAGATGCTTCAGGAAACCTACAATGGGAGAAATCTTTTGGGTTTCCTGGTATTGATCGTGCATTTTCGGTAGTCCAAACAAATGATGGTGGTTATTTTATCACAGGATTTTTAGACGTTACCGCTAGTAATGGTGATGGAAACGATAATAAGACTTTTTTCGAAAAACATGGCGTTGGAGAATTTTGGGGTATTAAACTAGATGCCTCTGGAAATACAGAATGGAGACGTTATTTTGGAGGAACCGATAATGATCGTAGTTATGATGCTGTGCAGACCGAAGATGGAGGCTACCTAATGATTGGCTCTTCAGAAAGTGTAGACTTTGATATTACCAACAGCCAGGGAAGCTATGACTTTTGGTTAGTTAAAGTAAATTCTGAAGGAACAAAAATCTGGGAAAAATCATTCGGCGGTACCGAAATTGATGTGGCATATGCCATTGCTTCAGACGGAAACGGGAAATATGTTATTGTCGGTGACGCTCGTAGTAATGATGGTAACATAACCAATGCCAATGGAAATGCTGATTTATGGATGATTCAGATTGATGGAAATGGTAATCTTATTTGGGAAAAATCTTTAGGAGGAACCCAATTCGATACAGGAAGAGGAATTTATCCCATACAATCCGGAGGCTTTGTAATCACTGGAAATTCACGTAGCAATGATATTGATGTAGATCAAAACAAAGGACAAAGTGATGTATGGACTATGTTAATTGATAACAATGGAAACGTCATCTGGAAAAACTCTCTTGGAGGAACTGAAGAAGAATTTGCCACAGGTGTCATCCAAACATCGGATAATAAAATTGTTGTGGCAGGAAGTTCTGCTAGTAATAATGGTGATATTACGGAAAATAAAGGGGCAAAAGATGCCGTTATCATAAAATATAAATAAACTAAAATTAAAACCTCGCACATGAAAAAAATCGTATTTGCACTATTGGCTTTAACTATTGTATTTGCCTGTAAAGACGACAATGAAACAGATACGGTAGAAGCTGGAACTATAAATCTAGAGTTTGCTAATACTATCGACAATAATCCCATTGTACTCAACTCAACTTCGTATACTAATCAAAGTAACGAAAGCTATACTATCGCTGAATTGAAGTACATCATAAGTAATATTGTTTTAATAAAAGAAAATGGTGATGAATTTACCTATCCAGTAGCCGATAGTTACTTTTTAATTAATGAAGAAGTACCTGCTTCTAAACAATTCGAACTTAGTAGTATTGACGCTGGAGTATACACCAAAATCAGATTTGGTTTTGGAGTAGATCAAAGTAATTATCCACTAAATGGAGTTGCTAATTTTATACCTACTGCAGAAGAACAAGGAATGTTATGGTCTTGGTCTGCAGGTTATAAATTTCTTAAATTTGAAGGCTCATATACTCCTCAAGGCGGAACCGCGAGTGATTTTATTTTACACATAGGTAGCCATGGAGAAGCGCTAGATAATTATAAAGAAATAACATTAGACTTAATTAATCCTATTAGCGTTAATGGAAATACATCAACAATTAACATTAATGCTGATGTTGCTAAAATATTTGATAGCACGAATACGCATTCATTAGAAGATAAAAGTGATATTCAGGTAGATCCAGAAAACGCACCAAAAATCGCCACGAATGTGCAAACTATGTTCGAAATTCAATAAATAAACTGATAGATGAAATATTTTGTATCAATAGGGATTTTTATATGCTTCTTTACTTCTTGTAGTTCAGATAAAGGAGAATATATCCCTATTGATCAAAATCCAAAACTAGAATTCGAAATTCCATCTAATTTTCCAGATCTTGATTATGATTTAAGTTCTAATCCTCCTACAGAAAAAGGATTTGAGCTTGGTAAAAAACTATTTTATGATGGCAGGCTAGCTTCAGATGGTGTTGTTTCTTGCGGGTTTTGTCATATCCAAGATTTTGCGTTCACACATCATACCCATATTGTAAGTCATGGAGTGGATGGTGCATTGGGAACACGAAATGCACAACCTTTGCACAACCTTGCGTTTATGAAAGAATTTACTTGGGATGGAGCTGCCATGCATTTAGATCTACAACCGATAATACCTATAACTGCAGAGGTGGAAATGAATGAAACCTTTTCAAGTATCATCAAAAAAATTGAAGAAGAGCCAGAATACGTTCAACTATTTGAACTAGCTTTTGAAAATAAAGAAATTAATTCTGAAAACATCCTTCGGGCACTCTCACAATTTATGATTATGATGGTTTCCGCAAATACCAAGTATGATAAAATCGAGCGTAATGAAGGTGCTGTTTTTACAGAACAAGAGGCAGTTGGTTTCGAACTATTTAAATCTAAATGTGCCTCTTGCCATGCTGGAACTTTGTTTACTGATCAATCGTACAGAAACAATGGTCTTCCGATCGATCCACAATACAATGATATAGGAAGAAAAAGAGTAACAGGATTAGAGTCTGACATCTACAAGTTTAAAGTACCAACACTAAGAAATATAGAGCTTACATTTCCGTACATGCACGATGGAAGATTAAAAACATTACAAGATGTTTTGGATCATTATAGTGATGGTATGGTAGATTCTGAAACCTTAGATCCTACTTTCAAAAACTCAGACAATACAATTAAAGGAATTCCAATGAGTCAAGAAGAAAAAGAACAGATTATTGCCTTTTTAAAGACTCTTACAGATGATGATTTCCTAAATGACAATCGCTTTTCCGAATTTTAATCTCCTTTTTTATATTATAATAGATATTACCTATTCTAATATATGTTAGATAAATGTTAGGTTATGTAAATAAAACCTACATATGTAGTATATTTGCAATCAATTTAGAATTAATCTATTTATAAGAGTATGATTAAGGTATCAGATACAGCTAAAAAGAAAGTCGTAGAGTTGATGACAGATGATGGGTACGATGTTTCTTCCGATTATATTCGAGTAGGCGTTAAAAGTGGCGGATGTTCCGGCTTATCATATGACTTGAAGTTTGATAAAAATCAAGAAGAAGGAGATAAAGTTTTTGAGGATAATGGTGTTAAAATAATTGTCGACAAAAAAAGCTTTTTATATCTCATCGGTACTACATTAGAATATTCCGGAGGACTCAATGGAACCGGATTCGTTTTTAATAACCCAAACGCTAACAGAACTTGCGGTTGTGGAGAAAGTTTTTCCCTTTAAACATTTAAAATTTATCCTATAAGCATTGCTTGGGATTTCGTAAGATGGCATATACTGAAGACGACTTAAAAAAAGAACTAGAGACCAAAGAATACGAGTATGGATTTTATACAGATATAGAATCTGATACATTCCCTGTTGGTTTGAATGAGGATATTGTTCGTGCAATTTCAGAAAAAAAGAATGAACCAGAGTGGATGACCGAATGGCGATTAGAAGCCTTTCGCGTTTGGGAACAAATGGAAGAACCAGAATGGGCTAATGTAAATTACGAGAAGCCTAATTTTCAGGATATCTCCTACTACTCTGCTCCTAATAAAAAACCAAAATATAATAGTCTTGATGAAGTAGATCCAGAACTATTGGATACTTTTAAAAAACTTGGAATTTCTTTAGATGAACAAAAAAAATTAGCTGGTGTAGCAGTAGACATCGTTATGGATTCTGTTTCTGTAGCTACTACGTTTAAAGAAACCCTTGCAGAAAAGGGTATTATATTTTGTTCCATTTCTGAAGCTATACAAGAACATCCGGAACTTGTAAAAAAACATATTGGTACCGTTGTGCCACAAAAAGATAATTTCTACGCGGCATTAAATTCTGCTGTGTTTAGTGATGGATCTTTTTGCTACATTCCTAAAGGAGTTAAGTGTCCTATGGAATTATCTACTTACTTCAGAATTAATCAGGCAGGTACTGGTCAGTTCGAAAGAACTTTAGTGGTAGCTGATGAAGGAAGTTATGTGAGTTATCTAGAAGGTTGTACCGCTCCATCCAGAGATGAAAATCAATTACACGCAGCAGTTGTAGAATTAATAGCATTAGAGGATGCTGAAATTAAATATTCTACCGTTCAAAACTGGTATCCAGGAAATTCTGAAGGAAAAGGTGGTGTATTTAATTTCGTTACCAAACGTGGTATATGTGAAAAGAATGCTAAAATTTCATGGACTCAGGTAGAAACAGGATCTGCTGTAACATGGAAATATCCTTCTTGTGTTCTAAAAGGAGATAATTCTGTTGGAGAATTTTATTCTATTGCTGTGACAAATAATTTTCAGCAAGCAGATACAGGAACGAAAATGATTCATTTAGGAAAAAACACGAAAAGTACCATTATTTCTAAAGGTATCTCGGCTGGAAAATCACAAAATAGCTATCGTGGTTTAGTGCAAATTAATAGCAGAGCTACAAATGCTAGAAATTTTTCTCAATGTGATTCTTTGTTAATGGGCAATGAATGTGGAGCACATACGTTTCCTTATATTGAAGCGAAAAACAAAACCGCTCAAATAGAACACGAAGCGACTACTAGTAAAATTGGTGAAGATCAAATATTTTACTGTAACCAAAGAGGAATCGATACAGAAAAAGCAATTGCTTTAATCGTAAATGGTTTCAGTAAAGAGGTTTTGAACAAATTACCTATGGAATTTGCTGTAGAAGCTCAAAAACTTTTAGAAATTTCTCTAGAAGGTTCTGTTGGATAAAAGTGTAACTAACAAACTCACATAAATGAAAAAATCATTTCTTCTTATCATCTTAAGTCTTTTAATTTTTTCCTGTAAAAACGAAAAATCACAATCCTCAGATGGAGAAACCACTTTAATTCGTGGTGAATTCATACTTATTGATGATGCAGGTGTTATAAAAGGAAAAGACTTTATATATGGTGTGGTTATAGACGATATAGCCAAAGAATTAAACAGTAAAGTAAAACCATTACAAAGAGAAGAATATGACATGGTTCCTGTAGTTGTAAAAGGAATTATAAAAAAGAACGAAGATGATGGTTGGCCAGAGATTGTAGAAATAAAAGAAATCGTTGGTGTAAGTGAACCAACCTCAGAATTACCAACAAAAATAAAATCTTCAGAAACCGCTGGACAAGAATAAGTGGTACTGAAGATATAATGACTAAAAAAACTATTTAAAAGAAAGATACGAAATGTTAGAAATTAAGGATTTACACGCTAGCGTTGAAGATAAAGAAATTTTAAAAGGTCTTAATCTTGAAGTAAAGGCCGGAGAAGTTCACGCAATAATGGGTCCTAATGGTGCTGGAAAAAGTACCTTAGCAAGTATTGTTGCTGGAAAAGAGGAATATGAAGTAACGGAAGGTTCTATTCTTTTAGATGGTGAAGATATAGAAGATTTAGCAGCCGAAGAAAGAGCACATAAAGGTGTATTTCTTTCATTTCAGTATCCTGTAGAGATTCCTGGAGTAACGGTTACTAATTTTATGAAAACCGCTATCAATGAAACCAGAAAGGCTCAAGGATTAGAAGAAATGCCTGCAAAGGATATGCTTAAAAAAATTCGTGAAAAATCAGAATTACTAGACATCGATCGTAAGTTTTTATCTCGTTCACTTAATCAAGGATTCTCTGGAGGAGAAAAGAAACGTAACGAAATTTTCCAGATGGCTATGATGGAACCTAAACTGGCCATTTTGGACGAAACAGATTCTGGACTAGATATCGATGCCTTACGAATTGTAGCGAATGGAGTTAACAAATTGAAAAGTAAAGACAATGCGGTAATTGTTATTACACATTACCAAAGACTGCTTGATTACATCGTTCCTGATTATGTACATGTTTTATACGATGGTAAAATCGTAAAATCAGGAACCAAAGAATTGGCCTTACAATTAGAGGAAAAAGGATACGATTGGATTAAAGAAGAGATAAACGCATAGTTATGGAGCTGAAAGAAAAATTAGTATCTTCTTTTCTTGCTTTTGAAAACACAGTAGATGTTGATGCTCCTGTTCACGATATCAGAAGCCAAGCTATCAAGGTATTCGAAGAAAAGGGATTCCCAACAAAAAAAGAAGAAGCCTGGAAATACACATCGCTAAATGCAATACTAAAACATGATTATAGTATTTTTCCAAAAGAAGAAAATGCGTTAGAATTTAAAGATGTGAAGAAGTATTTTCTTCATGATTTAGATACTTATAAAATTGTATTTATTGATGGTAAGTATTCTTCTCATCTGTCGGAAACTACACATGATAAAATTGATGTGTGTTTAATGTCCTCGGCATTAACTCATGATAAGTATAAACCAGTTATAGATAATTATTTTAATAAAGTAGCTCAAAAAGATGGGTTAACTTCTTTAAATACTGCTTTTTCTAAAGAAGGAGCTTACATCTATATTCCTAAAAATAAGCTAGCAGATAAACCGATTCAAATTATTCACTTCTCTACAGGAAAAGAATCATTACAACTTTTACAACCTCGTAACTTAATAGTTGTTGAAGAGAACTCACATGTACAGATAATAGAGCGTCATCAGAGTTTAACATCCAATCCTGTATTGACTAATTCGGTTACAGAAATCTTTGCTGATAAAAGAGCTATTGTAGACTACTACAAAATTCAAAATGATAATGAGACTGCTTCTTTAATAGACAACACATATATACAGCAGCAAGCTCAAAGTATCGCATCAGTTCATACGTTTGCTTTTGGAGGTAATATAACCCGAAATAATTTAAATTTCTACCAGCAAGGTCAAGGAATAGATTCTATTCTTAATGGAGTTACTATTCTCGAAGGAAAACAACATGTAGATCATAATACCCTAGTACATCATACAGAACCAAATTGTGAAAGTCATCAGGATTATAAAGGAATCTTTGATGAAAAAGCAACAGGTGTATTTAATGGTAAAATCATTGTAAATAAAGAGGCACAAAAAACTAATGCTTTCCAATCTAATAACAATATTTTATTAAGTGATAAAGCAACGATCAACTCTAAACCTCAATTAGAGATTTTTGCAGATGATGTAAAATGTTCTCACGGTTGTACTATTGGTCAATTAGATGAACAAGCATTGTTTTACATGAGATCTAGAGGTATTGGAGAAAAAGAAGCGAGAGCATTGTTGATGTATGCTTTTGCCAATAACGTTTTGGAAAGTGTAAAAATACCTCAACTAAAACAACGAATCAATAAATTAATTGCCAATAAACTAGGAGTAAATATTGGTTTTGATTTATAAAAAATTAAGCTTTTAAAATATGTAACTAAACCTCTTCATATCATTGTTGAGGTTTTTTGTTTTTATGCAGAAAAAAATAACATTTCAAATATCACTATTAGTAGTATATACTTTCTTCTGTATACTAATGTTTCAGATCACTGTACAGTATTTTCCAGTCAACTTTGATGTGGCTTTTTTACGAATTAAACAACAATATATCCATTTTACACATTATAAAATTGCATTTTATATACATGTAACTTTCTCTATATTCTCATTATTTGCTGGATTTACCCAATTTTCCCGATTTATAAGAACTAAGTATAGTCAAGTTCATAAAATTGTAGGTTGGATTTATATAGTATCAATACTCCTGTTAGCTGCTCCCTCTGGTTTAGTGATTGGCTATTATGCCAATGGAGGGTTCTGGTCTCAACTTGCTTTCTGTCTACTAGCAGTAGGTTGGTTTTTGTTTACTTTAAAAGCGTTTGTAGCCTTAAAACAAAATGATTATCAAAAGCATCAAATTTTTATGATCAGAAGTTTTGCCTTAACATTATCTGCAATAACTTTACGTTTCTGGAAATACATCATCGTTCTTGCATTTCAACCAAGACCAATGGATGTATATCAAATTGTTGCCTGGTTAGGTTGGGTATTGAACCTGATAATTGCTGAAATTATTATTTTAAAATATATTAAAAAATGAAACATACGATATTCTTAATATTATCCTTACTTATTATAGCTTGTAAAAAAGAGGTGCAGAAAGAAAAAACGGAAATCACCCCGGTTATCGAAAGTGAGATTGTTAAAGAACAAAATACTTCTATAAAAAAAGAGGAAAAAGAAACTGACGAACAGTATTCTCATAAAAACACAATTTTAGAAAATGTGATGGTTCCTTTTACACCACGTTTTTTCAAAGAAGCCTCCGATCATCAAAACTTATTAGGGTTCTATGTTGGTTATTTTCAGGCTAAAGAATTTAGCAATAAGGCTAAAAACCCTTCATATTCAAATAAAATAAATATTTCTATTAATCATATTACGAAAGATTCCATTTTTGGTCATTCTGTAGTAGCTGGTAACGCACGTCCATTTAAAGGTCTTATTAGATTTAAAACGAAAATTTTTGTAGAGGCTACAGAACCTGGAGACGATAAATATGATGGACAGTTTGATTTTACTATTTATCCAGATGAAGAAAAAATTATTGGAAGATGGTACGCAAACAATAAGGATTTGGCGGTTACTGTAAGGGAATATACACTCAATAAAAGGAAATTTATTTATAATGCAGAATCAAACTTATCTTTTGATATTGACTATGATTATAACTTAGCTCTATATGACTCTCAAGATGATGAAAATGGAGAATTAGAAGCTATCAGTTCTAAAGTAATTGGAGAACTTAACGCCTCCATTAAGGAACTAACTAATACTGATGTCGAAAATCTTAATAAGGGAGAGTTAGAAGTACTTAGAAATTTAATTTATGCCCGACATGGGTACTCCTTCAAAAATCGCAAAATGCGCTACTTTTTTGATAGCAATATTGATTGGTATATTCCTGTATCTACCGATATTAGAGGTACACTAACAGATCTAGAAAAGAAAAATATCGATCTTATCAAGCGTTATGAGCAACATGCAGAACGATACTACGACTACTTTGGTCGATAGAACACTATCAACATAGAACCTCTTCATTTTTAGAAGAGGTTTTTTGTTTAAAACCATTATTTTATTGCATCATTGATGTCTCGTAGAAATGCATTAAAATCTACACCTGCGTCTCCAACAAGTCCAAAACGAACGATGACTAAATCCTTAGACGGAATTATAAAAACTCGTTGTCCCTGAAAACCATTAGCAGAATACATATCTCTGGGAGCATCCTGATAAAACCCTCCAGAATTTAACCAAAAATGACCTCCATAATCACCTTCAGAAGTAGGAGTCGGAGTAGTCACATAATCCACCCATTCTGGATTAAAAATTTGTTCTCCGTTCCAGTTTCCTCTATGTAGGTATAGCAATCCAAATTTTGCCCAATCCCTTGGTGTACCCCAGGCATAAGATGAACCTACATAATTTCCGGCCATGTCCGTTTCTATTAACATAGAGTGCATTCCTATTTTGTCTATAAATTCGCGATACGGAAAATCAAGATATTCTTGATAACTATCAAATTGCTGTCTAAGAATACCTGATAATAAATTAGAAACTCCAGAAGAATAATACCAAAACTCATTAGGCTTATGGATCGCTTTTTTGAAAATTTGAGGTTTCGTCATATCCTCATCCAAGTATAGCATTGTTGTTGCATCCGATATAGACCCATAATCCTCATCCCAAGCTAAACCACAATTCATCTGTAACAAATTATTAATGGTAATTTTTTTTCTATCATCATTTTGCCATTCTTTTATTGGTGCTCTATCAGCTATGTTTATTTTACCTTGCTTTTGTAAGATTCCAAAGTTAGTTGCTAAAATACTTTTAGTCATAGACCATCCTAAAAGCACCGAATTTTTGTCATATCCTTCGGCATATTTTTCTTCAATGATCTGGTCTTTATAAAGAACTATTACTGCTCGGGTTTTCTTAATACTTTCATCTTGTCTATCAAATACTGTAGCAACCGAACTTTTTATTTTGTTATAATCAACGTTAGCAAAAACTGTATCATTCTGAGGTAGGTTTCCATACGGAAAAGGCAAATTCGTCTTTAACATGGTTCTTTTTGGCTTTTTATACGGTGCATCTATATCAAACCCATCATTAATCAATACGCTTCCTAATCCTTCTCTATAGATAGCTTTTCTTTGATTTAATCCAAAAACAGAAGCAATAGCAGATTTTTCATTGGTATCTACTTCATCTTCAGCCAAATGAACCGGAGCAAAATTATTATCATTGCTATCTGTAAACTCTACAGAACGATTTCCTATAAAAACAGAAGAAGCCATATTTTTGGCAGAATATCCGGAAAGTATGGTAAGCTTAGGATAATTCCAAAAACCCGCAATCAGAATAAGCCCAACCAATCCAATAAATATAAAACCTAAAATCTTTTTAAATCTTTTCATTGTGTGAAGTGTTAAATCCTTTTAAAAATAAGCAATATCACTTAGAAATAGTTCCTATTTTTGCAGAAAGAAATTGATATGTTTGATGTACAGAAAATACGACAAGATTTTCCTATTTTAGATAGAGAAGTAAACGGAAAACCGCTTGTATATTTTGATAATGCCGCCACCTCACAAACTCCTCAAATAGTGATTGATGCCATAGTGGATTATTATAGTAATTACAATGCTAATATCCACAGAGGCGTGCACACATTATCACAGGAAGCTACGGATGCTTATGAAATTGCTCGTAAAAAAGTACAAGAACATTTTAATGCAAAACATTCTTACGAAATTATATTAACCTCTGGAACTACCCATAGTATTAATATCGTAGCTACTGGTTTTTCCAGCTTACTAAAAGAAGGTGATGAAATCATCGTTTCTGCTTTAGAACACCATTCTAATATCGTTCCATGGCAAATGCTTTGTGAAAGAACTGGAGCTGTTCTTAAGGTGATACCAATGAATGAAGAAGGAGAACTTTTGATGGATGCTTATGATCAATTGTTATCAGAAAGAACCAAATTGGTTTTTACGAATCATATTTCTAATGCGTTAGGAACCATTAATCCTATTGAAGAAATAATAGAAAAAGCCCATGAGGTTGGAGCGGCGGTATTAATAGATGGCGCACAATCTTGTCCACATATCAAGCCAGATGTTCAAAAACTAAATGTTGATTTTTATGTAGCCTCTGCGCATAAGCTTTGTGGACCTACTGGTGTTGGTTTATTATACGGAAAAGAAGAGTGGCTTAATAAATTACCTCCTTACCAAGGTGGTGGAGAAATGATTGATCAAGTTACGTTCGAGAAAACAACCTACGCTGGTCTTCCTCACAAATTCGAAGCTGGAACACCTAATATTTGCGGAGGTATTGCCTTTGGGGTGGCTTTAGATTATATGAATAGCATTGGTTTTGAAGCTATTGCACAATACGAAAAAGAACTACTAGACTACGGTACAAGTAAACTTCTTGAAATCGAAGGTTTAAAAATCTATGGAACTTCTAAACATAAAACTTCGGTAATTTCCTTTAATGTTGGTGATATCCACCCGTATGATATTGGTTCTATTGTGGATAAATTGGGTGTAGCAGTACGTACCGGTCACCATTGTGCACAACCCATTATGGATTTTTATAAGATACCAGGAACCATTAGAGCTTCATTTTCTTTCTACAATACAAAAGAAGAAATCGATATTCTTGTAGAGGCTGTTAAAAAAGCAAAAATGATGCTATCGTAAGTATCATTTCTTAAACTAATGAATGTTAGTTAGTTACTGTTAAAATTTGTTAATTTTTATTGTTTTTCAACACTTAAAATGCTGGTTTTCAGCATAAAAAAGTGTTTATTATGCTTGCATAGTAAAATTTTTCAGGATAGTTTTATCTCACTAACCAAAAAATAAACAATCATGAAAAATTTAGTACTCATAATTTTCTCATTACTCTTTTTATCCTCAGGTCTAGTAGCACAAGAATATACTATTGGGTTTAGTTCTAAAACTTTTAGAGATGCAGATCGAAGAAATAGAAGAGTAAATGCTCGGATCTACTACCCTATCTCCAATAACACTTCGCAATCGGTAAATGAGCAATTTCCTGTTATTGTTCTTGGACATGGTTTCATTATGGGCTCTGATGCTTATCAGAATTTTTATGATACTTTAGTTCCTCAAGGATATATTGTAGTATTTGTTAATACTGAAGGTTCTATTTTTGCAAATCATATAGCGTATTCCGAAGATTTAGCGTTTATGGTAAACGCTATTCAGCAAGAAAATGATAATTCTAGTTCCGTATTATACCAATCCGTTGCAGATAAAACTGCATTAATCGGTCATTCTATGGGTGGTGGAGCTGCCACAGTGGCAGCGTCATTGGTTGAAGTAGAAACACTGGTTACTTTCGCTCCAGCTCAGTTACGTTTCGATACCTTAACTCCTGCATCTGAAGTTACAGAAGATGCCATTGTTTTTTCTGGAAGTGGAGATGCAGTTACTCCTGCTAATGAAGATCATATCCCAATTTACAATAGTTTAGGTGCTAATTGTAAATACTTCATTAATATTTTAGGTGGTGCACATTGTTATTATGCAAACAGTAATTTTGCGTGCGACTTTGGAGAAAACTCTTCTTCAGGAAATATCCAAATAACAAGAGAAGAACAACAAGAAATCGTATTTGGTTATCTTAATTCTTGGTTTGCTTACAAGTTAAAAAGTGATATCTCCGCACAAGAACAGTTTATAAGTGACTTATCATCCGATGCTATTGATTATGAAAATGGATGTTTAGAAAATAATCAGGCAACGATTATAGATCAAAACCCTACGGTTGTAATTTCTCCTAACCCTACAACTCAAAAAATAACAATCGGAACCAAAAATTCGAACGCGTTCGAAAAAGTTGAATTTTATAATCAACAAGGAATTCTTATACATACATCTTATAATAAAGAAACGTATACTTCTCAGATACAATCAGGTAATTATATCTTAAAAATCTTTACCAAAAAAGGTATTACAACGAAGCAATTGGTTGTTAAAAATTGAATTGTTTTCATTTTAATTTGATTAACGGTGACCCAAATGGTATACATCTGTATATCGTTTGGGTTTATTAGTATTGCGTTATGAGAAAACCTGTGAAAGAATCTTCTAAATTTCAAAAAAACTTCTTTTATTACTATCCTCTTTCTCAAAAATCAATCTCGCAAAGTAAACCAAATAGTTAATACTATCTTATGATTAACCGAAAGTGTTGAATAGCAAGGATTCTTGTTGTATTTTTGTAAAAAATTGTAGGAATATGTCTATACAAAAACTTCAGGAAGAGATTGTTGATGAATTTAGCATGTTTGATGATTGGATGCAACGCTACGAATACATGATTGATCTTGGTAAATCCCTTCCTCTGATAGAAGAAAAATATAAAATCGATGAAAATATCATCAAAGGATGCCAAAGCAAAGTATGGGTTCATGCAGAAATGAAAGATGAAAAAATAGAATTCACCGCAGATAGTGATGCTATCATTACCAAAGGTATCATTGCCATTCTGATTAGAGTTTTTTCTGGTCAGCATCCAAAGGATATTATTGAGGCAAACACCGCTTTTATCGATGAGATTGGACTAAAAGAACACTTATCACCTACCAGAGCCAACGGATTGGTAAGCATGATTAAGCAATTAAAAATGTATGCTGTAGCATATCAAACTCAGTTAAATTAATTCGTCTTCTATTAATTAAGTTTATTTAGAAAAAGACGACTAAAAATATACTATGAGCGAAACCCATATAGATACCGCAGAACTAGGAGAAAAAATCGTAAGAGTGCTTAAAACAATCTACGATCCAGAGATTCCTGTTGATATATACGAACTTGGATTAATATATGATGTGTTTGTGAATGAAGATAATGATGTAAAAATCCTTATGACATTAACTTCTCCAAATTGTCCAGTTGCAGAATCTTTACCAGAAGAGGTTAGAGAAAAAGTAAAATCATTAGATGCAGTTAATGATGTAGAGTTAGAACTCACTTTTGAGCCAACATGGTCTCAGGATTTAATGAGTGAAGAGGCAAAATTAGAATTAGGAATGCTGTAAGTAAGCTTCAAAAACCATTCTTTCGCATAGCTGATATACAGTAAAAATGAATCTGGAGCATTATCGTAAATTAGAAAAGATGTATTTGAATGCAAATATCAATACGGACATCTTTGATACCACAACAGTTAAGATTTCTGAAGGAATATCAGAAATTGGACTGACTATATCCGATAAATATTTTCACGCACTAGGTGCAATTCATGGTTCTGTTTACTTCAAATTATTAGATGATGCAGCGTTTTTTTCTGTAAATTCAATTGTTGAAGATGCTTTTGTACTAACCACATCCTTCAATATAAATTTAGTGCGCCCTGCAAACAAAGGAGATATTAAAGCTATTGGAAAAATAAAATTCCGATCTCAAAATCTTTATGTTGCAGAATCCGTATTATATAACGAAGATGGCAAAGAAATAGGTTTTGGAACTGGCAATTTTGCCAAAAGTAAAATAGCCCTTACCGAAAAAATAGGATATAAAATCTAATACCATGGCAGAAGAAATCATTAATAGAGTTGCAAATAACAAAAATCTTATTACCATTGATCTTGAGGATTACTATCCAGCAGGAGATCGAGTAGTATTTGATATAAAGGATTGGCTTTATGAAGGTTTTATTCTTCGCGAAAAGGAATTTAGACAGCAAGTTTCCGAACATGATTGGAGTCAATACCAGAACGCATATGTGGCACTACATTGTTCTAGTGATGCTATTATTCCTGGATGGGCATATTTATTACTCACTACCAAGTTAACTCCGTTTGCCAAACATGTTGTAGTAGGATCATTAAAAGACCTGGAGACTATACTCTTTTCTGATATTGTTCGTACACTTGATATCTCAGCATATCAGGATAAGCTATTAATCATAAAAGGTTGTGCAAATAAGCCTATTCCTGAAAACGCTTACATACAACTTATCCAAAAACTACAACCAATTGCTAAAAGTATTATGTACGGTGAAGCATGCTCTTCTGTACCTCTTTTTAAAAGAAAATAACAACTTCATCGTTAAAAAGTGCTTTTTATCGAAAATTCACCCTTGAATACTATTCTTTTATATCGAAGCGTATTACTTCAATTATATTTGCCAACGCAAAATTTTGCATAAACCTTGAACTTGTTTTACCAAAGTTTATTACTAAATTTAGAATATCCTTTGTGATAAACAAACTACTTAAAACTATATAGATTATGAAAAAAATCGTATTCACATTTATTTTTCTAGTAGCAGGAATCCAAATAGGGCTTGCACAAACAGAAGAAGAATTGAAAACAAAATTAGCTGCAAAAAAAGATTCTATTGCTGCAATACAAGGAAGAGCTAACGCGATCCAAGCACAAATAGATGCTTTACCAGGATGGAAAATCGGTGCTTTTGGTACCATTGGAGGAAGTCTTTCTGGTTTTAATAACTGGTTTGCACAAGGAATTCCTAATAATGATGCAGGTACTATTGGAGTAACCGTAAATGCATACGCTAACTTATTAGAAGAAAAGTATTTTTGGAGAAATAGCGCTAACGTAAATTTAGCATGGGTAAAATTAGATGATAGAGATGATCCAACAGATGATGATAGCTTTAGAGAGTCTACAGATGTGTTTACTGTTTCTTCTTTATTTGGTTACAAACTGACAAATACATTAGCGGTTTCAACTTTAGGAGAATATAGAACTACGCTTCTTAACAACTTTAACGATCCTGGATATTTAGATTTAGGTGTGGGTATTACTTGGACTCCTATTAACAATCTAGTTGTAGTTGTGCATCCATTGAACTACAATTTTGTATTTAGCAAAGGTGATGCTCAGTACGAGTCTTCTTTAGGTGCTAAAATTGTTGCAGATTACACACGTAAGTTTGGTGCTATTAACTTTAAAACCAACTTATCTGCTTTTGTAAGTTATGAGGATGCTGATTATTCTAACTGGACATGGACAAATTCTTTCTCTTATACTTTATGGAAAGCTATAGGAGTTGGATTTGATTTTGGTCTTAGAAGTAACAAGCAAGAAGCATTCAACTATGCATTGGCGCAAGACGCTTTACTTGTTCCTCCTCCAACAGAAGTACGTACTTTAGAGAACACTGATAATGAATTACAATCTTTCTGGAACTTAGGATTAAGTTACTCATTCTAAGTAAAAAAATAGTATAATAAAAAAGGGTCAACTTAAAGAAGTTGACCCTTTTTTATTTCTGTCATTTCAGGAGTTTCATATAAAACTCGTATGAATCTTCATCATATATCGAAAAACCATTTCGCTCATATAGAAACTTTGCTGGATTTTCTTTTAGTACTTTAAGTCTTATTTCTTTATTGGTTGCTATAGCTTGTTCTATGACATCGTTAAGCACGTAATTTCCAATTCCTTTTCCCTGAAATTTAGGGGTTATCTGAAGTTGAAGAATTTCGATAACACTATCTGTTTCGATATATTTTAGTACACCTATTTTTTCTTTATGCTGTAGAATTATAAATGCATGATCAAAATGAATTCTTACTCTAGCCAAATGTTGTTCTTCTGATAAAAACAACCCTACTTTTTCCAAATGTTCAATCATAGTTTGCCTTCTTAATTCCAACAAAAAAGTAATATCATCATTTGTTGCCTTATGCAGTTTGATGTTCATTTTATTTCTAGTTTATTTTTCAAATACATGCATACTAATCTAAAAAAATAATAGTTTACATAATACAATCACTGCTACATTAGGTATTAGGTTACGTCTATATATTTGAATAAGCTATACGCATAAATTATATTTGTGCCCATATCCGTTGTTACCCATGCGCAAGATTGTTGTATTTATTTTTCTATACTTTTTACTGATTAAAGCTTTTGGTCAAGAAAAAAAAGAGGTAAAACAACTAGATTCTATACAAGTTCGATTGGAAAGGTCATTGGATAGTTTACTCCAAAATACTCCCAAAGAACTAAATGTTATTGTCCTTAAAAAACTCTTGAACAAACTAAACCCTAAGCCTGTTAAAAAGCCTCATATAGGATGGAAATCCTTCGGAAAGTTTTCTTTCTTTTTTAATCAATCTGCATTTAATTATGATTGGCAAGGTGGAGGAACTTCTAACGTAGCTGGAAACCTAGCGCTTAATTATGAGATTAACTACAAAAAGAACAGTTTAACTTGGGATAATAAAATTTTAGCAGATTATGGTCTTACTTTTCTAAAAGGCGAAAATTTTGCTCGCAAAACGAATGATCGTCTAGAATTGAACTCTCGTTTAGGACAGAGGATTGCAGAATCCTATTGGAACTACTCCTTATTTGTAAATTTTAGATCTCAATTTGCCAAGGGATATAGTTTTTCCAAAGACCCAGATACCGACGAAACGATTCGTACCGAGGAAACTCATTTTTTCTCTCCTGCTTTTTTACAAATAGGTCCAGGATTGCTTTGGAAAAAAAGCGATAACCTAAATATTAATATAGCACCTGTAACCTCTCGTATGATTTTCGTAGACGATCAGTTTACCACTACTCCAGATTATGTAGATGGTGATTATTTTGGTGTAGACGCTGGCAAAAGCTCACGATTTGAGTTTGGAGGATCCTTAGCGGCTTATGCTAAGTTTCCCATTATCAAAAACATTACAATGGAGCAGATCCTAAATTTGTACTCTAATTATATCGAGGATCCTTATAATATCGATATTGATTACACGCTAAACATCAACTTAATCGTAAATAAATACATCTCCGGTAGTTTTGCATTCCAAGCCATCTACGATGATAATGCTACTAGCGGATTCCAAATCAGAGAAGTTCTTGGACTAGGATTAAATTATGAGTTTTAATTAGTCGCTTCCTTTTTTTTCTGAAACTCTTCGTTTGCTTTATAGGCTACAACCAGCTCTTCAATTCTATCCAACCCTTTTTTACCAACTCCTCTATATATAATTTTTAAATTCTTATCGATAAGCATGAAAGTTGGATATCGATCAATACGTAATTTACCTACTAATTTGGTATGTAATAAACTATCTTTACGAACACGTTCAATAAACATATGTGTCCAGTCTAATTCTTTGTTTTTTATGTATTTAACTCCTGGTTCTTTTTCATAGTCAAAATCCACACCTAACATAGCAACATTAGGATAATTTTCATGAAATTTCTTTAGATCCGGTGTAAGTTGCAAACAAGGAACACACCATGTCCCCCAAAAATCTATCAATAAATAATCATTAAAACCAATAAGATCTTTAATTCTGCTCTTACGACCATCCATATCTTCTATAAGATAATTACGCATTACATCTTCTCTTCGATACCCATGCGGTAATGAGGTAATTTGTAACTTTTGCAAGTATAAGTTTTTCAAATCAGCACCTACACTATCAATTTTTATAAAATGAGAACCTAACTGCACAGTATCGCCCACCACAAATTCTTCATATTCGTCATCTTTATTTCTACGCGAATAAAAAGGTTTGTCTTGTTCTCTAAAAACTATCTGATAATCATTCCAATGATCGGCAATTGCTGTTTTATAATGAATACTATCTAACTTAAAATTTCCAAGCCAATGTTCACGTCTACTAGAGACTAATAATAGATCTAGATACATTAATTCCTTAGCGCTTGGTTTCTCTCGATAAAAGAAATTTTTATATGGTAAGACCTTTGTTCTAAGGTCATCATTTAAAATTTTACCATTAATGTATCTTTTGTATGGAAAGATAATAGTTGGAAAGGAATCTTGAAGTTTTTCATTATTCCTTAAAGTTTCTCTAATTTCTTTGTCGATAATATGTTGTTTATCATCACTAAAATCAAGATTTCGATTCTGGTCTATGATAATAATTTGTTTATCATCTTTAATAGCAGATAAAGCGTACCATTCTATATTAAGCTCTTTAAATGTTAAAGAATCTATTTCATTATCATTCAAAAGTTTTTTCAATCTTTTTTCACTTGTTCTCCTAATACTTTGAATAGATAAGCTATCCAGATCTAGAATACCCTTTAGATTAAATGGAACAGAATCAACCATGGTAAATGCTGAAGTCATAATCGGAAAAGGACCTTGATCAGATTGTTTAACTAATTCAACATTCTGTTTTCCTGAGATTATATCTTTTTCTTGCTTACAAGAAAGCATTATTGTCAATAAAAAGATAGTGTAAACAAAACTTCGTTTCATAAATAAATTTTTAAAAAGTTACAAGACCTTCTATATCGTTAATTAATATAAAGGTCTTGCGTAACAAGAAAATTTTAGATCTTATTCCTTTGGATGATCGGCGCAAGAAACACTTTGCGCACCTCCATCACAGGAACAGCCTACATTGTCTTGTCCAGTACAATCGTTTCCTGAGCAAGTATAAATGTTTCCATCTCCACATCTAATAGCTACTGCAGCTGGAATAGAAAAACCACCAGTAGTTTCTTTTAATTCATTTCGTGTTAATTCTACACTACCAGCCTCTAATAGCTTAAAAAAATTTGCATTCATTTTTAAAAAATTTAAAGTTAAACAATAATTTACTTATTCGATAAACACATCTATTTAATCTTATTTAAAAAATAAATGTGTTATTATATGACTTGTCCTTTAGGCTTAAACACTGCTTTAAATCAATAAAGTAGCCTGATAAAAAAACCTAAAATTTCCCGTCACATATTAGTAAGTGTCTTCAAAAGAATATATGTTACCTCTAGATGAGGAATTTTTGTAGAAATATTTTGAAAATGGGAATTTTTAGATCGAATCTTTTTAAAAAATGAGCGCAAATTTCTCCCTATAAAGCTCCAAGACATTACTGCCTTTGAAACTTTATAACTTTAAAAAATAAATAAAAATTTCTAGTAAGTTTTACTCCTCCACAAACTCTGGATATAAGAAGTTGTTATAAGGAAAACGGGTTACATGAATATCTCTTACCTCTTTATAAACTCTTTTTCTAAAAGAGTCCATATTTTCTTTATTAATGGCAGATATAAATAAGGCATTATCACCTATCCTACTCATCCAGGTTTGTTTCCACTCATCTAGTGTATAGTGAACTTCCGTTTTTTCGGTAGTAAGATCATCTTCGTCTATAGTCTTATGCTCGTAAGCATCTATTTTATTAAACACCATAATCGTAGGCTTATCCATACTTTCGATCTCACCTAAGATCTTATTTACAGAAGCGATATGATCTTCAAACTGACCATGAGATATATCTACTACGTGCAGCAATAAATCTGCTTCTCTTACCTCATCTAAGGTACTTTTAAAACTTTCTACCAATTGCGTTGGAAGTTTTCTGATAAACCCTACGGTATCACTTAATAAAAAAGGAAGGTTGCCAATAACCACCTTTCTTACTGTGGTGTCTAAGGTTGCAAATAGCTTATTTTCGGCAAATACATTACTTTTTGCAATTACATTCATTAAGGTAGATTTACCCACGTTCGTATATCCTACCAAGGCTACTCTCACCAATTTTCCACGATTACCTCGTTGTGTAGCCATTTGTTTATCGATGGTAAGTAGTTTTTTCTTTAATAAAGAAATACGATCTCTTACAATACGTCTATCGGTTTCGATCTCTGTTTCTCCTGGTCCGCGCATTCCAATACCTCCTCGCTGACGTTCTAAGTGAGTCCATAAACCTGTTAATCGCGGTAACAAATATTGATACTGCGCTAATTCTACCTGTGTACGGGCATAACTTGTCTGAGCGCGTTGTGCAAAAATATCCAGAATCAAGTTCGTTCGGTCAATGATCTTAGCTTTTAATATACGTTCTATATTACGTTGCTGAGCAGGCGTTAATTCATCATCAAAAACAACAGTTCCAATATCATGTTGTTCTACATATGCCAACACCTCTTCCATTTTACCAGAACCGATAAATGTTTTAGAATTGGGCACCTCCATTTTTTGAGTAAATCGCTTCACCACTTCTCCACCAGCAGTATAGGTAAGGAACTCCAGCTCATCTAAAAATTCTGTTAGCTTTTCCTCATCCTGATTCTTCGTAACAATACCTATTAGTATTGCCTTTTCGTATTTTATTTTTTCCTTTTCTAACATCTGCGCCTAATTTTTCAGCGATCTACTTCTTACGTACTGTTTCAACAATTAATCTACAAAGGTACAATATTGTATGCATTTGAATTTGTACTTTAGGCCTCTACAATAAATTTTTATTTCATGTCTTCTAAACCTTATTTCAAAAAAAAAGATACAAACCTACATACCATTGCTTTTTATAATCTAGAAAACTTATTTGATACCAAAGATGATCCTAACACTTTGGATGATGATTTCTTACCGGATTCTGAAAAAAGATGGAATAAAAAAAGGTATGAGAAGAAGCTGTTTAAACTTGGAACCGCTATTTCTAATATTGGATTTGCTAAGTCTGGTAAGGCTCCTGTGATTTTGGGAGTAGCTGAAGTAGAAAATAAAGCTGTTTTAGAAGATCTTGTAAAAACAAAGCACCTGATTCATAAAAACTACGGTGTAATCCATCACGAATCTCCTGACGAACGTGGAATAGATGTTGGTTTATTATATCAAAAAGAAAAATTTACGGTTACATATTCAGAAAGTGTTCCTTTACTAGTAATGAATGATCATGGAGAAAGAGATTTTACTCGCGATATTTTGTGGGTAACGGGAGAACTACAGAACGAAGAAATTCATATTTTGGTAAATCACTGGCCATCTAGAAGAGATGGAGCTGAATTAACAGCTTATAAACGTATTGCCGCTGCAGAAAAAAACCGTGAAATCATTCATCGGATTACCGAAAAAGATCCAAATGCAAAGATTATTATCATGGGTGATTTTAATGATGACCCTAGTAGTGAAAGTGTGAAACAACATCTTATTGGTCATGATTTCTATAATCCAATGGAAAGATTACACACTAGATTTCGTGGAACATTAAACTATAAAAACCAATGGAATCTATTTGATCAAATCATTTTTAGCAATAACTTCCATAAGTTCGAAAAAGGAACACATAGTTTCGCCGAAGCTAATATCTTTGATGATAGCTTCCTTAAAATCTATAAAGGACGATATAAAGGCAAGCCCTTTAGAACATATGCTGGAGGAAAATATAAAGGAGGTTATAGCGATCATTTTCCTGTTTACATTTATTTAAAACATCATATGTAAATCCCATACAAAAACACCCAACAAACACCTTTTTTCTATAAAGTTATTTCACTTTAAAACGCCGGGACATAAACCCCTTTTTGTTCTGGTAACAAACCCTTTGTTTATTCTTAAATAATTGATATTCAATATTTTGTTTTGCGGAAATTTCCGCAAAACAAAATATCTCCTTTGCTGATTATACCTACCCCTATACTTTTGAATCCGAATTCAAAAAGAAAATTATGAGTTCGCATTTTACTTAAAATGAAAAGAATAGTATTAAGATCATCCATCTCATAGGATAAGAAGCTCAAATGGCGCCAAAAGAAGTTTCAATAACAATAATCTTCTTTTCAATTAAACAGTAAAAAATAAGGATACTAAGTATCAAAAAGCTAAACAAGTCAATTAATTATTCTTAAAAACCAAACAAATGAAAAAGTTATTTTATGCATTACCAATCTTTGGATTATTATTCTTTGCTTCCTGTGATAAGGACGAATCCAATGAAATCATAGATGAATCAGCAATAACATCTGATTTTTCTTTAAAAGACATCTATGACTTTCAAAAAGATGTCACGATTAGCTCAGAAGAAGGTAGTACTGGAGTGGTAAGAATTTATGCAAATAACCAATCAGCATTAACCAATTATTCTACTGAAAACCTTAGTTTAATGGAAATTCATTCTAATGAAACTTTAAAAGAGAGCCTAGTACGTCATAACATCATGGATCTTACAGAAACTACTATTGATTCTGAAGAGGGAGATGCTAAAGATGCCTCTTTTGAAGAAACTGGTAATGATATCGCCTTTGAATTAGTACAGCTTACAAAAGCGAATCCAAATTCAAAATATGCGATCAACTTTAATCACCCTCAAACAAATGCTTCCAAAGCTAGCTGGCAATACTATACGCACTATAGCTCTGTAAATCAAGCTCAAATAGCGGAGATTGCAAGACATAACTTCTGGAGAAGGGTATATTATGGATTAAAGTATAAAGCATATAGCAACAGTAGTTGGGCTACTATTCAAAATGAGTGGAAACTAATTTCTAACAATCAAAGTTTCTCTCACACTAAGAATCCTTGTTACCAGTTTAGATTCCGTGTAAAAACTAAAAATAATAGTGCTTACACTGTAACTTTTGATTATTAACGGAACATGTATTAAACCATTAAAAAACTCCCTTAAGAAGCTTCTTAAGGGAGTTTTATTATTCGTTGTCGTAAACAAAGAAACTCTTAGTTTCCTGAAATCTCAATGTTATCGATGTGATATCTTGTTGTTGGTCCAGGATCGGCTCCTGCATAACGGAACGCAATACGAACGTTACCATCAATACAAGATATATTAATAGGTCCGACACCTTCAAAATCTCCAAAACCTCCACTTGGTCCAGTAGGTATAGATGCATCTAATTGCGTCCACTCTGTAGTGGTTACATCCCCTGTAAAATTATCCGTAATAAATGCTGTAAGAATATTACCGTTATCAAAATTTGCTTGGATATCGAATGACAGCTCTTCTGCAGAAGATGCTGTAAGATCAATTTGTGGTGTTACTAACCAAACTTCGAATGGACTTTCTCCAGAGTTAAATCCAGAGATTTGCGCGTATTGGTTACCGCTAAAACTACCAACCACATAATCTAAACTTCCACCAGTCGTATTTACATTTAACCATCCTGCACCTTCTAAATCACTAATGCTTAATCCTGTAAAGTCTTCTTCGAAAACTACATTGGCACCACCACTAGTTCCATCACACTCTAATACATTAGGATCACAACGGTTTTCATTATCGAATGCTAATCCTGTAACATCATTAAGCACTAAATTAAAGGTGTCACCAAAGAAGTTTTTGGTTAAAACTCCTGCGAAACTTCCTTGTTGTGTTGGTAATGTTAATGATTTAAAATCAGCAAAAGTACTTGTGCTTAATACAGCGGTAGCACCCGTATCACAACTTTCTAAGTTTCTTTCTCCATCAAACTCATCGCTAGGTTCTCCAGCAAAGGTTAAAGGGTCATTTCCTAGTACATCATTTCGATTAAACTGTACATTGTTAATCTGTACGTATAAATTAGTTAAATCATCAGAAAACTCCTCGAACGTGATTTCTAAAGGTGTAATTTCTGCAACCTCGGAAGATCTAAGAATTCTCTCTTCCTGTGAAAACGAAGGAATCTGATCTACCTCATCACCAGAAAGCACCCCAAGTGTTGCTACTCCATTTTCTGTTCCAATTGATAACCCTTCTAAATCGATAAATACTTTACGTCCAAATTCATAACTTGTAAATAACGGATTTACATCAATCAAAACTCTTAATCCAGCAGTAGGAGAGGATGGTGAGTTCTGAATTACAAATTCTTCAAAAAAGTTCCCTGCTTTATCACTAGACACAACATAACCTTCTAAATACTGGTTGGCTACTTCAAAAGTAACTTTAGCATCAGGACCATCATCATTTTGAGCTTGCGCTAAATCACCTAAAATACCACCAATTTGAACAAACGTACTGTTCTCTGGAAAATCAGGCTCCTCTATCACCAACGCAGGTGTTCTAAAATCATCGTCTTGTACACAAGCAGTAATAGTAACTGCTAAAACTAAAACGCTTATTAGTTTCTTTAAATTAATTGAATTCATTTTATAATATTTTTTTGTTGTGTTCATCATTAAAATCTTACATATACATTTAGGTAGTATGAAGTACCAAACCCATAGAAATATCTTGGTCCAAAAACAGGTGTGTCGCGCTGAGCTTCTTCTAATGCTAATCTATAATTTGCGTTTCTAGCCTGTTCAAAACCACCAGTTCTATATTCTTTGTCAAATATGTTATTAATAGTAGCAAAGAACCCTATATAATAATCTTTTACTCTCCAAGACTTACCTCCTACCGCATTTACAAGAATATAGTCATCAAATTGTTCTTGTCTTAATAATTCTCTTGCAATGTTTTCATCATAATCGTTAAACGGTAATCCGTCTACATCTTGATTAAAGTTCGATGATCTTGCAAACGGACTTACATCTATATAGGCATTTGAAAAATAGTTTGCTGTTGCTCCAAACCACCAGAATTTAGGGTCTCGATACTCAAAACCAAACTGCGCTGCATTTTGTGGTCCTCCAGCGATACGATAATCTTCTAGAGAAGATTTTCCAAAGTAACGCACTCTGTCCAAATCTCCTGTAGTTTCTCCCAAGAAATCACTACTGGTACTTGCCACAAACAAATCAGGATCGTTAGCATATGTAAACTGTCCTATCGCAGCAGCTCCTTTTAATTTAATCGTAGGAGTAATTTGATATTCAATACCTAATTCAGCACCTATATGTTGCTTATCTACACCTGTAAGAATCTCCTGAACAAAACCAACATCAGATCCAGAGATAGCTTGCGTAAAGAAGAAAGATAATTCTGTCGCATCTTGTATCTTCGTATAATACCCTGTTAATCTTGCCTTTAACTTTGGTGTTCTTAAGATATAACTTGCATCAAAAGATTGAACTTTTTCACTTTCCTGACTTCCAGAAATTGTAGGTTCAGCCTCTATCAACTGAGCAATAGTTCTATTGTTTTGTCTAGAATTTGCAAAAGAGTTACGAATCGTTGGAGCTTTTGTAAAATATGTTCCATTAATATCAATAAGGTTACGACCATTGATTTTATAAGTAAAACCTCCTTTTGCACCATAATTCGTAAACTCTAACTTATCACTCTTACCAAAAGATCCTAAACGTCCTTCACCAGGAAAATATCCATTTTCAAATAATCCGTTTCTTTGGTAAGTCGTTTGAGAAACATTACCTCCCAAAAAGAAGTCTACTCTATTAAATTTAAACTGTGCTTGTGCAAAACCACTAACTACATCAGCATCTATTTCGTAATTATAGTCATATCGATCACCTACTCCAACAACTCTGTTACGATTTCGTAAATCACTTTGCGCTCGATCAGCTAATTGTTCTGGATTAAGTCTATTTTCTGGAGCTACATCATTATCTTGTTGAGCTCCAAACAAATCGACATCTAAAAAACCTCTTCCGCCTAATAAATCAGTTACTTCTGCAAAGTTCTCACTTTTTAAGGTTCTATAGTTTACAGCAGCATTTAATGTAATATTATCTGTCAATTGGCTATTTAATATCGAATTAAAAGTCCATTGCGTATCATCTATTCTATCTTCATATAATATGTAGGTAGAATTAACACCTCTTTGGGCATTTAATTGATTCGCTTGTATTAGCTGATTCCAGTTCAACTGCCCGTTTCTTACAAATTCTTGTTGAGCTAAGAATGCATTTTGAAAATCTAATGGTGTAGGGTTTGGATCATCTAAAAAAGAACTTGGTAAATAACTAGGATGAATTGGATTAGTATCTCTACTGGCTCCACCACCAGAGTAAGTATCTACTCCGTTAAAAGTAACTAATTCTGTACCTCCGTTATCAATTCGACTATTTCCTATCTTACCTGTTTGATACCCTATATTGGTATTTAACGTTGTTTTATCGCTGATATTCCAAAAGTGATTTAACATGAAAACGGGTTCTTCTATTTCTCGAACTCTTGAGTTTTTCTTTTCACCATCAAAATATCCCCAGTTTGGATTATACTGTCTTCCTTTTAGCCTAAAAACTTCTTCGGTAATTGCAGTCGATCTACCTCTTCTGTTTGGTGTATAAAAACTAGTTACATTAATGCTGTGTTGGTCATTAATTTTTTTCTCTACGGCTGCAAAGATAGAATTAGCATCATATAAGGTTCCTTCGATATATCCTTCATTACCCATTCTTCTTGCCAAAGAAATGGTATATGCCCAACCATTACTCATTAATCCGGAACTATAGCTACCCATTACTCTACCGGTATAACTTCTATTAGAAGCTGCATAAGATAATCGACCTCCTTGTCTGTATTGAGAAGCTCTCATAATAATATTAGTCGATCCTGCCAGATCACCGAAAGTATAATCATTGGCAGAAATTCCCATGGAGAATTCCTGATTACGCTGAACGTCATTTAGTCCACCCCAGTTGCTCCACTGTGGTCGTCCATCGTTCAATTTATTCATTTCAATTCCATTGATCAATACCTTGGCATTTTCGTTACCAAGACCTCTTGGGCGGAAAAATGTAGCGCTAAAATCAAACGCTGCCGCACTAAGGAATACATCTCTTGATGCTTGTAATAATCCCGATACATTAGCAGATGCATCGTCATCACCATCATCTAATTCGTTATCCGTAAGGCTTATCGTACCTATTTGGATTTGTTCCTGATTTACATCATAATTTAGATCTATCGTTTTTAGATCTAACACACTTCCTTCATTAATAATTATAGGAAAACGCTTAGTGATATATCCATCTTTGGATATAACTGCTATTTGTTCTCCTAATGGTAGTTGTACGCCTCCAAAATCAAACTCCCCTAGATTATTAGTCGTTGCAGAAAGCAAAGTTCCTTCAATTGTAATAAGTACTTGAGTTAGATTTTCATTGGTAGATGCGTCAACAATTTTACCCTTTAATCCTGTTTGCTGAGCATTAGTCATAGCAACAGAACTTAAAAAAATCATTAAAAAGAAAAGATTCTTTTTGAGTTGTGACACTTTCATTCAATAATTGTTTTAGTTAAAAAATTAACATTTCTGCCGCGCAAAAGTACATGTTTTAAATAGAAAAGCTAATTTTGGCTCAAATTTTGGAATGTATTTTACAATAAGTTAATAATCAATTACATAATGAACGCAAAATATTTATTCATTTTTGCTTTTGTGCTTAGTCCTTTGTTTACTGTTCTTTCTCAAGAAAAGAAAACATATAAAGTTAATACAATTGCATTTTATAATGTGGAAAATCTTTTTGATACTCTGGATGATCCTATTACATATGATGATGATCGTACTCCGAATGGAAAAGATCATTGGACAGAAGAAATTTACAAGGACAAGCTAAAAAATATGGCCAAGGTCATTTCTGAAATAGGTGCTGACGTAACAAAAAACGCTCCCGCCATCTTAGGAGTTGCAGAAATTGAAAATAGAAAAGTTTTGGAAGACCTTGCAAATGAACCTGTTCTTCTACCAAAAGACTATGGAATTGTGCAGTTTGATTCACCTGATCGAAGAGGTATTGATGTGGCACTATTATATCAGAAATCTCTATTTAGACCAGTGAATACTAGTGTGCATGAATTGCTTATTTATAGTAATAATGATGCCAAAAAGCGAGTGTATACCAGAGATCAATTACTGGTAAGCGGATATTTAGACGGTGATTTAATACATGTCATTGTGAATCACTGGCCTTCTAGAAGTGGTGGAGAAGCACGAAGTCGATATAAAAGAGAGGAGGCTGCAGCTTTAAACAAAAAGATTATTGACTCCTTATTTGATATTGATCCCTACGCCAAAATAATTACAATGGGCGACCTGAATGATGATCCAGATAATGATAGTGTGAAAAAAGTATTAGGTGCAAAATCTGAGAAAAAGGACGTAAAACTAAAAGGCTTATATAATCCGATGTATAATATGTCTAAAAAAGGAATTGGATCACTTGCCTGGAGAGATAGTTGGAACCTTTTTGATCAAATTATTGTTTCTAAGGGACTGTTAGATAAAGACTACAGCTCTTACAGATATTATAAAGCAGGAGTTTTTAATAAAAACTATCTTGCCAATCCAAGAGGAAGATATAAAGGTTATCCTTACCGAAGTTTTGCAAATGGAGCTTATACAGGAGGATATAGTGATCACTTCCCGGTCTATGTATATCTTATAAAAGAAAATAATTAATGGATAAGAAAAGTAGAGGTATAAAAAAAGGAGGCAATTGCCTCCTTTTTCATTAATATCATATATAGATTTTAGTTTCCTTGACCTGCTGTTGAACAATCTTCAGGTAAAGCATCTCTTTGTGCTGCATAAGCATCAGCAGTACCACAATCACTAGATCTAAAAGAATCAATTGCGTCTTTTAACGCACTACAAGTTGCTGGAGTTTCTTCTGCCTGCCAATCAGCAAATGCTGAATCTACGTCAGCTCTAAGTTCCTCTACTACAGCATCACAAACGAAATCAACAACATCGTCCTCACCACAAGAAGTGAATCCTAAAGCCATACCGAAAACGGCAACAAACATAAGTTTTTTCATAATTTGGGTTTTAAAATTTAAATGTGAGCGAATATAGAGTAATATTTTATAATTAACAAAATATTTTGTTAATTATGAGTATTTTATCGAATTTTCCTACTTTTTGTCGATTAAACCAACTTCTTCTACATCTATTGGTTTTCCAATATAAACTAAGAAGCTACCCTCATCGATTTGTTCCATTTTTTCGCTATAGGCTGAAATAATTCTTATAGAATTATTTGGTCCTTTAATAAAGAGAGGAATAATATCTTCATCTTCTTTGGTCAATTCAATTAATGAATCGTATTGCGCTCCATCATTAATTTTAATCTCCTGAATACTTGGATACTTTTCTGCTAGATTCATTAAAGTGTTGTAATCATCTGTATGTGAAAATAATCCCTCATCCGGATTATTATCGGGATCATTCATTTCTTCAGAACTTACTAGTCTAAATGATCCATTTTCGCCAAACTGATCTTTAAATTGTTGAATGGCAAACTTATTGATATCACTGTTACCAGTAAGCGCCATTAAAAATCCAATATCATTTAATTCTATATTGTTTTTTAATTGGTCATTATAAATACTTCCTTCTAGCGCTTCTAAACCAAGGCTCTTAGCTTTCTTTATATTCTCTCTGTTACTATCTACTAATACAACATGGCGTTGATTCTTTTTTAAATATGAAGCAATCAAACGAGAAACCTTAGATGCTCCTATAATGAGTATACCTTCTGATTTCGTTAAAAACACACCTACCACTTTGGCAAATAATCTTGCAGTAGTAGCATTTAAAAGAACGGTTCCTAAAACGATCATAAAAACCAAAGGAGTAATATACTCCGCTTCCGGAATACCATTTTTAGCTAATTTCAAGCCAAATAACGATGCAATACCAGCAGCAACTATCCCTCGAGGACCTACCCAACTAATAAATAATTTCTCGTTTGTTTTTAATCCCGAGTTCATCGAACTCAGAAAAACACCCAAAGGTCTTACAATAAAAACAACAGCGGCGAAAAGTAAAATAGCATCCCAGTTATATATTAATTGTAATTCTTCAATATTGATATTTGCAGAAAGAAGAATAAATAAGATCGAAATCAATAATACACTTAATGATTCTTTGAAATATAACAATTCATCAAAATTAGGAAGATTCATATTTCCTAAAACCATCCCCATTACTACCACAGATAATAAACCAGACTCATGAGCAAATACATCCGATAATACAAACACCCCAAGAACCACAGCAAGAGTAAAAACATTTAATAGATAATGTGGAATTATTTTTCTTTTGATTCCAAAAGCTAAAGCATACGCAAATGTGAAACCGAATGTGAAACCAAACAAAACAATCTTACCAAATTCTATAAACGCCTTTTTGGTAAAAGCTTCTCCCTCACCTACACTAATAAATTCAAAAACTAATACCGCAACTAAAGCACCTATCGGATCAATTAAAATACCTTCCCATTTTAGAACTGCAGAAATATCTTTTTTGAGAGGTATATTTCTTAGAATAGGAGTAATTACTGTTGGACCCGTAACAATAATTAGAGATGAGAATAAAAAGGAAATTGGCCAACTAAGATCAAAAATGTAGTGCGCCGCAAATCCTGCTCCAAAAAATGTTACCACCACAGCAACAGTAATAAGCTTCAGGATTACTGGGCCTACATTAAGAATTTCATCTCTTCTAAGCGTTAATCCTCCTTCAAAAAGAATAATACTAATTGCTAAGGATACAAAATAAAATAAACTCTCTCCAGGAAAAAGCCCTTCGGTTCCATTATAAATAGGCTGTATCAGTTTTGTGCCGTCTTCAGTATATAATGTAGCAATAGGACCTACTAAGAGGCCAATAAGGATAAGAGGTAATATTGCAGGAATTTTAAATTTCCAAGCAACCCATTGTGCCAAAATTCCTAAAATAATAATACCGGCTAATTCAACCATGTTGCATTTATAAGTGTTACGATTAGCAAAATATGAGATTTTTTTTAGAAATTCATAGCGCAAATCAAATTTATGATCGCTTAAAAGGTTTCCTAACATTTTTTACAAATAACAACTTTAGTGATCTGATGGATTACTTTCGCAAAAAACGTATATAAATAAGGACCTATTTTATGATTATTGCAGTAAAACCTAGAAAGATTGTTAAAAAGTCGAAAAATTAAATACTGATCCTTAACATTTTTTCTATTTTGCAAAAATTTTGAACCCACTTTAGAATATACAATGAATCAATTTGATTTCTAAAATTAATCATATCAATAGATGAAATTACACGCTGTAAAAGCAGGAAACTTTAAACTAGATGGAGGAGCAATGTTTGGTGTTGTTCCAAAAGTTTTATGGAATAAAACGAATCCTGCTGATGCAAACAATCTAATAGATATTGCTGCCAGATGTCTCTTAATAGAAGAAGGAAATCGATTAATTCTTATTGATTCTGGTATGGGAGACAAACAATCTGATAAATTTTTTGGTTATTACTCCTTGTGGGGAGATGATAATTTAGATAAATCTTTGAAAGAAAAGGGATTCCATAGAGACGATATTACCGATGTATTTATTACCCATTTACACTTCGACCATTGTGGAGGTGTCGTAACATGGAATAAAGATAAAACGGGTTACGAAATGGCATTTAAAAATGCAAAAGTATGGAGTAATGAAAATCACTGGAAATGGGCCACCGAACCTAATGCTCGAGAAAAAGCATCTTTTCTATCAGAAAACATATTACCAATTCAGGAAAGCGGTCATCTTAATTTTATTTCTAGAACAGGAGAGGCCTTCCAGAGACAAACTGAATTAGGTTTTGGCGTGCTATTTGCTGATGGTCATACAGAAAAACAAATGATTCCACATATAACCTATAAAGATCGAACCATTGTGTTTATGGCGGATCTTTTGCCAACTGCGGGTCACATACCTTTACCATATGTAATGGGATATGATACCAGACCGCTATTAACATTGCCTGAGAAAAAACTATTTTTGGAAAATGCAGCTAAAAATAATTGGTATTTGTTTATGGAACATGATGCTCATAACGAAATAATAACTGTACAGGAAACCGAAAAAGGTGTACGATATAAAGAAACATTTACTTGTAATGAAATATTTAATTAAAAATGCTATGAACCCCAAGTCTAATAAAATAATCTTTGCTTCTGTTGCCTCATCAATGCTATTGGTGGGTTGTGGTGCTCCTACAATAATTTCTACTCCAATAGAAAATATTGACACAGTTCCTCTAAAAAATATTGTATTAACAGAAGCACAATTAAAAAACTGGAATTCTGCGGATCTAAAGACAGACACAATTCCTGGAATGAGTGTAGATAGAGCTTACAATGAATTACTCAAAAACAAAAACGGACAAACCGTTATTGTTGCTGTGATTGATAGCGGTGTTGATATTGAACATGAAGACTTAGATGGTGTTATCTGGACGAATCCAAAAGAAATTAAAAATAATGGTAAAGATGATGACAAAAACGGGTATGTTGACGATATCCATGGTTGGAACTTTCTTGGAGATTCTGAAAATGAAAACCTCGAATATACTAGAATCGTAAAGAAGCTAAAACCAAAATTTGAAGGGAAAAACTTTGCTTCAGTAAGCGCTTCAGATAAGGAAGAATATCAAACATATATTTCCGCCAAAGCAGAACTAGAAGAAGAATATCAAAAAGCTGTTGGAACCAAAACACGATATGAGCAGATCGTGCAACAGGTAAAACCTTCTCATCAAAAAATAGCCGAAGTTTTAGGAAAAGAAGATTATAGTCAAAACGAACTATTAAACGTAAAAGCTGAAACCCCACAAATGCAACAACATGTTGCTTTGTTATCTCAAATGTTTGGTTTTTTAGAAAAAGGAGAAACAATTCCAGATTTGATTCATAATTTAGAAGGTGGTATCGAATACTTTACAGAACAACTAAACTATCATCTAAACCTAGACTTTGATGGAAGAACAATCGTAAAAGATAATGTAGATGATATTTCGGATGTTAATTACGGAAATAACAATGTCATGGGACCTAATCCAGATAAAGAAGGAATAAAACATGGAACACATGTGTCTGGTATCATTGCAGCAGAACGTAATAATGGAAAAGGAGTTAATGGAATTGCTAAAAATGTAAAAATTATGGCTATTAGAGCCGTTCCTAATGGCGATGAGTATGACAAAGATATTGCACTTGCTATAAGATATGCAGTAGATAATGGAGCTAAGGTAATTAACACAAGTTTTGGAAAATACTACTCTACACATCCAGAATGGGTTAGAGACGCGATAAAATACGCAGGAGAAAAAGATGTTTTAATTGTGAATGCTGCAGGAAATGAAGGTTTAGATCTAGATCAAAAAGCAGTATATCCAAATGATCAAACAGATAACACCTCTGAAATTTCTAATAACTTTATTACCATCGGTGCTTTGAATTATGAATATGGTTCTAATTTAGTGGCAAGCTTTTCTAATTACGGAAAAAGTAATGTAGATGCTTTTGCTCCGGGAGTAAAAATATGGGCTACTACTCCATCAAATTCGTATGAATATCTTCAGGGTACCTCAATGGCAGCTCCTGCAGTATCTGGTGTGGCAGCATTAATTAGATCTTATTATCCTAAATTAAAGGCTACACAAGTAAAACAAATTTTAATGGATAGTGGTTTAAGTACAACTGCAACTGTTGTAGTAGGATCAGACGGTATCAAGTCTGATAAATTTACCGAATTATCCAAATCCGGTAAAATGGTTAATCTATATAACGCCCTTATTTTGGCTGAAAAACTATCAAAATAAAAAAACATGATCTCTAAAATAATCTCCATTGGATTTTTAATATCCATTTTCAGTGTTACGGCACAAAATAACACCAGCTACTGGCAACAACACGTTGATTATAAAATGAACGTGGATATGAATGTAAAAAATTTCCAGTATACCGGAACCCAAGAACTGGTTTATACCAATAATTCTCCAGATTCTTTAAATCAGGTTTTTTATCATTTATACTTCAATGCATTCCAACCAGGAAGCGAAATGGATGTAAGATCCCGAAATATTGCTGATCCAGATCCTAGGGTAATGGATAGAATTAGTAAGCTTTCTCCAGAAGAAATAGGGTATCTAAAAGTATCTTCTTTAAAGCAAAATGGAAAAAAAGTACAATATGAGGTTGCGGGAACTATTTTAGAGGTACAACTCAATAAAGCAATTGCACCAGGAGAAAAGGTAACCTTCTCAATGGAATTTAACGGTCAGGTTCCAAATCAAATTCGTCGATCTGGACGTAATAGTAAAGAAGGTGTTGCCTTGTCTATGACACAATGGTATCCGAAAATTGCTGAATATGATTTCGAAGGATGGCATGCAGATCCATATATAGCAAGAGAATTTCATGGTGTTTGGGGTAATTTTGACGTAACTATTAACATTGATAAAAACTATATTCTCGGAGGATCAGGGTATCTTCAAAACCCAGAAGAAATTGGATACGGATATGAAAAACCTGGAACCAAAGTAAAACAAAAAGGAAAAAAGCTTGCTTGGCATTTTATTGCGCCGAATGTTCATGATTTTACGTGGGCAGCAGATCCAGAATATATTCATGACGTTGTACAAGTTCCTGATGGTCCTGTTCTTCATTTCTTATATAAGAAAAGTGACGATAAAGCATTTATAGAAAACTGGAAAAAGCTACAGCCTAAATCAGTAGATTTAATGAACTATTTTAGTACTACTATAGGAAAATATCCATACGATCAATATTCGATAATACAAGGAGGAGATGGTGGAATGGAATATGCGATGTGTACATTAATAACTGGAAAAAGAAGTTTTGGTAGTTTAGTTGGCGTAACGGCTCATGAAATGGCACACGCGTGGTTTCAGCATATTTTAGCAACAAATGAAGCTAAACATGAATGGATGGACGAAGGGTTTACCAGTTATATTTCTACTTTAGCGATGGATAAGGTAATGGAGCAAAACAAACCAAATCCTATGAAAGGTATGTATCAAGGATATTTTCAATTAGCCACATCCGGAATAGAGCAACCGCAATCTACTCATGCTGATCGTTTCTCTAGAAACGGAGCCTATGGCGCATCTGCTTACGCAAAAGGTGCCGTTTTTATGGCACAACTTGGATATGTTATTGGACAAGAGAACCTAACCAAAACTATTAAAAAATACTATAATCAATGGAAATTTAAACATCCTACACCCAATGATTTCAAACGTATTGCTGAGAAAGTTTCAGGAATGCAGTTAGATTGGTATTTAACTGATTGGACACAAACTACAAATACTATTGATTATAGTATTAAAGATGTTTCGGAAAAAGGAAATACCACCGCAGTAACCTTAGAACGTTTAGGACTAATGCCAATGCCTATAGATATTTATGTAGAATATAACGATGGTAGTAAAGAATCATTTTATATTCCTTTAAGAATGATGAGAAAAGAAAAAGAAAACCCTTTTCCTAAAACAAAGAGAGCTGTTCTGTCGGATTGGACATGGACGCACCCAACATATACATTTAATATTTCTAAACCTAAATCTGACATAAAGTCCTTGAAAATTGATATTACCGAGCAAATGGCGGACGTAGACAAAAAGAATAATGAATATTCTTCAACACAACCGTAAATATTAAATTTGTTTTTAAAAGATAAAACCCAGAATTGACACGATCAATTCTGGGTTTATAATTGTAAATAACGTTTAAATCAGTACATTTATCAGTATATGACAGCAACTTTTGGCGCTAAAGAACGATTGAAAAGTAAAAAGGAAATTGATTTAATTTTTTCCGAAGGCAAATCTATTGCTAGATATCCTGTACGTCTCATATATAGAAAAACTTCATCTAAAAATGAGTCTTCGATACAAACATCAGTTTCGGTCAGTAAACGTAATTTTAAAAAAGCTGTACAAAGAAATCGTATAAAACGTTTGTTGCGCGAAAGTTATCGAAAAAATAAGTATCTTGTGATCAATAACACTTCTCATCACTTTACTTTTATGTTCTTGTATACAGGAAAAGAAATGCCTGACTATATATTAATAGAATCTAAAATAAAAGAAATACTACAAAAGTTTGTTGTAAAGGAAATAGAGACTTCTTAGCTTTAATATCCTTTCACTTATTAAAAAAATAAAAAGTATGAAAAAGAAAATCCTTTATTCTACCCTTATCGTGGCCATTTTATTTTCTACTGTTAGTTTTAAATCTGATTTTTTTGAAATAGCAAAACAGATTGAAATTTTCACTACCATGTTTAAAGAATTAAATATGAACTATGTAGATGAAACAAATCCTGCAGAACTTATGGATACTGCTATAAAGGCAATGCTAGATGATTTGGATCCATATACTAAATATTGGAATGAACAGGATGTAGAAGCTTCTAAAATTAGAAATGCAGGAGAATATACAGGGATTGGTGCTTCTGTAAAAACAGTGAAAGATAAAATAATCATTGTAGAACCTTATAAAGATTATCCAGCAGATAAAGCTGGTCTAAGAGCCGGAGATGAAATAATCAAAATAGGTGATGTTACAGTGTCAGATTTTGAAGAAGATGCCGGAGAGCTTCTTAAAGGAGCTAGCGGTACCGAAGTAGAAATTAGTTACAGAAGACAAAATCAAATTAAGACAACCACACTAACCAGAGAAGAAATAGAAGTAAAAGCAGTACCATTTTTTACATTACTAGATGATAATTCTGGATATATAGTATTATCAAAGTTTAATAACAAAGCCTCATCCGAAACTATAGCTGCTTTAAAAGATTTAAAAGCTAAAGGAGCTGATAAGATCATACTAGATCTTCGAGGAAATCCTGGTGGTTTATTAAGTGAAGCCATAAACGTAACGAATATTTTCGTACCCAAAGGAGAGTTAATTACAACTACAAAATCTGTGGTAAAAAAATACAATAAGGAATACTTTACTAAAAAAACTCCTATTGATACCGAAATTCCTTTAGTAGTACTTGTAAATGGTCGAAGCGCTTCTGCAAGTGAAATTGTTGCAGGAAGTATCCAGGATTTAGATAGAGGAGTAGTAATAGGAGCCAGAAGTTTTGGAAAAGGATTGGTACAAAGACCAAAAAAATTAACGTACGGTACGCAACTTAAAATTACTATTTCCCGATACTATACACCAAGTGGTCGATGTATTCAAGCATTGGATTATTGGAATCGAGATGAAAACAATAAAGCAGTTCGAATCAGTGAAAAAGATTTTAAAGCTTTTAAAACAAAAAATGGAAGAACCGTTTATGATGGAGGAGGAATACAACCAGATATCGAAATGGAAACTTCTAAATTTAGTAATATAACCACTTCATTATTACAATCAGACGCAATATTTGATTATGGTACAAAGTATTATTATGAACATGAGAACATGGATGTTAACAAGTTTAAGTTTACCGATAAAGATTATGAAGACTTTAAAAAATTCGTAAAAGAAAGTGGTTTTGATTATGAAACAGCAACAGAAAAATCTTTAAAAAAATCATTAGAAGTTGCTAGAAGAGACAAGCTGGATACCGATATTAAAGAAAGTTATAATGCATTACTTGCTACAATAAAAACCTCTAAGGCAAAAGGATTAGATACTTATAAAACTGAAATTGCAAACTTGCTTACAGACGAAATTGTAAAACGTTATTCGTATAGAGAAGGATTGTATAACTATTATATCAATAATAATCCTGAAATTGAAAAAAGTAAAGAAATATTAGGTAATAAATCTAAGTATGAAAGTATATTAAAATAGTTAGTACACTTTCATAGTAAACATATAAAAACCCAGCTTTATTGCTGGGTTTTATTTTTTATGAAGTTATCATTGCTATATGAGGAATTCCATCTTCTAGATACTCCTTACCTTGTTGTATAAATCCATGTTTTTCATAGAATCTTTTCAAATAACATTGGGCAGAAATTTTTATTTTATCGGTTTTATAGTGCTCTTTTATCGCTGAGATACTATGCTTTATAAGATCGTGTCCGTAACCATATTTTCGTTCCTTTTCTGAAACTACAACTCTACCAATACTGCTTTCATCAAAATAATTACCTGCATCGAATATTCTTGTGTATGCCACAATATCATCGTTCTTATAACCTATAACATGAAGTGCTTTTTGGTCCTTGTTATCTATATCTTGATAAACGCAATCTTGTTCAACAACAAAGACTTCTGCGCGTAAGCGCAAAATTTTATACAACTCCTGAGTTGACAATCCATCAAAACGCTTAATTTCAAAATTTATATCGCTCATAAAAGAAAATGATTAACACATAGAGATCTTATTAACTCTATTCTCGTGTCTTCCACCTTCGAAATCAGTAGCTAAAAACGTTTTAACCATTTCTACCGCCTGTGGTAACGAAGTATATCTAGCAGGTATACTAATCACATTAGCATTGTTATGTAAGCGCGTCAATTCCGTTATTTCTTTAGTCCAACATAGACCAGCTCTAACATTTTTATATTTATTTGCTGTCATAGAAACACCATTTCCACTTCCACAAATAAGTATTCCATAATCTACAGTTCCATTATCAACATCTTTCGCAACCGGATGAACAAAATCTGGATAATCTACGCTACTATTTTCATCTGTTCCGTAATTAACAACCTCTATTCCTTGTGATTTTAAATAAGTTATTATTCCGAATTTATATTCAGTTCCTGCGTGATCATTTCCAATAGCTATTTTCACAACTTTTAAATTTTTATTTTATTAAAGATTCTAGATTTATAATTTGAAAACAAAGATACTTCAAACAAAAAAAGTAAACTTCAAAAAATCAATAAATTACCTTAACGTTACCCTAATGTTAATAACTCCTTACCTTCTGTTAACATTGGATGTGAATAAATAGTTGCTAAATTAAAGAAACTTTATTTGGACATCTTAATTTAAATTAGAATACAAAGGTCTTGACATCAAATCAAAATTTATTAATGACTTTTTCTTGTGAAGTTTTTAAACATTAATTTATTGTTATCAACTGTGATTTTTATGCAAAAATATCAATAAAAAGATGTGTTTATAAACTATGAACATCTGTTAATTAAAATTAATTCTAATAAGATTATCAAGTATTTAACCTTTTTATATGTTGTTAATATATTTCTGAAAAATCAATCTAACTTAAAAAGCAAAAAAAAAATAGAAAAGTTATACCGCTATCAACACTATATTATAATCATCATTTTTATTTTAAATTTTAAAAAAAGAAAAAGATATATATATGATATATGTTGAAAACTATAAAAAGTATGGATAATAAGACTAGATAATTCTTAGATGAGAATTTGTGTTAAGATCATCTATGATTTCTTGAACTCTAATTTTATCCTTTGGATGGATTTTTAGATGGATTCCGCCAAGAGCGTTTGAGTAAAATGGAAATACGCCAATCATTGTTTCATTCTCAAAAAAATAAGAAATTCCTTCTCTTTCCAAAAGAAGTCGTAATATTGCATAATCGTTTGGATATGTAAAGGTTGCTATAGTTATAAAATCTTTCATGAAAAAAGTCCAGATAATTGATGATTTACAATATACAAATTATCTAAAAAAAGACTTAGTTGATTTGTGTTGCTTCCTTATCGGATAAGATCGTACCGTTTATTTCTGATTTTTTATTGGTATCTGTATGTTCGTCCATTGTGTTTCCAATATATACTGTAGCATAATATAAGCCTAATAGAAATATTAGGGTAAACAGAAATATTATCTTATGAATTTTTTTGACTTTAGGTATCATACTACTTAGTACCAAACGAATAAATAACAATCTTCGTATTTTAAAATTAAGTAAATTTTAAGAAAAATAATAAGATTTGTTTAAATATTTTAAACGTAAACATTTGATTTACAGATATAATATTTTTTTAACTTTAAACAAGAATAAAATTTAATATTAAGTAAAAGTTTATATAGAAAACAGTGAACCTAAAAAGATAAGCTGTAATTTTATATGATAAAATTTAAAAGACATTAATGAAAAGAAAAAGAAGAAGAGGAAGAAGGAAAAAGTCTCCCAAAATTGAAAACATTACACAAGGAATACTTAAGATACTTAAATCAGAACCTAACAAAACTTTTAATTATAAACAGATTGCCGCCAAGTTTGGGGTAGATGATCCTAGTAGTAGGAATCAAATAATTAAAAAGTTGACGCAATTAGCGGCTAAAAAAGAGATAGAAGAGGTAGATAGAGGAAAATTCAAAATAGTTCCTAATATCAACACTTATACAGGAGTATTAGAATTAACTTCTAAAGGAACAGGATATGTGATTGTAGAGGAATTGGAGGATGATATTTTTGTACCAAATAATAATCTTAACAAAGCACTAAATGGTGATGAAGTAGAGGTTTATGTATACAAAAGAAAACGCAGAGGTAAGAGCGAAGGAGAAATTTCTAGAATCATTTCTAGAAGTAAAAATGAGTTTGTTGGAGTTATAGAAATACAGAAGAACTATGCATTTGTAAATATGCAAGATTCTAGAATGTATACGGATATTTTTATCCCTAAGAACAAGATAAAAAATGCTGAAGACGGAGATAAGGTTTTAGTTAAGCTTGAAGATTGGCCAGAAAAAGCAGATTCTCCATTTGGAAAAGTAGTAAAAGTACTTGGTAAACCTGGGGAACATAATACAGAAATTCATGCAATTTTAGCCCAATATGGATTACCTTATGAGTTTCCATCTGAAGTTGAAAATTATGCAAATGAACTAGATACTTCCATTCAGGAATCAGAAATCAAAAAAAGGAGAGATATGCGTAAAACGCTAACGTTTACTATCGATCCTAAAGATGCTAAAGATTTTGATGATGCACTTTCTTTTGAAATATTAGAAAATGGAAATTACGAAATAGGAATTCATATTGCAGATGTTTCTCATTACGTAAAACCAGGAACTATTCTGGATGATGAAGCTTATGAAAGAGCTACATCAGTGTATTTAGTAGATAGAGTAGTTCCCATGTTACCAGAAGTATTATCAAATAATGCTTGTTCGTTAAGACCTCATGAAGAAAAGTATACGTTTTCTGCTGTTTTTGAATTAAATAACAAAGCAGAAATTAAAAAACAATGGTTTGGGAGAACAGTAACCTACTCAGATGCACGTTTTGCGTATGAAGAAGCACAACATATCATCGAGACTGGTAAAAACAGTATTCCGAAAGAAATTTCATTAACTGGAAATGCATATAGTGCGGATCAAAAAATAGCTGATGCAGTATTAAAATTGGACGAACTAGCAAAAATAATGCGGACTCAAAGAATGGGGAAAGGAGCTATTTCTTTTGATAAAGTCGAAGTTAAATTTAGTTTAAACGAAGAAAAGAACCCAGTAGGAGTGTTTTTTAAGACTTCTAAGGACGCTAATAAGCTTATTGAGGAGTTTATGCTATTAGCTAATAAAAAGGTCGCAGAATTCGTTGGAAAACAAAATCCAAAGAAAACATTTGTATATAGAGTACATGATGAACCTAATGATGAAAAACTTGCTGCTTTACAAAACATAATTGGAAGGTTCGGATATAAGTTGGATTTGCGAGATCGAAAAACAACCACAAAATCATTAAATGGTTTGTTAAAAGATGTTCAAGGAAAAAAAGAACAAAATTTGGTTGATACCCTTGCAATCCGAAGTATGAGTAAAGCAGAATATACTACTCATAATATTGGTCATTATGGATTAGCCTTTGATTATTATTCACATTTTACTTCACCGATTAGAAGATATCCTGATGTTATGGCACATCGTTTGTTACAACATTATTTGGATAACGGAAAAACTGTGGCAGAAGAAGAATATGAAGAAAAGTGTAATCATAGTAGCTCAATGGAGAATTTAGCTGCAAGTGCAGAAAGAGATTCTATTAAATATATGCAGATCAAATTCATGAAAGATCATGAAGATGAAGAGTTTTTAGGTGTAATTTCTGGAGTAACAGAATGGGGAATTTATGTAGAAATTATAAGTAATAAATGCGAAGGAATGATCAGATTAAAAGATATGAATGATGATCACTATATTTTTGATCAGGATGAATATGCTATAATTGGTCAACGTTCTAAAAAAATGTATCAGTTAGGAGATGAAGTGTATGTAAAAGTTAAGAATGCAGATCTAGTGAAGAGGCATTTAGATTTTACATTGCTTGGTAGTAAAGAAGAATTAGAATAAAATAAACGTAATAATCGTTTATTAAATAAAAATCACACAATTATCAAATTTAAAAGTAATCGGGAAATGAAAAAAGTAATAATTCTTACATTTTTATTGGTAGTATCAGGACTGCAAGCGCAAAAAGTAATCACTAAAAATGTAGGTGATTTTAATGAACTAAAAGTTTTTGATAAGATCGAAGTAAAATTATTGAAGGGTTCAGAAAACAAGGTTGAAATTTCGGGGATTAGTAGAAGAGAAGTGGATGTAGTGCTTAAGGATGAAGTATTAAAAATAAAAATGTCATTAAGCAATACTTGGGATAATAATGATACAGAAGTAATTGTCTATTATAAGTCAATATCAAAGTTAGATGTGAATGAAGGAGCAAAGATTATGGTGAAAGATATGATCTCTGCAGATGAATTAGATTTACGAGCGCAAGAAGGTGGTGATATCTATGCTGAAATTAAAACTGGTAGATTGTTGGCTAGAGCTGTTAGTGGCGGTGGATTGCATTTAGAAGGTAGTGCTGATGAGCAAGAAGTCACTGTAAAAGCAGGTGGACAGTTTATGGGAGAAGATCTAAAAACAAAAAGTACTCTGGTTAAAATTAGCGCAGGAGGAAGAGCTAATGTTAATGCAAGTGAATATGTAAAAGCAAATACTGCGGCTGGTGGAACAATTAGAATTTATGGAAATCCGAAGGAAGTAGATGGAAAAAAAGTTTTTGGTGGTAAAATTATAGAGGTAAACTAAGTAGTATTTTCTAACTTTGTAAGAAATATATCTACTTTTCTATGTTTCAAGATGCTCAAGCAGCAATATTTTTAGGTTTTGTGCTTGCCTTTTTAATTGGACCTGTTTTTTTTGTTTTATTAGAAACTGCGGCAATCAAGGGGTTTAGAGCAGCATTGGCTGTAGATCTTGGAGTTATTTTTGCAGATATTGTCTTCATTTTAATTGCATATTTTAGTACCAATCAAATATTAGAAAAAATAAAGGATGATCCTGCACTTTTTGTATTTGGAGGTATGCTTTTAGCGACCTATGGTGCTATATCTTTTATCAAGGAACGAAAAAATTACAATAAGCTTAGAGATACTTCCGTAGAAATTATTAATAAGAATAATTACTTGGTATTGTTTATAAAAGGGTTCTTATTAAACTTCATCAATATTGGTGTTTTAGGATTTTGGATTGGCATTATTGTAGTAGCTGGACCTCAGATGGACATGAATACAAATAGAATCATTGTATTTTTTGCAATGGTTTTAATTACCTATCTATTTGTTGATATACTTAAAATGTTACTTGCAAAAAGACTAAAAAGAAAACTAACTCCAAAGCGAACATACCTAATCAAAAGAAGTATTAGTATGATTATGGTTGTTTTTGGAATTTTTTTGATTGTAAAAGGAGTGCTTCCTGATACGATGGAGCGGAAAATTCAAGATAGAATAGAGAAAATTACACCAGATTCTGGTTTTAAATAAAAAAAGTCCTGTTATTTAACAGGACTTTTTTTTGAGGTGTCGAGCGGATTCGAACCGCTGTAGATGGTGTTGCAGACCACTGCCTAGCCACTCGGCCACGACACCCTTTTTGATCTTAGACGGCAAATGTAAAAAAATTTATGAATACTTCAGATGTATTTATCTTTTTTTACTTCTGGTAATTGTAACCATTTGTACATTTCCGCCAATAGGTGGATTAATTTTAGAGACATCTACCGTAGCTTTTTCAACCAATGGTAACTCTTCTAATATACGATTTAAAATTCGTTCTGCGGCATGTTCTAGTAGTTTAGAACGTATAGCCATTTCTTCTTTTACGATAAGATTAAGATGCACATAATCAACAGTATCTGAGAGCTGGTCAGAATGAGCTGATGTGTTTAAATCAGCTTTAACTTTTAGATCAACCCTATAATCAGAACCAATTTTTTTCTCCTCTACAAGGCATCCATGATATGCATAAACCTTGATGTTTTTTAGTGTAATTAACCCCACAAAATTTTTTTACAAAGGTAATAGAATCTTTGCAAAGAATTTACAAGGAAACACCCCTTTTGTATTAGGTTATTGTAACAATTAAAGAGTAATTATATAATTGTTGTGTATCATTGGAAATATTAGGTAGTTTTGTGTTTTATTTTTATCAAATGACAGAAGAAAAAAAATCACTCAATTTTTTAGAGCATATTGTCGAAGAAGATTTGGCCAATGGAATGAATCAAGAAGATTTACGTTTTCGTTTTCCTCCAGAACCAAATGGATATTTGCATATAGGTCATACTAAAGCTATAGGAATTAGTTTTGGTATGGGTTTAAAATATAATGCTCCAGTAAATTTACGTTTTGATGATACCAATCCTGCAAAAGAAGAGCAAGAATATGTGGATGCGATTAAAGAGGATATTAGTTGGTTAGGATATCAATGGGATAAAGAATGTTATTCTTCTGATTATTTTCAGCAGTTATATGATTGGACTGTTCAATTAATAAAAGATGGAAAAGCCTATGTAGATAGTCAATCTTCAGAGGCTATAGCAGAACAAAAGGGGACAACTACAGAACCTGGTATTAATAGTCCATTTAGAGATAGGACAGTGGAAGAAAATCTGGATCTATTTGAAAAAATGAAAAATGGGCATTTTGAAGAAGGAGAGCATGTTGTAAGAGCCAAGATTGATATGGCAGATCCTAATATGCTTATGAGGGATCCTTTGATGTATAGAATCCTTAAAAAATCTCATCATAGAACGGGTGATGAATGGTGTATTTATCCTATGTATGATTGGACACATGGAGAAAGTGATTACATAGAAAATATATCACATTCTTTATGCTCTTTAGAATTTAAACCACATAGAAAATTGTATGATTGGTTTTTGGATCAGGTGTATGATAACACAAGTATTAGACCTAAACAGCGAGAGTTTGCCAGACTAAATCTAAGTTATACTATTATGAGTAAACGTAAGCTGCTTAGATTGGTAAATGAAGGTGTAGTAAAGGGGTGGGACGATCCTAGAATGCCTACAATTTCTGGATTAAGAAGAAGAGGATATACTCCTGCATCAATTAGAAAATTTGTAGATACTGTTGGTGTGGCAAAAAGAGAGAATGTGATAGATGTATCATTACTTGAATTTTGTGTTCGTGAAGATTTAAATAAAACAGCACCAAGAGTAATGGCTGTTTTAGACCCAGTAAAGCTGGTTATAACTAATTATCCTGATGGTGAAGAAGAATGGTTAGAGGCTGAAAATAATCCAGAAGATGAAGCTGCAGGAAATAGAAAGGTACCTTTTTCTAAAGAATTATATATAGAGAGAGAAGATTTTAAGGAGGAAGCTGGGCGTAAGTATTTTAGACTTACATTAGGTAAAGAAGTACGACTTAAGAATGCCTATATTATCAAAGGTGAGAATGTTATAAAAGATAGCAATGGAGTAATAACTGAGATTCATTGTACGTATGATCCTAAGAGTAAATCGGGTAGTGGCACAGAGGAATCTAAACGTAATGTAAAAGGAACATTACATTGGGTATCTATACAACATTCCATTCCAGCAGAAATAAGATTGTATGATCGTTTATTTAACGATGAAGCTCCTGATAGTCACAAGGAGAAAGATTTTATGGAATTCTTGAACCCAAGTTCTTTAAAAATAATTACGGGTTATGTAGAGCCTAGTTTAAAAGAATCAACACATTTAGAAAGATTTCAGTTCCAGAGATTGGGTTATTTTAATGTGGATCCTGATAGTACTTCGGACAGCCTAATTTTTAATAAAACTGTCGGTTTAAGAGATACTTGGGCTAAAGTTAAACCTATTACCCAGAATACTAATAACAATACTCAAAAGCCTCAGAATACAAAGATAGAAGTGTCTGCTATTAATGAGATTAAAAGAGCAGGGAAGAAGTATACCAACTTATCAGAAGAGAAAAGAGAGGCTCTTAAATCGAAAATATTGGAAGCGGCTAAAGATGTTGATATTGAAGAATTGGTTCCGTTATATGGAACAGCTGCTAAGAAAATAGGAACGAGAATAGTGACAACTTTAGCGCTTGGTGCTATATTAGAACATAAGGGTATAACGCCTGATCAGGATGCTATTGATTTTATAAAGAAGGGTAGAGAAGATGCTAACGAGTTATTAAGAGCAGAGGCTGAGCAAGTAGCGAGTGGATTAGGATTATAAAGTTTTGATTACCATCATAAAAAGAAAAAGACGGATGTTAGTCCGTCTTTTTTTTGTTTTAATGTATACTGTTAGAAATCTGCAATTTGTTCATCTTGAGGAATTTCTATATCAGTATTGAAATTTTTAAATACTTTTTTAGTATCCTCATCATCTAGTAATTTATTAGCGTCTATAAAGTACCATTTTTCTTTTTTCTTATTATAGAATCCGAATAAAGAGGATTTAAATTTCACCGTACGACCATTATAATCCATCTCTATGGTATTTTTTACTAGACAGCGATATTCTTTTTTTTCTTTTCGTATATCAGTTACTTCATCAACTTGTGAACTAACAATTTTAATTTTTTGAGCAGTCATAGCTCTAAAGGTATCTTCTAATTCTTGTTTCAATTGTTCGTTTCCTATCTTTTTGGATATTTTAGGATGTGTATGAAGTAAAAGAGTATTAACATCTTTTCGTACAGAAGCTTCGGATACGATCTTTGCATCTCGTAAAGCTAGTTTTTCTAATTTGGACATGCTTTGGGAAAAAACACTTCCTGAGATTAATAGAAAGAGGATTAAGTAATTTTTCATGACTTGCGATTATAAATGACTGTTTTTTGTATATAAGAAAAATTGATTAATTATTTTTCTTAATTAGTTCTATCTATCATAAATGGTCCTATATAAAAGACTATGAGCTTAAATAAAAGTTGCATAGTATGATTTTATATCTTTTTTTTAAAATGCGCTTAAAACCGTTTATTTTAGTTTTTTTACAAAATTAGTAATTTATCTCATTAGATATTTTGAAAATTAGTAAAAAAATAAAATCCGATCACCATTAATGATCGGATTTAGTTTTATAATAAGAAATTCTTATTCTTCTGTGTTTTTTCTACCAATACCTTTTTTGGCATTTTGGCGTTTCATTTCTTCTCCTATTTGGTTGGATGCTGTAAAGGATGCAATCATATTGTTTAGCATATCACTTCCTGCCTGAGGAGAGTTTGGTAGTAAAATTAAATTACTGTTGGTTTCTTCACCTATAGATTGTAAAGTATCATAGTGTTGGGTAACCACAATTAAAGCAGAGGCTTCTTGAGAATTGATACCTACGTTGTTTAAAACATCCACACTTTCTTCTAGACCTCTAGCAATTTCTCTTCGTTGATCTGCAATACCTTGACCTTGTAACCTCTTACTCTCTGCCTCAGCTCGAGCTTTTGCTACAATCTTAATACGTTCAGCTTCAGCCTCATACTCGGCTGCAACTTTTTCTCTTTCTGCAGCGTTAATTCTATTCATTGCTTCTTTTACTTGAAGATCTGGATCGATATCAGTAACAAGAGTTTTTATGATATCATAACCATAATTAACCATCGCTTCATTTAATTCTTGTTTTACAGCGATAGCAATATCGTCTTTTCTTTCAAAAACATCATCAAGTTTCATCTTTGGCACTTCTGCACGTACTACATCAAATACATAAGATGTAATTTGATCATGTGGATTTTCTAGTTTATAGAAAGCGTCATAAACCTTATCCTTTATAACTTGGAATTGTACTGATATTTTTAGACGTACAAATACGTCGTCCTTTGTTTTTGTTTCAACAATAACGTCTAATTGCTGTATTCTTAGATTAATACGACCGGCAATTCGATCAAAGATTGGAATTTTAAAATGTAATCCGGAGTTACGAATACTTAAAAATTTTCCAAATCTTTCAACAACAGCTGCTGTCTGTTGTTTTACTGTAAATATCCCGGATACCAGTATAAGAAATCCTAGGATAATTATTGGTATAAAATATAGTGTCATTGGTTTCGATATTAAATGTTATTAGATACTTTGAATTTACTAATTAATTGTAAATAGATAAATTTTATTTCGCAATAGTAATCATTGCGGTGGACATTCCAGAGCTGCTAGAGGTACCGAATGCTACAGAAATTATTTCCCATCCATCTTTGGACGCTTTATTAAGAGTATCTTCAACCTGTTTGCGAAGTTTTTCAGTAGACCAAAGATTTGATATTTTAAGTACTTTATATTGTTTTTCCATAGATGACAAAGTTTAAGATCATTACTTTATCTGTATGGTTTTAGTCATAAACGTTACAGAATAAAACAAAATAGCCTGTTAATTGTGTAACAGGCTATAGTAAGATAATGCGTAAAATAGATGTTATATTCTTTCTATCGTAGATTCAATTCTTTTAATCGTTTCTTCTTTTGAAATGATGGACATGATCTCAAATAGGTCTGGACCTTGTAGAGATCCAACTAATGATATTCGAAGAGGCATCATAATTTTACCAAAACCAATTTCTTTTGATTTGATCCAACTTTTAACGATGTTGGAAACATTTTCTGATGAAAAATCATCAATATCAGTTAGTATCCTTGTTAGTTCATGCATGAGAGATGCTGTGTCTTCTTTCCACGCTTTTTTAACTGCTTTTTCATCATATTCAGAAGGAGCAATAAATAGGAAAGAGCTAAGATCCCAAAGGTCATTTGTAAAAACGGCTCTTTCTTTAATAAGACCAACAATTTTGTTTAAATCAAAGGAAGAAGATATGTTCTTATTTTGTAGAATATTTTTTAATTGTTCCACGTGTAGAGAGTCGTCTGTATTTTGAAAATGTTGTTGTTGAAACCATTTTGTTTTTTCAGGATCAAATTTGGCTCCCGCTTTATTCACTCTTCCAAGATCAAATGATTGAATAAGTTCCTTTAAGGAAAAGATTTCTTGTTCTGTTCCCGGATTCCATCCTAAGAACGCTAGCATGTTAATAACAGCTTCGGGTAGATAACCATCTTCTCTATAACCAGAGGCGATTTCTTTCGTTTTTGGATCTATCCATTGTAGGGGAAATACAGGAAAACCTCCTTTGATACCATCGCGTTTTCCTAATTTACCTTTTCCAGTAGGCTTCAGGATAAGTGGTAGGTGAGAAAAACTTGGAGTTTCCCATCCTAATGATCTATATAATAGCACATGTAACGGTAGAGAAGGTAACCACTCTTCACCGCGAATTACGTGAGTAATTTCCATAAGATGATCATCAACAATATTAGCTAGGTGATACGTTGGCATACCATCACTTTTAAAAAGAATTTTATCATCAAGTACATTAGTTTCGATAGTTATAGTACCGCGTACTTCGTCAATAAGTTGAAGAGTTTCGTCGACAGGACATTTAAAACGAATAACATAAGGTTCGCCAGAATTAATTTTTTGCGATATTTCATTCTCCGATAAGGACAGTGAGTTATTCAGTTTTTCTCTATTATGCCAGTTGTAAACGAATGTTTTTCCGTTTTCTTCATGTTGTTTACGATGTAGATCTAATTCTTCTGAAGTATCAAAAGCATAATAGGCATGACCATTTTGGATAAGTTGGTCAGCATATTGTTTGTATAAATGTTTTCGTTCACTTTGTCGGTAAGGGCCGTAATTGCCTTCTTTTCCTGGACCTTCATCAAAAGGAATATTGCACCAGTTTAATGCGTCGATTACATAATCTTCAGCTCCAGGAACGTAACGGTTTTGATCTGTATCTTCTATACGAAGAACAAAAGTTCCTTGATGTTTTTTAGTAAATAAGTAATTAAATAAAGCTGTTCTTACACCACCAATATGTAGCGGACCGGTAGGACTTGGAGCAAATCGTACACGTGGTTTGTTTGTCATAGTTAAATGTTTTAAACCGTAAGGTTATAAAAGAAATGACAAAGATACGATCTTATGAAAGTGTATAAAAAGGATTTAAAGTAATTAATTATGTAATGTTACAAAGGTTTCATTTCACGTGGAACACGTTTATTCATTAACATAAACCATAATGGTGGAAATAAGGAAAGTACCATGGAGGTAGGGTAGCCAAATGGTAGTTGAGGGCTTTGGTCATGGTGATCAAGAATTTGATATTTTTTAGAGGCTCTATAATGATGATCACTATGGCGAGTAAGTTCAAAAAGAAGAATACGGCCTAGTAGATGATTGGAGTTCCAGGAATGTATTTCACGAACTCTTTCGTAACGTCCGGAGTTATTTTTCTTACGAACAAGACCATAATGTTCTATGTAATTGATAGTTTCTAGAAGTAAAAAGCCAACAGTACCGCATGATATAGTAGCCCATAGTCCTGTTAAACCGAAAAAAGAATAGGTCATACCTAAATAGCATATTGTGATAATCATATACCAAAACATATCGTTTTTGAATGATAAAAATGAACGATTCTCTTTTTTAAGAAGTGTTTTTTGAATTTTCCAAGCACTTATATATTGTCCAATTACAGATGTGATCCAAAAAATGTATACAGGTTGGTTATAACGAGCTGTAGCAGGGTCATCTTTAGTAGCAGCTTTAAGATGATGTCCAAAATTGTGTTCTATATAAAAGTGCATGTATAATGAAGGAAGTAGAAGAGCCTTAGCGATAAATCTTTCGTTAGAAAATCTATGCCCTAATTCATGACCGACGTTTATTCCATTGGCACCAAGAACTATTCCGGTCGATATAATAATTCCTACAATTTCAAAGGTTTTTAAATCATTTGAGGAAATGGTATAAAGAGCATAAAATAGTATTAAATAAATCAAAGGGAGATTTATATATAAAAGCCAGTCGAATATTTTTTTCTTGGATTTAGTTAATCTGGTATCAGGGTCTAAATTTTCTTCAGACGAAGGAGTAAAAAGTTCAATTATTGGTATAATACCAAAAACATAGATAGGGGTTAGGTAGGTATAAATATCCATTAGATAGATACTTAAAACTGCAGCTAAAGGTATGCTATATGCAGATATGTATTTAAGATCTTTCATAACAAGTTATAATCTAGGGTTTTGAATTATAATAAATATAACAAATCTATAAGAAATAAAGTTGTAGTTTTATAAATTACTGAAAAAGAAAAGGTGAAGTTATGAGCAGTTTTGAGTTAATCAAGAATAAACTAGAAAGTTTTATAAGGAAATATTATACAAACGAACTGATTAAAGGCGTAATTCTTTTTGCCGCTATTGGGTTGTTGTATTTTTTGATTACACTGTTAATAGAATATGTTTTTTGGTTAAGTAAACTATGGAGGACTATATTATTTTGGATGTTTGTTATTGTAGAGTTAAGTCTGTTTTCGAAGTTCATAGTGATTCCTTTGTTTAAATTATTTAAGCTTGCGAGGGGTATAGATTATGAAAGTGCTTCGAAAATTATAGGAGATCATTTTCCAAAAGTAAATGATAAATTGTTAAACCTGTTACAGTTAAACGAAAATAATTCCTCATCTTCATTATTGTTAGCGAGTATAGAACAAAAATCCCAAGAGTTAAGTCCTGTACCGTTTAAAACTGCAATAGACTTTAAGAAAAATATGAAATATCTTAAGTATATAATTATACCGATTTCGGTTTTTTTACTAGTAAGTATATTTAATAAAAGAAACTGGTATTCAGAAAGTTACAATAGAGTTATTAACTATGGAACGGCATATGAACCGCCAGCACCATTTCAATTTTTCGTGGTAAACGAGAATTTGAATGCATTGGAGAATGAAGATTTTGTTGTAAAAGTACGTACGAGTGGTGATGTGATTCCTGAGAGTGTGAGTATCAATTATGAGGGAGAAACTTATTTCATGAAAAGTAATAAGGTAGGGGAGTTCGAATATACTTTTATACAGCCAAAGAAGTCAATTAGTTTTAGGTTGTCAGCGAGCGATGTGCGTTCTAAGGATTATGAATTAAAAGTTGTGCCAGTACCAACATTATTGGATTTTAAAATGAATCTTGATTATCCGGAGTATACACAAAAGAAGGACGAAAGTGTTAATAGTTCGGGTAATGCAATAGTTCCGGAAGGAACAAAGGTGTCTTGGTCAGTGAATACAAGAAATACAGAATACGTTAATATGATTTCGAAAGATTCTGTAATAACGTTTATGAAGGATAAATCTACTTTTAAATATGGAAATAGGTTATATGGAAATTGGGATTATCAGATAACATCATCGAATAAGAATATTAAGGATTATGACAATTTGTCTTTTAGCATAAATGTTATTAAGGATCAGTATCCAGAAATTAATTTAACTTCAGAGAAGGATAGTATAGATAATAGTACACTTTACTTTTTTGGAAGAGTAAGTGATGATTATGGTTTAAGAGGTCTGAATTTGGTGTATTATAATAGCGATAAAGATGATGTAAAAATAAAGAAAAAGATTAGTATTAATTCTTCTGTTTTTGACGAATTTATCTATGTTTTTCCAGGTGATCTTGATTTGGATAATGGGATTAATTATGATTTTTATTTTGAAGTTTATGATAACGATGGAGTGAATGGAAGTAAATCAACAAAAAGCCAAGTTTTTAGTTTCAGAAAATTGACAAATTTAGAGGAAGATAAGAAAAGGTTAAAGGAACAAAATGAGGCGATTTCAGGTTTGAATAAATCATTGAAAAAATTCGAGGAACAGGAAAGCGATCTAAAGGAACTTAGTAAGATTCAAAAGGAAAAAAAACAATTAGATTTTAACGATAAAAAGAAATTAGAGGACTATCTAAAACGACAAAAGGAACAGGAAAAGATGATGCAGAATTTCTCTAAAAAGCTAAAAGATAATCTTGAGCAATTGGATGATAAGAAAGAGGAGGAACCTTTTAAAGATGCATTAAAAGAAATGATGGAGCGTAATGAGGAAAAGCTAAAGAAAAATGAAAAGTTATTAGAAGAGATAAATAAGTTATCAGAGAAGATCCAGAAGGAGGAATTAACAGAAAAGTTGGAGGAGCTTGCGAAAGAAAATAAGAATTTGAAGAAGAATTTAGAACAGCTTTTGGAGCTTACTAAAAGATATTACGTAATTCAGAAGCATGAGAAATTAGCAGAGGAGTTGAGTCAGCTTGCTAAAGAACAGGAAGAGTTGTCTGAAAAGGAAGAAGAAAACACCAAGGAAAAGCAGGATAAATTAAATGAAAAGTTCGAGAAGTTTCAGGATGAAATGAAGGAGTTAAGAAAGGATAATGAAAAACTAAAGAAGCCTATGAACTTGGATCAGGAGCAAAAAGATGAGGATGGGATTAAAGAGGAACAAGAGAAAGCGAGCGATAACCTAGATAAAAACAACAAATCTGATGCTAAGAAAAATCAGAAAAGTGCAGCTCAGAAAATGAAACAAATGAGTAGTGGAATGCAGATGCAGATGCAAATGGCTGGTGGAGAACAGCAACAGGAAGACATGGAAATGTTGAGGCAGATTCTAGATAATCTGGTAGATTTTTCAATGGAACAAGAAGGGCTGATGAAAGGTTTCAAAGGAATAAATAATAATAATCCAACTTACTCATCAAAACTGAAAAAGCAAAGTGTCTTAAGAGAAAATTTTATTCATATAGATGATAGTTTATATGCATTAGCGTTACGTCAACCTAAGATATCTGATGAAGTGACTAGTAAATTAACGGATATAGAGTTTAATATAGATAAATCATTAGAACGCTTGTCTGAGAATCAAGTAATACAGGGAACCGCTAATCAACAATATGCAGTAACGGGTTCTAATGACTTAGCGTATTTTTTAAGTAAGGCATTGGACCAAATGCAAAACAGTATGTCTGCTGCAGGTAAGGGGAATAGTGGAAAATCAAGAGGTTTTCAGTTACCGGATATTATAAAGAAACAGGGAGAATTAAATGAGCAAATGAAAGATGGAACTGAGAAGGGTGAGAAGCAGGGTAAAAAGGAGGGACAACAACAGGGTCAGTCTAACCAAGGCGGTTCTGGAGAAAATGGAGAAAAAGGAAAAGGAGAGAGTGGGAACAAAAAAGGAGAAAGTAAAGATGGTAAAAATGGTAAAGGAGAGGCCGATAGTGAACAGGAAAATAATGATGGAGAGCTATATGAGATATATAAGCAGCAACAGCAATTAAGGAGTGCGTTACAGGATAAACTTAAAAAAGAAGGAATAGGAGGTAGTAAGGGTAGTGCGTTGTTAAAGAAAATGGAGCAAGTAGAAAATGAGTTATTAGAAAAAGGATTTAATAATAACACTCTTAGTAAGATGTTGAATCTAAAACATGAGTTATTAAAACTAGAAGATGCCACATTAGAACAGGGTGAAGAGAACAGAAGGGAAAGTAAAACAAATCAAACATTGTTTAAAAACGACACAAGCAGTCAACTTCAAAAGGCGCAACAATATTTTAATACTACTGAGATATTAAACAGACAAGTATTACCTTTGCGGCAAAATCACAAAAGAAAGGTTCAAGAATATTTTAAAAAGGAAAATGATTAATTTTTTTTATGAATCGGTGGCTACGAATATTAATGAGTTGTCGACTGTAAGTTGGTTGAACAAGGTGGCTGTTTCAGAGAAGAAGTCAATTGGTGAAATCAGTTTAATATTGTGTTTAGACGATTATTTGTTGGACATTAATCAGAAATATTTAAACCACGACACGTATACAGATATAATTAGTTTTGATAATACGATGGGTAATGAACTGGCTGGTGATATTTTTATATCTGTAGATCGGGTAAAGGAGAATGCTGAGATATACGACGTGGATTTTGAGGAAGAATTAAGACGGGTTATGGTTCACGGACTGTTGCATTTTTGTGGTTACAAAGACAAAACAGAAGAAGAGAAGCTTGTTATGAGACAAAAAGAAAATGAAAAACTAAAGATGTTCCACGTGGAACATCTTTAGTTTGTTTTTATAATTTGTTCCACGTGGAACAAATTTTTTATATAATTTAAATGTTCCACGTGGAACAAATGTAGATCAGGTATGTTTGATAAAGAGTATGATGTGATTGTTGTTGGAGGAGGACACGCAGGAAGTGAAGCTGCGGCGTCAGCCGCTAATTTAGGTTGTAGCACGTTGTTGATTACAATGAATTTGCAAAATATAGCTCAAATGAGTTGTAATCCAGCAATGGGTGGTATAGCGAAAGGACAAATAGTAAGAGAGATTGATGCTTTAGGAGGTTATAGTGGTATTGTAAGTGATAGAACTGCTATACAATTTAAGATGTTGAATAAATCAAAGGGGCCAGCTATGTGGAGTCCAAGAGTTCAGAGTGATAGAATGAGATTTGCTGAAGAATGGAGATTGCTTTTGGAACAAACACCAAATTTGGATTTCTATCAAGAAATGGTGAATGGACTTTTGATCGAAGGAGAGAAAGTTGTGGGAGTAAGAACATCATTGGGAATTGAGGTAAAAGCAAAAACTGTTGTGTTAACGAATGGAACTTTTTTGAATGGTTTGATTCATATTGGAGAGAAGCAATTTGGAGGAGGAAGAGCAGGAGAAAGAGCGGCAACTGGTATTACAGAACAATTGATAGATTTAGGTTTTGATTCAGGAAGAATGAAAACCGGAACTCCACCTCGTGTAGATGGAAGATCCCTAGATTATTCTAAAATGATTGAACAGCCAGGAGATGATAATCCAGAAAAGTTTAGTTATTCTGATTTATCAAAACCACTTACTGAGCAAAGATCTTGTTTTATGACATACACGTCCCCGGAGGTTCATGATTTACTTAGAGAAGGGTTCGATAGATCTCCAATGTTTAATGGAAGAATTAAAAGTATCGGTCCTAGATATTGTCCCTCAATTGAAGATAAGATTAATAGATTTGCCGATAAAGAAAGACATCAAATGTTTATTGAACCAGAAGGGTGGAATACAGTAGAAGTGTATGTAAATGGATTTTCTACATCTTTACCAGAGGATGTTCAATTTAAAGCATTACGTTCAGTTGTGGGGTTTGAAAATGTGAAATTCTTTAGACCAGGTTATGCAATAGAATATGATTATTTTCCACCTACGCAGTTAACACATACTTTGGAAACAAAGTTAATTGATGGTTTATTTTTCGCAGGACAGATAAATGGAACTACAGGGTATGAGGAAGCAGCTTCTCAGGGTTTGATGGCAGGAATAAACGCAGCGCTAAAAGTTAAAGAAGAGGGGTCATTTATTTTAACTAGAAGCGAAGCTTATATTGGAGTTTTAATAGATGATCTGATAACTAAGGGAACAGAAGAACCATATAGAATGTTTACATCAAGAGCAGAGTATAGAACTTTATTAAGACAAGATAATGCTGACTTTAGGTTAACTCCTGTTGCTCACAAAATCGGATTGGCTTCGGATGATCGTTTATTAAGAATGGAAGAAAAGCAGAGGAAGTCTGATAATTTTGTTCAGTTTTTTAAAGATACAAGTGTGACTCCTATAGAAGCGAATCCAGTATTGGAGGAAAAAGGATCTTCTCCGATTAACCAAAGTGGTAAAATGTTCAAGATTTTTGCACGACCTCAAATTAATTTAGAAGATATGAGACGCTTGGAAAAAGTAGCGGATTATATTGAAAAAAATGAGTTGGATAAGGAAGTGTTAGAACAAACAGAAATACAGGTTAAGTATTCGGGTTATATAGAAAAAGAAAAAAATAATGCTGACAAACTAAATCGATTGGAAAATATTAAAATTCCAAAGGACTTTGATTATACAAAATTGAAATCACTTTCGTATGAAGCTTGTGAGAAGATGACGAAAATAAAACCTGCTACAATTTCTCAGGCATCAAGAATTAGTGGAGTATCGCCTAGTGATATTTCTGTCCTTTTAGTTTATATGGGTCGATGAGTAATTATGTAATATGTAAACAAGAAAGAGCGTTAAAAGGGAAGATTTTAGTAACAATAGTTTTTGTGTTTTCTGTTTTAATGCTTTTTTTTGGAAGAGAAGAATTGTGGTCAAGAATATTGTTGGTTGTTGTCTCTTCTCTTTTTTTTGGATTTTCAACTTCCTATAAGATAAATAGTCATTTCGAGAATTATAAATTATTTTCTGTGTTTGGTTTGGTGCTTTTTAAGACAAAGCTGAATTTAGAATTTCCAGATTATGTTTCTGTGTTTTCTGGAAGTTTTGTGCAGAATAATGATTGGAGTACGGTAAGTGCCATTGGAACAAAAGAAAGACATGATAAGTATGTTGTTCGTTTTTTTAAGGAAAATAAAAAAACAACGTTGTTTCAATCAGAGAAGTATGATAAAGCTTTAGAAAAGGCCAAAGAATTAAGCAAACTCTTAAATATTGAAGTTTTTGATGCTACAAAATCTTAGTTCCACGTGGAACATTTAATACTTGATTATAATTTTCGATGTATAGAACAAAAACTAATATCATGTCAATCAGTGAACATAAATAGAAATAGTAAAGGATTTTTAGTTGGTTTAGAATAGATAATGAATAACGAAAACGAATATTATTTAGAATGTAAAGATTATACAGTTTCTGGTGAGCTGTTTAAATTGTATAAGGATGAAAAATATGATATGCTTGTAACAGTCCCTAAACCATCCGAAGATGTCTTGGGGAGATATTATGAAAGTGATGATTATATTTCTCATACCGATTCCAAAAGAACGTTTTTCGAAAAGTTGTATCACATTGTAAAAAGTTACTCATTAAGAAAAAAGGTTCGTCTAATAACTGAATTAAATAATCAACCAGGCACTCTGTTAGATATTGGTGCTGGAACTGGAGATTTTTTGATGCAAGCCCAAAAACAAAAATGGGATGTAATAGGAGTTGAGCCCAACGATCAAGCTAAGGAACAAGCAAAAAAGAAAGGAGTCTTGTTAGAAACTACGACATCTAACTTATCTTCTAATAATTTTGACGTGATTACAATGTGGCATGTTCTTGAGCACGTACCCGATTTGTCTGCTCAAATTAAAGAATTGAAGAGACTCTTAAAACCAAATGGTCACCTCATAATCGCTGTTCCCAATTTTAAGTCATACGATGCAGAATACTATAATTCGCATTGGGCTGCTTATGATGTACCTAGGCATTTATGGCATTTTTCTGAAAAGGCGATAGAAAACCTTTTTCAGGAAGAAAAAATAAAACTTCAAAAAACATTACCACTTTTATTTGATTCTTTTTATGTCTCATTATTATCCGAAAAGTATAGGAATGGGAAAATGAATTTTATAAAAGCTTTTCGGCTAGGTTTTATATCTAATCTTAAAGCACGAAGATCAAAACAGTATTCTTCACATATTTATGTGCTAAAAAACGATTAATTCTGTTTTTAAAGTTTTTTAAGGACATTTTTGCAATAAAAGTTACCCAATCTATAGGAAATTTCTAAAAACAGCTTAAAATGCTTTGTTTTGAGTCGTTTTTAATTGATTTTGATAATTGTAAAAGATATAATTATTGTTTTTTCTTATGACGAGGTAATTTGATGATGTTATAATGATAACATATACTGAACTTTGATATTTTTGCGCAGAACTAAATTTAGAATAATGAGAAAATTTTTATGCATCGCTATAGGATTACTTGTAATGACCTCATGTAATCAGCAGGCCGAAAAAACAGGATTTGTAAATAATACAAAAGTTGTTTCAGATTTTAAAGAAATGAAAGCTGCGAAAGAAAAATGGACAAAGAAGAATAATGAAGTAAGGGCAGAGTTAGAGGAAAAAGCAAAACAATTTCAAATTGAGGTTCAAGGATATCAAAATATAATGAAATCCATGACACAATCAAATAGAGAGAAAAAAGAGCAGGAGTTAATGGTAAAACAACAAGCACTGCAAAGAGAACAGCAAACTAGAATGCAAGAGATTCAACAAGGTAGTCAGACCGAGATTGATTCTATTGTTGCTAAGGTTGAAGATTTTATTAAAGATTATGGTAAAAAGAATGGATATACTTACATTTATGGTCAAACAGAAGTAAAGAATATCTTTTATGCTAAAGAAGAGCTAGACTTAACTGATAAAATTATTACTGAACTTAATGGTGAAAAGCCATCAGAAGAAAGTAAAGAATAGTACCAAGTTAAACACCATATCGTACCCTATAATATTAATTATAGGGTTTTTTTATGTTTTGTTGTTAAAATTAAGAAAAGGATTGTATGAAGCTTAAGGAAAATTGCGGGAAGGTTTTACTTGTATAAATAAACACAAAAAAGAATGATTTTGGTTTGTTTTACTAGTATAAATATCGTTTTAAGTCGTTTTATATTCAAGTAAAGATGTGCAAAATTGCATAGTAAAGTGAGTTCTTTTTTTATATTATTTTTAGGGAAAATTCCCTAAAACATTTTTACTTACATATATTCTAGATAAGCTATAAAAATTAGTTCAAAAAAGGAATAAAAAAAAACACTTAATCGGATAAAGTTGCCGTTTTTAGATTTTTTTCAATCCTATAAAATGTCAGAATATCAATGGTATTTTTAGGAAATTTGGATAAAAATTTTGTTTTTTTTCAGATTTATCTACTGTTTTCCTAGTTTTTTGAACCACATTTGTTGTAAAATGATTATATTTAAGTATTTGGTTAATAATGCTTTACTATCTTTTTATAGATGTATCAACTACGGTTTTCACACATGTAATTATTGTCCTCAACTTTTAGTAAGAATATTATTACAAAAAAAAATGAAAATTTGGTTTGATATAAATTTTTAATTTATAATTTTATGACTTTAGTATATTTATATTAACAATATTATTAACAAACGCCCCAAATCGTTTGATTAGTAGTGCATATTTTCACACGTATTTAAGTGATATAATCGCTATGAGAAGGAAACTTAACTTAGTCTTTGTCTTGATTGTTTTGGCTCTTGGATTTCAAGAAGCCTTAGCTCAACGAAATATTGAAGCACCTACTTTGGTATCAGGCGCTCAAGCTTGCGGTACATTGACGAATAGCTTCGATTTTACTGCGGATATGTCAGCAGGTGTTGCACTACCTTCAAATAATGATTTTATTTTACAGCTTTCCAACCCTTCTGGAAGTTTTGCGAATGCATCCGAAATTACTGATATAGGTCAGGCAGTGGATCCTCCTAATGAGGCAAGTGGGGCGGGAGTGGTTATTCAATTTCCTAATGTAGTTGTTCCACAGGATGCAAATAGTGACGATTATAGACTAAGAGTGATAGCTACAGAAGCTAATATTATTAGTGAAATTTCAGACCCCATTCCATTTCATTTTTTCGATGATGATAATCTTTTAATTCGCTTGAATAGCGGTGACGATATCATTTTTTGTAATGTAGCTTCATTTGCTAAAGAAGTGGCGGTAGTCGTTTTAGATCAAAATAATAACGAAGTAGATGTTAATAATTTTAACTGGGAATGGTTAAGGGACGGAGCATTAATACCTGGTGAGAATAGTCCAAGACTACTCATAACGGAAGAAGGAGATTACCAAGCACGAGTTTCGGTAGGTTTATGTAATAATGTTTTTGTTTTTAATAAATCTAATAGGATCTCTGCGTCTTTGGTCAATACTGGTGAAATTTCTATTGTTACAACAGCTCCAGATTTTTCTTTTTGTCCTGATGAGACAAAAGTTTTACAGGCTAGTGAAATAGACTTTTCTTATAGTTATCAATGGATTAAAGATGGAGTGGACTTGGATGGAGAAACTTCTCCAACAATTACGCTACCTGATAACGATTTTGGAGGTGAATATGAATTACGTATAGATCTAAGTGAAGATTGTACGTTGGTTACAAATCCAGTTACGGTTACTAATGAAGGATCGAGTATTACAACTCCTTTACCGCCAGGATTGGTACTACTACCAACACAAATTTTAACACTAACTGTAGAGACGGATGCCCCGATAGGAAGTACATTCAGATGGATTCGTGATACTAATATTATAATTCAAGGAGTTACTACTGGCTCAACTATTACGTTTGATGTTCCTGCAAATGGTGTTGGAGATTATAGATTAGAAATTGATGCTTTATTTCCGGATGATCCTTGTATGTCAGAACTAGTAACAGAAACGGTTGTGGTAGCAGCAGAAAGATTTGATATAACGATTGCTCCTGGAGAGGTCGTCGATTGTGATCAGGACACAATAACTATTGCTTTAGAAGAAATGGTTGGTATAACATCTACAGGGGATCGTGTTCCCTTAACTACAGAACAATTTAACTTTTTTGATTTCGAGTGGTTTAATGATGGAGTCTCTACAGGTGAGACTTCTTTGTCGTTAGATGTTTCTCGTGCTGATAATGGAGGAAGTTTCGAGTTGAGGGCTATTTTTAATCCAGGAGGTTTACCAGATACGGTTTCTAACAATTTACCTATTGACTTTTTATCCAATAGCATTGTTTTAGATATAAATCCTGCTGTTTTGGAAGATGGACAAACAGTTACGCTAACAGCTCCAGCGAGTACCAATTTTACGTATGAGTGGTATGTAATTCAAAATGGTACAGAAGTATTAATCGATGGCGAAATAACCAATACGCTTACGGTTTCTGAAGAAGGAGACTACTTTGCAAGAATAAGTTCCTCTCTTTGTACTACAGATACTCTGATCGCAGAGGTTAGAGGACCTGGTGCATTATCCGAATTAATACCTAATGTTGTAACACCTGGAGGAAATGCTGCAAACAATTCATGGGTTTTGCCAAATTCCTTTACAGATAATGATGTCGAAGTAAGCATATATTCATCCAACGGAAAGTTAGATTTCCAAAAGAATGGTGGTTATAATGCTGATTGGCCAAATGAGTCTGCCTCACAAGCAAGTGAACTTATATACTATTATATAATATCAAGAAGTAATACAGTTGTTAAAAAGGGGACAATTACAGTAATGAGATAATTTATGATAAAAAAAATACTCTATATATCTATTTTCATTTTTTGTGCACATCTAGTATCTGCACAAGATGGATCTTCCAATACATCAGGTATATTACCTTCGGATATTCCGTTACATAATTCTTTAAAATATAATAGGTTTTTGTTTAATCCTACGTTTTCTTTAGTAAGAGAAAACAAAAACTCTATAAACATCTATAATAGAAATCCTCGTTCCAGTTTTAGTGATAATTCTCAGACATATTTCCTTAATTATTCAGCGAGATTTGAAGAAAAAACAGGAATTGGAATTGGATTATTTCAACAGAATGTTGGAATTTTTAGGTTTTTTGGGGCTACATTAAATTACGCATACAATCTCGAACTAAACAGAGATATGAATTTCACTTTTGGTGTAAATTTAAATTATTCTCAAAGTGCTTTAAAAAGTAACCTAGACCAAGCACAAGCAGATGATGACATCATAAATAATTATGAAAACAGTTCGGTTTTTCTTCTTAGACCAGGTGTAAATTTTAATTACGGAAATTTTGATGTAGGGGTTTCTGTTGGAAATTTAGTTACTTATAATGTTACGGCTAGTGAATTGCTTACGGATAATTTCGAATATTCTGGACATGTAATGTATACTACTGAATTGGATTGGAGAAGAACGGAAAATGAATTAAGAGGGATGGTTTACGCCTCTAAACCAGGTGAGCAAGATTTAAGATATGGTGGAAACGTGTTATTTGAAATTCAAAAATACGGTTGGGCACAATTAGGTTATAATAGTTTCTATGGAGGATCAATAGGAATAGGTGCTAATATTACCAAAGTTGTTTCTGTGGGATATACTGTAGAACCTGGAATTGGAGGAGATGCAAGTGTAGCAGAATTTGGCGCAACTCACGAATTTGGTTTGGCATTTAATTTCGCTAAAGAAGAACGTAGAAGAAAAAGAAGAAACTTATCATCAAAAAGTTCTTTACAAAGAGATTCTGAAATAAGAAGATTGAAGAAAGAAATTTTAGATCAAAATAAACTAATAAGAGAATTACAAAGTACTAGGAATGACTCTCTAAGTCAGGCTCAACGAGCAATGAATAAATTAGAGAGATCAATTCAGGAAGCAAAAGAAGAGGAAGCGAGAAAGGCAAGAGAGCTTGCGCTACAGAGAGAAGAGGAAGTAAAATTACTGAATAAGAAAAAAGAAGAAGAGCTTGCTGCTCAAAGGAAATTGGAGTTGGAGATGGCTGAGCAAAAAGCAGAAGAAGAAAGATTAGCAGCGCAGAAGAAGATTCAGTTAGAATTAGCTGAGCAGAAAAGAGCAGAAGAAGAAAAAGAAGCTCAAGAAGCGGCAGCGAGAGAAGCAGAAGAAGCAAGAATAGCTGCTGAAGAGGAAGCTGGAAGACAAGCTGAGGAGGCAAGAATAGCTGCTGAAGAAGCTGCCAGAGAAGCGGAAGCAGAAAGACAAGAAGCAGAAGCGGAAGCAGAGGCTGAAGCGAAAAGACAAGCTGAAGAAGCAGCTAAAGAGGAAGATGCTAGACAAGCACAAATTGCTGAGGCAGAAGCTAAGCAAAAAGCTGAAGAAGAAGAGCAATTAGCTGCACAGAAAAAGCTAGAACAGGAGATGGCAGCGCAAAAGGCAGAAGAAGAGCGATTAGCTGCACAGAAAAAGCTTGAGTTGGAGATTGCAGAACAACGAGCTGAGGAAGAAAGATTAGCCTCTCAGAAAAAACTGGAGCAGGAAATGGCCGAGCAGAGAAGAAGAGAGCAATCTCAGAAATCATTAGAAAGAGAAGTTTCTGTGCAGAAAGATGAAGAAGCAGAAGCTGCTAGACTAGCTGAGGAAGAGAGACAACGTCAAGAAGCAGAAGCTGCTAGATTAGCTGAGGAAGAGAGATTACGTCAAGAGGCTGAGGCTGCAAGACTAGCTGAAGAAGAGAGATTACGTCAAGAAGCAGAAGCTGCTAGATTGGCTGAGGAAGAGAGATTACGTCAAGAGGCTGAGGCTGCTAGATTAGCTGAGGAAGAGAGATTACGTCAAGAGGCTGAGGCTGCAAGACTAGCTGAAGAAGAGAGATTACGTCAAGAAGCAGAAGCTGCTAGATTGGCTGAGGAAGAGAGATTACGTCA
>NZ_JBSWZK010000002.1:620275-644356 GCF_054054605.1 Aquimarina sp. 433
AGAGGCTGAGGCTGCTAGATTAGCTGAGGAAGAGAGATTACGTCAAGAGGCTGAGGCTGCTAGATTAGCTGAGGAAGAGAGATTACGTCAAGAGGCAGAGGCTGCAAGACTAGCTGAAGAAGAAAGACAACGTCAAGAAGCTGAGGCTGCCAGATTAGCTGAGGAAGAAAGACAACGTCAAGAAGCTGAGGCTGCAAGACTGGCTGAGGAAGAAAGACAACGTCAAGAAGCAGAAGCTGCTAGATTGGCTGAGGAAGAGAGATTACGTCAAGAGGCAGAGGCTGCAAGACTAGCTGAAGAAGAAAGACAACGTCAAGAAGCTGAGGCTGCTAGATTAGCTGAGGAAGAAAGACAACGTCAGGAAGCTGAGGCTGCAAGACTAGCTGAAGAAGAAAGACAACGTCAAGAGGCAGAAGCTCAAGAAGATAGTAGTGAAGATCTTGAACAGATTCAGAGAGAAATCGATAATAGTAGTAGAATTACTGATAGGTTGATTGCATCTAGAGATTCCTTATTAACTTCTTCTAAGAATTTAGATAAAAGAGAATTTAATAAACTATTAGAATCTCTTGTTAATATGAGTGATGAAGCTGAACAGGTGAAAAACAATCCTGATCCAAGTAGCTCGAAAAGATTAACTTCTAGAAATAGATTTATCAAGTTCGCAGAAGCTACTAGACCTGAAGCTAAATATGCAACTAAATATATTCCTGGATATCCAGAAGGATACTACTTGATAGGTAATGTGTTCAGAGGTGGAGTATATGCAGAAAGTTTTACGAATAAGTTAAAAGATCTTGGATTTAATGATGCTCAAGTGATTCTAAATCCAGAAAATCAGTATCAATATGTTGCTATTACGTATTATGCAAATAAAGAAGAAGCAGCTGAGAATTATCTGAATAATATTGGAAACAAATACTTTGGTGATATGTGGATCTTAAATATTGCTAAAAGTAGAGTAGAATCATTGAAAAGATTAGTGCAAGAATCGCGCATTATAAAAGATACAGTTAAAGACGATACCGTATTAACAGAGAATCTGTCATATATCGGAGGCCATAATATTGAAAACGGATATTATTTAATTACCAATATCTTTAAAAGAGAAAATTATTTTGAACGAGGAATGAATAAACTTAGATCTCAAGGGCTAGAGCCTAAGTTCTTCAGGAATCCAAAAGACAATTACATATATGTGTATTTAGATAGGTTTGATAGTATTGATCAAGCAAAACAGAGTTTATTCTCTAATGTAAATAACACATACGACGGAGATCTATACATTTTAAAGATACAATAGTGAGTAGTACCCCAAAATATACTAGAATGAACAACACAACTCAAACAAAGCAGCTTATGAAAACACTATTACCCAAAAAAGCTGTACTAATAATAGCGGTGATTATTATTGGTGCCATAAGCAAGATGAACGCGCAGGAATCAGTTCCTTTAACCCCAAGAGCAGGAGCCCAGTTTAATAACCTTAGGGGTAACATGGTTATGACAGGTAATGATATTGTTGGTGTTATTGAAGATGATGATGGAACTACTTTCACTAATCCTAATAGAAATTACAACGGTAATGATAACAATGGAAACTATGTTACTGCTTTTATAGATGTTGATAATGATCCAACTACATTTAGTTCTAGTGAAGCGGGTTTAACGGTGCCCAGAGAAGATTGTAGCCGATTAGTGTATGCTGGTTTATATTGGTCAGCAAATTACTATATGGCAAGACAGGATAGTCCTGTTAATTTTACAGATAATGAAATATCCTCTAACTCTGGTACTGGTACGGCTTTTATTATTAACAATGGTCCTCTAGCACAAATGTATACGGCTAGAAACTCAGAGTTTAGCAATGATAATTCGGATATAGAATTTAGTCCAGTAACCTCGTACTTGGTAGTGGCACAACCAGTGAATGGTTGTGGTATTACTAATGCCACTGAGTTAGCAGGTAATATTGCTGTTATAAGAGATGGCGGTAGTTGTTCTTTAAGAGAAAAAGTAGTAAATGCTGAAAGTGCTGGAGCTGTTGGAGTAGTAATAGTAAATGATGGTGGGTTGTTGCCAAGAATGACAGGGAATGGACCAGCGATTAATATTCCATCTGTTTCTATCGGAAATGATGATATCAATAATGCGAATTTTACGGGAGGTGATTTAATACCTTTATTACAAGCAGAAACAAACGTTGTTTTAGCTACTTTATCAACAAGTAGCGGTAATGATTGGCTTTCTAACCTTCCTCTTACGGATCCAAGAAAGCAAGGTCCTGCAGATTTTAGAAATATAAAGTTTAAAGTACCTGGTGGTTCCTATGTGGATGTAACAGCAAGTAGCGTAGTTTTTGATGGGTATCGTAATACACCAACGAATCCATTGGGAGATGTTGCTAATGACGAGTTACCGTATGTATGTTACGCAGATGTAACAGCCTTATTAGACCCAGATAATCCATTTGGTACTTATACGGTTGCAAACATGAATGCTACACAAGGTTTTACCAGTGGAGGTGATGGAGCCTGTGGAGGATGGTTCTTAGTAGCATTTTATGAAGATCAACAGGAAACAGCTAAATTTATCAGTGTAAGTGATGGTTTTGTTCAGATTTTTAGCGGTCAGGACCCTTTACGTTTTACGTATAGTGGCTTTACAACACCTACAGGAGTTAACGAACCAGTAAGTGTACGATTTGGTACAGCTTCACTAGAAGGAGATACAAGTTTAGGGGGGGATGAATTAAGAATTGTGAATACTGCAGGAACTACCACTGCATTAGGACAAGGAGCTGGTACAGCAAATCCAACAAACAACTTTTTTAATGGATCCATATCCGTTGACGGAAATTACATAACTGACCGAACACCAAACTCTGAAAATACACAAGGTTTTGATATGGATTTATTCGAGTTACCGAATGATTCCAAAGATTTAGTAGATAATGGTCAAACATCGGCCACATTTGAGTTATTTACAAATCGGGATCGATATAGTGTGTTTTTCAATGCATTTTCTGTAACTATTATCGAACCAGAATTACGGATCATTAAAAGAGTTTTTGAGTTAGATGGATCAACCGAGATAACTGGTGGAAATGTAGAGTTGGGTGATGAGATATTCTATGACTTAGAAATTGAAAATATAGGGAATGAAGATTTTGTAGATGGAACGGTTACAATTACCGATGTTCTCCCTGCAAATACCAACTTATTAGGAGTTGTGGATGCTACTTTGCCACCAGGAGTTACGTATACTGAGATATCACCAGGAGTTTTACAATTTAATATTCCAGCAGATCTGGTAGAAACACCAAACGATGCTCCTGTTGGAGATGGAGATGCTCCAATTTTTATAAGATTTAGAGCACAGTTGGTTAGCAGTTGTGAGGAGCTTAGAGATGCATGTTCTGACGTAATTACAAACTCTGCAACAGCAACCTACACTGGATTACAATCTGGAACAATGGGAAGTACCACAAGTAGTTCTCAGGTGGGAGTCTGTGGTGATCAACAAAACGAAGCTTCGAACATACTTGTTAATATACCAGCATGTCAGTTAGATGTTACTTTTTGTGACGATGATTTATTATTAGTTGCAGGTACAGGTTATAATCAGTACACTTGGTCTGGACCTGGGATTACAACGCCTGTGGTAACAAATGTTAATTTTTACCAGGTTCCTAATCCACAAACAGGAGTATATACAGTGCTTAAAGAAGATACAGATGGTGTGGAACCAAGTTGTATGGCTCTTACGGAAGAATTTACAGTAACTGCTTTTAGGGATATTACTAACCCAGTCTTAGATTATGTAAATGGAACTACTATAGTAACAGAAGATTGTAGTGGTATACCGATTCCACAAATTCTATTATGTGGTGATCAAACACAACTATTAGAAACAAATTTTGATCCATCTACGTTAGACGACATTTCATGGCAGAGACTAACTCCATCAGGATCTTGTGTACTAGATCCAAATGACCCATGTTCCTTGTTAGATGGTAACTGTACAGATGCAAATTGGGTAGAAGTAACAGGAGGTGATACACCTAACTATACCGTTTCCGAAGCAGGAGATTATAGAATCTTAGCAGAGTTTGATGGAGGATGTATTATTCCTTTCTATTTTAGTGTATTTAAAAATGATTACCAGCCAGATTTAACCATGAATCCGATAGAGTGTGGTAGTGATGGTAGTGTTAGTGTGGTTAATGTACCTACTAACTTTGCGTTTAGTTTAACTTCTGGAGGTCCATACACAAATACGACAGGGGTTTTTCCAATATCTACAGCTGGTGATGTAACCGTATATGCAATTGATACTACATTTCCTGGATGTGAGTACTCAGAAACCATAAATGTACCTTCTATAGATCCAACTTTTAGTGTAACTGGAGTTGATCCAAGTTGTGTAAATAACGATAATGGTACAGGTGTCGGCAGAATTAATATTAGCGTAACTGGTGGTATACCTGAATATCAGTATACTATTTCTAGTCCTGCATTAGGAGCTGCTGATCCAATAATAGTCCCTAATAGCAGCGCTAATAATGGTAATTATACACAGAATAATTTACCTCCTGGAACGTATACTGTTGAAGTGATTTCAAACAGACCAACACCAGAGTGTGTTTTTGATGCGACAGTTACTATTAATCCAGCTCCAGCTTTTGATGCTGAGGTGGTGTTATTAGCTCCAGAAACTTGTGATAGTGGAGCATTGGTACAAGTAAACGTTTTAAATGGTTCGGGGAATTACTTATTTGATAATGGAGATGGAAATTTTGTAGCTTGTAATATTTTCGAAATACCTTCTCCTGCAGACCCTACAGCAACATATACATTTAGAGTAAGTGATCAAAATATTCCAGGTGGAACAGCTGCTTGTATTATATCAGCAAGTATTGATAATATTACACCGTACGAACCTATTGTAATTGATAATGTTACGGTTACCCAGCCTGCATGTCCTGGAGATACTGGTCAAATTCAAGTGGATGTTTCTCCAACAGTCGCTGGTAGATTATATACCTATCAATTATGGGATTGTGCCGCGGATCCAAATTGTGGAAATGGGATTAGTGACCCTGCTGATCCGTTGAATGATGAAGACCCTAGTTTATGGACTTTAGTTAATGATATCGGTCCTACGGGAAGCCAAACAGTTACATTTACAGGAGTTCCAGATGGCAATTCATATGTGGTTCAAGTCGTTCACGCGAATACTACACCAGTAATTAATAATCCGAACTGTACATTCCCAGCACCTGAGGCTACCATATGTCCAGTAACAGAATACGGATTTTCTATCAGCTCTCCTGTAGGAATTACAGCTGATGTTACTTTAGACAGACCACTAAGTTGTATTGTAGGAAGTGAGGATGCATTAATATTGGTTGATAATATTGCGGGAGGTTCTGGAACATATGAATGGAGTTTAGATAATGTTACTTTTACCAATATCACTACAACTCCTTTTACAATTCCTGTAAGTACCGATGGATCTTATACAGTGTATATAAGAAATCAAGGTTCAGGAGATTGTGCAGTTCCATTCCCAGTAAATGTTCCTGCATTGGTTCCAATTACTGCAATTACATTCACTCCAGGTGATGGAGATTGTAATAGTCAAAGTTCAGAAGTTACCTTTGAAGCGCAACCTGCATTATCTGCAGCAGATATTTCGGCAGGTGTAGTATATGAGTATGATGTTTCTCCAGATCCTGCAACCGGAGCAGCTGCAACCGGAAACACAGGTTTCTTAACAACTAATACCTATACAATAACACAGGGAATTACGTATACAGTTACCGCCAGAAGAAGTGATGATCAATGTACATTTAGTGATGATTATAGAGTAGATGTAATAGATCCAATAGAGATTACTAATGCAGTGGAAACAACACCTGTTGTCTGTGTTGGAGATAGTAATGGAGCTTTATCTTTTACGGTTACGAATAGTACTTCTTTCGATTATGTTGTTACATTAACATCTAGTGGAGCTGTTGTAGATTCTGGAAATGGAATTACTACAAGTCCTGTAAATGTAACAGGATTAGCAGCAGGAAATTATACAATAACGGTTACAGATACCAATCCAGGTGGATCAGGTTCACCATTAAATTGTTCTGATACAGCAACTGTAGATGTAACAGAACCTGCAACACCACTAACATTCACAACCGTTGCTACAGACACAAATTGTGGTGCTAATACAGGTACTATTACCGTAACAGCTAACGGAGGTAGAGGAAATTATCAATATAGATTAGTAGATAGCGGAGGAACAGTGATTGTTGATTATCCTAATACTAACAACACTTTTACTGGCTTAGCAGCTGACACCTACACTGTTTTTGTTAGAGATGGTAGTAATCCAGCTACGGCTTGTGAGATTAGCAATACAGAAACTATAGGAACATTCGCTTCACCAACTATCGCATTAACAGCTGGTGGAGATGTATGTTATGATGGAACAGATCAGGCAAGTCAAATAATTACAATAACTCCTGGAATTGATCCTCCTCTAGGTCCATTTGAATACATTTTGGATAGAGGTACAGGACCAGAAACTCCGGTAGCTATTACATTAACAACACCACCTTACACATTCGAAATAACAGGATTAACTCCTGGAAATTATACGGTGTTTGTAAGAAATACGAATACGCAATGTATTACAAATACAGAAAGTTTCACAATAAATCCTGAACTTACAATTACAGCAGTTCTAGATAAAGACATTGATTGTAATGGTGATGCAGAGATATCATTTACAGCAGCAGACGGAAGTGGAACATATACTCAATATGACTTATATGTTCAAGGAACACCTCCTGTTCTATCGCAAGCGAATATTACCTCTGTTCACACAATAGGAACACCTGGTATTTATCTGGTACAGGTAACTGACGATTTAGGATGTACAGCATTTTCTAATCCAGTTACAGTTACTGCTTATGAAGCATTAGCGGCTACCCCTTCGGTAACAAACCCAGATTGTCCTGCCGATGGAGGAGATATTACAATAACAACAACAGCAGGTGAAGGACCATTTACTTATGTGTTAGATGGTACTACAACGATAGGCCCTACTAGCGATACTTCTGTAACGTTTAACAATGTTGCTGTGGGTACACACACCGTAGTAGTAACTGATGGTTCTGGAGCAACTCCTGCTTGTACTTTAGATCTTACAAATATTCAAATTACAGCACCTACACCAATTTCAACTACTGCTAGTGAGACGCAAGAGTATCGTTGTGATGTGGCAGGGTCAAGTACGACTCCTCAGTTAGGAGAAATTACTGTGGTAGTACCAACGACAGGAACGCCACCTTATGAATATAGTATTGATGGTGTAAACTGGCAGGCATCAAATGTATTTACTGGTTTAACGGATGGTATTTATACAATACAGGTTCGAGATGCTGCAACAGTATCTTGTCCAGTTACGTTAGCTCCAGTTACAATAGATCCATTAGTACAGGTTACTGATTTATCTTTTGCAGTTACTCAAGTGCAATGTCCAGCACTTACAGGAGATGTTACCATTACTCCAACTTTAAATGGAACTAGTACTGTAGAATATGAAATTACCGCTCCTATAACCGTAGGGCCACAAGCTTCGAATGTGTTTACTGGTCTTACTTCAGGAACTACCTATACATTCTTAGCAAGAACGGACGTTGATGGTTGTGTATATACGGAAACATTTACGGTACCTACAGTTGACTTTATAGCGGTTAATGCTACTATTGTAAATGAGCCATTGTGTAATGGACAAAGTAATGGAGAATTATCTTTTACTGTTTCAGGAATTGATTTAACTACAGAAACTTATGAATATGAAGTTTCTCTTGGAGGAACAATCGTAGCACAAGCTACTGGTCAGAATACTGCAACCATCCTTACAGGTGATATTTTAGCAGCAGGAACTTATGACATTTTAGTTACGGATGAAAGAACTAACTGTACAGATACTGCGCAGGTGATCATTGGAGAACCTGATGTGATCACCTTTACTATTGATCCTATCGATCAGGATTGTGTTACAAACACAAATACAGTAACCATTAGCAATGTAATGGGTGGAAGTGGAGTTGGCTATACTTGGGTATTGAATGATTCTGGAGGAACTCCAGTAGGTCCAAGTAGACCAGTTACAGACCCTTACTTAAACGTTCCTAATGGAACAGGATATGAAATTATAGTTACAGATAGTAATTCTTGTGTATCTGCACCTCAGAATTTAGATATTAATCAATTACCACAAATTGCCGCTACGATCGATGCTGGTTCAGATTTCTGTTTAGATGACGGCTCGGTGAGTTTTACTATAAATATAGATGGAACAAATTCTGGAACACCAGATTACATTTATAACGTTTCACTTGGTGGAACGATTGTAATACCTGATACCAATGTAGGAGCATTAACTACGTTTACTACAACACCTGCATTAACGCAATCAGGTACATATACCATTACAATTACTGATAGCAATGGATGTCCTGTTACACTTACAGAGACTATTGAAGAAGCTGTAAGCTTAGATGTCACTCAAGTTGCTGATATAACTTGTGATGCGTCAGGTAATCCAGTGGATGCTTCTTTCTCATTCGTGGTAAATGGAGGATATACACCATACGATATTGCTGTATCATTCAACGGAGGAGCATTTGTAGATCATATTACAAATGGAACATCACCATTTGCTAATTATGTGGCTACATCAGGAGCTGGAACATACGTTTTCAGAGTTACTGATGATAGAGGATGTTCTTTTACAACGTCTCCTTTTACGGTAACAGACCCAGTAGCTCCGACAATTACGGCACCAACAGTAAATGTAGATTGTTTTGGAGATACAGGAACCGCTGTAATAACAGTTACAGGAACAGAAACCCCTTATGAAATTGACTTTGAAAATACAGGAACGTTTGTAGCAATTACGGGTACGCAAATAACTTTCCCTAATTTGGCGGAGAACACTTATAACTTTACTGTAAGAAGTAGTAGAGGATGTTTATATCCAGGAACTGTAGTAATTGACGCTCCAGATGAGATAGTAGAAGTAAGTAGAGTGGAGACACCGGTTACCTGCGGTGGATCGGTAATCATTACAGAGCTAGGAGCAATCGATCTAGAAATATCTGGAGGTACTGGACCATATACATATACTTTAGTGGATGCAAGCAATGTATCTGTTAGACCACTTATTCCTTCGACTACAGCAGCTTCGACTCCTAATCCAACAACTATAGCTTCAACGACAGTTCGTTTTGAAGGATTAAATTTTGGTCAATATTTCATTTTTGTGGAGGATACTAACGGTTGTGTGTCTAATCCAGATCCAATAGGACCTTTTGATATCTTTTCTCCACCAAATGATTTAGTGCAAAATATTACTGTATCGGCTACGTGTCCGGGAGGAGTAACATTCGATATTGATGTACAAGGAGGTTCTGGTATAAATCCGCCAGCAAATCCACCGCCAGGGTTTGATATTCGTATTGTAGGAGAGCCATCACCAGGTTTAGGAGATTTTGTTCCTTTAAATGATCTGGTAACTGGACCAACAGCAGTGGATGCGAATACGCCAATCAGAAATCATAGATATACAGGATTAGATTTTAATAGAACCTATATTTTAGAAGTAAGAGATAATGCCACTAATTGTTTGTACCAAGAATTAGTCCCACCAGAAGCACCGCCTTCTTCTCCTAATATTGATAATTTTGTTGCTACTGATGTAACTTGTAATGAGGTACCGGCATTAGATGACGGAGAAATAAGTTTTGAAATTTCTGGATACGACCCTACGGTTACACAAGTCTCTTGGGAGGTGTTTGATCAATTTACTAATGTTTCTTTAGGAGCTGGTTTTGCAGGTTCTTCTGCGGTTGTAAGTCCTGCAGCTCTTCCAGTAACAATTTCTAACTTTCCTCCAGGAAGATATTATCTTGTGATTAGAGAAGATAACGGTACGTTATGTCCAAATAGACAAGACTTTGAAATAGACATTCCAGACCCATTAACTTCGGTTGCTACCAATCTTACTGCTGCCAATAGTTGTGGTACGAACGCACAAGTAATTATGGATACAGATGGTGGAACTCCTTTTGGTATTCCTCCAACGGCAGATGGATATACATATGCTGTAGTAGCAGACGGAGCAGGTGACCCAGGAACATATCCTTTAAATAGCAATGTGATTGATCTTGGTAATGTTGCGGGTGATTTTGATATTTGGGTAGCTGATCTGAATGGATGTAGTTTTGGACCAGTGGATGTTAATGTGGTTGTAAACCCATTACCAACGGTAGTTGCTAGTTTTATCGATGATTGTACATACGATAATAGTAATATAATTGATGTAGATGGAACAGGTTTGGGAACTTTATTATATCAAATAGATGGAGGAACCGCTGTTACAGGTAGTATAGATAACAATAATCATCAGTTTATAGTATCTACTCCTGGAACATATACAATTACTATTACTGATGATTCTGGATGTTCTGCAAGTACAAATGTTACGGTATACGACGAATTAGTGATTAGTGCAGCATTTACTGCGGCACCAGATTGTGAGAATGCTACGGGTGAGATTACTACCTCGTTAGTTTCTGGAGTTGTACAAGGCACGTTAACTTATGTGTTACAAGACGGAACAGGAACTCCAACAGGAAATACTACCGGAGATGTTTCTGGAGTATATACAGGTGTAGCACCTGGAGATTATATTGTTGTTGCTACAGATGATGGAAGAGGAACGGCACCTTTCTGTTCATTCTCAGCTCCTGTAAGTATTGATGCACCAACACCACCAGTATTAGTACCAGAAACAACATTTGTTACTTGTATTGGTGATACTGATGGTGTAATTACAGCAGCATTAACTGGAGCTTCTACAGATTCGGACCCAACAGTGACGTATCAATACGAAATTATAGCTGGGCCAGTGACAAGACCATTACAAACAAGTCCTGTATTCTCAGGTTTAGGTATTGGTACATATACAGTGCAAGTAACCGTTACCAAACCAAATGGAGCACTAAATGTTATATGTACAGATACAGAAGATTATATAATCGATCAGCCAACACTTGCTACAGCTAGTGTTACTTTAGAGTCGCCATATGGGTGTACTGGGGCTGATATTAATTTACCTGTAATTACAGTAGATAACTTTAGTGGAGGTAATTCACCATATACTATTTCATATACAGATCCATCTGGAAATGTGGTAGGTCCTGTAGATCCTGCAACATTGGATACAGATTCAGGAATAGCAGGTATTCAGATTATAGCAAATGAAGCTGGTAATTACACCTTCACAATCTTTGATACTAATGATTGTCCGAATGTATTAGCACCGTTTAATATACCTCCATTCCCGATAATGACTGATGCGGTAGTTAATCAGGTAACACCAATTGATTGTGCTACAAATACTGAAGAAGTTACAGTAACAGTAACTGGAGGAACAGGACCATATGATTTTGTTGAAATTAATGGAGCAGTTCCTTCTCAATTAGGAGTTGCGTCAGGAGGTGCGACTACTACTAGTGCATCATTCTTCCTTCCTGGAGTTGGTAATTATATCTTTAGGGTAACGGATACAGGAACTGGTTGTTCAATAGATACAGCTCCTTATGAAATATTGCCTTATGATACTATTGAAGCTAATATTGCAGTAGTTACTCCAGATATTCTATGTTTTGGGGACGCAACTGGTAATATAGAACTTACGGTTACTGGACATACTGGGCCTTATAATTATACAGTAACGAATACTACAACAGGTACGGTTACCGGACCGATAGGAGCGGATACTACTGTACAGAACCCAATTACCATTAGCGGTCTTGAAGCAGGTAATATTCAGGTATCTATTGTGGATCCTGCATCTACCTGTAATGATGACTCAAATGTGGTTACAATTAACCAGCCAACAGAAGTGTTATTAAACTTAGTTTCAAACACGAACGCAAATTGTAATAGTGATGGAAGAGTCGTTGTAGAAGCAAGTGGAGGAACTTCTCCTTACACGTTTACAGCAACCGATGTGCCTTTTGGTGGAGCATTTACAGCTACAAATAGCACAGGAGAATTCTTATTGCCTGCATTACCAACTACTGGAACAACGTATAGAATTTCTGTAGTTGATGATAATAGTTGTACATCTAATCCTGCATCAATTGACGTGTTGGTAGAAAGAACAGATGATCCAACATTGAATCCACTAACGGTGGACGATGTATGTACTCATGATGGTAGCTATGTGATCACAGCAACAGGAACAAGTAATGTGCCTTCACCACCAGGAACAGGTGCTTTAAGGTTCCAATTAGATGGAGGTACTATAGTAGACGCAAACAATGGATTAAATTCTCATTTATTTACAGTTTCTACACCAGGAACATATCAAGTGACTGCTTACGACGAAAATAACTGTCCTACAAATACAGAATCGATTACTATTTTGCCAGAATTGATTGCTTCAGCGGACTTTACTGCTGATCCTACTTGTAGGGATTTCGATGGAACTGTAACAGTAACTGTTACTGGAGGTTCAGACTTTACTGCAAATCCGAGTAACTTCACATTTGTATTAAATGGAACGGATAGCGCAGGTAACCCTGTTAGCATTTCTCAAAATGGAGCTACAGGTACTGAAAATGTATTTACAAATATTTCCGCAGGAACATATACTGTAACTATTACAGATGTGAATATACCTGGAGTTTCTCCAACGGTTCCATGTTCTATCACGATAGATGTGCCAGAATTACCAGTGCCAGTAGATCCTATTATCACTGCTGCAGGTGAGGCTGTGTCTTGTGTTGGAGCAACGGATGGTATAGTTACAATAACGTTAACGAACCCGATTGCAGCAGATGCTCCTTATACATATCAATTATTTGTAGATGATGGAACAGGAAACCCTGATTTAACACAACAAATTAGTACGGATCAAATAGACGATCCTATATTCACTGATGTGCCTGTAGGAGATTATGTAGCAGTGGTTACTTCTGATAGATCTTGTGCTGGTCAAGCAACGGTGAATATTCCAAATGCAAGCCAGGTGACTGCAGTGATCACGCAAAGCGCGTATGGTTGTGCTGCGGATAATAGTGAGATATTCCCTGTGATTACAGTAACTATTGAAAACGGAACACCACCTTATTCTGTAACTTATGTTACACCATCTGGTAATACAATAACTGCAGTTGATGTGGCGGATGCTAATGCAAATCCAGCGGATGGAGTACAGTTTGAGATTACTGCGGATGAAGAAGGGGACTATTTAATAACAGTTACAGACTTTAATGGTTGTAACACAGCACCAAATGCTACGATTACTGAAACAGTAAATCCATTCCCAATCATGACGAATCCTTCTGTAGCAATTGTTACGGATATTACGTGTGCAGTTGATGAAGAGGTTGCAGTATCTGTTGTTGGAGGATCTGGTGATTTCTTGTTTGAGTTAGTTGACAATACAGGAGCGGTAATTAATCCACCAGCACCTGTAGATACTCCAGCAGGAATATTTACTGCGAACTTTACGTTGCCAAGAACATTAGGTATTTATACATTCAGAATTACGGATCAAGTAACTTTGTGTACGATTACAGTTACGCATGAGTTAGATGAATTTGATTTTGTGGAAGTAATTGCTGCGCAAGAAACTCCAGAGTCATGTTTTGGAGATGCAGACGGTACCATTAATATCTCAATTACAGGATATTCTGGACCATATAACTTTACAATTCTTGACGAGAATGGAAACCCGACAGCATTTAGTGGAACTGGAGACACAACTACCGATCCAGATCCTTACATATTGCCTGTTACATTACCACAAGGTGTTTATATTGTAGAGATTACTGAAACAGCAGACCCATTATGTACCGAAAGATCTAATGCTATTGCTGTTACAGGTCCTGCAACACCAATTGTTACTGCAATATCACCAATAAATATAGTAGAATCTTGTGTGCCTGGTGCTGATGGATCTTTCCAAGCTTCAGTTACTGGAGCGCAAGGTGCGGTAACTTATACATTGACACCAGGAGGTATATCTAATACGACTGGATTGTTTGAGAATTTAACAGCAGGTCTTTACACCGTAACAGCTGAAGATAGCCAAGGATGTACAGATGATGAACAGTTTACAATTCAATCACCAAATGCTATTATTGTAGATCCAATAGCAGATAGTAGTGTAACTTGTTTTGAGGACACAGACGGAAGCATTACTGTTGTTGCTAGTGGAGGACAAGGGCCAGGAACATATTTATATACGCTAACATTCCCTGATGGTGTTACTACAAGTGGACCACAGTCTGTTAATGTATTTAATAATCTTGGAGCAGGAACATATACAGTTACAGTTTCAGATAACTTAAATTGTACTGCTTCTACTACTGCGATAATAAATGAGCCTAATGAAGTTACTGTTAGTATAGACAGCGTTACAGAGGTTACGTGTGATGTTAATACTATCGATGTTACCATAAGTGGAACAAGTGATGTTGCAATTTCTGAGTACTACTATGTGGATCAAGATGGTAATGAGGTTTCTAATGGTGGATCGGGAGTATTTATAGGTCTTGTAGAAGGAGAATATCAATTCTTTGTAGAAGATGTAAATGGATGTAGATCACAATTATCTTCACCAGTACCTGTAATTCCAATTAATCAAATAGCTATTACATTGGATACGACTGCTGCGAACATTAACTGTTTCAATGAAGCTACAGGTGTTATTGACGCAACGGTTACTGGTGGAATAGGAGACTATATTTTCGAATTAACGAATAATACAACTGGTCAAACATGGGGTCCACAAAATGATAGTGAATTCACAGATTTACCACCAGGTAATTATACATATGTGGTAAGAAGTGATAGAAACTGTGTTTCTCAAGCGAATTTTGATATCATTAACCCTGCAGAGTTTGAAAATGTACCACCGCAAATTACGGATGTTGTTTGTTTCGGAGAAGATAACGGATCTATAATTGTTTTCGCAGCGGGTGGAACGCCTCCATATTCATTTGCGATAAGCACAGATCCGGGTCAGTTCTTTAATGATGAATCTGATAACGTACCAAACCAACATACATTTACGGACCTAGCTCCAGGAATGTACCAGGTATTTGCTCAGGATTCTAATGGATGTCCGCAAGTATATGATGTAACTATTGGAGAGCCTACACAGTTAATGGCTAATATCGTTGGAGCAATTACTCCAGAGACCTGTGCAGATGCTAACGATGGAGCGGTTACTATTGAAGTAACAGGAGGAACACCTCCTTATTCTACTAGTCTTACGAATAATAATGATTTTGTAGAAGGTGTGTTTACGTTTATGGATTTACCAGGAGGTATAACGACTATATATGTGCGAGACGCTAATAATTGTCCTGTAACATTGCCAGTAGACATTCCGGAAGGAGCAATTCTTAATGGTGTAATGAGCCCAAGAATTGACTGTCCTATCATAAATACTGACGGTAGTATAAGTCAACCACCAATATATTATATAGATGTTGTTTTAGGAGATAACTCGGTGAATACGGATATTATTTACAATCTAGTATCGTTAGACGGAGGAGTTAGTCCAGGTGACAGCCTAGATCCAACATTTATTGTGCAGCCAGGGCAATATCAAGGTACAATGACATATACACCTACAAACTGTGTATTTGATCTAGGTACAATAACAATAGAAGAATATGTTCCGTTGTCTACACCAATCGCTCAGATGACTAATAATCCTCAGGATCCAAACGAATATGAAATTACTGTAACGGGTGGAAGTGGAGATTATACATTCTTCTTAGCGATTATTCCAGAAGGTCTTACTGTAAACGATCTTACGGATGCTGATTACAGAGAATTAGATGGTAATATGTTCTCCATTGATGAAACGGCAGATTATGCTATACGTGTTATTGATAATCTAGCTTGTGAGGCAATAGGAGTTCAGAGATTAGAGTTTATTAATATCGTTATTCCTAATTACTTTACCCCAGATGGAGATGGAACTAATGATACTTGGTATCCTAGACAAGATCCATTTAGAGACCCATTCTTCTTTGATGATATGGAAGTTAGAGTCTTTGATAGATATGGTAGATTATTAGCTGAATTTATTGGAGACCAAGGACCAAATAACGGATGGGAAGGAGTTTATCAAGGAAAAGAATTGCCATCAGGAGATTATTGGTTTACAATTATTCTAAATGATATTGATAACAGAGAATTTACAGGTCACTTTACTTTATATAGATAATAAACATGAGAACGTACACAAGACATATAAAGATAGCTATCGTTCTGATGGTAGTTATAATTGCAAATAAGAACTACGGTCAGGAGTTTTTTGCACCTGTTCAGAATCAATATATAGCTGATAACCCTTATTTAATATCGAGTGCTTACGCTGGTATTGGTGATTGTTGGCAGGTAAGAGCATCCGGATTTGAACAATGGGTGGATATTGCAGATGCTCCGGGAACACAATCTTTATCAATAGATGGACGTATATCGGATCGATCTGGGGTAGGTGCTATTTTATTTAATGATAAGAATGGTGCTACCTCTCAGAAGGGTGTTCAGTTATCATTTGCACACCATTTAACGTTAAACGAGTATACCAATCAGTATTTATCTTTTGGTATTAGTTATAAGTTTACGCAATTTGGAATTGATACATCTCAGTTTAATGATGGTGACCCAAACATGCCACCAAGTGAGGTATTACCAAATATAACGGTAAACAACTCTAATTTCGATATAGGTGTTTTGTATAGATTAGGTAGATTTTTTCTAAGTGCAAATGCAGTAAACTTATTGCAGAAGCAAATAGATGATTTTAACCCCACAGAACCCTCAAGTATTCAAAATTATTATGTGTATTCTGGATATACTTTTTACGATCGATTTAGTGATATTGAAGTAGAACCTACAATACTATATCAGAGTTTTGCAGGTGACGGTAGAAGTACTGCGGATTTGAACTTAAAGGTTAGAAAATTACATAGAGGTGATTACTATTGGGCAGGAGTTAGCTTACGATCATTAGTAGATCAAGATTTCAAACCATTATCAGTATCACCAATGATTGGTATCAAAAAATCTAATTTTTATGTAGCTTATGGTTATCAGGTAAATGTTAATGAAGTTTTTGACGCAAGTAATGCGGCAGGATCACATATGATAACTTTAGGTATTGATTTTGGATGTAGACAAAGTAAGTGTGGTTGTACATACTAGTGAACGAATTGTTATATAATGCTATGTTGTAAACTAGTATTATTTAGACATAAAATTTTATAAGGTTAAGAACAGCTCAATAGAGTTACTCTTAACCTTTTTTGCATTATATGTTTTCGTTTTATTTTGAATAGGTTTTATTTAGAAATAAAAGGGGTTTTAAGTAAAGCGTCCTTTTATTAAGAATGCACAACGTACAGTCCAAATACAGCTACTATAAAATAACAAGTGATGGTTAGTGCACCTTGGTAATCTTTTGCCACTCTTTGACCAAAAAGAAGCATTAATAGTGTTATACAAGCTAAAAACATTGCAGTGATAGTAAACCCTGTTTGATTATTAGAAATCAATTGATAGATACCTAAAACACAAAATACAGCGGTAACCACTTCGATAAGCAGAACAGTTCCTAAAAGTAACGGCACAAGATTCGCTAAGAAAGTAGCCGAGAAATGCTCTTTTAACCAACTAAGGTTTCCTTTCCAGTCAACTAATTTATCAATACCAGATTGCAAAAAGGTGATTAAAAGGAATAATAAAATAGTGATGGAGACAATGTGAGTCATAAAATTATCCATAAGCCGAATTTGTTTTTGATGAGTAAAAGAAATCTAAAATCGTAATAAACGATTACAATAAAAAATATTAGTAAGAACCTTATGCAGGCTTTTTATGTAGTAACCTTGTAAGTTTAATGGACAGGTCTGTTAAAATGATTTTAGCATTTCCATTTCTTTCTATGTGATAAATAGCATTCTGAAGTTCTTTACTGATATCCATAATATTAGCACCATGAATAAAGGGAGCAAAATTTTGAAGTTTAAAACCATTGGTTTTAGGTTCTAAAAACACAAGATCCTCAGCACCATAATTTAGTAACAACGCCTGTCTAAAAAAATCAAGGCAGTAGTTTAAAAACTTCTTTTGTGTTTCTCGCCCAGCACCAGCAATAGACTCACTCCATCTTATTAAATCATTGACAGCAGATTTATTTCCTTTGGCTCTAAAAGCTGTTCGTACCCATTGTATAAACCAGTCTTCAAACTGTTCATCACCACCATCTTGATGCAAAAGGTGCAATGCTTTGTTGTAGTCACCATTTGCCTGATGCGCTATTTTTAATGCTTCAGTATCGGAAATATTTTCCGAGGTTTTTAGCGCATCTTGTATGACTTGTTCTCCCAATGGAGGGAAATGTAATACCTGACATCTGGATCTAATAGTCTGTATAATTTGTTCTTCTTTTTCTGTAATAAGAATAAAAACAGTTTTTTCGGGGGGTTCTTCTATTAATTTCAGTAGTTTGTTAGAAGCAGCAATATTCATTTTATCCGCCATCCATATGAGCATAACCTTATAACCACCTTCATAACTCTTTAAAGAAAGTTTTTTAACTACTTCCAGTGCTTCATCCACACCTATTTGACCCTGCTTTTTTTCGATTCCAAGTAAAAGGTACCAATCAAAAATACTTCCGTAGGGTGTTTCTTTAACAAAGGTTCTCCACTCTTCTGCAAAATGATTTGCTGTAGGATGCTTTTTAACTTTATCATTAGTAGCTACAGGATAGGCAAAATGTAAGTCTGGATGTGCTAAGTGATTAAATTTTACATTGCAGGCTTGATTGCCTCCAGTATTTTCACCTTCTATATTTTGACACAAGATATATTGGGCATAGGCAATCGCCATGGGTAAAGTTCCACTTCCACTAGATCCTACAAAAAGTTGTGCATGAGGAATACGACCTCTTTCTACACTGGTAGTAAGATAACTTTTGATATGTGTAAGCCCTAATATTTCTGAAAAAAGCATGAGGCAAATATAAATTAATAATGTTCAATTTGTATGGATGATGAAGGATATAAATGAAATGTGATTTTTTCATTGAAAACCTTCTTTTTGCTAAAAATCGATAAAAGTGGAAGTTTGAGGAAAAATAGTGTCATTTTTTACCATAGTTTTTAATGTTTTTGAGGAAATAAAATTATTTTCGTTTGCGAAAAATCAATCCAATTCGGTGAAACGAAGGTTAAGAAATTTCAAAATTGATTTTTAAAAGAAAATAGTTAAATTTTTTAATGAGAGAACGAAGTGGTTACACACGTTCTCAATTTTATAATTAAATTAAAACAATTACTAAAATTTAAACGTGTGAAAACAATAAATGATTTCAATTTCGAAAATAAAAAAGCATTAATTCGAGTAGATTTTAATGTTCCCCTAGATGAAAATTATAAAGTAACTGATAATACTAGAATACAAGCTGCCAAACCAACTATTATTAAGGTTTTGGAAGATGGTGGTAGTGCTGTATTAATGTCTCATTTAGGTCGTCCAAAAGGCGTACAAGAAGAGTTTTCGTTACGTCATATTGTGGATGAGGTGGCAGACGTTATAGGTGTACAAGTAAAATTTGCGGCTAATTGCGTTGGACAAGAAGCAGAAGAGGCTGTTGCACAATTAAATCCAGGTGAAGTTTTGCTATTAGAAAATCTTCGATTCCACAAAGAAGAAACTACTGGTGATGCTGGTTTTGCAGAAGAACTTTCAAAATTGGGAGATATATACGTAAATGATGCTTTTGGAACTGCTCATAGAGCACATGCGTCTACAACAATTGTTGCTCAGTTTTTCCCAGCAAATAAATGTTTTGGAAACTTATTAGCTAAAGAGATAGATAGTATTGATAAAGTACTGAAAAGTGGAGAAAAACCGATAACAGCTGTTCTTGGTGGATCTAAAGTTTCGTCAAAGATTACGATCATAGAAAACATCTTAGACAAGGTGGACAACCTAATTATTGGTGGTGGTATGACCTATACCTTTATCAAAGCTCAAGGAGGACAAATTGGAGATTCTATTTGTGAAGACGATAAACAAGAATTGGCTTTAAATATTCTTAAGCAAGCAGAAGAAAAAGGAGTTCAAATACACCTACCTGTAGATGTTATTGGTGCAGATGCATTTGATAATGGTGCTAACACTAAAGCTATGAACGTTGATGCTATTCCAGATGGATGGCAAGGATTAGATGCAGGACCAGAAACATTGAAGAATTTTCATCAGGTAATATTAGATTCTAAAACGATACTTTGGAATGGTCCGTTAGGTGTTTTTGAAATGGAAAACTTCGCGAATGGAACCATTGCTCTGGGGCATTCTATTGCGGAGGCAACTCAAAATGGAGCTTTCTCTCTAGTAGGAGGTGGAGATTCTGTAGCTGCGGTTAAGCAATTTGGTTTTGGAGACAAAGTTAGTTATGTTTCAACGGGCGGTGGAGCTATGTTAGAAAGCTTAGAAGGAAAAACACTTCCTGGTATCGCTGCCATTGGAAATTAACAAAGGGGTCAAAACCTTGTAAGAAAAATCTTAATTAATACAAAACTTATTAAAAATCAGTCACTTCGACTGATTTTTTTGTGTTTTTAACTTGTTGATTTTTTGGATTTTAGAAAAAAAACACGATTTTCGCAGCAGTGTTGTTAATAACTTGTACAAACATTATATAAATCGCTCCAAAATATACGTTAGTTGGAGTACTAGTAAACAATATTCGAAATGACAAAAAATTGTTGGTTATACCTTAGTTTTCTTTCTTGTTTGGTTTCTTTTGGTCAGGATACTATTCCTGCTTCAACTTCCAATTCAAAAGCTTCCAGAACATTAAAACTTAACAAAGAACTAACAGTTAAAAAAAACACAGTTCAGGTATTCGATACAATACAAACGACCACCACTGTTGGTGAGTTAAAAACTACCACTTTTACTAAAACAAACGTAAAAGATAGTGTACAATATACAATCGAAGATCATTCTCAATTAGCCAAATTAGATTCCATTTGGAAACAGGAATTATACAATTCTAGTTTATTTGATAGCATTTATAAATCGGTAACTGAGTTAACATATGAACCAGTGGAGTATGTCGATCTTCCAACAGATACACTAAAAGCTAGGTTAGCCGAATTAAATGCACGAACTCCCTTTAATGTAGAATATAATCCTTCATTAGAGAGCGTGATAAAAAGATATCTAAAGAATAGACATGAGCATTTGGAAAGACTCATGGCATTAAGTGAGTTTTATTTCCCTTTATTCGAACAGGAATTAGACAATCAGAATATTCCTTTAGAAATAAAATATTTAGCCATTGTTGAGTCTGCATTAAAACCTAGAGCAAAATCTAGAGTTGGTGCTACAGGATTATGGCAGTTTATGTTTGGAACGGGAAAAATGTTTGGACTAGAAGTAAGCTCATATGTAGATGAGCGTATGGATCCTATTATGGCTACACAAGCCGCTTGTAAATATTTAGCGAGTTTATATCGTGTCTTTGGAGATTGGGATCTTGCGTTGGCTTCTTACAACTCAGGACCAGGGAACGTAACCAAAGCGATTAGAAGAAGTGGAGGATACACCAATTACTGGAATATTCGTCATAATTTACCAAGAGAAACTGCAGGATATCTACCAGCGTTTTTAGCTACTATGTACATTTTTGAATATGCCGAAGAACATGGATTTAAACCTAAAAGACCGGAGTTTGCATATTTTGAAACAGATACCATAAAGGTAAAGCAAATGATTACCTTAGATCAGGTATCTGAAGTCATGGATATTAATATCGAAGAGTTACAGTTTCTAAACCCTTCTTATAAATTAGATATCATCCCACACATAAAAGATGAGAATTATGTATTAAGGTTACCACTGGACCAAGTGGGTAAATTTGTTGCTAATGAAAACCAAATCTATGCGTTAGCACAAGAAGAATTTAATAAAAGAGAAAAGCCTCTGCCGAAATTTTTTGAGGCTAATGATCGTATCCGATACAGAGTACGTAGTGGTGATTATCTAGGAAGAATTGCTCGTAGATACGGTGTGCGAGTAAGTCAGATCAAACGTTGGAATGGATTAAGAAGCAACAATCTTAGAATTGGACAACGACTCACGATTTATCCAAGAAGACCAGTAATAGATAGACCTAAAAAAAGCACTTCTAAAAAAGCTGTTGCTACAGTTAATACTGGCAGTTCAGAAACATATATCGTAAAATCAGGAGATACCTTATGGAGCATTTCTCAAAAATTCAAAGGAATTTCTGTAGAAAACCTCAGAAGCTGGAATAACATCAGTGGAACTGGTATAAAACCAGGAATGAAGCTGAAGCTTTCTAAATCTTAAATTTTATTTGACCTTTCACAATACATTGGAATGGTTTATGATGTTATAACCAGAACTATTTTGGTTATCTAGATAGTATTTTTTTAATATTACCTTATCCCAAGTATATTTGTATTATGAAATGAGCATAAACAAAATTAATTTTTTGCTTACTACCGAATAATTAAATTTTTTAGCGAAATCGAAGATTCACGAGCACAATAAGTTCGATTAAAAATTCTCGCGAGAAAAGCATAGCGGTTGATCTAAGCAGAAATTTTTTATTGCATTCATTTTAAAATAAAAAATTTTAAGTAGATGAAAAAATTTGCACTTATCATATTTTCAGCTGTATGTCTGTTTGGCTGTAAAGAAACTAAAAAGGATTCTTCAGAAAAGATAAACGGTTCACTGGCGCAATCCATTGGTAAAATTAATGAGCTAGCTGTAGTCGTTGACAATGATGTATGGACGGGTAGCTTAGGCGATTCCATACGCAAGTATTTCGGAGCAGAAGTGCCTGGTCTACCTCAAGAGGAACCGCTATTTTCTATGAAACAAATTCCATCAGATGCTTTTACAGGATTATCCAGAAGATATAGATTGTTCTTAAAAGTTCAGCAAGGAGATGAATCTAAAGTATATCGTGCTAATAACAAATATGCCACACCTCAATTAGGATATGTGATTACGGGAACAAGTGATGAAGAGATTGTTAAACTAATTCAGGAACGATCAGCAGATATCATTGCTAATTATAAAGAAGTAGAGACTAAAGAGAAGCAATATCGAATCAAAAAATCCTTAGAATATATTCCTCAGTTAAAAGAAAAAATGGGAATTACTCTAAAGATGCCTTCTGCCTATAGAATTGCTAAAGAAGAGGATAAGTTCTTCTGGTTACGAAAAGATGTTACCAATGGAGATATGAATTTAATGATCTATGAATTACCAATAGGAAGTATACCAAAAGATTCTAACACTATTGCCAAAATTATTAAAGTAAGAGACTCTGTAGGTATGTTAAAGATACCCACAAATTCAGGTAAGTTCATTACAGAAAAAGCATATGCTCCGTATTTATATGAAACCAAGTTAGATGATAAATTTACATTTGAAACCAAAGGTACTTGGGAAATAAAAGATCGATATATGGCGGGTCCGTTCGTGAATTATGTTATAGATGATAACGCTAATAGTAGACAGTTGGTAATAGAAGGATTTGTGTTAGCACCATCGGTAAGAAAAAGAGACTACATGTTCGAGTTGGAAGCAATTATTAAGAGCATAAAATTCGAGTAGAAATTATTAAATCTACTATTTATTAAAAAATGAAGCCTTCATGATCAATGGAGGCTTTTTTTATATCCTTGTCTCGTCCTGAAATAAGTTGACGTAATTTAGACTTATTTATGACACATTCAGAAGAACCAAGGAAGAAGCGTACACAACGGGATTATAATTTAGGCTTTAAATTATCGGTAGTTGCTCAAGTAGAAAAAGGCGAAATGACCTATAAACAAGCACAAAAAGCTTATGGTATACAGGGAAGAAGTACTGTTTTGGTTTGGTTGAGAAAACATGGTACCTTAGACTGGAGTAAACC
>NZ_JBSWZK010000003.1:0-378880 GCF_054054605.1 Aquimarina sp. 433
TATAGCATCGGGGCTCACCTCTTACCATTCCGAACAGAGAAGTTAAGCCCGTTAGCGCCAATGGTACTACAATCGTGGGAGAGTAGGTCGCCGCCTTCCTTGAAAACCCTTCATTATGACAATGAAGGGTTTTTTTATGCAGTAAACTGAAGCTGTATAGAATACATACCACTTACTGCTCATAGCAGCAAACAACTAAAAAGCACTCAGACAACAACCAAGAATACGTGCTACTGGAAAACCAGGAAGAATAGGCCTACATTGAGAAGCAACACTACAACTCTGACCAGTAGCACCACTGCCATTAGATGGACAACTAGACTGATAACCACTATTTATAATGGATTACCCTTGCTTGTTTAATTGAATAGTTAATAGATTGGTCTAGGGTAAATATTATGGATTTATTTTTGCTAAAAATAAACCCCCAAATTGGTACTTCAATTTGGGGGTTTTTAATAGAGATTATTTAACTAATTAGTCTCTAAGAATAGCTCTTGAAATTACAATTTTTTGTATTTCGCTAGTTCCTTCATATATCTGAGTGATTTTAGCATCCCTCATCAATCGTTCTACATGATATTCTTTCACAAACCCGTTTCCTCCGTGAACTTGTACAGCTTCTACGGTTACGTCCATGGCAGCTTGAGAAGCAGCTAATTTTGCCATTGCACCTGATAAATCATAATTTTCATGATTATCCTTGTCCATAGCAGCTTTGTATACTAGCATTCTTGCAGCTTCTATCTGTACATGCATATCTGCTAATTTGAATGCGATTGCCTGGTGATTCATAATCTCAGTGCCAAAAGCTTTTCTCACTTTAGCATATTCTTTGGCTAATTCATATGCTCCTTGCGCGATTCCTAATGCTTGGGCTGCGATACCGATACGACCTCCAGCTAAGGTTTTCATCGCAAATTTGAATCCGAACCCATCTTCACCGATACGGTTTTCTTTCGGTACTTTTACATCGTTAAAAATTAATGAGTGTGTATCACTACCTCTAATTCCTAATTTATCTTCTTTAGGTCCTATTTCGAATCCTTTCCATCCTTTTTCTACAATAAAAGCATTGATTCCTCTATGTTTCTTTTCCTTATCGGTTTGTGCTATTACTAAATAATAATCTGAAGTACCACCGTTAGTAATCCAGTTTTTGGTTCCATTAAGAACATAATGATCACCCATGTCTATAGCAGTAGTTCTTTGGGATGTTGCATCACTACCAGCTTCGGGTTCTGATAAACAAAAAGCTCCAATAGATTCTCCAGTAGTTAGTTTGGTTAAATACTTTTCTTTCTGTTCAGGTGTTCCATAAGTATCAAGTCCCCAACATACCAAAGAATTATTCACGGATACGATTACAGAAGATGATGCATCGATTTTGGATAACTCTTCCATAACAAGAACATAGGATAAAGTATCCATTCCTCCACCACCGTATTCCGGAGATGCCATCATTCCTAAAAATCCAAGTTCTCCCATTTTTTTTACTTGTTCTGTAGGGAATTCTTGTTTATTATCTCTTTCTATTACTCCTGGTAAAAGTTCTGCTTTCGCAAAATCACGAGCAGCATCACGTATCATTAATTGTTCTTCGGATAATTTAAAGTCCATATTTGATCCTTATTTACTGTGCGTGCATAACACGCAAATTCAACATTTCGATGAAAATAAATCGAGATAACCTCGATTTTTTTATTAATTCTACAAATATAAGCTATAATATGATAGTTTTGATGTTTTTTTAATTTTTTGATATTTTCTTTCAAAGGTTTGAATTTTGATTCCATTTTTATTGAATTTAGTGTTGTTTTGAAGCTTTATTATTCATTTGTCAATAGAAAATATTTTTGAGTTATTATTTTTTTAAATTCAGGGTTTGACCTGTTTAGTTTTTTATATTTGTGAAGTCACTTTGATGTGATTATATATTCAATTTATTAAATGATTTTTTATGAGACAGCACTAACTCCGTTTTAGGAGTGATTATTAATTATAGAAGTTAGGTTTTTAACAGAGACTGTTAGTAAAAGTGTGTTTAATAAATTGAAATTAAAAAATGAAAGAACTATTAAAAAAATACGAGAATAAAGCCCCAGAAATTGTTTTTAATTGGAGGGATTCTGAAACTGAAGCAGAAGGTTGGACTGTAATCAACTCTTTAAGAGGAGGTGCTGCTGGTGGTGGTACTAGAATGCGATTAGGATTAGATATGAATGAAGTACTTTCGCTAGCCAAAACGATGGAGGTTAAATTTACCGTATCGGGCCCTGAAATTGGAGGTGCGAAGTCAGGAATTAATTTTGATCCCAATGATCCAAGGAAAAAAGGAGTTTTGGAAAGATGGTATAAAGCGGTTTCTCCATTACTAAAAAGTTATTATGGAACTGGAGGGGATTTAAATGTAGATGAAATTCATGAAGTAATTCCAATTACTGAAAATTGTGGTGTTTGGCATCCTCAAGAAGGTGTTTTTAATGGACATTTTCAACCAACAGAAGCTGATAAGATTAATAGAATAGGACAACTACGTCAAGGAGTGATTAAAGTATTAGAAAATACAGTGTTTTCTCCAGATGTTTCTAGAAAGTATACTGTAGCCGATATGATTACAGGATACGGAGTGTCAGAAGCAGTTCGACATTATTATGATATCTATGGTGGATCTGTAGAAGGCAAAAGAGCTGTAGTGCAAGGTTTTGGTAATGTTGGATCCGCTGCAGCGTATTACCTTTCGGAAATGGGAGCGAAAGTAGTGGGTATTATTGATCATGCTGGAGGATTGATTAAAGAAGATGGATTTTCTTTTGAAGAAATCAAGGAATTATACCTTAATAAGAAAGGAAATAAACTATATAGCGAAACACTCATTCCTTTCGAGGAGTTGAATAGTAAAATTTGGTCTTTACAGACGGAGATATTTGCTCCTTGTGCAGCATCCAGATTGATTACTAAAGACCAGATTACCCAAATGATCAATTCTGGTTTAGAAGTGATTTCTTGTGGAGCTAACGTTCCTTTTGCCGATAAAGAAATATTTTTCGGCTCAATTATGGAATATACAGATGAGCAAGTAAGTTTGATTCCAGATTTTATTTCTAATTGTGGAATGGCAAGAGTTTTTGCCTATTTCATGGAAAGAAGAGTATTAATGACAGATGAGGCGATTTTTAATGATACTTCTAAAACCATTAAAGATGCCATTCAGAAAATTTTTAATAAAAATAGTTCTAAAACAAATATTAGTAGAACAGCGTTTGAAATAGCATTCAAACAATTAGTATAATCGTCACATAAATAATTTAAATATATCATGTTAAAATATTTTTTAGGTAATAGTCCAAAATGGTTCAAAATGGTAATGATAGGTTTTTTGCTTATCAATATCGCGGTCTATTTTATAAACCCAACAGTTTGTGCTTGGCTTTTTATTGCTGAATTTATATTCACACTTGCTATGGCATTAAAATGTTATCCTCTACAATCTGGAGGACTTTTAGCTATAGAAATTTTAGCGTTAAACCTTACAACTCCAAAAAATGCTTATCATGAGGTAGATCAAAACCTAGAAGTAGTATTATTACTAGTTTTTATGGTAGCTGGGATTTATTTTATGAAGCCTTTACTAATGTATATTTTTAGTAAAGTGTTTACAAAGATTAAATCAAAAATGGTACTGTCTGTACTATTTGTTTTTCTAGCAGCGGTACTATCAGCTTTTCTAGACGCACTAACAGTTACGGCAGTTCTGATTAGTGTAGCGGTAGGTTTTTATGGTGTGTATCATAAAATTCATTCGATGCCAGAGTCTGATTTTGATAAAGATGGATCTTTGGACAGAAAGGATTTGAGTGGAGAAACTTTAGAGCAGTTTAGAAGTTTTCTAAGAAGCTTAGTGATGCATGGTGTTGTGGGTACAGCACTTGGTGGTGTTTGTACTTTGGTTGGAGAACCTCAAAACTTACTAATCGGAGAAAGAATGGGATGGGATTTTATAGAGTTTTTCTTAAAAATGGCTCCGATTTCATTGCCAGTGCTAGTTGCAGGAATCATAACAACAATGGTGCTAGAAACTACAGGGTGGTTTGGCTTTGGTGAAAAATTACCAGAAGTAGCCAGAAGAATTATTGAAAATTATACCGATGAAGAAGATGCGAACAGGTCAGATAAATCAAAATATGGATTAATTGTACAAGGTGTATCGGCGATATTACTAATTATTGGATTAGCATTGCATTTGGCACCTGTTGGGTTTATTGGTTTAGCGCTGATCATTGTACAAACTGCTTTTATGGGTATTACAGAAGAACATCAGTTAGGAAAAGCGTTCGAAGAAGCATTACCTTTTACAGGATTACTAGTAGTTTTCTTTGTTATTGTAGCAATGATTCATGATCAACACCTATTCTCTCCAATTATCGAATGGGCATTGTCATTAGATCCTGCAAAACAGCCTTCTATGTTTTATGTGGCAAATGGAGTATTATCAATGATCAGTGATAATGTGTTTGTAGCGACAGTATATATTGGTGAAGTTAAGCAAGCTTTTGATAATGGAGCAATCACTAGAGAACAGTTCGAAAAATTAGCAATAGCCATAAATACAGGAACAAATTTACCAAGTGTTGCAACACCTAATGGTCAAGCAGCGTTTTTATTCTTGTTAACCTCTTCCTTGGCTCCTCTAATTGGCTTGTCTTATGGGAGAATGGTAAAAATGGCTTTGCCTTACACGATAATATTAGGTGGAGTAGGATTATTAGGAATAATTTATGTATTATAAGATTTAATAACAATATACTTAACCTATAGAATTAACGTTAGTATACTAACACTAAATTAACAGAAGGACATATGACCTATTTATTGACGCTCGGTATGTTAGCCCAAAATACCAAAGAAATTGATCCGGAAGCAGAAGAGAAAACACTTTCCATAATTGACTTATTATTAAGTGGTGGAACTGGTGGAGTAGTTATTATAGCCATTCTCTTTGTGCTTTTGTTTGTTGCGGTTTATATATATTTTGAAAGGATATTTGCCATCAAGGCGGCTTCAAAATATGATGAAAGTTTTATGCATCAGATAAGGGATAATGTAGCTAGTGGTAAAATTGAAGCTGCGAAAATTTTATGTGCACAAACAAATAACCCAGTTTCAAGATTAACGGAAAAAGGGATTTCTAGAATAGGAAACCCCCTTGAGGATATTAATAAGGCAATAGAAAACGCTGGTCGTTTAGAAGTTTATAAATTAGAGAAGAATGTAAGTATACTTGCTACTGTGGCAGGAGCAGCACCAATGATTGGGTTTCTAGGTACCGTAATTGGTATGATCTTAGCATTCCATAATTTGGCTTCAAGCTCTGGGAGTGCTGATATGGGATCATTAGCTGAAGGTATTTATACAGCTATGACAACAACGGTTGCAGGATTGGTAGTTGGTATTGTTGCATATATTGGATATAACCATTTGGTGGTTAGAACCGATAAGGTCATTCATCAAATGGAAGCAACTACGGTAGATTTCCTTGATTTACTTAACGAACCTGCATAATATGAATTTGCGAGGAAGAAATAAGGTAAGCCCAGAATTTAGTATGTCCTCAATGACGGATATAGTGTTTTTGTTGTTAGTGTTTTTTCTTTTAACATCCCCGACAATTACTCCAGAGGCATTAGATCTGATATTACCAAAGGCAAAAGGAAAAAGTTCTAATGTTCAGAATATATCTGTTAGCATAACAAATAAGTTGCAATACTACGTAGATAGTGAAAGAGTAAGTCAAACGAGGTTAGAATCTACATTGAAATCAAAGCTAGCAGGACAAAACGAACCTACCATAATACTAAGAGCAGAAGAAGGAGTGCCTATCGAGAAAGCAGTAGGTGTTATGGATATAGCAAATCGAAATAAATTTAAAGTAATCCTGGCGGTAAAACCAGAATAGTTTTAATGCTGAAATTAGATACTAAACATAAAAAGAAATCTTTTGTTATTACCACGATATTACACGTGTTAATTATACTGCTGTTGTTTTATTTAGGATTAAGTAATATCGATCCTGATCCTGAAGGAGGTATTGCGGTTAATTTTGGAACTACATTAACTGGTTCGGGTAAAGTACAGCCAACAGAGGCAATTAAGTCTTCTCCTAAACAAACCACTCCGGAATCTACACCAGTCGATCCATCTGAACCAGAGCCTGAAACACCTGAGATTACAGAAGAAGTCGTTACCCAAGATGTTGATGATGCTCCAGTGGTAGAGGAAAAACCTAAAAAAGAGCCTAAAAAGAAGGTTGAAAAGCCTAAGGAGAAACCAAAAGACAAACCTTCAGAAGAAAAACCAATAGATAAGCCTGTAAAAAAGCCAGTGGAGAAGGTTGAAGAAAAGAAACCGGATCCTAAACCTGATAAATCTACTTTAGACATCCTAGATAGCTTTGCCAATGGTCCTAAGAGTGATGGTAAAGCTAAAGGGGGAGAAGGAGATGATGGGAAACCTGGAGATAAGGGGAATCCTAACGGAAATCCTTATGCTACTAGTTATTATGGGCAGCCTGGTCCTGGAGGAACAGGAGGTGTAGGATACGGTCTTAATGGACGTGGACGTCCTACGAATTCTAAAGTTGTTCAGAAATGTAATGAAGCTGGTAGAGTGGTAGTTAAAATTGTAGTAAATAGACAAGGACGTGTTATACAGGCAATTCCTGGTGTTAAAGGAACTACCAATAGTGCACAATGTCTTTTGGATCCTGCAAAGAAGACTGCGCTTACTTTTAAATGGAAAGCAGACCCTAAAGCTCCTGCAAAACAAATAGGTTTTGTAGAAGTTACCTTTGGTTTAGGAGAATAATTAGTGTTTCCAGATATTCATTTTTTTTAAATAGCAGATATTAAATCTAAAGTATAGAATCATCAACTATAAAGAGACTACAGAATGGATGTTTGCGCAATTACCCATGTATCAACGTCAAGGGGCAAGTGCATACAAAATAGATCTAACTAATATTATCAAGTTAGCAGCTCATCTAGATAACCCAGAAAATAAGTTTAAGAGTGTTCATGTTGCAGGTACCAATGGAAAAGGGTCTACGAGTCATATGTTGGCTTCAGTGTTACAAGAATCAGGCTATAAGGTAGGTTTGTACACTTCTCCACATCTAAAAGATTTTAGAGAGCGTATTCGAATAAATGGTATTGTGATTGATGAAAATTATGTAGTGGATTTTATTGCTAAACATAAATCTTATTTAGAAAAAAATCAATTATCCTTTTTCGAAATGACAGTCGGTTTAGCTTTTCAATATTTTTCAGATCAGAAAGTTGATGTGGCGATTATAGAAGTAGGTTTAGGAGGCAGACTGGATTCTACTAATATTATAATGCCAGAAGTTTCTGTTATTACAAATATAGGCTTGGATCATACCCAGTTCTTAGGAAATACGCTTGCTAAAATAGCTTATGAGAAAGCTGGGGTTATTAAAGAAGGTGTTCCAGTTGTTGTAGGTAGAACTACACCAGAAACTAAAAAAGTGTTTTCAGAAATTGCTAATGAACGCGAGAGTGATATTTTATACGCATACAACTATGCAGGACCTGTATATGAAAGTGACTTAAAAGGAAATTATCAACAAGAAAATATAAAAACTGCATTGCAAACGATATCTATTTTAAAAGATAGAGGATGGAGCGTACAAGAAGAAGCTATTAAATCTGGATTAGCTAATGTAGTAAGAAATACAAGTTTGCTTGGCAGATGGCAAATATTAAAAAGTTCACCCAAAGTAGTGTGTGACACCGCTCATAATCAAGATGGGTTGAAAATTGTAATGGATCAGTTATCCGAAGAAAAATATCAAAAATTACATATCGTATTAGGAGTTGTTTCTGATAAAAATTTAGATGAAATTTTACCATTGTTTCCGAAACATGCTACGTATTATTTTGCAAAACCTGATATTAAAAGAGGTTTGAATGAAAAAAAATTACAGGAGCAAGCGTTAAAATTTAAATTAAAAGGAATAGCATATAATTCCGTGCAATTGGCGTATGATACTGCTATACAGAATGCTATGAATGAAGATTTGATATATGTAGGAGGTAGTACGTTTGTGGTTTCAGAAATAATTTAATTTTTCTTTCAAAATCTTTTGGTAGACTGCAAAACTGTGTTATATTTGCATCCGCAATCACGAATAAGGGTTGTTAAAAACATAAGGGCAATTAGCTCAGTTGGTTCAGAGCACCTCGTTTACACCGAGGGGGTCGGGGGTTCGAATCCCTCATTGCCCACAAGAAAATCCATTCATTTATGAATGGATTTTTTTATACACAATAGTTGCCTATAAAAGTAGTTTCTATTTATAAAAACTGTGTAGATAAAGTTTATAGCTAGAATAACATGTGTTTTAAGTAAATTATAAAATATAAAGATCATATGGAAAGATTTGGACTTACTAAAGAGAATTGGGATCAGTTTTTAGAATGGTTATGGAATTTTATACCTGATTTGATCTCTGCTGTCATTATTTTTTTTGTAGGAGTGTGGGTGATTAATATTTTTAGCAAAGCACTGCGTAAATTCTTTCAACAAAAAGACTATGACGAAACATTAGAGAGATTTTTATACGACTTAATTAATATAGGTCTTAAAATTTTATTAGTGGTGTTAGTTGTAACTCAATTAGGAGTTCAGACATCTTCACTTGTAGCGATTTTGGGTGCAGCTGGTTTGGCAATAGGGTTAGCGTTACAAGGATCTCTTTCAAATTTTGCTGGAGGAGTTCTAATCCTGTTTTTCAAGCCATTCAAGATTGGAGATTATATAGAAGCGCAAGGTGTATCTGGTACAGTAAAGGAGATCTCGATATTTACAACAAAAGTAAATACTTTTGGAAATCAATTAGCTGTCATACCTAATGGTAAGATATCTAATGGAAACATTATCAATTATTCGGCAGAAGAAAGAAGAAGAGGAAAGATAGAAATTGGTATTTCCTATGAAAGTAATATTAAAGAAGCGAAAGAAATTCTTTTAGATCTTATCAACAATCAGGAAAAGGTGATTAAGGATCCTGCTCCAGAAATTTATGTTACCGAATTAGGGGATAGTGCTGTAACCTTATCTCTAAGGTTTTGGGCTCTTAATGATGACTTTTGGCAAGTTCATTTTTATACAATTGAAGAGGCTAAGAAAAGATTAGAGGATAAAGGGATATCTATTCCGTTTCCTCAAAGAGATGTGCATTTATATTCACATGATAACAAGTCTTAAAGATGGATAAAGATTAGTTAGTTATTTCCTTAAATAATTTATAAAAAGAGTTAGTGTTGAGTATAAATCGTTAGATTTAGAATTAGTTTGTAGAAAAAAGTACTAAATGTCTAAATCTTTACTATTTATCCCTGATATTTCTGGGTATACACAATTTGTCCAAACTACAGAAATAGAGCATAGTCAGCATGTAATAGCAGAGTTGTTAGAGGTGTTAATTAATGCTAATACCCAAAATTTAAGACTAGCAGAAGTAGAAGGGGATGCTTTGTTTTTTTATAAAGAAGGAGAAGTGCCTTCCCAAGAAAAGCTATTAGCACAGATTGAAACTATGTTTACTGCTTTTTATAGTCATCTCAAGTTGTTGGAGAATAATCGTATTTGTCCTTGTAATGCCTGTGCTACAGCACCAAATCTTCAGCTTAAGATTATTGCGCATTGTGGAGATTTGCAATTTATTACTGTTCAGAATAAAAGAAAACCATTTGGTCAAGTTGTGATAGAAGCGCATAGGTTGTTAAAGAATTCTATTCCTAGTGATAATTATGTTCTTTTAAGTAGAGATTTGTCGTATCAAATAGGGCTTTCGGATGACTATAAAAGTCAATTATTTAATTTTTCGAAAGGAGAAAATGAATATGACGGTAAGAAGATTGATTATTTGTATTCTGAGATTGATAAACAATATCTTAAACTTACTTCTTATGAAACTCCTTATGAAGTACATTTTGATAAAGCCCCTTTCTTAACAATCCAAAAAAAATATAAAACTTCCGCAGAGGGTTTGTTGGAATATATTACAAATTACAGTTATCGTCATCATTGGGTTAAAGGTGTTGATGAGTTCGAGTACAATCCAGATGAAGTTACTCGTTTAGGAACGGAGCATGTTTGTGTGATTGATGGAAAACGACTCAATTTTACTACGGTGACAAAACCTGTAGATACTGGTAAATTAATTTATGGAGAATATACAACCGATATTCCTATTATTGATGGGATGTATCAATTTTATACTATCATTCCTGTGTCTCAAAGTTCGTGTGAAATCATAATAGAATTGTATCCTAAAGCGAACTCAATTTTTAAAAAGATGATCCTGTATTTTATAATGAAACGAAGTTTTCAAAAATCAATAAAAGAATCTCTTAATAACCTAGAGAATTATATAGCTACAGCTTAAGATTAGGTAGCGCCTTAGTTTAGAATATCCAAAACACGTTCTAATTTCATTCCACGAGATCCTTTGATTAGAACAGTACCTTGCAATTTTTCAAATGTTTCGTTTTGTTGTAAATCTTCAAAAGATCGATATTTTTTAACCCTAGGATCTGTCGTAGATGCTTGATAGAAATTTTCTCCAATTAGAAATATAACATCAAAAGATGTGGATGACGCCTTGTCTGCTATTTTTTGATGCTCCTCTTCTGCTGTTTTTCCAAGTTCGAACATGTCTCCAAGAAATACTGTTTTCGGATAGCTTTCTAATTGTTTTAAATTATCAATTGCAGCATTCATGCTCGAAGGGTTTGCGTTATAAGCGTCCATGATAATGGTAAAGTCATTTTTAGCAATGATTTGAGATCTATTATTCGATGGAATGTAAGATTCTATAGCTTTCTTGATTAATTTCTCGTCTACTTTAAAGTAAGAACCGATTGCTATTGCAGCTGCAATATTGGTAAAATTGTAAACTCCGATTAGGTTACTTTGGATTTCTAGATTTTTATAGGCGACGCTAACCATGGGATCTGCGTTCTGTAATTGTATACTAGCGTTACTACTGCCTTGTTGAGAAAAAGTGTAGGTGTTCATGCCGCTTGATGCTTTTAGAAGCTTAGGGTCTTCTGAATTCAAAAAAACGAGTTTGTCTTTTTCTCGTAGATGTTGATAAAGTTCGGTTTTTCCTTTTAAGACTCCTTCTATTCCTCCGAATCCTTCGAGATGAGCTTTTCCTATATTGGTTATGTATCCAAAGTCTGGCTGTGCTATATTGCATAAAAACGCTATCTCTCTTAAGTGATTTGCTCCCATTTCTACAATTCCAATTTCGGTGTTCTTATCCATAGATAATAAGGTTAAGGGAACGCCAATGTGGTTGTTTAAGTTGCCGCTGGTCGCTGTGGTATTAAATTGTGCAGAGAGAACGCAATTGATCAATTCTTTAGTAGTTGTTTTTCCGTTACTTCCGGTAAGTGCAATTATCGGAATGGCAAGATAGTTTCTGTGATAAGTTGCTAAATGCTGCAATGTATCTAGTACATCATTAACTACTATAAATTGGTCTGAAGTATGATATTGTTTATCATCAATTATGGCATAAGATGCTCCTTGTTTAATGGCTTCTTCTGCATATTCATTACCGTTAAAGTTTGCTCCTTTTAAGGCGAAAAAAAGATTGTTTTTCGCAATTTTTCTGGTATCTGTGCAAATGCCGCTACTTTCGAGAAATAATTGATGTATGTTAGAGATGTTCATATTATGAATAATGTAATTGTATTAAAAAGCCCTGAACAAATGTCAGGGCTTTATATATTTTAACGAACTTTTCTTAAAGTTTCTATCTAGGCTTTCTGTGCTTAGGTGTTTTCTTGCTTTTTGCTTTTTCACCTACACGAGACATTGCATTTCGGAATCCAATATAATCCGTAGCCATATCTTGTGGGAAGAATCTTCTCTGAGCAGGGTCTAACCAATATGCTCTATCCTTCCAAGAACCTCCTTTGTAAACTCTTACCTCTTCACTTACAATAGTAGTCCTCTTACTAGATTCATCATATCTTCTATCTAGCTTAGTACTGTCTGCTGCACTTGGTTCCACACTATGGATAGGAGAGTTGTACATTCTTCTATTAGGAATGTTTTCATCTTGGAAACCTTCGTAATATCTTGAAGAACTTTTGTCACCGTCTCTAAAGTTACGGTTGTCACTTTGTGTAAAGTTAGTTCTTAAATACGTTTCATTCTCATCAACTGGAGTTTGTAATATTCCTCCAGGTAAAACTCTTGCTACGATTTTTCCATTACTTAAAGTATCGTATATAATAGAATCTGTAGTAACAATTTTTACTGTTCCGTCAGGATTGATTGCATTTTTAGTGTATACATTTCCTCTGTAGTAGTTGAAATCGTTATACTCATCGTCTACGATTGGTCTGTAGACATCTGCTACCCATTCTGCAACGTTTCCTGCCATGTCATAAAGACCATAGTCATTAGGATCGTAAGAAGCTACTGGAGCTGTAATATCTGCACCATCATCACTCCATCCAGCGATTCCACCGTAGTCACCATCACCTTGCTTAAAGTTAGCTAATTGGTCTCCACGAGTTCTTCTTTTTCCAGAACGTGTATATTGCCCATCCCATGGGTATTTTTTTCTACCTCTGTAAATATTATAACTTCTTAATTCTACAAGTCCTAGAGCAGCATATTCCCATTCTGCTTCTGTTGGTAGTCTGTACTTTGGAAGTAATAATCCATCTTTACGCTGGATATATAATCCTGTAGAATCATTTCTTTTTTCATATTGCTCTGACTTCTTTCCTCCTCTGGTAGCTTCGTCATTACCTCCGTAAGTTTGTGAAGGTGCATTTAGATATGTGTCAGTATTAAAAGTGCTCTCAGCAGAAACATCTTCGAAAGGAGCATTTTCCTTAATTACTCTTTCTTCTTCAAGAATTCTTTCATTAACTCTGTCTGTTCTCCATTTACTGAATTCCACTGCTTGGATCCAGTTAACACCTACTACTGGATAGTTAGCGTATGCTGGGTGACGAAGATAGTTGTTCGTCATCATTTCATTAAATCCTAATCGATTTCTCCAAACTAAAGTATCTGGAAGTGCTCCGTGATAAATATTTTTATATTTTGGTTCTGTAGGAGGATAAACCCCTTTTAACCAATCAAGGTATTCCAAATACATCACATTGGTTACCTCTGTTTCGTCCATATAAAAGGATTGAACGTGTTGTTGTGTTGGAGTATTATTCCAATCATGCATCACATCATCCTGAACTCGTCCCATAGTGAAGGTACCTCCTTCAACAAAAACTAATCCTGGTCCTGTTTCTTGTTCTTTGTAATTTGTGTTTACCTGGAATCCGCCGTCTTTGGAATTATATTTCCAGCCAGTGGCTCTAGAACTGCTGCCGTAATCGGTTTTGTTACAACTAAACAGTAAGGTGCTAATGGTTAGGGCCATCAGAGACTTAAAAACTAACGCGTTTTTCATAATCTTAAGTTCGTTAAAGTAGAAATTAGGGCTTGCAATATAATAATTAACGTTAAATTTACCCTAATATTTTTAAAATAATATCAAATCTTTGAAAATTTATGTTTTCACGATTGACTTTGGTTTAACGTAATATTTTTGTCTTTATTATTATTTTTGAAGAAAAACAATAATTTTAGAGACACTAAAACGGCGCCAAACCCGTTATACGCTATGATGAAGAAAATTACAATTTTATATGCGCTATTGATTTCTACGTTTATTTCGGCACAGAAATCGATTCACATAGACATAAACTGGAAAGATGTAGAAATAAACACTTCTACTATTTCATTTACAGTTCCTGGGTTTGATGAAGAAAATTTTGAATACCAGGATGGCTTAGGAGTTCAATTTGTGACCAGATGGGAAGAAACTTCTCCGATAAATAATCAGACAGCAAGACTAGAAAACGTAGTATATAAAAGTATTTCTAGACAAGAGTTAAAAGGTTTGAATATTGATTTTATTCCAAGAAAGTTAAGCTATAATATTAGGTCTACATCGGCCAGGAATAAAAAAGCAGGCTTTTTAAGTGTTTTTCCTATTATAAGAATAGGTAATAGCTTTAAGAAAATCATTTCATTTGATGTGGTTTATCAAATAGGAAGAAGCGCAAGTGCAGTTGCGAAGAGAGCTCCTATAACTAATTCTGTATTGGCTACAGGAGACTGGTTTAGATTTTATGTAGATAAAACCGGTGTTTTTAGGATTACTCCAGAGTTCTTAGCTAGCTTAGGAATGAATGTTAGTGCTATTAATCCTAGTACCATAAAAATTTATGGTAATGGAGGTCGAATGTTACCATTGCTTAATGAAGAAAATAATGAGTTCGATCTTAGAGAAAATGCTATTCAGGTAGTAGGTGGGGAAGATGGTACTTTTTCTGGAAGTGATTACATTTTATTTTATGGTGAAGGGACTGAAGGATATTATAGCGAAGAAAATATTACGAACCTAAATTTATATGCTGATAAGTCTTATTATTACATAACTGCGGATGGTTCTAACGGAAGAAGGATCTCTAATTACACAGAGCCAACAGGAACAGCAGTTACTCAGATAAACTCGTTTACAGATTATCAGTTTTACGAAGTAGACGAATATAATATAGTAAAAGTAGGTAGAAGATGGTTTGGTGATAGATTTGATATACAAAGTGATCGCACCTATGATTTTGACTTTCCTAATTTAATTACTTCAGAACCCATAGAACTTAATGTTTACGCTGCGGCTACATCGGCTAGAACCTCTAGTATGAATGTAACAGTCAATGGCACTCAAGAAGCAATTTTGAGTTTTTCGCAGATCACTGGAACTACTTTAGGTTCTCCTAGAAACATTACTCAAGATATAACATCATCATCAGATAGAATAACAGTTGGGTTAAGCTATAATAATAATGGTAATCCCTCAGCAATAGGATATCTTGATTTTATAAGTCTGGAGGCTAAAAGAGCTCTTACAGGAACGAATAGTCAGATGCCATTTGTTTATGAGGAAGCGGCCACTTTAACCGGTATAGGTCAATATAATATAACTAATGCTTCGTCAATATCTCAGGTATGGGATGTTACCAATCCTGAGGCGATTAGTCGAATTTCAAATGATAGTAATGCTGCTACTCTAAGCTTTAGAGCCACAATGGGAGAAGCTAGGCAGTATATATCAGTTGTTCCTACAGATTATTTTAATCCATTAGCTGACCAGACCAGTAGGGTAAATAATCAGGATATTAAAGGAACTATATTTTTAAATAGCCAAGGTCAATTCGAAGATATTGATTATTTAATTGTAGCAAATAATGATTTAGTGCAATCTGCTAATCGTTTAGCAGATCATCATCGCAATCTTAATAATTATAATGTAAAAGTAGTTACATTAGACCAAATATATCACGAATTTGGAAGTGGTAAGCAAGACATTTCCGCCATTAGGAATCTTGTGAGATATATTTATGATAATGCTTCAGATCCAAATGAGCGACTAAAATATGTATGTCTTTTTGGAGATGCTTCTGTGGATTATAAAGGAATATTACTTAAAGAAAATTGTCCGGACAGTAATATTGTACCCACCTTTGAAAGTTTGAGTAGTTTTTCGTTGGTAAGTTCTTTCGCAACCGATGATTTCTTTGGTTCAATGGATCCTGTAGAAGGAAGAATGATTTCTAGTGATCAATTGGATGTTGCAGTAGGACGAATTTTGGCAGATTCTCCACAATTAGCAGATGCTATGGTTACTAAAATCATCAACTATGATAGTGAGCAATCTTATGGAAGATGGAGGAATTCTGTTCTGTTAATTGCAGATGATGTTGATGAAGATTGGGAGGAAACTATTCAGAGAAACTTAGATGAGCTTGGTGATGATTTAATAGTAAGAAAACCGTACCTAAACCTAACGAAAATATATGCCGATGCTTTTCAACAAGAATCTTCAGCATCAGGGAGTAGGTATCCTAAAGTAAATGAAGCAATCTCCACCGCTATAGAAACAGGTGCTGTGGCAATAGATTATTTTGGTCATGGTGGAGAAGATGGCCTAGCAAAAGAATTTATATTTAATAAGTCCGATGCGGTAGATTTAGCAAATACAAATCGCCTTCCTATATTTATAACGGTTACTTGTGAATTTACAAAATTCGATAATCCTTGTAGGGATTCTGCAGGTGAGCTTACCTATTGGAATACACAAGGTGGAGCAGTAGGTTTAATTAGTACTACCAGAGATGTTATCGTTACATTTGGTATTTCAGTAAATGACCGATTATCAGAATTTTTGTTTCCTGATGGTTCCGAATATCCTTCAATTGCAGAAGCAGTTCGGCAATTAAAGAATACCTATACAACCAATAGTAGGCGAGTAGTGTTCTTTTTTGGAGATCCTGCAATGAAAATGGCAATTCCTAAACCAAATATTCGGTTAACTGCTATTAATGATGCTCCTGTAACGGGAACAGTAGACACTTTTGAAGCCTTAGCTAGGATGAAAATTTCTGGAGAAGTGGTCAGCGAATCAGGTACTTTATTGTCTGATTATAATGGTGTTTTGTCTACCACAATATATGATAAAGATGTGGATAGAGTTACATTAGCCAATGATGGTGTACGAAATAGTTCGGGAGAAATCATTAAGTTAGACTTTGAAACCCTTGGAGAAATTATTTTTAGAGGAAAAGCATCTATCACAAATGGATTGTTCGATTTTGAATTTATAGTTCCTAGAGACATAGGTATACCAGTAGATAATGGAAGGATAAGTTTTTATGCATCAAGAAATGGAGCTTTAGAGGATCAAACAGGATCAGACGAAACCATCTTAGTAGGTGGACTCAATGAAAATGCACCTGAGGATAATGTGGGGCCACAAATTCAATTGTTTATGAATGATGAAAGTTTTGTTTCTGGTGGTGTAACTAATGACTCTCCCATATTAATAGCAAAATTAGAAGATGAAAATGGAATAAATACAGCTAGTGGAATTGGTCATGATATTTCAGCAATACTAGATGGAGATGAATCTAATCCTTTTATTTTAAATGATTTTTATGAAACCGAATTGGATGATTTTACTAGAGGTATTGTCAATTTCAAGTTCAGAGATTTGGAACCTGGTTTACATACGCTCACATTCAAAGGTTGGGATGTTTATAACAATTCTTCTACACAAGAAATACAATTTGTTGTAGCAGATGCATCAGGTTTTGCACTTAATAATGTATTAAATTACCCTAATCCTTTCGTAAGTCATACCGAGTTTTGGTTTGAGCATTCTGGGGCTATAAATGATGTTTTGGAGGTTCAGGTTCAGGTGTTTACCGTTTCTGGAAAGGTAATTTGGACCAACAATCAAACCTTGTCTGGTAAAACGAGTTATCGAGAAGACATCCAGTGGGATGGGCGAGATGATTTTGGAGATAAATTAGGAAAAGGAGTATACGTATACAAGATATCTGTAAAATCGACGTTAACAAATCAGCGGGTTGAGAAATTTGAAAAACTCGTCATCTTATAATAACTAAATAACTATATATTTGTCTAAATTAATTTTCACATGAGAAAAATCATAATCCTTGGCTTAGTGTTTTTCACACTATTCAACTACAAGACACAGGCACAAGAAGAACCGAATCGAGCTATAACAACAGCTACGCCATTTCTTTTAATTGCAGCAGATGCTAGAGCAGCTGGTCTAGCTGATCAAGGAGTTGCAACTTCAGCAGATGCATTTTCACAACAATGGAATCCTGCAAAGTATGCGTTTATTGGTAAGCAACAGGGAGTTGGTATTAACTATACCCCTTATCTGAGTAATCTAGTTGATGATATCTTTTTAGGGAGTGTAAATTACTACAACCGTTTTGGGCAAGATGGTAGAAGTGCTGTTGCAGCTAGTTTTAGATATTTTAGTTTAGGAGATATCGAATTTAGACAAGGGCCTAATGATGAACCAAATGTTCAAAAGCCAAATGAATTAACATTAGATGTTTCTTATGCATTACAATTAAGTCCAACATTTTCTATGGGTATTGCTGGTCGTTATTTGAGATCAGATTTAAGATTGCAAGGTTTGGGAGCCGATGCAAGTGCTGCAGGAAGTTTTGGAGTTGATGTAGCTGCTTTTTACCGTAGTGAAGAAATAGCATATAATTCTTTTAACGGTAGATGGAGAGCTGGATTAAATATTTCTAATATAGGACCTAAAATCAAGTATGATGATGCAGGTCAGGAAAACTTTATACCAACTACATTTAGATTAGGTGCTGGATTTGATTTCCTATTAGATGAATATAACAGGATTACACCTTCTTTAGAATTTGCTAAACTATTAGTTCCTAGTCCACAAGATTTTGATGGAGATGGTGATATAGATGCAGAAGATAATGCGGAGTACCAAAGTATCAGTTCTTTTGGAGCAATATTCTCTTCATGGGGAGATGCTGATGGAGGTTTTAGCGAAGAATTACAAGAATTCACATGGTCTCTGGGAGCGGAATATGTTTATAAAGATGTTTTCTCTTTTAGAGGAGGATACTTTAACGAAGCTGAAGAAAAAGGAGCACGTAAATTTGTGTCTCTTGGTCTTGGGTTTAAGTATACCATAGTGAATCTAGATGTGTCATATTTATTTAATGCTTCTTCTGTACAGAGTCCATTAGAAGGAACACTTCGTTTTGGTCTTTCATTCAATTTTGGAGAAGATTTTTACGACAGATAAAAGTTTCAGAAATAATATGAGAAAAAGTATCAGGCTTTATGTTTGATACTTTTTTTGTTTATAGTACATTGTGCAATCCTATAAGAATATTAAATAATCAATAATTTCTGATATCCATATTTTTAAAAATAGACAAGAAAGTGATAATAAGGATTCTCAATTTTGTAATCATTTTTTTGATATTTAATTACAAAAATGCAAGCATGTGAAAGAAATAGAAATTAAATCAACGCTACAGGTGTTCGACTCTTTCGAAGAGTTACCATTAGATGTTCAGAGTTTGATGGAAAAATCTTTTAAAATAAGAGATCAAGCATATGCTCCATATTCTGAATTCTTAGTAGGGGCAGCTTTGCTATTAGAAAATGATGAGATTGTGTTAGGAAATAATCAGGAGAATGCCTGTTATCCTTCAGGCTTATGTGCTGAGAGAGTGGCTATATATGCTGCAGGAGCTAATTTTCCTGGTGTACCTATTATAAGAATGGCGCTTTCGGCAAAATCCCTAAAACATCAGTTAGTAATACCGACTCCACCCTGTGGAGCTTGTAGGCAAGCAATAGCAGAATATGAATTGAACCAAAAGAAGCCAATTGAGATTTATTTTATGGGAGAGACAGGAAAAGTAGTAAAATCTTACTCTTTAGCTAATTTATTGCCTCTTATTTTTGATAATTCGTATTTATAACGTTTTCGTAGATTTTTATCCAAAAACTGCTTTCTCCTTAGTAATGAATATCTTATTTTTGTTTTTCGCTTAATTGAAAAATTAGCAGAAAAATTCTGTAATTGTTAGAGAGGTCAGTTGTGAAACTGACTTAATTTTGAAATATCATTACATTTTAGATGAAAAAAGTAACCAAAGAAGTTTACCTGAAGTGGTACGAAGATATGCTCTTCTGGAGAAAGTTCGAAGACAAATTAGCACAAGTTTATATCCAACAAAAAGTAAGAGGATTTTTACATTTATATAATGGTCAAGAGGCTATTTTAGCTGGAGCATTACATGCAATGGATCTTACTAAAGATAGAATGATTACTGCATACCGTAACCATGTTCAGCCAATCGGAATGGGAGAAGATCCTAGACGTGTAATGGCAGAATTATATGGAAAAGGAACTGGAACTTCACAAGGAATGGGTGGTTCTATGCATATTTTTTCTAAAGAACATAGATTTTATGGAGGTCATGGTATCGTAGGAGGACAAATACCTTTAGGTGCTGGACTTGCATTCGCAGATAAATACCATAAAAGGGATGCAGTTACTTTAACATTTATGGGAGATGGTGCAACAAGACAAGGATCACTTCACGAAACGTTCAATTTAGCAATGCTTTGGAATTTGCCTGTAGTATTCTGTGTAGAAAATAACGGATATGCTATGGGAACTTCTGTTGAAAGAACTGCAAATCATACAGATATCTGGAAGTTAGGATTAGGTTATGAAATGCCTTGCGGACCAGTAGATGCTATGAATCCAGTAAAAGTAGCGGAAGCTATGGATGAAGCGATTACAAGAGCAAGAACAGGAGGTGGACCAACTTTCTTAGAACTAAAAACGTATCGTTATAGAGGACATTCTATGAGTGATGCCCAAAAGTATCGTACAAAAGATGAGGTTGCTGAATATCAAAAAATAGATCCAATTACTCAGGTATTGGATGTTATCAAAGAAAAGAAATACGCAACGGATGATGAAATAGCAGCAATTGATAAAGCTGTAAAAGATAAGGTAGCAGAATGTCAAAAGTTTGCAGAAGAATCAGCATTCCCTGAAAAAAACCTTATGTATGATGTTGTTTACGAACAAGAAAATTATCCGTTTTTATCACACAAACCACAATAAATTATGGCTACAGTAATTAATATGCCGCGATTGAGCGATACCATGGAAGAAGGAGTGGTTGCGAAGTGGCTTGTTAAAAAAGGAGACAAGATTAGCGAAGGAGATATTCTTGCAGAAATTGAAACTGATAAAGCAACAATGGAGTTTGAATCCTTTTACGATGGGATTTTACTTCATATTGGGATAGAAGAAGGAGAAACAGCTCCTGTTGATAAACTATTGGCGATTATAGGAGATGAAGGAGAAGATATTTCAGGATTATTAAACGGAAGTACACCTTCTTCCTCATCTGATGAACCAAAAGAAGAAAAGGTAGAAGAAACAAATACTAGTAGCGAGGCATCTGCTGAAATTCCTGAAGGAGTAGAGGTAATTACCATGCCAAGACTTAGTGATACTATGGAAGAAGGAACAGTGGCTTCTTGGCTTAAAAAAGTTGGAGAAACTGTCGAAGAAGGAGATATTCTAGCAGAGATAGAAACTGATAAAGCTACTATGGAATTTGAATCCTTCTACAATGGTACCTTACTGCATATTGGTATAGAAGAAGGACAAACAGCACCTGTGGATGCTTTATTAGCCATTATAGGGCCTGCAGGAACTGATGTGTCAGGTATTAAGGATGGAGGTGTCACAAAAGCTTCAGCTCCAACAAAAGCTGAAGACGCGCCAGCTCCTAAAAAAGAAGAGTCAGTTGCCGCTTCTACAAATAATACATCATCTGGAGGAAGAATATTTGCTTCTCCTTTAGCTAAAAAGATTGCTGCAGATAAAGGAATTGATTTATCTCAGGTAAAAGGTACAGGAGAGAATGGAAGAATAGTTAAGAAAGATGTAGAATCATTTACTCCTGCTGCTGCACCGACAAGCACTGACAGTGTTAAAGAAACAACTTCCACACCAACAGTACAACCATATGTGCCTGCTGGAGAAGAAAGTTTTGAAGAAGTGAAAAATTCTCAGATGCGTAAAGCAATTGCTAGAGGACTTTCTGCTTCAAAGTTCAATGCACCTCACTATTATCTAACTATAGAAGTAGATATGGAGAATGCAATGGCTTCTAGGAAATATATTAACGGATTACCAGATACAAAAGTGTCATTTAATGACATGGTTGTAAAGGCATGTGCTATGGCGCTTAGAAAACATCCACAAGTAAATACACAATGGTCTGATGATGTTACCAAGTATGCAAAACATATTAGTATCGGAGTTGCTGTTGCGGTAGCTGACGGATTAGTAGTGCCAGTATTGCCTTTTACAGATCAAATGTCACTTACACAAATTGGAGCGAATGTAAAAGATCTAGCAGGTAAAGCAAGAAATAAAAAATTAACTCCTCAGGAAATGACTGGAAGTACATTCACAGTTTCTAATTTAGGTATGTTCGGTATTCAAGAATTTACTTCGATCATTAATCAACCTAATTCTGCGATATTATCTGTAGGTACTATTGTAGAGAAACCAGTTGTTAAAGATGGTCAGATTGTAGTAGGTAATACGATGAAAGTAACCTTAGCTTGCGATCATAGAACTGTTGATGGAGCTACAGGAGCACAGTTCTTACAAACCTTGAAACAATATCTGGAAAATCCAGTAACGATGTTAGCATAATTCCAGAAATGGAAATTTCATACTATAGATCCTACTTCTTGTGAAGTAGGATTTTTTATTTAATTCATTTCCATTAAAGTAAAACTTTTTCAAATTAATGAAAGCACATATTAGTAATATCCAAAGCACAACTTTATCAGATAAAACTTTCTTACTAAAAGAATATACCTTCAACTATCAGCATACAGAAGATGATATTGTCGAAGAACATTTAAGGGAGGTATATGATCATGGAGATGGAGCTTCTGTTTTATTATATAACCGATCTAAAAATACAGTTGTATTAACTCGACAATTTAGATTACCAACCCTTTTGAATGGGAGTTCATCGGGTATGAGTATAGAAGTATGTGCCGGATCTTTGGATGGTGATACTCCAGAAGTATGTGCTAAAAAAGAAGCGGAGGAAGAAACAGGATTTATTATTGAGACACTTGAAAAAGCATTTGAAGTATACGCTTCTCCAGCGGTAATGACAGAAATTGCCCATTTGTTTATTGCTGAGTATGATGATAATCAAAAGGTAAATAATGGTGGAGGTTTATCAGAAGAACAAGAATATATAGATGTTTTAGAGATCGAGTTCGAAAAAGCATTTGGTATGATAGCCTTAGGCGAGATCAAAGATGCAAGAACAGTAATGCTTTTACAATATCTAAAGATAAAAGGTATAATGAAAAGCTAATTCCAGTTAGATAAGTTCGCTTTTTAAGTATATTTAGCAAAAAATAATTCGTTAATCAAAATAAGAACTATAACGAGTATCACAAAAGGATATTAAATTATAGTAATGAAAGAAGTAAAAAAACAGAATATGAAACGTATTGCACTTTTTATAATAGCTATAGTGTTTATTAACTGCAAACAAGTAACTACAGCTCAGTCCAGTGAATCAAAAATTAAAGCTTCAGAAGTAGAAACTATTATGAATTTTTTAGCTAGTGATGAGTTAGAAGGCAGAGATACTGGATCTGAAGGATTGAAAAAAGCAGCAAAGTATATAGAAGATATATTTAAAAATTCTGGTATTAGTCCATATTTCGACACCTATTTACCATCTTTTGATGCGAAAGGAACGGAAACCTATGATGTAGTAGGATATTTAAAAGGTACAGATCCTGATTTGGCGAATGAATTTGTAATAGTGGGCGCTCATTTCGATCATATCGGAAAAGGAAAAGAAGTTAATGGAGATATTATTGCTAATGGCGCTAACGATAATGCTGCAGGAAGTACAGCTGTAATTTCTTTAGCCAAACATTTTGCAAAAGCTAAGGATAATAAGCGTAGCGTTCTGTTTGTGTTATTTGGAGCAGAAGAAAAAGGTTTGCTTGGATCAAAGCATTTGGCTAAGGTTTTAAAAGAGAAAAACTTGAATCTATATACGATGGTAAATTTTGAAATGATTGGAGTACCGTTGAATGACAAGTCTTATAAAGCATATATCACAGGATTTGAAATATCTAATATGGCGGAGAAAATGAATGAATACGCAGGGAAGGAATTAATAGGGTTTCTGCCTAAAGCTAAAGAGTTTCAGTTATTTCGCAGAAGTGATAACTATCCTTTTCATAAAGAATTTAATGTGCCTTGCCAAACGATTTCAACATTCGACTTCACTAACTATGACTACTACCATCATGTAGATGATGAAGTATCAGAAATGAATTTTGAATTTATGGCAGAACTTATCAATGATTGCGTTCCAGTAATGACAAACATATTAAATTCGAAAACACAGGAGATCAAACTCAAGTAATCCTTCGAAAAATACCTAAACGACTAAGTCTAGATCAAACCGAAATGTTTCTATACGACCGCGAAGAAACGATAAAACAACCAAATGAAAAACGTAATAATTACTGGAGCCAGTAGAGGAATAGGATTCGAAATGGCAAAATTATTCGCTGATGAAGGGCATCAGGTACTTGCACTTTCAAGAAATGAAAAACCTATATCAGCGTTAAACCACAAGAATATTTATGCTTTTTCTTGTGATTTATGTAGTTCCGATGATCTTTCAAAAGTGTCCAGTTATATTAAAGAAAATTGGAATAGCGTAGATATTTTGATCAATAACGCAGGTAAATTATTGAATAAACCTTTTGCAGAAATTAGTTCCAAAGAATTTGAAGAAGTATATAAAGTAAATGTTTTTGGTGTAGCAGAAATCACACGTTTATTACTGCCTTTTATGAAATCTGGAAGTCATGTTGTAACTGTAAGTAGTATGGGTGGAATTCAGGGAAGTATGAAGTTTCCAGGTTTAGCGGCATACAGTTCTAGCAAGGGAGCGGTTATTACTTTAAGCGAATTATTGGCAGAAGAATATAAAGATAGCGGAATAGCATTTAATGTATTAGCACTAGGAGCAGTACAAACAGAAATGTTGGAAGAAGCATTTCCAGGATATCAAGCACCATTGACAGCAATAGAAATGGCGACATATATCACTAATTTTTCACTTACCGGAAATAAGTTTTACAATGGTAAGGTATTGCAGGTTTCAAGTTCCACTCCTTAATTCATTTGGATCTTAAATTTTTGATTTTAAGTGTTATCTATTTAAGTAGATTAATTTTTCTATTTTAGAGAAGCTAATTTTCTTTAATAAATACTCACAAAATCATTTTAAATATGTCTAAAAAAATAGGATTACTTCTGCTATTGGTAATCTTAATTTCCTGTGCAAAAGAAAAACCAAATCTTACCGCAGAAATCAGTCAGAATTGGAAGTTTAAAAATACCAGAGATACACTTTGGCTTCCTGCTAATGTTCCCGGTACCGTTCATACCGATTTATTGAAGAACAAGAAAATCGAAGAACCATTTATTGGTAATAATGAAGAGAAACTACAATGGATTTCAGATGAAGATTGGGAGTATACTACAATATTTCAATTAAACGAAGAACAGTTAAAGAGAAAATATCATCAACTTCATTTTAAAGGATTAGATACCTATGCTACTGTTTTTTTGAATGATAGTTTATTGATCAATACAGATAATGCTTTTAGAACTTGGGATATTGATGTTTCTAATCGAGTTCGTAAAGAGAATACGCTTAGAATTATATTTAAGCATACTGATACGATCGAAAAACAAAAGATGAGTAAACTAGCTTATGAACTTCCGGTATCGGGAAGAGTTTTTACTCGCAAGCCACAATTTCACTATGGATGGGATTGGGGACCTACGTTCATTACTTCTGGCGTATGGAGGCCAATTATTCTAGAATCTTGGGATGATGTTTTTTTAAATGATTTATATCTCAAACAACAATCCCTTACAGATCAAAAAGCATCGTTGCAAGCAAAGCTAGATCTTACCATAACATCAGAAATTGAGCTCACCTGCAAGGTTTATGTTAATGATTCTGTGGTTTTACAAAAAGAGATTGCTTCCGTTCCAGGAAATCACTTATACGATTTGGATTTTGAGATTTTGAAACCTAAAAGGTGGTGGACTCATAATCTAGGAGAACCATATCTGTATGATATCAAACTACAGATAATTAAGGGTAGTAAAGAGATCGTTTCCAAGAGTGTTAAGAAAGGATTGCGTACTATAGAATTAATACAAGATCAAGACAGTGTAGGAAATACTTTTTATTTCAAATTGAATGATGTTCCTGTATTTATGAAAGGAGCCAACTATATTCCTCAACATATTTTTCAACCAGAAGTAAGGACTGAGGATTATCAACAAATCTTTACAGATGCTATGGCAGCCAATATGAATATGCTTCGTGTTTGGGGAGGAGGAATTTATGAAGAAGATATTTTCTACGATTTAGCCGATAAAAATGGAATCCTGGTTTGGCAAGATTTTATGTTTGCTTGTGCGATGTATCCTGGTGATGATGAGTTTTTAGAAAATGTAAAGCAAGAAGCTGTAGACAATATCAAAAGATTACGTAATCATTCAAGTATCGCTGTTTGGTGTGGCAATAATGAAAATAATGAAGCTTGGCATAATTGGGGTTGGCAAATCGATAGATCCGAAGAAGAAAAAGAAGAAATATGGAACAATTATCAAAAGCTTTTTAATGGAATCTTGCCAGAAGCAGTAGCAAGTTTAACAGATAACTCTTATTGGGAAAGTTCTCCTAAATACGGACGAGCAGATAAAAGATTTAAGCTAGAAGGAAGCGCACACGATTGGGGCGTATGGCATGATGCATTACCTTTTGAAAGATTTGAAGAAGAAATTCCAAGATTTATGAGCGAATATGGATTTCAATCTTTTCCATCCTATGAAGCAATTAGATATTTTACGCAGTTAGATAGCATCAATATTAATCATTCTAGTTTCCAAACACATCAAAAACATAATAGAGGATTTTCATTGATTAGAGAATATATGGAAAGAGATTTTCCAGTTCCGTCTGATCCAGAAGATTATGTATATGTTAGTCAATTGTTACAAGCGTATGGTATAACGAAAGGTATTCATGCCCATAGAAGAGCAATGCCCTATAATATGGGATCGCTATATTGGCAGTTTAATGATTGTTGGCCAGTAGTGTCATGGTCTGGAATCGATGGATTAGGAAACTGGAAGGCCTTGCATTACAAAGCAAAGAGAAGTTTTGAAAACTTAATACTGTCCTCACAAGTAAAAAATGATTCTTTATATCTACATGTTGTGAATGATCATCTTCATGCCAAAGAAGGAGCTTTAAAGATAACGTTCATGGATTTTGAAGGGAATGTATTGTGGAAGAATAAAGTGAATATAAAAGCTAAAGCGAATGCCTCAACAAAAGTATTAGAGCAAAAAATACCAAATGAAATTGTAGATGCACAAAGCGTGGTCATTACAACTGAATTTGAAGGAAAAAAAGCTAATTTTTACTTGGTGCGTCCCAAAGATCTAAGATTACCCGATCATAAAGTGCAATTAGAGATGACCAAGGTTTCCGACGGATACGAAATAACAGTTTCATCTTCATCATTACAGAAAGATGTATTTCTGTACGCTGATAAGAAAGGACATTTTGAAGATAATTTTTTTGATGTTTTACCCGGAGAAACCAAAAAGCTTTTATTTCAAACTAAAGGTGATATAAAGCTTGAAGATATCAAAGTCAAAACATTGAATAGTGTTATGGAAACCACATCTGTATAAGAAATGTATAGGAGTATAAGTAATTTAGCGATGCTATTGATATTATATTTTATCAGTAGCTGCGGTATGCCTCAAGATCCTGTAGTGTTTGGAGGTATTATTCCTCTACCTACAGAACAAAAAGTAGGAAAGGGTCATTTTCTGTTTTCTCAAAATACGTCCATAAAGTATCATCCAGATCTTAAAAAAACTGTACTGTATTTTAATAAACTGGTTGAAAAAGGAATTGGAAAATCGCTGGAAATACAACCTTCCAAAAATGAAAATTTTATCTCTTTTGAAATAGATACTACCATCACTAATATAGAAGGTTATCAACTAACCATTTCTGAGAAAGAAGTTTTGATCCGTTCCAAAGATCCTAAAGGTAGTTTCTATGCAATCCAGACGTTACGACAATTATTTCCGCCTTGTTTTGAAAATAATAGTTGTAATACTCCTTTTCAATTACCAGTGATTTCAATTTCTGATACGCCTAGGTTTTCGTATCGTGGAATGCATTTAGATGTAGGGCGACACCTTTTTTCTGTTAAGGATATCAAACAATATATAGAGATTCTTTCCTTATTAAAGTTCAATACGTTTCATTGGCATCTTACCGAAGATCAAGGTTGGAGAATCGAAATCAAAAAATATCCGAAGCTTACAGAAGTAGGAGCGTACCGAAAGGAGACTTTGGTAGGCCATTATAATGATCAACCACATCAATTTGATGGAAAAAAATATGGTGGATTTTATACTCAGGAAGAAGTGAAAGAGATTGTTGCATTTGCACAAGAACGGAATGTTACGATCATTCCTGAAATCGAAATGCCAGGACATTCTAAAGCAGCAATTGCAGCATATCCAGAGCTTGGTTGTGGAGATAAAATTGTAGAAGTTGCTACAAAATGGGGAGTTTTTGAAGATGTTTATTGTCCTACCGAAACGACATTTACTTTTTTACAAGATGTGTTGGATGAGGTAATGGAAATTTTTCCGAGTGAGTACATTCATATCGGAGGAGATGAAACCCCAAAAGCACAATGGAAAGCTAATGAATATTGTCAGAATCTCATTCAGAAAGAAGGACTTAAAGATGAGTTTGGATTACAAAGTTATTTTATCAAAAGAATTGAAAAATATTTGAATAGTAAAGGAAGAAAAATTATTGGTTGGGATGAAATTCTAGAAGGTGGTTTAGCGCCAAATGCTGTAGTAATGTCCTGGAGAGGTACAGAAGGAGCTATTTCTGCGGTTAAAGAAAAGCATCAAGCTATTTTAACACCATCTTCTCATTGCTATTTTGATTATTATCAGAGTGACAGAACCGATGAACCTCTGGCGATAGGAGGATATTTGCCATTAGAGAAAGTATATAGTTTTGAGCCAATTCCAGTCGGAATATCAAAAGAAGAAGCAACATACATTATTGGAGCTCAAGGAAATGTTTGGACAGAGTATATGAAAACTTTTGATAAAGTAACTTATATGGCATTTCCTAGAGCTATAGCATTAAGTGAAGTAGTTTGGAGTCCAGCTGAAACAAAGGACTATTCTGATTTTGTAAATCGATTAGTGCCTTTTCAAAAACGATTAGATATGCTAGGTATTTATTATGCAAATCATTTATATGAAATTAATGGAGATATAGATGTTAAGAATCACAATGTAAAGTACTCTTTGGAAACATTTTTTAAGGATAAAACAATTAGATATACTTTAGATGGAACTGATCCGATTGGAACCTCATTAGTATATGACCAACCTATTTTGATTGACAAAAATTATATGCTAAAAGCGAAGGTCTTTCAAGGAAAAGAGCCTTTGGGAGCTTTATTTACTCAGAATTTTTTGATCCATAAAGCAATTGGTGCTGCCGTAACTATAGATACAGAACCGCATCCATCATACAATGCTGGTGGTAAAGAGGCTTTAATAAATGGGATAAATGGTAGTAATAGTAGGTATGGCGATAAGGAGTGGTTAGGATTTTGGGGAGACGATGTGGAAATTACTTTAGATCTAAAACAAGCATCAGAAATACATGCAATAAAAACTCGGTTTTATAATGCAAATGGACAGTGGATCTATGCACCCAAAAAGGTTGAAGTTTCCTTCTCTCAGGACAATGTTTCTTATTCCAACGGAGTTTCTAAGGAATTAGATATGAAATTGTCAAAAGGATCGATTGTGCCGATTGCAATTGATAACAATATAAAATGTCGTTTTATAAAGATAAAAGTCAAAAATTACGGTGTCATTCCAGAAGGGCTACAAGGAGCAGGAAATAAAGCTTGGACATTTATTGATGAAATTATAATAGAGTAATAAATAGTATTGAATTATTGTGAAAACAGTTGTAATAGAGGTTTGTGCTAATTCTTTTGAGTCTGCTGTGAATGCGGAAAAAGGAGGAGCAGATAGAATTGAACTATGTTCAGAATTGGCAGTAGGAGGGATTACTCCTTCTTATGGTTTGATAAAAAAAACTGTAGAAGAAATTGCTATTCCTATTCATGTATTGATTAGACCCCGAAGCGGAAACTTTACGTATTCAGATACTGAATTCGATATTATGAAAAAAGATATTGTTTTTTGCAAGTCCATAGGTTGCACTGGAATTGTTTCTGGAGTTTTACACGAAGATCATACACTAGATGTAAAAAGGACTGAAGAATTGATTGAGCTTGCTTCACCACTATCTTTTACATTTCATAGGGCCTTTGATTGGATCCCTAATCCAGAAAAGACAATTCGAATTTTAGAAGAGATAGGAACAGATCGAGTTTTAACCTCAGGACAGCAGGTAAAAGCTCTGGATGGTATTAATTTACTTGTAAAGCTAAGGGATAAAGTTTCAAAATTAAAGATTTTACCTGGAGGGGGAATTGATGCAGATAATGCTAAAGTTTTTAAAGACAATAATTTCGAAGAAATACATTTATCTGCAATTTCAATTGTAAAATCAGGAACACCTATTAAATTATCTATGAATAATCTTAAGATGGTTGATGATGACTTGACTACGTTTTCGGATTTACAAAAAATTCAGAAAATTAAAGAAGCTATAAAATGATAAGGTAATTTTTTTGTAATAATTGTCGATTAAGAGTAGGGTTTTTACTAGTACAACTGTTTTTTATGTATGTCACACAGTTTAATAATTTACTCTTAATTCAAAAAAATGAAAAAATTTTTATTTTGTTTGTTATGTTGTTTTTACATAACAAGTTTGTTTTCACAACAAGGGGTTGGTCCAAGTACGATTGCAAAAGGAAACTACAAAGGAAAAACCAAACCGTTTAAAGATTATCCAACTATTAGTCAGTCTAAAGCTGAAGAATCTGTTAAGGATCTTACAATAATTTTTAATAATCTTCGAGCTAATGAAAAAGTAAATCAAAATGCTTTGCCAATAGGGGCTGATCCTAAAAGACAGGAACAGTTTGGTATATCTGCGAATAATAATTTAGGGCTTAATATAGAAGGTATAGACCGTAATGATGCAGGAGGCGCATTACCTCCTGATCCATCAGGAGCAGTTGGTCCTAATCATTATGTTCATGGAGTTAATGTTGCTATAAAGATATTTGATAAAAGTGGGAATGTGTTGGCAGGTCCTACTTCATTATCTGATTTTTTAGGTTCTGGTAACAATGATGGAGATCCAATAATCATGTATGATCACTTAGCAGATCGATTTTTTGTAAGCCAATTCAGAGTTTCTGATAATGCCTTAATCGTAGCTATTTCAGAAACACCAGATCCTACAGGAGCTTATAATATGTATGAGTTTCCATTAGATGCATTTCCTGATTATCCTCATTATGCTATCTGGCCAGATGGATATTATTTAACCGCAAATAAAAACGCAGGAAATACTACATATGTTTTAGATCGTCAGGCCATGATTGCGGGAGATCCAGATGCTCAAATTATAGGATTTGATCTTCCAGGAATTGAAAGAAATCCTAATACCGTTTTTAGTCCAGAGCCTGCAAATTTGGTTGGAAACGACTTTCCTGTAGATGTGCCTGGGTATATTGTGTATTTCCAAGATGATGGATGGAGTAATTCAATTACCCAAGATGAATTAAAAATATGGGAGATTGAGATCGATTTTACCAATCCAGGTAATAGTACAATCTCACAACCTTTAGATATTCCTATTACTGCTTTTGATAGCGTTTTTGCTCCTTTTGGAACAGGAGACGTTGAACAACCTGGAACTTCTCAAAAGGTCGATATGATAGGAGGAGTGATATCGTATGCGGCTAACTATAGATCGTTTACAGATCATAACTCTTGGCTGATTACTTTTAACGTAGATGTAGACGGTAATGATACTGCAGGAATTCGTTGGATAGAATTAAGAAATAGTGATACCGAAGGTTGGTCTGTATACCAAGAAGGAACGTATGCTCCAAATGACGGGCATAGTAGATTTATGGGAAGTGGATGTATTGATGCTTTAGGAAACATCGGTCTAGCATTTAATATTGCAAGTGCAACACTAGAGCCTGGTATTAGATATACTGGACGATATGTAAATGATCCATTAGGACAAATGACATTAGCAGAAGAGACTATTATAGATGGAGCAGGAGTACAGACAATATCAAATAGATTCGGTGATTATTCTCACTTAACGATGGATCCTGATCAATTTACTTTTTGGCATACGGCTGAATATTTTAAAGATGATAATATATGGGCCACTAGAATTGCTTCTTTCAGTCTTACTTCTGGTTTGCCTACTGATGTTGGGGTAAGTGCTATTGTTTCGCCAAATGACGGCTTGCTTACCAATGCAGAAACTGTAGAGGTAAATATTAGAAATTTTGGTACAGATCCTCAACAAAATATTCCTGTAGAATTAAGAGTTGATGGGGTTTTAATCGCTACTGAAACTTTTACAGGTACAGTGAATCCAAATGAATCCGTAAGTTATACGTTTACTGCTACTGTTGATCTTTCTAATCCAGGGCAAGTATATACCATAGAAGCAAATACTGTGTTAACAGGTGATGGGTTAGCACAAAATGATGACGCTTCAAAAGAAGTTAAAAGTTTATTAGCAAGAGATGTAGGTGTTGTTGATATTTCTGCTCCTTCAACTGGATCAGGATTAGGTTTAGAAGATGTAATGGTGGATATCACTAATTTTGGAGGAGAAACTGCTACCAATATAGAAGTACAATACATTTTAGATGGAGGTACACCTGTTGTAGAGACTGTTCCAGGACCAATTGCACCGCAAGAAACTGCTAGTTATACATTTACAGCTCAGGCAGATTTAAGTACGATTAATGTTACTTATACGATAGATGCTAGAACAAATTTTAATGGAGATCAATTAGCAAGTAACGATGATTTTTCTAAAAGCGTTACTCATACGGTTTGTACGCCAGAGGCTACTGCGGGATGTAATGTAGATGGAATTAAACAATTTGTTCTTAATACAATTAACGCCGATGATGGAGGTAGTGGGTGTAATACAGAAGGAGGTCTTAACGTTAACGGGTATTCGGACCGTACCAATCTATCTACGGTATTATCTAATGTTGATGGTGATAACGAATATATATTACAAGCACAACACAATTGGCAAGATGGAGCTGATATAGAAGCACTTTCGGTTTGGATCGATTTTAACGACAACTTTATTTTCGAACCATCTGAGCAGCTAATTGCCGGAGAATTTTTCCGATCTTTTGGTGTTTTAGAAGACTTTAATTTGGTAATCCCAGTCGGAGCTAATCCAGGAAGTCACATTTTAAGAGCGAAAGCTATTGATACATCAGCAGGTGGAGATATTAATGATCCTTGTGGGGATTTTGATTTCGGAGAGGTACACGACTACACTGTAGAAATTGATCAGACATTAAGTGTAGATGAAAGAGAATTTAACAATGCTCAATTAACAGTGTTAACGAAACCAGATAATAAGTTTGAAATTAGTTTGGTTCCTCAGAATACATTAGATACAGAAATTTATATCGGTGTGTTTAATATGTTAGGACAACAACTAAAAGCATCTTCTCTTAGCCGAATAGGAAATGAGTATAGAATAAATGTAGATATGGCACAAGCAACAACAGGCCTATATTTCTTTAGAATAGGAGATGGGAGCAATCGATTTGTGAAAACTGTAAAGGTAGCAGTGCAATAAAACTTTTAGGTTGATTAGAATTTGTAAGCGGTTGTGACCAAATTTATAGGTTGCAACCGCTTTGTTTATAGGATACAATTTAATTTGAAGATTATAAGATGGTTTTACTCTTCATCCATCCATAATATAGGATATATCCGTAACAACAAATCACTAAAATAAATGCAAGCTTAAAGCCTATATGATCAGTTAGCAAACCAAATAAAGGAGGGATAATCGCTCCTCCTACTATAGCCGTACATAACAATCCCGAAGCTTTTGGTTTTAAATCTCCCAGTCCATCGATGGCCAAAGTAAATATAGTTGGAAACATAATGGAATTAAATAATCCAACTGCCAGAATACTCCACATAGCTATGTAACCACTAGTAGCGATAGAAATTAATATTGATATGATTGCCAAAGAAGCGAAAAGTGCTAAAACTTTTCCTGGTTTCATGATTTTGGTAAGATAAGACCCCACAAAGCGCCCAATCATAGCCCCAGACCAATAAAAAATTACAAAAATTCCAAGTAGTGCTTTTGCATCTGCTCCTTCCAAACTTTTAAAGAAAATAGTGGCAACAAAATCAGCTATACTCATCATAGTACTACTCTCTTTAATAAGAGGAACCATATTCATGTCTAGAAAATAATTGACCAAATAGCTACCAATAGCTACTTCTGCACCTACATAAAAGCAAATACCTAAGACTCCTAAAATAAGTCCTTTTTTTGCAAAAGCTTCCGCATAAGTTCCAGTAGATGTTTCATTAATTAGTTTTGGGAGTTTGGCAAAAAAGAAAATACCACTTATCGCGATTATAAATACTGCTAAACCTAAAAAAGGATTTTGAACAGCAGCAGCTTCTGATGCTAAATACGTTTCCTTAACACTTTCCGATAATTGCTCGATTTCCTCCTTACTTTTGATAGTATCGCTTAAAATAAATAACGCTCCTACTGCAGGTGCGATTGCGGTCCCAAGAGAGTTAAAAGCTTGGGAGAGATTTAGTCGACTCGATGCTCCATCTTCACTACCTAGTACAGCCACAAAAGGATTAGCGGCAACTTGCAAAATGGTCATTCCGCCAGCGAGTATAAAATAAGCCAGCATAAAAATCCCGAAAACTCGATAGGAAGCTGCTGGATAAAATAGTAAACAACCTGTTGCCATGGTTAATAACCCTAAAATAATTCCTTTTTTATATCCAATTTTTGAGAGAATGTAACTAGCAGGAATGGATAATAAAAAATAGGCTCCAAAAAAGGCAAATTGTACTAATCCTGCCTGAAAATAAGATAAGGTAAATAGCTCTCTTAGTCTAGGGATTAAAGAATCTACTAACACCGTAATAAAACCCCAAAGAAAAAAGAGTAGAGTTAACAAGATAAAAGAACTACGATAAGATGTGTTGTTTGACATGGCTATGGTTTAAGAGGTATGATAAAATTTAGTAAGTACATTCTCATTAACTCCATCTTGGTATTTCATAATAGAAAAACCTTCATGGATGCAATAATGACCAATTTCTCCAGCTTTATTAATAGCAACATAAGCTACTTGAAAATCTTTGTATTTGTCGTTTTTGGTCACAATACGACGAATCGCTTCTTCGCATGCTTTTTGAGGGCTCATACCGTTACGCATTAATTCTACGATTAGAAAACTTCCCACAGTTTTTAGAACTTCTTCGCCCATTCCTGTAGCCACAGCACCACCTATCTCATTATCTATAAATAAACCAGATCCAATGATGGGAGAATCACCAACGCGACCTTTCATTTTATACGATAAACCCGATGTGGTACAGGCACCTGCAATATCGCCATTTTTGTCAATCGCTAGCATGCCTATAGTATCGTGATTTTCGATATTAATGATAGGTTTGTACTCTGAAGTTTTTTTCCATTCTTCCCATGCTTTTTTAGATTCTTCGGTGAGTAAGTTTTCTTTAGCAAATCCTGATTGATATCCAAATTCTTCTGCTCCTTCACTGGCAAGCATAACATGTGGAGTATCTTCCATAACTTTTCTGGCTAAAGCAGCAACATTAGTGATATTTTCTACACACAAAACCGCACCGTAATCTCCTTCAGGGTTCATGACACAAGCATCTAATGTTACATTACCTTCTCGATCTGGAGCACCTCCTTTTCCAACGGTTGTATTTTTTAGATTTTCTTCTTCCACAGCAACTCCTTCGATTACAGCATCCAACGCAGGTTTTCCAGATGCTAGCGCTTCTCCAGCTTTTGCATTTGCTTTGGTAAAACGCCAGGTGCATACTGCAATTGGAGTAGAGGTTGTATTTGTCATAATTTCTTGTTCTTTTCGTGATTGTTCCTCAGATTGTTTTTTACAACTTATTAGTGTGGTTCCTAAAGTAATTCCAACACTGGTCAGTGAGGTGTTTTGAATAAATTTTCGTCTTTTCATTAGTTTACAGTGATTTCGTCTGCAAAAACCCAAGCTTTGCCATCATGGTTACTACCAATATGCCATTCTGGAATGGTCCCAACGGTTTGCGCTTTAATTTTTATAAACTGAGCCTTGTTTACAATGGAGGAAGCTTCTACTTTTTTTATAGATACTTCCGCAGAAGGAGTTGTCGATTTTATAAAGGTATTTTTATCTAATAGATTCCACTGTTTTCCATCTTCAGAGATCCAGAATTCTACTTTTTGTGGATAAAAGATCCAACTTCTTTGATCTTCTAGAAAACCAATGGATATGGTGTTGATATTTTTTATTGATCCTAAATCCAGAGTAGCGATAAGATCTCGATTATGAAAGCCTTGCCATGAACCTGAACGATAATCCATAGCTCCTTTGATACCATTAATTAAAGCATCGGGTCCACCACCATTATAGCGATTGGCATATTCATTCTCGAGTGATATTTTTAGATTAGGATTAATTTTAAAAAATTCGGTTTCTATAATTGGACTTTTAATTCCATTTTCTACGGCAAAGGTTTTTAAAATTGAAGGTTGAGTAATACTGATTGGAGTTTCATATTTTTTGAATTCTTCATTATCTAATGCGAAAAAGATCTCTGCTTCTTTATTGATACTTTGTAACGTAATTTGAGATTTCTCTTTAAAAGCAATATCACCTTCTGCTATAAAAGGAGGAGAGGTAATTAAGTGCTCTTCGATTTGTGTTTTTGGGATGTCGGTATCATTGGTTCCCCAAGTTGAAGGAGTGTTTGTCATCTCAAACACCAACGAACCTCCATTCGTGATATCTTGATGTTTGATGTAGGTATATGGATACTCTTTTCCGTTTAAAGAAGCACTAGCGATATATTTGTTAGCATCGTTGATGTTGTTTGCTACCATAGTAAATTGATTGCCGTTTTCTAATTGTATCGTTCCTTTTTCGAATAATGGAGTACCAATCACATAATGATCACTACCAGGAGTAACCGGATAAAAACCTAAACTGCTTAACACATACCAGGCACTCATCTGTCCACAATCCTCATTACCAGAAATCCCATCAGGAGTATTGGTATATAACTTGGTTAGTATTTCGTGTACTTTTTCTTGAGTTTTGTGTGGTTTGTTGATAAAGTTATAGAGGTAAGCTATGTGATGACTAGGTTCATTACCATGTGCATATTGTCCTATCAGTCCGGTAATATCAACTTGATGCGCTCCAGAAGTTTGATCTTTTGCAGTAAAAAGAGCATCCAATTGCTGCTCTAACGCTACTTTGCCACCCATTAGGTTGATAAACCCAGAAATATCCTGTGGAACGTAAAAGCTATACTGCCATGAATTTGCTTCGGTATAATTAAAGTTCACTTCATAAGGATCAAAAGGTGTAAACCACGTATTTCTATAACGGCCTCTCATAAATTTAGTAGACGGATCAAAAACGTTTTTATAATATTGAGCACGTTGGGTATAAGTTTTTGCATCGTCAGATTTACCCATTGCTTGCGCCATTTGTGCAATCGTCCAATCGTCATACGCGTATTCTAGGGTTTTGGATACCGATTCTGCCTCTTCTTCCACAGGAATAAAACCTCTACTTTTATAAGATGCTAACCCTAATTTGTTTTGAGTAGCACTATGTTTCATAGCTTTCAATGCTTTTTCGGGATCATAATTCGAAATTCCTTTTAGGTAAGCATCAGCAATCACCGGTACAGCATGATATCCAATCATACAATGGGTATAGTTACCGGCTAGATCCCAAATTGGCATAATACCACCTTCATCATATTTGGCCAAAAATGTATTGATATAATCATTAGTCCTTTTTTGATCAATGATCGTATACAGAGGATGGGTTGCACGATAGGTATCCCAAAGAGAAAATACCGAGTAGTATTCAAAGTCTTTGGTGTTATGGATGTTGAGATCCATGCCACGATAACGTCCATCCACATCTTGATATAAATTAGGAGCGATCATCGTATGATATAAAGCCGTATAAAAATTTGTTTTGTAATCTGTATTAGGACTTTCGATTACTATTTTTTTAAGCTCTTTTTCCCAACTGTCATTAGCTTCTTGTTTGATTTGATCAAAGGTTTTATTGCCAACTTCTGTAGTGAGGTTTTGTAAAGCACCCTCTTCATCAACTGCAGAGATTCCTATACGGATGCTTAATTCTTCAGAGGTTTTGCTATCAAATTCTAAGGCTACTTTAGTTCTATTTTCGTTAAAAGTTTTGTTGGTAATTGGTTTTGAAAAATGCATATGATAAAACAACAATTGTTTTTCTGCCCATGCTTTGGAATGACGATAGCCATTAATTTCTGTATCAGAAATGATGTTTATGTTATGATCGAGTAAAGCATCTCTATGTTCTAGATCCAAAATCACCAATTGTTTTTGACCTTTTGGGAATTTATAGCGGTGTATGCCCGCTCTTTTGGTTACTGTCAAAGCTACATCTATATTGGTAGTGTCTAAATGTACTTGATAAAATCCTGGAGCAGCTTTTTCGTTAGCATGTGAAAAATGCGCTCGATAGCTCTTTTGACCATCTGCTCCATTATTAAAAACAATCGTATCGGTTGGCATTAATAAGATGTCTCCGTAATCAGATACTCCAGTACCACTAAGATGTGTATGGGAAAACCCATAGATATAGGAATCCGTATAATGATATCCAGAACAACCATCCCAACCGTCTAGTCTGGTATCAGGGCTTAATTGCATCATCCCAAAGGGCATTGTTGCACCTGGATATGTGTGTCCATGACCACCAGTACCTATAAATGTATTAACATAACTAGTAAGGGGAACATCGCTAGAAGCTGGATGAATGATGGGTTTTTGTGTGCAAGAAAAGAAAAAAGTTATTGCAAGTATTGCAAATACCTTAGAAAAAGACGTCATAAGTTGTGTGAATCTTAACGTTAACGCTTCTAAGGTACTAAAAAAAGAGATTTTTATTGTACTCTTAACTTCATGTTATCTATTCAATTGGATACTAGGCTTCGAGATGGATGCTGAACTTGTCGAAGTACAGCCCTCTGCGAAGTACAGTCCCCTAATAATCCAATCGAACCCTGAGGTTCTCGAAGGGTGAGAATTGTAAATGAATCTATCAAATAGCTAGTTGTATAAACAAACAAAAAAACAGGTACGGCAGCCAAACTCAATTTAGACATCGCCGCACCTGTTACATCCTAATAATGGTACTGCAATTATGAAGTATACAATGTCATTTTGTATCAAATTAGGACACATCACATATTAATCACTCTAAGTTCATTGCATATGACATTACCTTACTGAATAGTTGCTATATCAATTACCAGCGTACATGATAATTCTAGTACTTTCGATATTATCATTAAAGCCGCCACCAAGTGTACCAACTTCTCTATAGATCTGATAACCATTGACATTTGGATTTCCACTATCTATCCAATACTCTCTTGTACCTTGTGATTGATTTTGTCCTTTGAACATAGTAAATCTTACAGAGCCACTTTCTCGTCCTACCTGCCCCCACAGGGTCAAACTTGAAATTTTATTCGTCGATAAAGGTAGAACATTTTTAGCGTAGTTCTTTTGAGTGCCCTTCCAAAGTTTTGCTGTCGTAGCCCAATGAGCATAAATACCTCCGTTTCCATAGGTATCAACAAATCCAGCCAACATTGCAACGCCCTTATTGGGAGCTCTGGAAGTACCACCAGTTCTTTTTAGCATTTCATTAGCTATCCATTCTGTTATCTCTCTTTTGGATTTCTTACTTCTACCATCATCTTCCATTTCATCTTCTGAAAATAAAACGATATCTGATTTTTCCTTGTCGTCTATATCTTGTACTACAGTTCCATAAGCGTTTTTAAATATCTCGAACAGTTCTTCATCTTGCAATACCTCTAATGCAGGATACGTTTTGCCATTATAAGGCATGGTTATTTTGTCTGTAGTTAATAAGACTTCTCGATACTCTTCATCAAGGATAGGAATCAATGCTGTTTCATCTTGTATTTCGGTTTCTTTTTCGCAAGAGGTCATACTACTTAATAGTATGGCTATGATAAGTATAATATAATTTGTTGCTTTCATAATTTTATTTTTAATATAATTACATACCTTTTAATCGTAATATCCGTTTCTCCAGCATTTTCTTGCTTGATTTATACATGAAATAGATACTGAACTAAAAGCTACAACACCGATAACCCTCCTACAATTATTTAAAGAGTATTCAGATATGTCAAGTTGAAGATTATTATTTGTACCATCACAGGCCTTAGTAGATAATGAGCTAAAACCAACATTTATGAACATGCATCCAAGAAAGTCAGGTATGCATTCCCAATCTGTTTTTGCGTTTACATTGGCTAATACGTTACTCTCGTTATCGGAAATAAAATCCGTGGTAAGTTTATTGATTTGATTTTTAACGATGCTTGAATTGGTTAAATACTCGATAACATCATCTTTCTGATTTTCCTGTAAATGTTTAAACTCTTTGAGATATAAATCAGATTCATTAAATACGTCAAAATCTTCTGATAAATGTTCCATAAAGTTTGGAGTAACCCCCAATAAGTTTGCCTGTGTAATGATATCGTTGTCATAAACGGCTTTCATGAATTCACTAGTAAAAGAAGATCGTTCTTCTGGAGTTAAATCAAGTTGGATCTCAGTACTTCTTGTACTTAAAAAATTAAAAGCCGCTTCGGATTTAAAAAATCTTCCATCCTCAATCATTTTTTCGGCAAGCAGCTGGCCTGTTGTGTCTTTTTCGATAGCACTCTCCTTCTCGCAAGAGACAAAGATCGATGTTAAAAAGACCAATGCCATAATGGTCTTAAAGTTTACATAATTTTTCATAAATTTTGGTTTTAAAAATTAAACAATTTGTGTGTATATAAATCGCGATTATATTCGATTGTTGATTATAAGTTTTGTATGTCTTCATCCTTAATAAAATAATTCGGTTAATCCCTTGATATTTTAAGCGTTCCCGTTATTCTGTATCTTACATTTTGCATCTACAATATAATTTATGGTGCAATCTAATTAGTTGGAGAATGTAGTGATGGTTTCTTTACTACAATTCAGAACATCTGATTTATTTTTAAGCATGGTGACCTGTAGATATAGAGAATACACTAAAAACAATATTCCTAGCAACGATAATACTAGTACTGTTCTGAAAATATTTTTGATGTTCTTCAAAATGTTAAGGTTTTAAAAGTGAAAAAAGTTTGTGTCTAAATTCACAAATGGTGATTTTGAAAATTATAATTCTGAGGTAAATTTATTTGTTTTGATTACAAAAAATAGACTGTAGTGTTTATCAAAAAGTCAGCTAAGTTGTCAGCAAAATGTCACCGGAATTAAACAATTTTGTTTTGTGATATTTTTTTTATGATATTACATCGTAGCTTCTTAGAACATTAATAGTTTCTATAATATATTGCGTTTAAAACCTATGAAAATGATTTCTAAAAAACTGATAGTTATACTTCTTGTTCCTTTATTATCTTTTTCAAAATCTGATTCGTTATTGCTAAAAAAACGTATTGATAGTTTATCATATTTGCTTTATGATTATTGTCATAGAGATTATCTGCAATATTGTGATATATTAGAAAACGCTAAAGAAATTGATTATCATGAAGGAGTTTTGAGGTCACACATTGGACTAATTGGCTACTTTAGTTTTTATAAAAATTTGGATTCAGTGTTTTATCATAGTAAAGAATATGAAAAATATGAACAGATTTATTCTAACAAAAAGATAAAATTTCAGTACCATAATGAAATGGCAATGTCTATGACATACTTTTTTTATCAACCAAGTATTGGGTTTAATCATATTATTGAGGCCTATGCTATAGCTGATAGCGATAAAAAAAGAGCGGATATAAGTCTAATGCTAATGGATAACTTTTCTTTGAAAAATCAATATGCGAAAGCTGTTGAATTAGGTGAATCTTTAATAGAAAAAGGTCTTTTCAACAAGCAGACCAATCCAAAGGCATTTAATGATTTAGAATCTGCTTTACATTATGGTTATCAAGGTCTTGGTAATGTAGAAAAAAGTGTTTCTCTGATTGCTTCATTAGAGAAATATTATTTTGAAAATGAACAAAAAGATAATCTTAGCAAACACATATTAGCCTATATAAAATTGTACAAAAGTTATAATTATTATCTACAACATCAGTACCAAAAGGCTATTGACTCTTTAAATGCGAATTATGATTTTGTAAGTACAAATTGGGATGCCGGACTATCGATACATCATGAATTTTTAGCTTTATCTTATGCAGGTTTAAAAGATTTTTATCAAGCAAAAAAAGCAATCAAAAGATCTTTTAAGCAAGCTGAATTTAATAGGTTACCAGAGCTTTATTATAAAACAGCAAGTTACTATAAAGAATTAAATAAAAAAGATTCTGTTATTTATTATTTTGAACTTCGGGATCAATTGATTGATAGTATACGAGATGAAGAAGAAAAGTTATTTATAGATTATTTTCAAACTAAAAAAGAAAACATAGATATTACTCTTGATAATAAGGCCATATCTGAAGAAAAAGAATTGTTAACCAAACAAAATTATGATAAAACAAAGTCACTATTAGTATTGGTTTTGTTTCTGGTACTCCTAATTTTCATTTTTGTATGGCTGATAAAACAATATAAAGTAGTGCGGAAAAAAGTAGTTTTTGTCAGTAAAGAAAAAAATCAACTACATACCAAAATAGCAATCAAAGATCATAAAATCACAACTACGTTAGTGAGACAAGAACAACAATTAGATCATTTAAAAAACATTAGGAATGAAATGGGACTATACTTAGAGTCTGATAAAAGTAAAATATTCAAAAAAAATTTAAGTATGCTTGAGAAATTTATTACTAAAGGTATTGGTAAAGATGATGTTATTGATGAGTTGATCTATCAAAATCAAGAACTAGTAGTCGCCTTAAAACAAAAAGTTTCCAAATTATCCAAAACGGATCTGGTACATTGTATCCTTGTTTATCGAGAGATTAATATTAAGGATTCTGCAGATCTATTACATATAAATAATAATACAGTACGCACAGCGAGGTATCGTGCGAAATCTAAATTAGGTCTATCTAAAGAGCACTCTATGTCACAATTTCTTGATCAATTGGTAAAAGGTGGGGAAGTGAGTTTGTAATGTACAATTTTTTATTTCCAGTAACATCAATCGATCTAATGATAATTGGGATTTCATCGAGAGATGCAAGGAATATATATAAAATATCCCCACTAAATATCCGTAAGTTTTAAATACTTATAAAACTGGTGTACAGTAAGTACTTTTTTAAAATCTTCGTTTTGGAAGTACACGATATTACTTAAATCTTTGGATTTTTCACTAGCTGAAGCATTTGATTGAATTACCTTATTCGCTTGCTTAGAGTATTTAATGATCATCTTTTTGATACGATCACTGGCATAATTGCTTAGATTTAATTCCTGCTGTAATAAAACTGCTCTTTTTTCCGCTAATTCTATAAATCTTTTGTCCTCAGCTTCTTTCTTTTTCTTTTCTTCTTTTTTCTGCTCTTTGGTTAGTTCTACCGTTTCCGTATGAACTTCCAATTGATCTTGCGCCATATTAGAGGAACAGATCATAAGTACTACTAAAAATGTAAAAATTCTCATAACTTTTTCCTTTAAATTTTCCCTTCCAAATGTTAAATCTTGGGTTTCAAAAATATTAATAATTGATTAACAACAAGTTAAAAAGTTAAAATACTCGATAAATGCTAATTTTTTTACGATAAACAACCTTGTTTTTAATGGTTTTATGTGTTTAAGTAGGTGGTAAAACCGTAAAAAACAGATAAAAACAAGGATTCTACTTTTGCTTTTTGGAGGTTTTTAACCTTTCAAAAGAAACTTTAGAGGTTCTAAACTTAACTCCATCAATCAGTGTTGATGAAGTTTTGATGTAAGAAATAACTGTGTCTTTTTCTAAGTTACCAAACTGAATTTCTGTAGTTATTATTGTAATTGAGTCCGAAAAGTTTTTGGGTTGATCTAGAAACCTTATTTTTTCAATGTGATTACGATTCTTGAGATCGAATAAATATGTAGTGTCAGTTACGGTTTTAAATTCTGGATGTTTTTGAATGAGTAGCTGTTTATCCAAGTAGTCTTGTAATTTTTCAGAAACTAGAATCGTGTATGAATCTTCAAGAATATCAAAGGACATTTCTTCTTCGTAAGAATCCATAACAATTTCATCATTAATCACTTCAGTAGCTTCCATGTTTTTGTAAGAGTTGTTGGAGCACCCTAGAAGTATAAATGATATGAGAATATACATAAGTTGTTTCATGATTTGATCTTAAATTTTAATTTAACAACTTGTCCTTCGGATCTTCTGGATTCGATAATCTCAATATTTTGCAAGCTTTTTGTTGGGGTAGTTAGCTTATTTATAAATTCTATTTTAGAATATACTTCTATTCCTAATCCCGATGGTAATACTTGGAATATCACGGCATCATCGGCAATCATTTTTGATAACTCCTTCTTTCTATTCTTCCAGTTATCCAATTTTCCATTGGCATAATAATGAAGCATTAAAGCATAATCATCCGTGCTAACTCTAATATTTTCTTTAGTTATAGTAGATATACTTCTATAAATGGTATCGGTTTTGTGATAAGGTGATTTAATGACAAAATGAATAAAATCATCTTTGGTTGTCCAGGTAAAACAGCCTAAACTGTCACTTTTTGTATAGTAAGGAGATTGTTCATTATTGAGTACGATAATCTCGATAGGGTTTTTAGTAATCGGTTCGTTTCTGTCTCTATCTATAAAGCAAAAATTAAAGGTGTTCGATTTTGGTATCAAAAAGTACGCTGAGGTTATAAATAAGATTCCAATGAGAAAGAAAACAATCCATTTCCGTTTTGCAGTTTTCTTTTTGGTATTGTTGGATATTATCTTAGAATTTTGAGTCTTAAAATCGTTCCAATTTTCATAGCCACAATATTCGGATAACATATTAAGGATGTCAACTCTTGGAATTTTTTCTGAAGAGGTTTTAAAATAATTATAGAATGACTTTTCACTAATACTACCCTTTACTTCTTTCCTTAAGTCTTCTTGAAACAAGATAATATCTTGCCCTTTCCACTCGGTTATATCATTAGTGGAGGCAGAATTATGCTTCAAAAATTGTATTGCTACCTTTTTTTTGAGAAGGGAAAAAACGATATGTTCTTTTGTTTGTTCGATTATAATGTGTTGGAGTATAGTGGTTTATATTTTGTAAAATAGTTTACAAAGGTTTTACAACAGGTCTACAAGCCTCTCTACTATGGTGATACTAGGTTTGTTTTCAGTTTAACAATGTAAAAACAATTAAGATGAAAACAAAGACAATTAAGAAAATCGAATATGCATTTCTGGTTTTGTGTATGATGATATTAAGTTCATGCAATCAGTATACGAATAGAAGTTATAATGTAACAGAAAGTATCGTGTTAGATACAAATGATGAACTTGCTTTAGAGACAGCAGCTAATGCTGAAAATTATAAAGAAATTATAGAAAATGATTTTAAAAGAGTAGCATTTTCTCCGTTATCTACATTCTCCATAGATGTTGATAAAGCCTCCTACAGTAATATTCGAAGAATGATTAATAATGGCCAAGAGATTCCTGCAGATGCTGTGAAGATCGAAGAAATGATTAATTACTTTAAGTATAGCTATGAACAACCAAAAGATCAACATCCTTTTGCAATTCATACAGAAGATATCAATACTCCATGGAATGAAGGTACTCAATTAATAAAAATCGGAATCAAAGGAAAAGAAATACCCACGGATGATTTTCCTGCATCCAATCTTGTCTTCTTAATAGATGTTTCTGGATCGATGAACGCTACTAATAAACTTCCTTTATTAAAGAAAGCTTTTAGATTACTTGTAGGACAGTTAAGACCAAAAGACAAGGTGTCGATTGTAGTATATGCGGGAGCTGCTGGTGTGGTTTTAAAACCAACATCTGGTAAAAACAAAGAGAAAATATTAGAAGCACTAAATAATTTAGAAGCGGGTGGATCTACTGCGGGTGGAGAAGGGATTCAGCTTGCCTATAAAATAGCTCAGGAGCATTTTATAAAAAATGGAAACAACAGAGTGATTCTAGCTACTGATGGTGATTTTAATGTGGGAGAAAGTAGTGATGTAGCAATGAAAGAATTAATAGAGGAGCAAAGAAAAACAGGGGTGTTTCTTACTTGTTTAGGTTTTGGAATGGGAAATTATAAGGATAGTAAGTTAGAAGTACTTGCTGATACTGGAAATGGGAATCACGCATATATAGATTCTATGCAAGAATCACAAAGGGTATTAGGAACAGAATTTGGAGGAACGCTTTACACGATTGCAAAAGATGTGAAAATTCAGGTAGAATTCAACCCTAATAAAGTACAAGCATATCGATTAATAGGATACGAAAATCGTTTGTTACATGATGAAGATTTTATAGATGATACTAAAGATGCAGGTGAATTAGGTAGTGGACATACTGTCACCGCTTTATACGAAGTAATTCCAGTAGGTATAGAAAGCAAGTATCTTAAAGATATTTCCAATTTGAAGTATACAAAAAAAGAAGCTTATGATTCTTATCAGGATGAATTATTCACAGTAAAGTTTCGATATAAAAAACCAAAAGAAGATCAAAGTATAGAAATCATCCATACACATACAATGGATATGGAAAAACTAATGTCTAGCGATTTTGGATTTGCTGCTTCGGTAGCTTGGTATGGAATGAAATTAAGAAACTCTAAATATTTAGAAAATAGAGCAGTGACTGATATCATTTCGCTTGCACAAGAGAACAGAGGAGATGATGAGTTAGGTTATAGAGCAGAATTTATACGGTTAATGAATAGCTATGAAAATTATGAGTAGGAGAAATAGAAATTTAGAATCTTGAATTTGATGATTTTTTTGGAGAAAAAAGAAATCATAATTTAAATAAAGCGCATCGAGCGGATGCGCTTTATTTTGTATTTTGCGAAAATGAAGGAAATCTTAGCAAGATACATTCCGGAAAGAGCATTAGACCCAGCATTTGACCTTATCGTAAAATGCAATGTGCATCTTAAAATTGTTAATGAACGAGTTACAAGGCATGGTGATTATAGAAAAACTCCTGATGGGAGGCATCAGATTACCGTAAATGCTTCTCTTAATTCATATCGTTTTTTGATCACTTTAATTCACGAAATAGCTCATTTAGTAGCTTTTGAGAAATACGGACGTTATATAAAACCTCATGGTATTGAGTGGAAACGTACTTTTCAACAATTAATGCTTCCGTATATTAATCCAGATATTTTTCCATCAAAATTATTACCTGTTATTGCAAATCATTTTAAAAATCCAAGAGCAAGTAGTGATACCGATACAAAATTAGCACTTGCTTTAAAACAATTTGATCCAGAGAATGATAAAAATTATATCTTTGAAATACCGTTGGGAGGAAAATTCAGATTGTATAATGGGAAAATTTTTCAAAGAGGGAATAAACGCGTAAAACGATACGAGTGTATTGAAATCAGCACAGGTAGGATTTACCTATTTAACCCCAATGCTGAAGTTGAACTATTATAAATGAACTTATGAAAAAAAACTATTATGCTATTTTAATGGCAGGTGGCGTGGGGTCTAGATTTTGGCCTGTAAGCACCGCAGAGTTTCCGAAACAGTTCCATGATATGTTAGGAACAGGCGAAACATTGATTCAAAGAACATTTAAACGTTTGGAGAGAATTATTCCAACAGAGAATATTTTTATTCTCACAAATGAACGTTATAATGATCTGGTATTAAGTCAGCTTCCAAAGGTGACACAAAGACAAGTTGTTACAGAACCAGCAATGAGAAATACTGCTCCTTGTATTTTATATGCAGCTCTAAAGATTCATAAAGAAAACTCTGATGCTGTTATGGTGGTGGCGCCGAGTGATCATTGGATTGAAGATGAAACAGCTTTTACCAATAATTTAGAGCAGTGTTTTGAAGCTTGTGGCGCTCAAAATATTTTAATGACATTGGGTATTCAACCTACTTTCCCAAATACTGGATATGGATACATACAGTATCAAGAAGAGGCTAAGCCTATTAAAAAAGTAGCTCAATTTACCGAAAAACCAGATTATGAAACTGCAAAACAGTTTTTGAATCAAGGAAATTATTTGTGGAATGCAGGAATCTTTATTTGGAGTGCCAATAATATTTTAAGTGCTTTTAAAGAATTTCAAAAAGAAATGACAGCATTGTTCGAAAAAGGAATGGATGTTTACAATACCAATGAAGAAGAAGATTTTATAGCGAATAATTACCCTCTTGCGGAAAACATATCTATAGACTATGCTATTTTAGAAAATGCTAAGAATGTATATGTACTTCCCGCTACTTTTGATTGGAATGATCTGGGAACTTGGGGCTCTTTGTATGATAAATTAGAAAAAACAGAAAGTAATGATGCGATCGTTAATGCTAGGGTACTTTCGGAAGATGCATCGGGGAATATGATTCGAACGTCGGATGACAAAATAGTTGTTGTTGATGGTCTAAATGATTATATTATTGTGGATAAAAAAGAAGTACTATTAATTTATCCTAAAAAGAAAGAGCAAGACATAAAACAAGTACTGAAAAAAGTTAAAGAGACCTACGGGGAAAAATACGGATAATACGAATGGAAGAAAATACAAATCAGCCTATTAATTCAGATCACGAGGGACACAAAGAATCTGTAAAAAGAGATGCCAAAGGACTTTTTGAAAGTATGAAGCTATTTCTTTCTGGCTTATTGGATATAAGATCTGATACTGATCGGGATCAAACCATAGAAGATGTAAAAAAGGATATACCTTTTAAGGGGCATACGGCTTGGATTTTGATATTTTCAGTATTTGTGGCTTCTATTGGTTTAAATGTTAGTTCAACGGCAGTCGTTATCGGAGCCATGTTAATATCTCCATTAATGGGTCCAATCGTTGGAGTAGGATTGTCAATTGCCATTAATGATATCGATACACTCAAGCGTTCTTTTGTGAATCTAGGAGTAATGGTTGGACTTAGTGTACTTACTGCTACGTTATATTTTGCCTTATCTCCGTTAACAGAATTAACGCCTGAGTTAGAATCAAGAACTGCTCCTACTATTTTAGACGTATTTGTAGCTATTTCAGGTGGTTTGGCACTAATTGTGGCTAAATCTAAAAAAGGGACTATGCCTAATGCTATTGCTGGAGTAGCAATAGCTACAGCATTAATGCCTCCTTTGTGTACGGTAGGATATGGGATTGCAGAGCTAAATGCAGGATATGCGTTAGGTGCCTTGTATTTATTTAGTATTAATGCAATTTTTATTGCCTTATCTACTTTTATTGTAGCAAAGTTGTTACGTTTTCCAATGTTGCGTTATGCCAATGCAGCTAAAAGAAAACTTACTGCTAGAATAGCCTCTGCAGTAGCAATTATCATGGTGATACCGGCAATTTGGACGTTTTACAATATTCTGAACGAAACAAATGCAGATCGTGATTACAAAGGGTTCTTAGCTAACGAAATAGAGGCAAATGAAAGTTTGTATTTGCGGAAAGAGTTTTATGATTTTGATAATAAGTCGATCAAGCTATATTTTGATGGAGAGATTGCAGATGCAACCGTTAGTGATTTGCAAAATGAACTTGAAAAGTATGAACATATCAGTGACTTTACACTGAAAATCAGCGGTAATAAAGCACGAGGAATTGAACAAATATCAAAAGCGAATGATCGATACATTGTAGAATTGAATCGATTAGAAACAGAGAATGAAGCCTTGTTGGATAAAGTAGAAGATCTGAAAATTCGTCTAGCATTGCTTGAAACCCAATTAACAGAGGCGCAAAAAGTAGTTCCCGTAGATATACTTCCTTATAATAATATCGCAAAAGACGCTAAAATTCGTTTCCCAGATCTTTCTGAGTTAGGATATGGAGAAGTGCTACAATCTAATTTCTTAAAAGTAGATACCGTAAAAGTTATCTTCCCTCAATGGAAATTTCAGGTTTCTGATAGCTTGAATACGGTTAGAAATAAGGATTTACGAGAATGGATTACTGCAGAACTAAAGGCAGATACTTTATTGGTGAGGTAATATTGTCGATTTTAGAAATAATAAGTTTAAGCTTTCAAAATGATTAGACCAAAAATAATAAGTGTCTTACTTACTTTATGTACGATTTCAATAGTCTATTCTCAAAGTAATTTACATATACCGAGGGAAATACAAAAAGCTTATAAAAATCAGACGAGATCTGTTGATGGTAAACCCGGAAAAAAATATTGGCAAAATTCTGTTGATTATAAAATAAACGTAAGGGTATTTCCAGAGACAAGAATAGTGGAAGGGAATGAAATTGTGAATTTTACCAATAATAGCCCTGATGAATTATCTGAAATGGTTATACGTTTATATTATGATGTATTTAAAAAAGGAAATAAAAGAGATTCACGTGTAAACCCGAAAGATATAGGAGAAGGTGTAGAACTGAAAACGATTATCGTTGATGGAGTTGATTATGATCTTGCTAATAGTGATAATATCAAAAGATATGGCACCAATTTGACTGTTAGACTAAGAGAACCTTTAAAGTCAGGTCAAGATTTAAAGCTGGAATTTGAATGGCAACAAAAAGTGACATTAACTCTTGATAGAACAGGAGCAAAAGATGATACTTCTTTTTTTGTAGGATATTGGTATCCACAAGTATCCGTTTATGATGATATTTTTGGTTGGGATAGGCTAGATTATACTTTAGATACTGAATTTTATAACAACCTATCTAATTTTGATGTAAATATTACAGTTCCAGATAATTTTCTAGTTTGGGCTACTGGTACGTTAGAGAATGGTGAAAAGGTATTGCCTAATAATATTTACAAAAAATTTTTAAAAGCAAAAGAATCTAAAGAGGTAATAGAGGTTGTTAATGAGAAAGATCTAGAAGGATTAAAACTAAAATATAATACTTGGAATTTTACAGCAAAGGAAGTTACAGACTTTGCTTTTGCGATGAGTGATCATTATTTATGGCATGCAGCTTCGGTAAATGTTGCTGGGAAAGATATACTAATTAATTCTGCGTTTCCTAAAGATGAGGTTGAAAAACACAAGAAACTCACTTCTATTCAGCAAAAGGCAATGAAGCACTTTTCTGAAGATGTTCCTGGTATTCCTTATCCTTATCCTGTTTTTTCAACATTCATCGGTCTTAGATATTCTGGAAGTGGTATGGAATTTCCGATGATGGCTAATAATGGTGGTTCTGGGGTGCCGGTTACTGTTCATGAGTTGTTTCATATGTATTTTCCGATGTATGTTAGAATAAACGAGAGACGATTCGCATGGATGGATGAAGGTTGGGCGGACTTTATGGAGAATTTAGTGATTCATAAATTCTTCAATGAAGATAAATCTAATTCTTTTTACTCTCGTTTTAAATTAGTGACACAAGGTACCTTAGGTACTATTGGAGATTTACCAACGGTAACGTCTTCTCAATACACTGGTGATAGTTACGGATATCAAGCCTATAGTTTGCCTTCGCTTACTTACGCTTTGCTATATCAATATTTAGGAGAAGAAAAGTTTTTCGAATGCTTTAATTCTTATGTAAAGAGATGGGCAAAGAAGTCACCAACACCATATGATTTCTTTAATACATTTGAAAATGTTAGCGGAGAGGATTTAAGTTTTTTCTGGAAACCTTGGTATTTTGAAATGGGATATCCTGATTTAGGAATCAAATCATTTGAGGAAGGAAAATTAATTGTAGAGAAAGTAGGATACAAACCAATACCAATAAGTATTGAGGTAGTCTATAAAAATTCAAAAAAAAGCTACTCTAAAATTATAGATCTTTCTGTCTGGAAAAATGATAATAGAACCTATGCTATTCCAATTCCAAATCATGATCAAGTAGAATCAATAGTTTTGAATTCAGATTTTCCTGATTTTAATGAAACAGATAATTTTTTCCCTCCTTTAAAAGATAGTTATGAAGAAAAGGGAGTAAAGAGTTCAATCGTTGGTCAGTATTATGTAGAAGATTATAATATAGAATTGAGCATTGCAAAAGAAAATGAGGCTTTAGTTATTTATTCGAATTCTTGGGTATGGCTAAATACAATTCTTATTCCTAAAGATTCAGTTAATTTTAATACTTCGGACAAAACAGGAGTTTTAAAATATCTAGAGGATGTATCAGGTAGGGACGAAATTGAACTTGAGTATCCAAAATATAATTTAAAGCTTAAAGGAATTAAGAAATGATATAATTGCTTGTTTTCTGAAAATCTAAAAATCGGATGAAATTAATATACTGGATATCTACTTCGCTAATTGCTCTGTTTTTATTGTGGAGCTCATATTCTTATATGTTTAGCAAAGCTACTATTGATGGCGTTAGAGATTTGGGATTCCCGGATTTTTTCAGAATACAATTAGCGATCCTTAAGATATTAGCAATCGTTATATTAATAATTCCACAAGTTCCGCTTCCGATAAAGGAATGGGGATATGCTGGTATTGGATTATTCTTTATAACTGCAATCGTTGCACATATCGCTCATAAAGATTCTATATTCATCTCGTTAATAAATATAGTTTTTATTGGGTTGCTGATACTTTCTCATATGTATTTGCATAAAATCCTAAAAATGTAAATTTTAGTTTTTAAAATCGACACTTTAAAGAATTGTCATTAGCAAAGTAAACGAGAATAACTATTATTTGAGTTGTTGTTACAATCCTTTTAATTGTGCGTCTCTAACTTTTTTGAATAGGTTAGAAGAGTATACAAACTCGGTAACGGCTTCGTTATCCGTTCGGAAAATTTGACTTTTATCACCTTCCCATTCTAAATGACCATATCGTAGGAAGACAATCTTTTCTCCAATTTCCATAACAGAATTCATATCATGTGTATTAATGATGGTAGTAATGTCATTTTCTTCAGTAATCTCCTTGATGAGGTTGTCAATAACGATTGCTGTTCTAGGGTCCAGGCCAGAGTTTGGCTCATCGCAAAATAAGTATTTTGGCCTTGTTACAATTGCTCTCGCAATGGCAACACGTTTCTGCATACCGCCACTAATTTCCGAAGGAAGTTTGTTATTCGCATTTTCTAGATTTACACGTGCTAATACTTCATTTACACGTACCAGCATTTCTTCCTTTTTTTGTTTTGTAAACATCATCAAAGGAAACATTACATTTTCTTCTACCGTCATAGAATCAAATAATGCACTTCCCTGAAAAACCATACCCATTTGCTCTCTCAGATCTCTTTGCTGTTGCTCGTTTAACTCAGAATAAGTTGCGCCATCATAACAAATGCTTCCTTGCTCTGGAGTAAACAAACCAAGCATGCATTTTAAGAAAACTGTTTTACCACTTCCACTAGTACCAATAATTAGATTGGTTTTTCCTCGTTCGAAGGTAGTAGTAATTCCTTTTAAAATTTCTTCTCCATTAAACCCTTTATGTATGTCTTTTACTTCTATCATTAGCTTAATAATAATTGAGTTAGTACATAATTAGCGATAATAATTACTACTGTTGTCCATACGAATGCGGATGTACTGGCTTTTCCCACACCTAAGGCACCACCTTTCATATAATATCCATGAAAAGAAGGGATCGTTGCCAATAAGAAAGCAAAAATGGTTGTTTTTATAAAAGCATATACCAAATGATATGGAATGAACTCTTCTCTAAGTCCTGCTAAAAATTCGGTACCAGATACAAAACCTCCATAAACACCTGCTATATAAGCTCCGAATATCCCAACAAACATAGCGATGGCAATTACAAATGGGTACATAAACATCGCGATAACCTTTGGGAAAACTAAGTAGTTTAGAGAATTAATTCCCATTACCTCCAAAGCGTCAATTTGTTCGGTAACTCTCATAGTACCAATGCTAGAAGTGATATATGAACCCACTTTACCTGCCATAATCACCGATAAAAAAGTAGGAGCAAATTCCAGTATTACCGATTGTCTAGATGCAAAACCAATGAGCTGTTTCGGAATCAAAGGATTGGTGAGATTTAGTGCAGTTTGAATCGCAACTACAGCTCCGATAAAGAATGCTAAAAACACTGTAATTCCTAAAGACCCAAGAATAAGGTCATTAATTTCTTTAAAAATCAAATTTTTAAGTACAGACCCTTTAGTCATTCGACTAAAAACACCTCTTAACATTAAAAAATAGCGACCTATATCGTCGAGATAAAACATAAACTCTTCGTTAGAAGGGCTAAAATAGAAAAAAAAATATCGACAGCATTTAACCTTCTATTAAAGTTTTACTTTTGTGGATATGGTATTTTTGTCATCCAAACGAGAACAAGAAATGATAAGGAAGATTTTTTTAGGTATAATTTTGTTAGTTATCACCATTCAATGCAACACAAAAGAAACGAATGTGGTAGCTGTTAATTCTGATCAAGCAATTTCTGTACGTCCAAAATTGGTCGTTGGTATTGTTGTAGATCAAATGCGATACGATTATTTAACTCGATTTTATGATCGCTTTGGAGAAGGAGGTTTTAAAAGAATGGTGAAAGAAGGATTTAATTGTAAGAATAATCATTTTAATTATATCCCTACGTATACAGGTCCTGGACATGCTTCGGTTTTTACAGGTACTACTCCGCAAAATCATGGTATTATTTCCAATAATTGGTATGATAAATTTGGAAAAGCGATGGTGTATTGCGCGAGTGATTCTTTGGTAAGAGCTGTAGGTTCGGATAGTGAGATGGAAAGGATGTCTCCTCGTCGAATGAAAACTACCACATTTGCAGATCAAAACAGGTTACATACCCAACTAAAAGGAAAAAGTATTGGTATTGCCATAAAAGATCGAGGAGCAATTCTACCAGCGGGTCATTCAGCAAATGGTGCGTATTGGTTTAGAGGAAAGGATGAAGGAAAATGGATTACGAGCACATATTATAGAGATGACCTACCAGAATGGGTAGAAAAATTTAATAATTCAGATGTCGCAGCATCTTACTTAAAGGAATGGAATACTTTGTACGATATTTCAACTTATGAAGAAAGCGGTGATGATGAAAATGATTTTGAAAGAGGTTTTAAAGGAAAAGAAAAAGCTACGTTTCCTTATGATTTAGCACAACTTAAAGATCAAAATGCGGGGTATGATATTATCAAAGGATCTGCATTTGGGAATAGCTTAACGACAGATTTTGCAATCGCCGCATTGGATGGAGAGTCACTGGGAGCGGATGATATTACCGATATACTTACGCTTAGTTTTTCTAGCACAGATTATGTTGGGCATAATTTTGGAGTAAATTCTAAGGAGATTCAAGACACTTACTTGCGATTAGATAAGGATTTAGAGCGCTTTTTTACAACATTGGATGCTAAAGTTGGAAAAGGAAACTACACGGTTTTCTTAACCGCAGATCATGGTGCTGTGCATGTACCTTCATATCTACAAAAAGTAAATATACCTTCTGGTTATTTTGATATGGTTGAAATAGCAACCAGTATTATGGAATTCACCAAGAAAACCTTTAAAGTAAAAGGGTTAATAGAGAAAGTAGCTAATGATCAGGTATTTTTTGCGTATGATGTGTTAGAGAAAAACAATATTGATACACAGGAATTACAAAAAGCAGTAGCACATCATATATTACAGTATGATCAGATTGATAAGGTCTTTACTAGAGAGCAATTGCAAACAGGAACATTTACCGAAGGTATTGCTGCACTGATTCAAAAGGGATATAACCAGAAGAGAAGTGGTGATGTAGTATATGTGTTGAATCCTTCTACGATTGCATATTCTAGAACAGGTTCTACCCATGGAAGTGGCCTAAACTATGATACACACGCACCATTATTATTTATGGGAAAAGGAATTAAACAAGGAAGCACTACGCAAAAAACGACTATTCCAGATATAGCACCCACCATTTCCGCTTTGTTAGGAATTACATTTCCTAATGGAGCTACTGGAGATGTATTGTCTTTTGTACTGGATGAAAAATAAGAAATACTACTAAAACCCTTATTATGTTTGATAATAAGGGGTTTGTTTTTTAGAATAGAGTGTCTTTATTATAATTTTAATTCTTTAAAAAGCGTAACCAATCTAGGGTCTGAAGGCCTTGGAGCATCCGCATTTACAATTTTACCTTCTTTGTCAATAAGAATAAATCTTGGAATACCTTGGACATCATAGTCTCTGATAAACTTCGAGCTCCAACTATTATCAGCAAATAGTTGAATTCCTGAAAGTTCTTTTTCTTTTATCATAGTCTTCCAAGCATCATGATCTCGTTTGTTGTCTACAGAAATACTAACAAACTTAATTTTCTCATCATATTCTTTTTCAAGTTTTTTTAAGGAGGGTATTTCTGCTATACAGGGTTTACACCAAGTTGCCCATACATCGATATATACATAATGATCTTTTAAGTCTGCAAGTTTTGTAGAACCACCGTTGTAGTTTTCATAATCGAAAGTAGGAGAGTCATTTCCTTTTGTTAGCAACTTGATTTTATTAAAACTTTCTGTAATTCTTCTTTGAAAAGCTGTGTCAGTTGACTTTGCCATTAAAGCCTTGTATATTTTTTCAGACTCTGGATTTCCTGCTGAGATATACCATGTCATTTCATCCATAAGACTATTTCTTATATAGTCGTTTTTAACATCAGATAAACCATCAATAAAAGCATCATAATAGGGAATACTATCTTTAAAAGATTGTTTTCTTTTTTCTCTACCATAATTGGAAGAAACTAGAAATCTGTATGCATTTGAAGTTTTAAAATCACTTTCATTGGTGAGATCAATACTATTTAATTCTTTTTCTAAAGAATTAGTAGTTATTGAATCTGATTTGCTTAGTGTTGATGGATTATAATACAGGTAAAAATTGATGTGAAATAAATAATCATAATGATTATATTTTTGTTGCTCACTAATAAAAGTGGTATCATTTATTTTACTATTAGTAAGTAAGCCAGAAAGCTCATTTTTATGAGAAAGAATTTTTTGTTTAAAATCGACGGGATTTGAATTGTTTAAAGTATCTCTTTGACCTTCAGTTTCTTCAAATTTTTCTTTTACAAGATATTTGGTAGCAAGATAACTATTAACATTAGCGGCTTTTCCTGTGTATTGTATGGATTCATCAAATTCCTTTGTATCAATAGATAAAGTAAGGTCTTCTCCTTTTTTTAGATAAATTTCAGATGATTCTGAACCAATAGAAAAGCGATAGTATCCATTTTTAGTAATATCCAAGGTATCCATAAAAGTTCCGTCCTCTTGGATGTCAATTTTTTTAGTGAAATCATTTCCTCGAACCGAAAGTTTATCTGCATTTTTATTAACTACTTTTCCTGAAAAAATGACATATTCTATAGGTGTAGTTTTTTCTTTTGAACAAGAAGCTAATAAGAAGGCGGTTATAAGAGTATATAATATTTTAGTTTTCATCTATTATGGATATTTATGGTTTTTACTGATGAGACGGAATCATCAAAGAGTCATTTGATTATTATAAATTTAATTCTCTTAGTTTATTTCATAAAGGTAAGATTTGTTTTTAAAGATAGAATTTAATTCTAAGATCATCTAATATAAAAAGGGATGGAATTCAAATTAATCGTTTGTAGATAGATTCGGCACTATGAACTGCTCCTTCCATATATCCTCCATGTATTGGAGACGTTTCTGTTCCTCCGATGAAAAAACTGTTATTTAAATATCCTTGCTGATAATATGCATGGCCATTATTTTGATGTGGGAAAATAAATTCTGATGCTGGAAAAAGTGTATAGATTTCGTTTTTCCATACCATATCTTCGTATGATAAGTAATTTAGTGCATCATCACCGAATAATTTTTGTAATTGGTTAAATACTTTAGAAATTCTTTCCTCTTTTGAATATTCCGACATTCCGTTTTGCAGGAATCCTTTTAAAGCAAAACGATCATTTTCTACATTAGAATGATCATATAATTCTGTAATGGGGCCAACATTACTAAATACAGTACCAGAATACTTTTTTTCTTTCCAAAATGGCTTTGTATACGAGATTCCAAATTTAATAGATTCTCCCATCCAGGTATGGGTTTTGTTTACGATCGTAGTTAGTTCTGGCGGTAATGGTGGATATATTTCAATTGAATTTGCTAGAAGCCTTGGTGGGAGTGTAGAGACAACTTTATCGCAGAAATAGGTGTTGCGTTCTGTTTTTATAGCGAACTTATTATGCTCATATTCGATGTTCGTTACTTTCTCGTTAACAAGTAATTCTGTGTTGTCCAGAAAAGATGAGAGTTTATGAATAATAGTGCTAGTTCCATGCTGAATTCTATAACTGGGTTGTTGATTCGTAGGTAATTGAATTTTTTGTGGAGGAGCTGTAGAAAGCGGTTCAAAAAGAGCAATTCCTTCCATAAATTGCTCAAAAATTGGGATTTCCAATTCTTCTAATAATTGTAGTAGTCTTTGATGATGCTTTCCAAACCAAGTGGCACCCATTTCTATTGGAGTGTTTTTTGCAGAGTTTATAGTTAGTATTCTTCCTCCAATTCTATAATTGGCTTCTAAAACCTTAACAGGAACACCACTGTTTTTTAACCTGTAAGCTAATAATAAACCGGTGAGTCCAGCACCTATGATAAGTACTTCTGTTTTCATTTTGTAGTGTAAAAGTAAAAGAGTAAAACTCCTAAAAATAGGAGTTTTACTTCTAAAATCTAATTAAGAGATTACTCGTCCATTAAATGTGTGCCGTGAACAACTGCGGCTCCTGCTCGTAATGCAGCAGAAATAAAAGTCGCTTCCGCCAACTCTTCCTGCGTGGCACCTGCCTTAATAGCATTCTTTTTATGAATTTCTAAACAATATGGGCATTGCGTAGTAAGCGCTACAGCAACTGCCATGAGTTCTTTATATTTCACAGGAATTGCTCCTTCTTGTAATGCAATGCTGTCAAAAGCCTGAAAAGCTTTCATAGCTTCTGATGCATTCTTTCCTAGTGTACCTAATTTCTTTAGGTGGTTCATGTCATACATAGCTATTCTTTTAGGGGTTTAGTTTCTTCCTGCGATTACACCTCCATCAGTATCCCAAATAGCTCCTGTTACCCAAGATGCTTGATCTGATAAAAGGAAAGTGATGCTATTAGCTACATCCTGTGCGGTACCATTTCTTCCAATCGGATGAAAGTTATTAAATCCTACTAGTGCTTTTTTAGCTTCGTCAGCACCTCCAAAAACACCATTATAAACAGGGGTTTCTACCACTGCAGGAGATACTGCATTTACTCGGATACCATGATCCGCAAGTTCCATGGCCAGATGCTGTGTTAAAGAATGTAATCCTGCTTTTTGCATTGAGTAGGCAGAAGAAGGTGTAGCTTTTACGGCCTGTTTTGCCCACATAGAACCTACATTAACAATAGATCCTGTATTATTTTCTTTCATTTTTTGAGCAGCAGATTGTGTGATAAAAAAGAATCCTCTGTTTAAATCTTGATATGAATCGTAATCCTCTACCGTATGATCTAAAAATGCTTTTGGTCCAAAAATACCGGAAGCATTTACTAAATAATCCAAACGATCTAAATTACCAATAGCAGTACGTAATTGTTCTACATTACTCTTGTTCGTGATATCTACCTGATGCTTAATGATATTTTCCCCATCCGCAATCTTAGAAGTATTTCTTCCTACTACATGCACTGTAGCGCCACCATTGATTAATGATTCTACTGTTGCTTTTCCGATTCCACTTGTTCCACCAATTACTAGTGCTACTTTGTCTTTAAATTGTGTCATTGTATTATATTTAGTTTAATTAATAATTAGACAGACAAGTCTGTCTTTGTGTATTCAAATTTTTTTATTCTAGAATTTTTTTACATAGCGATAACGAAGCTTCAATAGGCCAAGTGTTTTGATGTAGTTTGCTTTCTGAAATGGCTCCTTCATATAGTAAATAAACCTTTCTGGCTAATATCATATTTTCATTATCAGATTCTTGACTATGATTTTCTGCAATCAATTCTTTAATGAAGTCTATAAAATCATTCTTTTGTTGCTGAATCTCTTCTCGTACAGTTTCATTTTCTTTTGGCATTTCCGTATAGGTATTTAGACACCAACATCCATTAAAGTCTTTTTGGTCAAAAAACAACTTTAAAAATTCAAATAGTGCGTAGATACGATCTTTACCTGGAGCTGCCTGATTTACAAATGCATTGATATCTTTTGTAAAAGTGACATTTTTGGATTGCAAGTATGCGATACATATATCCTCTTTAGAAGGGAAGTGATTATACAACGTAGCTTTGGCAATGCCAGCTTCTTTTATAATCTCATTGATTCCAGTAAGATTATATCCTTTACTATAGAATAAATTAGAAGCAGTTGTTACGATATGATCCCTAACTTTTGAGTGTCTCATGGTACAAATATATAAAAAAATCACAAAAGTAGACAAGTCTGTCTACTTTTGTGATTTGATTAACAAGTTTTACACTTGGTAAAAGTTTTAGTGAATAAAAGAATTCAAAAAAAATGAAGCCTTAATCCAATGCTGTATATCCTTTATATTTTGGTGTAAAAGTTAATGGGTCGTTGGTGTTTATTCTTTGGATGTTAGGACCTGTTCGATCTCCAAAAGATTCTATACGTCCAGAATTAATTAAGCTAATATGGTCTATTGTGCTAATAGCCCATCCCGGATCTTCATATTTTATTGCTCGCCCTCCTTTTCCTGAATCGACAAAAACCAAATTATCCATATTCAGTTTTTGAACGCCCCATAACAGTACCACGCTTCCTAGATCCTTGTTGTTTACATTTACAAAAGTCGAGTTTTTTAATTCTAAAAAAGGACCAGTTGTACTTTCATCATTACCCATTCGTAATAAGGATATTGCATTACCCATTACTTTACTAAAATGACAATTGTCTATTTTGATATATTCCGCATTATAGCGACCTCTATTTTCATTTTCGCCATCCAAACTAATTGCGTTTCCAGAAATATTATGAAAAATAGAATTCTTAAAAACAATAGTATCTGCGTACGTATTTTTGTGAGCTCTAAATGCTGTTTTTCTACTTGCATCGAAATTTTTGAATTCGCAGTTGTTTACCTTTAGTTTATAATGAGCAATCATTGGTTTTGAAGAAGTTGTAATTGCAGATTGTGCAATACCATTTTCAGAAGCCCCATCGAAAATAACACCATCTACAGAAAGACTTCCTCCGTTATCAATAATAATCAATGGTTTTTGAAATTCATTTTTGTCGTAGGTAAATACTGTCGGCGTTTTACTGTCAGAATTGATAAGAACAATGGACTTATCCAATATCAACGGTTTAGAAAATGTATATGTTCCTGGTTTTAAACGGATCGTATCCCCAGAAGAAGCACTTTTAATGGCTTGGAACAAAACATCATTTTCATTTCCTGATACTTGCACGGCGCTGGAATTTTTATTGACTATCTGATAGTATTTTTTTTGAGGAGTATACCAAGTAGGACCTACTTCTTTTTTGGTAAAAGGAAGTTTAGGTTGGTAAGATGTGCTTTTTAATAAGCCATCGTCTGGATCTTTAGTAAACTCTAGATTCGTTGTTTGAAAACCTTTATGGTTAAATGTTTTATCCGAAGAAACTACTTGATTTTCAGAAAAGGTAAATGTCCCATATTCAGAAATGGCTTCAAATACCTGTTTTCTATTGGGATGGTAAAAGATGTTATTTGTAAATCGTATATCTATTGGAGGATCCGTTCTCTCATTATCGGCTCCAACTCCAAACTGAATATGATCACACTTTAGAAATTTATTCCCTACAATATCTGTGTTTTCTGCTTTATGGTATCTGTTTATTAGGGAGTTAGGAACTCCATTCATAATGGGTAAAGCTCCAAAGAAACGTTTTCCCTTTAGTTCTTGAAAATGATTATTTTTTATCGTGTGTCCTGCATTGATAACACGAACACCACCTGTTCCCGGTTTATTATTTCCGATAAAGAAATTATTTTCAATTAGATTTCTATTTCCGTGTCTAAGCGCTAATACGCCTGCAGATTCATAAAACACATTATTTCTAACAATGTTATCACTAGATTTTAGAGAAACAATTTCTACTTCACCATCACACTGTTCGAAATAGTTATTTTCTATGATCGTTCTGGATGCACTCAAGGAATATGTAGAGACACCTACTCTTAGCGTTTCTCCTCCGTTTGACCCAAGATTAGGTCTATAGCCAAAATAGTTATGATCAATCTGGTGGTGATTCTCAAGACTATTTTTATTGTTTAATCGAACAACTAAGGTAACTCCTGCGTTTAGTTTTCCTCCAAAATAACTATGATCCACTCTATTATGCTGACCATGTAGATGTATCCATTCAGATTTGTCAAATCTATTTTCTGGATTAAAATGATCGATTGCAATTTCTGTTAATCTGCAATGATTAGCCAATTTACCATCATCTGTTTTGAAACTTATTAGAGCATCTTCTTTGGTAAAACCATCTGTAAAAACAAATCCTTTTAAAATTAAATGTTGTCCACTTATTTTTATAGAAGTATTACCAGAAAAAATTACCTTACCTTTTTCTTCTGCGCTAATGATAATAGGTTTTTCTTCTGTTCCTTCGGCAGAGATTACTAATTGGGCGTCTTTCCAGATACCATTTTTTAAAACGATCTCATCTCCAGGTTTTGCACTTACAATGGTTGCATTAAATTCTTTAACATTGGTTACGGTTTGGTCGTCATTAGAAGCTTTGGTTTTGTTCGTTTCAGAACAAGAATTGATAACCAGAAGCATTGCCATTAAATAACCGTAGAATCCACTTTTTTTCATTTGTTTTTTTTGAAATATTCGTACTAAACATTTCCCATTAAACACTATAATTGTTCAATGCTTCGGTTGAAGTGGATACCTAAAATTGTGTGTGAAGGCAATTTAGTTTTAATTTTTATAACTACCAAGTTATACTGGTAGTTTCGGTTTGATGCCATAAAAAAAGACAATGTGCAGAAGGATTAACGTCTGCACATCATTAGAGGTGTTATTCGCAATAACAGGCAGGTTGTAAAGGCCAAGCGTCTAAAGAATCACATACCCATGCCGGACAAGCCGGTTCGCCACCTTTTACTTGTTTTTGTGTGTTCTTACTAAGAACTTCTACCCCTTTTACATCTAGAATTTTGTGTAACATAATAATAATTTTATTGATTCTATTTACTTAGTGCTATAATCGGGGAATATGTTACTTTAAAAGAATGTTAAATTTGTGGCAATATTTGAAAAATGAGCAAGTCTTATTTGTTCCTAGTGATGTCCGAATTTTGTGTTGAGTTATTCAGATCACAAAATTTTGCTAAGCATTTTTTTCCATCTTAGTTTTCGAATAAATGTTCCTTCCGAAGCAGATACCAGAAATGGTTGCTCTGCATTTTTTGCTTTTAAAAAACCTCTGATATAATCAATAATTAGTTTTGGTTTCTTTTTTAATAAAGCCAATTTTATAGAAGCAATTAATGTAATGATAAAGCCATAGCGCATTCTGTAAAAAGCTTCACCTTGTTTGTATTTGGCCTTTGGATTATAAGTGTTACCTGTAGGTTTTAAGTGCTTTACGTGTAAGGATGTGTCGGTCTTTATTTCCCAATTATGGTACTGTGCTAGGAGCTCATCTATAGTATCCCAACCCATTGCGGGTTTTAATCCTCCAATAGCATCAAAACAAGCTTTTCGATATGATTTTAACGCACCTCGGATATGATCCTTGTTAGTTAAGTTTTCCAAAACCCATGCATCGTTTTTTTGGATATAACAAAAACCTCCGAACATCCCTGTTTTGGGATTGTTTTTAAAATTAGCAATAAGAGTTTCCAAATAATTTTTGGGAAAAATAAGATCAGCATCAAATTTAGAAATGATATCGTAGTTACTGTCTAAAGTTTTAAAACCCTGATAAAAAGCATTGATGACTTTGCTTCCTGGCATATGATCTGTAGAGGAGTTGGTATTTACTAAAGAAATATAAGGGTGTTTATCTATAAATTTTTGAACTTTAGCAGAGGTGCCATCGGTAGAATTGTCGTCTACTACGACTATCTTTTTTGGAAGAACTGTTTGGTTTACTAATGATGTTAAGGTTTGACCAATCAAAAGTTCTTCGTTATGTGCTGGTATGACAATATAGATGTTCAAAAGTATCCGAATTGATAAAATCTATTTCCGTTCTGCGTATACAATATAATATCGTGGTGTAAAATACCTTAGTAAAGGTCTAAAACCAATTTTTTTAATTGGATGTGTCCATTTCTTTTTGGCTTTTATCTCCCAACCAGCTTTTTCTAGTAACCAATCGAATTGCCAATCTTCAAACTCATGATAATGTCGATCCCAAGGATCTGTTTTACTTCTATAGGCTGGAGAAAACCAGAGTTTTAATGGTATGGAAGCAACTAATTTGTTGGCTTTAATATCTCTTAAAACATTGAAAGGAGCGATGAGGTGTTCGAAAATTTCGAAAGCAGTAACCACTTCGGCTTCACTGGTCATTACTGCTTTTGTTTCTAGATCAAGATCTTCTCCAGATGTATTGCTTACTGTATAACCCTCTTTTTCCATGAATTCTACAAACGGATTGGGAACTCCCAGATCCAGTATCGTAGCAGGAGCAGTTACATGCGCTCTTAAGAATTCTAGTGTTTCTTTGTATCTCTTGTGAGGAAAAGTTCCTTCGTACATCTACTTGCTGATTATAATCTTACTATTGGATGTAAAAATAGACATTTAGCAAGATCCAGATGTTGTTTGTAGTAAATTTTGTTACGAATCAATTGATTTTTAATTGAATCACTGTAGCAATTGATAGCGCTCTTGTTTTCATAAGATTGGCTTTTTCGCCTTTAAAGCTTTGATCTATAACACTTGTAAATAAATCCATCCACGTATCAAAATCAATTTTTTGCATTGTCTTTTTTGAGTTTAAGTTTTGATGAATTTGTAAGACGTTTTTTTTATAACTTCCAGTATAGAATAACTGCTGTTCCCAGAAATCAGTGATATGGGGTATGTGATCTTCTAGATTGATTTGAGCAATTTCTGTGAAGAAAACACCAATTTTGTGGTTTTTAATAGCTCGCCGATAAAACTCCCAAAGGATATATTCAATATCCTCGCGACTTTTTATATCATTAATAAAACTCTTGTCCAAAAATACCCTGATTTACTTAAAAAGAACAAAATTACAAGGTATATGGACAAGAATGATGGTTTTGGGTTACATTTTTTGTTTGGATACGATTAAATCTCTTAGTTCTTGTTGTTTTTCTTTTTCGATCATTTTTTGATGTGCAAATGCAAAAATGGCATTCTCAACAACTTCATTTTCTCGTTCGCCAGAGAGAATATAGGATATACTAGTTTTTGAATATTCTTTTTTATTCGGATTATAGATTTTGTTTTGATTTAAATATGCTTGTATTTTTTTTACGTGCTTACTTCCAATAACCTTTAGAATTGCAGCACGCTCCTCTGGTGTGATCATAAATAAGTTGGCTAATGTTTTTGGTATAAGTATCTTTGTGAATATAATGTTATCGTTTTGGTATACAATATTATATAAAATATTGGATATACACAAATAATAGTCAATATTTTGGATAAAAAAGATAAAATTTTAGATAGAGTTATCCTATTTGCAGCACATCTAGGCGTTAGTTTAAGAAGTTTTAGCCTTTCTATAGGGGCAAGTGCGGGTTATTTGCACAGATTACAATCCGCAGATAGTAATATTGGTGGTGATTTTATAGAAAAAATTATACAATTGTATACAGAAATTAATCCAGTTTGGCTGATTACTGGAGAAGGGGATATGCTAAAAGAAGGGCAGATGATGCAAGAATCTGCAGCTTTATATGGTAAAAATGATTTGTTTAAACAAGTTTTACTCCAATATCTTGATGATAAAGATATTAGAGAAAAACTTGCTGAGATTACTAACAATTTTGATCATTAGATCGAGAATTATAAAGGATTTTTAGCACTCCTTTTTAATAAATTTCTTTCGTTTTTATAGCCTCTTCAAGATCTATATTTACTGTGTTTAAACTATTAAAAAACTTCTTTCCGTCTTTTCTTTTTACAGTAATAACGGTCTTCGATTTTTTTTCTGCTCTTTCGGTTACGGTTACCTGTAATCCTATGATTTTCTTGTAATTTGGGTTTCCTCCTCTTTTTATGATAAAGTTAGTTTTTGGAAATAAAATGTGTTGATAAGTGTTTCCAGAAGGTGCCCCAATGGTAATAACGTCTCCCACAGTCACGGTTTCGGAATTTAGTTTGTTCGAGTCTTGAGCTTGCAGTATGCCTATAGAAAGACATGCAAGGAAAATTAATTTTTTCATGTTTATACGTATTGAGTTAATAATTGAGAAATGTATAGCCTAAATTTACAGGTATTTAGGTTAACACTAAAACATAAACTATGGTTAAATAATAGTTAATATATTATAATATGATAGTAATACTATTAATTTTGTGTCAAATAGTTTTACTTATGAAATACATACTTCAAGACTTAAAAGTAAATATCAACAATAATATATATTTAAAAGATCCAGAATCATCTGATTTAGGTAAGAAGATTGTGGAGTTCAGCATTCTTTTAATAAATGATATAGGGTTTGATAGTTTTACCTTCAAAAAACTAGGAGCAAAGATTGGCTCTAATGAAAGCTCTATCTATAGATATTTCGAAAACAAGCATAAACTCTTATTGTATCTTACTTCGTGGTATTGGGGTTGGTTAGAATATCAGTTGGTCTTTACTACGAACAGTATTTCAGACGCCAAAGAAAAACTAACCAAAGCAATTGAAATTATTACAAGAGCTACTAAAGAGGATTCTGCATTTTCGCATATCAATGAAGTACTGCTTAATAAAATTGTTATTAACGAATATTCAAAATCGTATCTGACGAAAGAAGTCGATAATGAAAATAAAGAAGGATATTTCTCTATTTATAAAAGACTAATTAATCGTATTAAAGATATGATCATAGAGGTGGATAATACCTATCGTTACCCTACAAGTTTAGCGAGTACTGTAGCTGAAGGTGCTTTGCATCAGCATTTTTTAAGAGATCATTTTTCGTCATTAACAGATTGTGATGACCAAATCACCCCTACAACCTATTTTATCGACTTAGTATTTAATTCATTAAATCACACAACTAATGGCTAAAAATATTCTTACCGCTTGGCAACGTCTTATGGGGTTACTAAAGCTGGACAAAAGAGATATTCTACAGATTTTTTATTATGCAATTTTTGCTGGATTGGTAAGTTTATCGCTTCCTTTGGGTATTCAGGCGATTATCAATTTGTTGCAAGGAGCTCAGGTGAGTACATCTTGGGTGATTCTTGTGATTTTGGTAACAGCTGGTGTGCTGTTTGTGGGAATACTGCAGTTTATGCAAATACGTATTATAGAAAATGTGCAGCAAAAAATCTTTACAAGAGCCTCATTTGAGTTTACGTATAGATTTCCAAAAATAAAAATGAGTGAGTTACGAAATTACTATCCGCCCGAATTAGCGAATAGATTTTTTGATACGCTAACCATACAAAAAGGATTATCTAAAATTTTGGTTGATTTCCCAACTGCATTGGTACAGATTGTATTTGGGCTTTTATTACTATCTTTTTACCATCCGTTTTTTATTATATACGGATTACTATTATTGGTGCTAATTTACATTGTATTTAAGTATACTGCTACAAAAGGATTGGAAACAAGTTTAAGTGAATCCAAAAGTAAATACAAAGTAGCACATTGGATACAAGAAGTTGCTAGGTCTATAGTAAGTTTCAAATTGTCAGGAAGAACAAGTTTAGCGCTTAGTAAGAATGATAATCTAGTGGCGGATTATTTGGATTCTCGAGAGAGCCATTTCCGAATTTTAGTACTCCAATTTATTCAGATGATAGGTTTTAAAGTATTGGTAACGGCTGGTCTGCTGCTTATTGGTGGAGTACTTGTATTAAATCAGCAAATGAATATAGGACAATTCGTTGCAGCGGAAATCATTATCATTTTAGTGATAAGTTCCGTTGAAAAGTTGATCGTAGGATTAGAATCTTTTTATGATGTTTTAACTTCTTTAGAAAAGATAGGTCAAGTTGTGGACAAAGAATTAGAACCTCAAGAAGGTGAAAAACCTTTTAAAGATGATGAAGGATTTGAGATAGAGTTAGACCACGTTTCTTATGCAGTCCCAGATCGAGATAAAAAAATTATCGATGATATTTCATTAAAAATTACAGAGAGTTGCACCATTCTAATTCAAGGGCCTAATGGTTCAGGCAAATCAACACTTTTGCGATTGATTGCCGGATTGATAGAACCAGATAATGGAAGTATCTATATCAATAATATTTCGCTAAAAGGGGTGAATCTCAACTACTATCGTGGATATATAGGGCAATCTTTGATCGAGGAATCTCCTTTTGAAGGAACCATTTTAGAAAATATCACTTTTGGAGATCCAAATATCTCTAGCGAGCAAGTATACTGGGCTTTGGAAAAAGTAGGTTTGCTACAATTTGTAAAAGAACAGCCTAAAGGATTATTAACTATGTTATATCCAGAGGGTAAACAAATACCGTTTACGGTAGCTAAGAAAATAGTATTAGCTCGTGGGATCGTTACGAAACCAAAATTATTAATACTGAAAGATCCTTTAGATCAGTTTAATGAAGCCGAAGCAACTAGAATTATGGACTTTCTGGTAGATCCTGAAAATCCTTGGGCACTAGTGGTTGTAAGTGAGAATACGAAATGGATCTCAAGATGTGGAAGAGTGATTACAGTGGATAATGGTAAAATAATTAGTGAAAAGTAAAAGAGTCATGTTAAATATTTCAAATAAAAAATTGAATAAAACTGTTGATATTTTAGGGTATAAAGCATCACAGAAAGTATTTGGGAAAGACCATTATAAGTACTTTAATAGATTCTTATTGGCTTTTACGATTATAGTATTTATAATTTTATTTTTTCCTTGGACGCAGAATATTTCGGGAACTGGCTATGTTACTACATTAACGCCAGATCAAAGACCACAAACAATCCAATCACCTATTCCAGGTCGAATAGAAGAATGGTATGTAAAAGAAGGAGATTTTGTAAAAAAGGGCGATACTATTTTACGAATTTCTGAAATTAAGAATGAGTATTTTGATCCAAATCTGGTAGAGAGAACTGGAAAGCAGATCAAAGCGAAATCCATGGCTGTTACTTCTTATGAAGAAAAAGTAAAGGCACTAGGAAATCAGGTAACGGCGCTTACACAAGAACGAGCTTTAAAATTAAAGCAGGCCAATAATAAACTACTACAGTCTAGATTAAAAGTTAAGAGTGATAGTATAGATCTTGAAGCAGCTAAGACGAATATTAGTATTGCAGAGAGACAATATAACCGTACGCTACAATTAGAGAATGAAGGTTTAAAATCGCTAACAGATGTAGAAACGAAACGACTAAAACTTCAGGAAACACAGGCAAAATTAATTTCTCAGGAAAACAAATTACTAGCTAGTAAGAATGATGTGATCAATGCACAGATCGAGATGAACAGAATTCAGGCAGAGTATGCTGAGAAGATTTCAAAATCTCAGAGTGATCGTTTTACAGCACAATCCAGTCAGTTTGATGCTGAAGCGCAGGTGACAAAACTGGAGAACGAGTATACCAATTATGAGATTAGAAATGGCCTTTATTACATTAAAGCACCTCAAAATGGATATATCAATAAAGCCATTCAATCAGGAATCGGAGAAACATTTAAAGAAGGAGATCGATTGGTAGGCATTATGCCTTCGGATTATGATTTGGCTGTAGAAACTTTCGTAAGGCCAATTGATTTACCCTTAGTTCATCTTGGAGAGGAAGTTAGGATACAATTCGACGGTTGGCCGGCTATTATATTTAGTGGATGGCCCAATGTTTCTTACGGTACCTACGGAGGAAAAATTGTAGCCGTAGAAACCTTTATAAGTCCTAACGGAAAGTATAGAGTTTTAATATCACCAGATACCAATGATCATGCTTGGCCTGATGGAATACGGGTAGGTTCTGGAGCCAATACCATTGCCTTATTAGAAGATGTACCTATTTGGTTCGAGCTTTGGAGACAATTAAATGGTTTTCCTCCTAATTATTATCAGCCAGAAGATAAAGTAGCCACTACAGCAAAAAAATAATCTATGAACAAATTTTTGTTACTCAGTTTTCTTTTTGTCTCAGCAACATTGTTTTCGCAAGAGCAAGATCCTTTAATTCTTAATTTCCAGGAGTACTTAGGATTTGTAAAGAAACATCATCCTATTGCGAAGCAAGCGGAACTAACAATTAGTGTAGGTGAAGCAAACTTGTTAAAGTCAAGAGGAGGTTTTGATCCCAAGATCGAAGTTGATTACGATCGTAAAGATTTTAAAGGTTCGGAATATTATGATTTGCTAAATGCTACTTTTAAAGTGCCAACGTGGTATGGGATTGAGTTAAAAGCAAATTTTGAACAGAATGAAGGAATCTTTCTAAATCCTGAAAGAACAGTACCAGATGAAGGACTGTATAGTGCGGGAATTTCAGTACCTATCGCTCAGGGATTGCTCATTAATGAGCGTATGGCCGCCCTTAAAAAAGCGAGGTTGTTTAGAGATCAGACTAAAGCAGATAGAGATATTTTGGTGAATGAGATTTTGTATAATGCGTCCTTGGCCTATTTTAACTGGTTGGAGGCTTATAACGAAAAAGAAATCTATCAAAATTTCCTAATCAATGCGCAAACTCGTTTTGAAGGAATAAAGAAAAGTGCATTGGCAGGTGATAAAGCCATTATAGATACGGTAGAAGCTAAAATTACGGTGCAGAACCGCCAATTGAGCTTGGAACAATCTAAAGTGAAGCTGATGAAATCATCCTTAGAGCTTTCTAATTTTTTATGGATCGGAAATAATATTCCTATAGAGTTACAGCCTAATGTTATACCTGATAATGATGTAGACGCGGTAATCGATCAGACACTGCAAATACAACAAGCTATGATTTCTGAAGTGGATTTAGAAAATCATCCTAAGCTAAGATCTTTAAATTACAAGATTGAAGGATTAGAAGTGGATCGAAAACTAAAAGCAAATAAATTGTTACCAAAAATCAATTTAGAATACAATTTTTTAACACCATCACCAGAAGTTGCTAATTCGTTTAATAATGCGGACTATAAAGGAGGAGTGACTTTCGAGTTTCCTTTGTTTTTGCGCAAAGAACGAGGAGCTGTAAAGTTAGCGAAGTACAAAATTCAGGATAGTCAATATGAGTTGGCTAGCGTACAATTACAAATCGAAAATAAAGTTAATGCAATTACCAATGAATTGGATTCCTTTACCACGCAAAATCAACTTATTGCTGATATCGTAAATGATTATACCACGCTTTTAAGAGCGGAAGAGCGCAAGTTTAGTTTTGGCGAAAGCTCAGTTTTTTTAATAAATTCCAGAGAAAGTAAATTAATAGATGCTGAGTTAAAACGAAACAAATTGCAAAATAAATACTTTAGTACTAAAGCTAAATTGTTTAAAAATCTAGCGGTAAACCCAGAGAATTTATAATTTTTGTCTTTTTCTGTTCCGTATATCGTAGAGCACCAATGGGTTATCTTTTGTTGGTGATTTTTTCTAGAATTATTGAGCTATTTATAATTAAAATATGGGAATATTCCCTATCATTGCAAAAAATAGAAAAACGGGTATATTCCCCTATTTTTAAAAAAAACAAGGATCTGTATTTTTAGCGATGGAAAACACCCCATTAAAGTAATTATAAAGAATACTCAATATGTCGACCGCATTTTCTATGATGGTTACACAAATTGTAAGTGAAAGTAGTGCAGATTCCATTCCCAATCCTGCTCGATCTGGATACTTTTGTAAGCCAAGTAAATTTTTATCAGAATTAATTCGATTTGTATCCATGATGCAAGTAATGAAAGTAGGGGTAAGTAGTGAAATTGCTTCGATAAAAAATGATTTGGAAATCGCTAACCAATCTCCAGTAATTACCAGATCAGATAACCGATTATATACGCTGATGGTAAAAGCAATTGATCGAATTCGTAAGGTGTGCGTAGCAGAAGGAACTGCTGCAGAAAATAGTAAGGAAAGAGAACTGGCAGAAACCTACGCTTGGTCGGTAGCAGGTTGTAATATGTTCTTGCAATATTCTGAATCTATTGGAGATTAATAATCATATGCCAATCATATTGTTATCTTCATATCTATAAGTCGGTGTAGATTGATTTTTCAAATCATAGTAATTCGTATTTTTGATCAACATGCTCTAAAAACATTTAGGAATGGATCAAGATGTTGTGCTAAGACCTTTAGAAATATCCGATAAATCTGTATTAGCTAAGCTTGCTAATAACAAGAAGATATGGGATAATTTACGAGATTATATACCTTTTCCGTATGATGAAAACGATGCCGAATATTTTATCAATCAAACACTAGAAGAAAATCCTAAACAGAATTTTGGGATTGTCTATCAAGGAGAACTTTGTGGCGTCATAGGAGTGATTCTACAACAAGATGTATATCGTAAATCAGCAGAGATTGGATATTGGATAGGAGAACCCTTTTGGGGAAATGAAATTGCCACTAGAGCAGTACGATCAATAACCGAATATGGATTTAATGATTTAGATGTACAAAGGATCTATGCAGCTATTTTTGATTACAATAAAGCTTCTATGAAAGTACTAGAAAAGAATGGATTTCAGAAAGAAGGTATATTTAAAAATGCCATTTTTAAAAATGGAAAATTATATGATGAACATAGGTTTTTTAAGCTTAAATAAATGTGTTTATTAGTTTCGAGGTAGTTTTTAAATATATGTTTTTTAATTATATCTAAACATGATCTATTTAACCATGTTAATTTATGTAAAAGAAGGGAAAGAAAGTATTTTCCATGAGTTTGAAGATATGGCAATTCCTTTATTGATTGAATATAATGGGAAACTTATTTATAGAATCCGACCTACAAAAGAAACTTTTATATCGTATCAAGAAGAATTACCATACGAGATTCATTTTTTATCATTCCCTTCTGACGAGGATTTTATCAGTTTTGCCAATGACAAACGCAGAAAAGAGTTTCTGCATCTCAAAGAAGCTTCTATCCAATCTAGTTTTTTGGTAAAAGGTGAGCGTTTATGAATATCTTAATACATATGTTTTTATGGCTTACAAAAACGTTGTTTACAGTCACGTCTGGAAACTTTATAAATATTATAAAATACAATGAAGACTGAATTTAAAATTCAATCTTCATTGTATATAGCGATGAAATTATGATCTTATACTTTTAATAAGAATTCTTTATTACTTTACTGGTGTTCAATATTTTGTTGTTCGAGTTAAATAGTCTTATAAAGTAAATTCCGTTAGGAAGGCTTTTGGGTACGTTAAGACTATTAGAAGATCTTATGTTATCTGTTTTATATACTTCTCTACCATATACATCCACAAGTTGTATACTGAAGGTTTCAGTACTATTATTAGGTAGTTCGATGGTTAGGTTTGTTGAAAAAGGATTAGGGTATATAGAAACATTGATGATCTCATTAACCCCCGTTCTGTTAGATAGACTTTGACTAGCGCCAGCACAAATTATTTCGAATTCTCTGATCGACGACCAATTTCCGGTATAGCCAGAGGCACCAGTAATGGTAAGCTTTACATATCGGACAGATTGTGTAGAAAAACTTCTATGAATTACAGCGCCACCAGATGTGTTATTAGAAGCATCAGTTAACACAGAAAAATCTGAAGTCGCAGAACTGCTAGAGCCTTCTACAATAAACTGATAGGCTCTATTATTATAAGGATACACATTAATTTCGCCAACTGGGTATTCATCTCCCATATCTATTACTACATTTTGAGGAAAACCTTCTGCAGACCATCTGTTTTCTGTATTATCATCTATAATGTTGTTTGCAGGATTAGTAGTCTGTTGATTGCTATAAGAAGAGACGCTTCCACCTAAACTCAAGTTGCTTCCAGAAGTACAATTTGGAATATCTATAGCGTTGCCAAATGCTCTAAATTCTAATATACTAATCCATGGTCCAGAATATTCGTATGCTCCAACAACAGTAACTCTAATATAGCGAGCCTCAATAGAAGAGATAATATCAGTTACAGGAGCGGAGATTGTTCCTGGTGTGGTATTATTTCTTCTGTCAATTATTTCAGTAAAAGAACCATTAGATTCAGTGGCGATTTCTAAAGAGTATTGATATACTCTATCTTGATAAAATACCAATTCTGTTTTCTGAATGCTAAAAATATCACCAAGATCTACTGTAAAAGATTGCGGAAAACCGTTAACGGACCAACGTGAATTGGTAGATCCATCAACAAGATTAGAGGCAATATTACCTCCATCTGGTGTTCCAGTAGCAGTCACAGGTTTGTTTAAAGCTAAATTGGTTCCAGAGGTCAAAGGAACTACAGTTATTACAGTGGTATCTGTAAACTGACCATCTTCTGTTGTTACTGTAATAGTGGCTTCTCCTGTACTGAAGGTATTGATAAGTCCATCTGCATTGATAGTGGCAATAGCTGTATTACTACTAGTATAAGTTATATTTTGATTAGTGGCGTTAGCAGGAGATATGATCGATGTTATAAATGTTGTACTTCCAACTTCTATAGGACTATCAAGAGGAACAATACTCACCGAATCTACTGGAATATTAGATGTTGTGCCCGATTGGATAATGGTAATTGTTCTGGTTATAGAACCGCCAGTCACGGTTACAATACCTGTTCTTGAAGATGTTTCCGAATTTGCTGTTACGCTAATGTTGGTAATTCCATTATTAATACCAGAAGTAGGGCTTACCGAAATCCAAGAACTGTCGTCAGAAACCGTCCAATTTACATTAGAAGTAATTGTAAGTTCTTTACTGCTAGCACTAGCATTAAAATTATCTACAGAAGATACAATTAATACATCTGTTGTAGAGTTGTCACAGGAATTTAAAGGATTGCCATTAGCATTTACAAAACAAGCACCAACATTTACAGCAATATCATTATCACTATATGGCGATTGTGAGATAGAAGATCCAGCATTAGTCCCCGAAATAGTAAATATTTCTCCATTACTAGATGCAGATAAGTTTGTTGCCGAAAATCCGCTTATTGATGCTCCTAAAGTTGTATTGCTATATACATTTCCAGAATAAGATAAAGAGGAGCCAATAGCCGAAAAATCACCATTATCATCTTCGGTGATAACATCAGTTGTATTTGGTGATCCATCGGAAAAGAAAATAACATTATTAGAAACAATCCCAGTATTGTCGTTGGTACCTTTGTCTCCGTTAAAGAATAATGGAGCATTGGTGTTTACTATGGTATTATTAGAAACGGTAATATCTTCAGATTTTTGATAACCATTAGATACACTTGTGGAGTTGCAATTATCTTGAGAATTTGTAGAGCCTCCCATAAAAGTAATTCCGTTATTCCATTTTGCCTGATCAATTACTGTAATACAATCCTGAATGTAGTTATTGCTTATTTCGTGGTCGCTATCTACGATTCTAATTCCGCCTGTTCCGTCAACATTTTCTCCTAAAAAGTAATTGTTTTTTACTGTCGCTCCAGAACCATGACGTAGAGTTAAAGATCCTCTACATCGTCGAAATGTATTGTTCTGATAGGTGTTATTATCACTTTTATTGGTAATTATTTCATTTTCACCATCTGCTTCAACAAAATAGTTGTTGCTAACGATGGTTCTACAATCTACATTCTGAAATTCGCTAGTTCCTACTCGGATGGTTTCACTATCTCCAGAATTTGACAGAGAAGGATCTATTTTTTCGTATTTATAAAAATAATTATGGCTTATGGTATGTCCTACAATATCACAGCGATTATTTGCTGCATTGTATTCCAGTTCTACTAAAACTAGGGCTCCAGCGGTAGACTTGTTTAGAAAAGAGCAATACAACACATTGTTATTGTTACCGTATAAAACTACCCATCGATGTTTTACAACAGCTCCATCTTGTTCGGCTTCTGCAGCATCGCCAGGTTCCACGCCTAAACCATCGATGACACAGTTTTGAATAGTGGAATTCTGGGCGTAAGTTGTTCCATTTCTAAACTGTATGAAATTACTAGCTCCGTAGCCTCCCTGCCAGTGAAATCCTTCGACAATCAGAAAGTTTCCGGCAATATCCATCTGCAATCCATTATTAAAAATTACTCCACCTGGAGTTTCAGCTCTTAAAATAATCGGATCGGAGGAAGTTCCGTTAGCTTTAAAAACTAATCTTTCATCAGAATTATATGTTCCGTTTTTCCAGGTTACTATATCACCAGGGAGTAAGCTTAGATTTTTAAACTCATCGATAGAGTTAATGAAGTATTCTGTTGCAAATAGATGCGAGGAAAATAAAAAAAGAATGATTAATATTTTTTTGAACCTTCTTTTGTCAACAGGTAAAATGGCTACAAGGTGTTTTTTTTGTTTGCTAGATAGATAATAAGAGTTGTGATTTTTCATGTGATATTTGTTAAATAGATAGTTGTTTTATCGTAAAGTGCTTGTTGGTGTTAGTTCATATGGGAGTTTTTTTAAAAAAAAGGGGGTTCTTTGAAAAAAATACTGTTGTTTAAATAAATCAAATTGGTCAACCAATTTAAAAATAAATAGATGATATATCAATTTTTTGTGTTTAAAAATCATGAAATATCAAAAAAAAGGTTAATTAATTGAGTAGTTTATTTTCGTTGTAGGTTTTGGTTATACTATATCTCATTTTTATGGTGCGAATATTAGTGCTAGATTTTTTCTGATTCTTGTAAACTTTATTTTTTAGAAGACTACCGACAATACTTAAAAAATTATATACTAATTTTGGAAAGATGAAAGCCGTAGGAATTGAAATTGATAAAAAAAGAGCTATTTGTGTTATCGTGTCTAAAGATGCTAACGGTATATTACAGAATGTGACAGGTAAGACTAAATACATCGAAATAAAGGATGATCATAACAATCAAGAGATACAAGATTTTCTGCAAAAGGTAGAAACTTTTTTTGATGAGGTAGCACCTAACAGTATTGGTATTATTAGTCGACAAACAAAAGGCAAGTTTGCCGCAGCTTCAGTTTCTTTTAAACTAGAAGCACTTATTCAGTGTTATAAAAAAACAGAAATAACTTTTGTTTCTAAACAGACATTAACGGCATATTATAAGAAAAATGAGCTTCCTGTTTCTTATGATAATGCATATCAGGAAAATGCTACTCGCTTGGCAACCTACCTTTTGAGATAGCAATTTTATTGGCGAATAGGAAAAATTCCATTTTAAAAGGAAAAATTCCAAATTTCAGATATTTCTTTTTAGATTTGTAACCCAAAACAAAGGTAATGTCAGAAAAATTATATGCTGTTATTGATGTGGAAACTACTGGTAAAGGCATTCATGGAAATCGCATTACAGAAATTTGTATTGTTGTATTAAAGGGACATACGGTTATAGATAAGTTTACTTCTTTGGTAAATCCTGAGTGTCCAATTCCTCCATTTATTACTGGGTTAACAGGTATCGATAATGATATGGTACGAGATGCTCCAAGATTCCATGAGATTGCTCAGCGTATCATTGAATTGACTACAGGAGCAATTTTTGTAGCACATAATGTAAATTTTGATTATAACGTAATCAAAGAAGAGTTCAAGAATCTAGGGTACTCTTTTGTGCGAAAAAAATTATGTACCGTTCGATTATCCAGAAAACTCATTCCTGGAATGTTTTCATACAGTCTTGGTAAATTGTGTTCTGCTCTCAATATTCCTCTCGAAGACCGGCATAGGGCTGAAGGCGATACGGATGCTACTGTTGTTTTATTTCAAAGAATTTTAAGCTTAGATCCAGAGTTTAAGGTTATCAATAAGTTTTTAAATGTTCGTTCTAAAGAGGCAACATTACCACCACACCTAAAAGCAGAAAACATTGATCAGTTGCCAGAAGAGACTGGGATATATTTGTTCAAGGATCAAAAAGGGAAAGTAATTTATGCTGGCAAAGCAAAGAATATAAAACAAAGGGTAGTTAGTCATTTTTACGATAAAAAGAATAAAGAATATGCCTTAGGTCAGGAAACCTATACGATCGATTATGAAGTAACTGGTGATGAGTTAGTAGCGTTATTGCTTGAAGCTGAAAAAATTAGAAAACACTATCCTAAATTTAATAGAGCGCAAAAAAAACCAGTAGCTCCTTATTGTATCATGTATTATACAAATAGAAAAGGAGTAATTCAATTAGCAATTGATAGATCACATACTTTTGATCACTCTATAGAAATATTTTATACGAGGGCTGAAGCGATTGAAAAATTAGAGCAATTATGCGAAAAGTTTCAATTATGTCCAAGGTATTGCAGTTTACAAACTACCACAGAACGATGTTCACATTATAAGATTAAAAATTGCAAAGGTATCTGTATTGGAGATGAGTCAGTGGCGTTGTATAATATGAGAGCTCAGCAAGCATTGTCTTCATTAAAAAAGGATCAGAAGAGTTATTTTATTAAGGGGAAGGGTAGAACTTTTAATGAGCAAAGTTTTGTAATGATTCAGGATGGTGTTTATAAGGGTTTTGGATATCTTCAGAATGATGAGCAAATCCTAAATTCAGAAGATTTTGATACTTATTTGCAACTGCAAAAACACACCTATCATACTACTAAAATCATAAAAAGTTATTTGAGAAAACATGGGGATAGAAATATTGTCCCTATCTAAATTGAATCATTGTCTTTTGTTTTTTAGAAATTATAACAAAATAATAGCATTTCACTAACAGCTAATTTAGTATTTTGAAAGACTTATTAACTCATAATTGTCTTGTATTATAAGCTGTTCTGACTAATTTGATTCCAGTAAAGATGATTATTTTGAGCATGCTTTTTCGACAATTAAATACAAAAAATATACTGATGAAAAATATCTTTTTAGTACTTATTTCCTTTTTAGCGATATCCATATACGGTCAGAAAACAATTGATTTTCAATCAAAGGATGGACTGATGATAACTGCAGATTTATATGAAGCAACGGATAGTGATTCTTTTATCGTTCTTTTTCATCAAGCAGGTTGGAGTAGAGGAGAGTATATGGAAATAGCTCCTAAGCTTACCAAGATGGGGTATAATTGTCTTGCGGTAGATCAGAGATCTGGCATGATCGTAAACGAACGATTAAATCATACAGCAAGAGAAGCAAAAAAAGAAGGTAAAAAAACTGAATTTATTGATGCGTATCAAGATGTAGAAGCAGCGATTGCCTTTGTAAAAAAAACATATCAACCTAAAAAGTTGATCATTTGGGGAAGCTCCTATTCTTCATCTCTAGTCTTAAAATATGCTGGTGATCACCCTAACGATATCAATGGAGTACTGTCATTTTCTCCAGGAGAATATTTTGGTAAGAAAAACTATATCTCTAGTAGTGCTACTAATATTAAATCCCCGGTATTTATTACTTCAGCAAAAAAAGAGAAAAAGAACTGGTCAGGAATTTATGAAGCTATAGTATCAGATAAAAAGCAGTTCTTTCTTCCAGAAACAGATGGTAATCATGGGTCTAGAGCGCTATGGGAACGATTTTCTGATAATGAAAGTTATTGGAAGGCTGTAAAGGGTTTTCTAGAAACGATCTAATATAAATAAGAATGCCTGGCTCTTAAAAAAAAGTACCAGGCATTTTTATTTGAAATAAAGAAGTTTAGATTAAACCTCTTCCATATATTCTTCTATAGGCGCACAAGTACAGATAAGATTTCTGTCTCCGTATGCATCATCCACACGTCTTACTGTTGGCCAGAATTTATTATCAGCAACATATGCTAATGGATAAGCAGCTTGTTCTCTTGTGTATGGGAAATCCCAAGAATCTGCTGTTAGCATAGCTAAGGTATGTGGCGCATTTTTCATAACGTTATTAGCATCTTCAGAACTAGCTTCTGCAATCTCCTGACGTATACTAATCATAGCGTCACAAAAACGATCTAATTCTGCCTTACTTTCACTTTCTGTAGGTTCTATCATGATAGTTCCTGCAACAGGAAATGAAACCGTAGGTGCATGGAATCCATAATCCATAAGGCGCTTTGCAATATCAGTTACTTCAATACCATGTGCTTTAAAAGGACGACAGTCTACAATCATTTCGTGTGCAGCACGTCCTCTTTCACCAGAATACAATGTACTGTAATGACCATCTAATCGCTCTTTGATATAGTTTGCGTTTAAGATAGCGTATTCAGTAGATTCTCTAAGTCCTTTTGCACCAAGCATGGTAATGTATCCATAGGATATTAAACAAGCTAATGCAGATCCCCAAGGCGCTGCAGAGATCGCTGTGATTGCTTGATCTCCACCAGTGGTAATTATAGGGTTGCCTGGTAAAAATGGAACTAATTGTTTTGCTACACAAATAGGACCTACACCAGGTCCACCACCACCATGAGGAATGGCAAATGTTTTGTGTAAGTTTAAGTGACAAACATCTGCTCCAATTGCTCCAGGATTTGTTAATCCTACTTGGGCATTCATATTAGCACCATCCATATATACTTGTCCACCATTATCATGGATAATCTGTGTGATTTCTCTAATGTCAGACTCATATACTCCGTGAGTAGAAGGATAAGTTACCATTAATGCAGAGAGATTGTCTTTGTATTTTTCTGCTTTTTCTCTTAGATCCTCAACATCGATATTCCCTTCTTCGGTAGCTTTTGTAACTACTACCTTCATTCCTGCCATCACTGCTGATGCCGGATTGGTTCCATGAGCAGAAGAAGGAATTAGACAAATATTTCTGTGGTGATCACCCCTCGCTTCATGATAAGCGCGAATAACCATTAATCCTGCAAACTCTCCTTGTGCACCAGAATTAGGTTGTAAAGAGGTAGCTGCAAAACCAGTAATCTCTGTTAATTGGTCTTCTAACTTTTTTAATACTTCTTGATATCCTTGTGCTTGCTCTACAGGAACCAAAGGATGGATATTACCCCATTGTGGATTACTTAAAGGAAGCATCTCCGAAGCGGCATTCAATTTCATGGTACAAGAACCAAGAGGAATCATAGAATGATTTAACGATAAATCCTTACGCTCAAGTTTCTTGATATAACGCATCAATTCAGTTTCAGAATGATAGGTATTGAAAACATCATTTGTTAAAAATGGTGTATTTCTTTTTACTGAATCTGGAATGTTAGTTACGCTATTGTCAGGAGTAACATCAATAGCATCTTTTCCTGAAGCTTCTGCAAAAATCGAAACTATGTTATTTAGGTCAGCTAGTGTTGTTGCTTCATTTAATGAGATAGATACTACATTGGTATCTGGATAGTAAAAATTGATACTTTGAGCTTCTGCTATTTCTTTGATTTTATTTGCATCTGCTTCAATTCTAATAGTATCAAAGAAACTAGTATTTAGTTGTTTGTAACCAAGTTTGGTTATAGTATCCGCTAGGGTTGTAGCGGCACTATGTACTTTGGTGGCGATATATTGTAATCCTTCTTTTCCGTGATATACTGCGTACATACCAGCCATTACTGCTAATAAAACCTGCGCGGTACAAATATTAGAAGTCGCTTTGTCGCGCTTGATATGCTGCTCACGAGTTTGTAAGGCCATACGTAGCGCTCTATTGCCATTCATATCTTGAGTAACCCCAATAATTCTCCCAGGAATATTTCTTTTGTACGCTTCTCGAGTAGCAAAATAAGCGGCATGTGGTCCTCCATATCCTAATGGAATTCCAAATCGTTGGGTTGTTCCTATTACTACATCAACATCAAAACTACCAGGCGACTTTAAAGAAACAAGACTTAAGATGTCTGCAGCTACGGCTACTTTTATTTCTGATTGGTGTGCTTGTTCTACAAATGAAGCATAATCATATACCTGTCCCGATACTCCAGGATATTGCAAGATTGCGCCGTAGAAATCAGTAGAGAAATCAAATTTAGTATGATCACCAATAACCAGTTCAATTCCTAATGGAATCGCTCTTGTTTTTAACAATGAAATAGTTTGTGGTAAGATTTCTTCAGAAACGAAAAATTTATGAACATTTTCTTTTTTCTGAGTTCTGGATCTAACAGCAAATAACATGGTCATTGCTTCTGCCGCAGCGGTACTTTCATCTAGTAACGAGGCATTTGCCAATTCCATACCAGTAAGGTCACAAACCATAGTCTGGTAGTTTAGCAAAGCTTCTAGTCTTCCTTGTGCGATTTCTGCCTGATAAGGAGTATAAGCAGTATACCATCCAGGGTTTTCTAAAATGTTACGCTGTATCACTGCCGGCAAACATGCTTCATGATATCCTAAACCAATATAAGTTTTAAAAACTTTATTCTTCGCAGCTAATTGCTGTATATGAGCAGAATACTCTTGTTCGCTCATAGCTTCATCAAGTTGCAGTGGAGCTTTTAGTAAAATATCATCAGGAACAGTTTCATAGATCAGTTGATCCATAGATTCTGCCTTGATCATAGATAACATATCATTAAGATCCTTTTCTGAAGGACCTATATGACGTAGTTTAAACGAGTCGGTTTTCATAGCAAAAAACAGTTGAGATTGAAAGCGCAAAAGTACATATTTAATCCATAAAAATTTCACAATTAATTAACCTTACGCTATCAAGTTTTTAACCAACTTAGACGGTTATTAACAGATTCCCCTAAATTTGGAACGTGAAAACCATTAAAAGTATATTTGATTTTTACCTAAACAGCAGTATCCATGTGGCATTAGCTGTAGCAGCATTGGTTAAAATAACTTTTTTGAAGTTCGAAATTTTAGGAGGAGATACTTATGTGTATTTTGCATTTTTTGGATCAATCGTAGCATACAATTTCGTAAAATATGCTTCAATTTCAAGATTGTATCATCGTAGATTAACAAAATCTATGACCAAAATTAGGGCGTTAACCGTTATCAGCAGTATTGTTTTTGTTTATTTTGGGTATCAATTATCCATAGATACAATAGTATTTATGTTGCCATTTATATTATTGACGATTTTATATACGGTACCTGTTTTTCCAAATAAAAAGAACTTAAGAAGTGTTGCTGGAATTAAAATCTTTATTATCGCCGTTACATGGACAGGAATTACCGTAATAGTGCCCATATTATATGCAGAAGGGAACTTAGGTTTCGATATGACTATTGAAGCAATACAACGTTTTCTTTTTATTGTAGTAATTATGTTGCCTTTCGAAATAAGGGATCTACAATATGATGCCAAAGAGTTGGAAACGATTCCTCAAAAAATAGGAATTACCAGGACTAAAGTTTTTGGAAGTATTGTCTTAGTAACTTTTTTGTTGCTTACCGCATTTAGAGATGAACTAACTTCTACCGAGATTTTAAGTACAGTTTTTATAACTATTATCAGCTTATTGTTTTTATGGGGTACTGATAAAAAACAATCGGAATACTTTTGTTCCTTTTGGGTCGAAAGTATTCCGATGATATGGTTGTTTATATTGGTTCTGATGCAAAGCCTATTCGGCTAACTTTTTTCTTAATTGTTCTTTCATTTTCTCCTTCATAGAAGTTTCCATTACTTGAACATTAGAATTTTTTATCGTTTTTGTGAGCTTTGTATTCCTTTTAGAATATGCTCTGGTTACCTTGCAATACACTAACCTGATATTTAACTTGATGATCTCTAAAAAAGAGGCTTCACCATATTGATTTTTATCACAGATAAATTTTGCTTGTTCGCAAGATACAAATAAACTATTACTCGTTTTCATTACAATTTTAATCTTATTTTTTGGGGCATTATTAACTTTTTTTATTCCATTTCAGACATTTTTTTCTTTAACTGCTCTTTCATAGAATCCTTAGCCGATTGATTGATACTAATGACTTTAGGATCTTTAAATAATTTTGTTAGTTTCGTATTCTTAGACGAATATTTTCTGCAAGCCTTACAATAAATTAAATGGATATTTAATTTTATTTTTTCCCAAAGTGAGGCTTCCTTATATTGATTTTTATCGCAAATGTGATTTGCATCTTCACAACTTACAAATATTTTGTTTCCAGTACTCATATTATATTAAAACCAGTTTTTTTCTAAGCATTCTGCCATTGCTGTACGTGCTCGGTGAATGATTACCCAGAGGTTAGACGCGGTGATATCGAATTCATTACAGATAGCTTCTGTATCAAATCCTTGAATTGTTTTCATAGAAAAAATACGAGCTTGTTTCTCTGGTAATTTGCCAATACAATTATGTATAGCTACTCCTAATTCCGTATTCTCTATTTTTCCTTCAGCATTTTGATCAAAAGGATCCGCTACTCTCTCTTCGAGCCAATCACCTTCAGTCTCACCATCATTTGTGTAATTAATACGTACTTCAGCTTTTCCTTTATTACTATTAATTTTTCGGTAATGATCAATAATCTTTCTTTTAAGAATCGAAATAAGCCATGTGCGTTCGCTAGCTTCACCCTTAAAATTTTTCATTGATTTTAGACCTGCAAAAAAGGTCTCCTGCACTAAATCTTGTGCAATCTCTCTATCATCGACCCTTACTATAGTATAATTAAACAAATAATCACTGTATTTATCAATCCACGTATTAGGGTCTATCGTGTTTGTAGGCATATGTTATCGGCTCTTTTTTCCAAAAATATGATAAAAAGTTGAATCTCAAAGAAGTTTGTACTTCCGAATTACCGCAAAAAGAGCTTATCTATAGATATATACCTGTAATTGGGTATTTTTTGAAGTGGACGATGAGGTTAAGTTTGCTTAAACATTTTTAATCAATCCGTCATTTGATAAATCCTGATTTATTAACGCTGTTCGATAAAATTAAAAGGAGTATCATCATCTGCCGGTTAAACAAAAAAAGTAGAAATAATGAAAAAAATTACTTGGTTACTAATACTTCAACTAGGATTTTTGGTTAGTGTGCAAGCTCAAGAAGTAGAAAAAAACTTTGTTCCCTATTATATAAAGGATGGGAATGTACAATCATTTGAGCGTAAAGGTGCTAAAATAGAAGCCAAAGCAATAGGTTTTGGATACGGAGGAGTGAATCAATATTTGACCATATTTAATAGTAAATATTCAGATGTTAGATTTCGTCCAAATGAACTTCCGAAATTTATCATAGCACTAGACGAAGGAATAGATCCGCTAGATATTGTTATTATCTCTAAGGCAGATGTCGTAAAAAAACGAAAGAAATACAGACGATTTATACAAAAAGGAAACTCTATGGGTGGAGGAAGTAAAGATATTAGCGAGCATTTGGTGATTCCAGAATTAAAAAAAATAGAAGGTAATTTATACGAGATGGTAATGCCAGCTTTAGCTCTTGGAGAATATGCTTTTCAGCCAATTTATAAAGGAACTGAAGCGAATAATATCATGGGAACCTCTGGAGATGTGCGTATTTATTGTTTTGCGATCGAAGAGTAATATAAAGTTGATATCCTAATACAATAGTTAAATTGGGAGTGGTTAACCTGAAAAGTCATTAATGAAATCTTATTACCGAATTGAGTGATGAATCCTTGTAATGTTTGGTTATATACTCAGCCTGAAATGCCCACGATGGCAGATTCGTAATAGTTTTTTCAGAACTTTTCAGGTTTACTCTTGAATATACACTGTTTTTTCGGTTTCGATTTTAATATGATCATTTCTAATTTTTAAAAAAGTGATGAGATGTTTTTTTAGAAGCAATCGATCAAATAGGCGACCTATAAAACCATAAGGAGTTTTGTATTCCAAAACATCGATCATTTCGGTCCCAGAAGACGTTTCTTTAAAAATATGCTGATGCTTAAAACTTTTAAAATGACCTTTGATCATTTCATCAATAAAATAAGTAGGATACCTAAGTGATGTTATTTTACTTTGATGTTGTAGGGAGCAACCAAAATGTTTTCCTCTCCAAGTTACGGTTTCGTATAGATTGATCAAACCTGATGTTTTTCCTGCAATAGCTTTTTCTCTAGTTTTGTGAGCGGATTTCATATGAAGATCTATATTTCTAGCTGCATCAAAGACAGTTGCTATAGGAGCCTTAATCATTGTATGTAATGTAATAATAGTCATAATTATGAAGTAAGTTCTTTAGTTGCTTCAGTAAGATCTGGATATGTAAATTGAAAACCCGCTTCTTGCATTTTTTTCGGAATTACATTTCTACTTTTTAAAATGAGTTCAGTTTCAGTTTTGATCATACGAGCTCCGATCTCCAAAAGAAATTTTGGTAATGGGATTCCAATGTTTATGTTCGTCACTTTTCTTAATGTTTGCATCAGCGTCTTGTTATCCGATGGATTAGGTGCTACGATATTAATTGGACCTTCCATCTCAGGATTGTTAATAATAAACTCCAAGCTTCTTGCAAAATCAATTTCATGGATCCAACTAAATTTTTGATTTCCTTTTCCTTGTTTGCCTCCAAATCCAATTTTCACAAGATTAAGAATTGGTTGTAAAGCACCACCCTTTTTTCCTAATACGATAGAGGTTCTTAGTGCTACTTTTCTAGTTTTTGGAGTATGATGAGAAAAGAATGCATGTTCCCAATTGGTGGCTACGTTTACAGAAAATCCAGTTCCTATTTCACCGTTGATTTCATCCATTTCCATATCTAGAGAATGTCTGTAGATTGTAGCTGTAGAAGAATTTAACCAGACTTTTGGAGGATTTACACAGTTAGAAATTACTTTTCCTAAAACATTAGTAGATTCTACTCTAGAGGAAAGAATAAGGTCTTTGTTTTTTTGATGATATCTACAATCCACTGATTTTCCAGTCATATTGATTAAGACATCTGCACCTTCTAATTCGCTTTGCCAATTACCAATGGATTTTGCATCCCATTGTACATATCGGATATTATTCAACGTTCTGTTTTCTCCACGAGTTAGTATGATGATGGTATCAACTTTATTTTTGAAATATTCTACCAAAATATCTCCTAAAAACCCTGTGCCTGCTGCTATAACTAGTTTTTTCATTCGTATTCTTTTTAAAATAATAAAATAGGTAACCAAGCGAGTCTGTATAGAACCCAAGTTGCTGTAAGATAGGAGGGTAGTTTTAGTTTTTTTACTCTCCTAGCATGTTCAATGATCATTAAACTAACCACTATTAGAAATAGAAGAACTTTGATTTCTACACTTATCAACGCTACTTGATATAAAAACAATAATGGAATTAGTACTAAAGAGCCTAATAAAGAAACTGTAATCATATGACATAAGTATGTATGAATTTTTCTTTTAATGCATAACATTATAATACCACCTTGCCAGATTAATTGGCCTGCACACATTACTATTTCTATGGATAGTTTATCATTAGTAATCAATTCTGGCAATTCTTTGGCATAATAAAATAATGTAATTGTTGAAATCAGGGTAGCGATCCCAATATAACTCCATTGATATATGATTTTAATTGTCATCTTTAATATACCTTATTTTTCAGCTGTTACGATGTAATATCCAAAACTTTGCATATGCAAACCAGATAGTAGGGCAAACAAAGAGCCTTTTAGGTTTTTCCAGCTTTGTACTTTTAGATTTTCTTTTCTGATCAATTTTTTGAAAATAAATCCAGTAATCGCAAATGGTACATGAAGTACAGAAGGAGCAACTCTAAAGGATACATCTTCTATAACTACTTTTTTGAATCCAATACGTTCTAATGACTTTTTTACATTTTGAATGCTTCCTAATCCTTCTAAACTCCATCCCTTGCACAGTTGCTTATAACAATAATGGCTTCCTATACATAATTGATCTTCTTCTTTCTTAAGAAAGGCATCTGCAATCACTAACTTGCCTCCGGGTTTAATAATTCTATACGCCTCAGAGAGGGCAGTATCACTATGGCCAGAATGGCAAAAGCTCTCTATAGCGTAAGCACTATCAAAACTGTTATCGGCAAAAGAAGTATGATTGTAATTTTCCTGTAAAATAAGTCCATTCATTTTATGAAGTCTCTTGTTTCCTTCAGTCACCTGAAAAGAAGATAGTGTTACACCTAGCATATGAAGCCTTGGGTATTTTCTGAGTCCATATTTCATAGTGCCTCCAATACCACAACCAAGATCCGCTACAATACCTTTTTGCTTATTAAATTGTAATCTTTTAAAAACTTGATTATTCATCTCGTTGAGCATAGTGTCTCTTTTAAAAAGGGTAGTTTTAAAAGGAATGTAATACCCAAAATGCATATTGAAATCTTTGCTCCAGAATTCATAATCTTCAGTAGCTTCGTTATAAAGCTCTATGAGTTTTTCTTTGTTTGATTTTTGAAATCTAATTTTATGTAAAAGAGGGATGGTGGTGTTCATAATTTTAAGTATTAATTATAAAAAGAAGGCTTAAATTCAATTTGTTCTACATACTTCTTTATTTTGTAGGTTACATAGACAAAATAAGAAGCAATACTCATCGGGATTACAGAAAAGAAAAACAATCCAAATAGGCTTTCAAAGTTTTGGTTTAGGATAAGAAATGATACCCAATACAAGACAAATAAAGACCAATAGCCAACTATCAATTTTTTAGATTGGATATTCAGTTTTTTCCAATATGCCAGTATAGAACACGCTAGAACAAACTGAATAAAACCTAGTGGAATTTGAGCTAATAGTCCTAGATAAACCGTTATGTAAAGTATAAGCGTGATAATAAAACTCCATTTGTTAATGTTATGTATCGTTTTCATAATTCTAATAGTTTTAAAGTTTCAATAATTTTTGAAACATATTTTGAAAAAGAAAAGGAATTGCTTCCTCTCTTTTGCTTAAAGTATGTTTTCGTTGTTTATTTAATCAGTTTCATTAATGTCTTAGTGATCCAATTCGATTCTTGATTTACAATTTTATTCATCATCGTATCCGCACTATCTGCCAGTTCATAGAGCGATTTGGTTTGCTTAATCAGCTCTTCTGTTTTTTTAGAGCCGTCATTTTCAATTCCAGATACTTCTCTTAATACTTTAATCACAGGCTTTATTTCACGTCTGCTGCGTTCTTTGGCTACTTGTCTGGCAAGTTCTTGTACATCTTTTTCCGAAACGAAATACTCTTTACGTTCTCCTGGTTTACTTTCTTTAAAAACAATACCCCAATCCATTAATTGACGTAAGTTCATACTCGTGTTACCTCTAGAGATATGTAACTCTTCCATAATGTCCTCCATAGAGAGGGGTTCTGGAGATATCCATAACAAAGCATGAATTTGTGCCATGGCTTTGTTGATACCCCAAAGAGTTCCTAAAGCTCCCCAAGTGGAAATAAATTTATCTTTTGCTTCATTGTAGTTCATAGGACAAATATATAAAATATTTTAAACTTTCAGTAATTTTTGAAAGTTTAATTTTTATAGATACATTAAAACATGTATTTATGGTACTTTTAAGCTATAGTTTTTTGAAAGCAGAGATATAAAAAAAAGGGGTTCAATATCATACTGAACCCCGTTTTTTAGCATTGTGTTATATTACTTAATCAATCCTGCACGTTTTAATAAAGCTTCGGGCTTTGGTTCTTGTCCTCTGAAACGTTTATATAAGGTCATTGGATTTTCAGTACCTCCTTTAGAAAGTACGTGATCCTTAAACTTGGTTGCTACTTCTTTATCAAAGATCCCTCGCTCTTTGAAATAGTCAAAAGCATCTGCGTCTAATACTTCTGCCCATTTATAAGAGTAATACCCCGCAGAATATCCTCCTTGAAAGATATGAGAAAAGGCAGTACTCATACAATTTTCTGCTACATCAGGATATAAAGACGTGCCTTCAAAAGCCTTTTTCTCATGTGTTTTTACATTTTTAATTTCACTAGGATCGTTGGCATGCCAAGACATGTCTAATAGCCCAAAGCTTAATTGGCGTAACGTAGCTAAGCCTTCCATAAAAGTGGATGATTCCTTTATTTTTTGAATCAATTCCATCGGAATTACTTCTCCTGTTTCATAATGTTTAGCGAATAGTTCTAAGGCTTCTTTCTCGTAACACCAGTTCTCTAAAACCTGACTTGGTAACTCTACAAAATCCCAATAAACACTGGTGCCAGATAATCCAGGATATATGGTGTCTGCGAGCATTCCGTGTAATGCGTGTCCGAATTCATGAAATAAGGTAGTAACTTCATTAAAAGTTAATAGTGATGGCTTACTAGGTGTTGGTTTTGTAAAATTGCAAACTATTGAAATATGCGGTCTTATATTTTCTCCATCTTTTCTCATTTGAGGTTTATAAGACGTCATCCATGCACCATTTCGTTTTCCAGCTCTTGGGTGAAAATCAGCATAGAACACTGCAATAAAATTGCCATCAGTATCTTTTACATGATAAGTTTTTACTTCTTCATGGTATTTGTCTACTTCATTGGTCTCTTCAAATTGTAATCCAAATAAGTTAGAAGAAACTTGGAAAACACCATCAATTACATTTTCTAATTTAAAATATGGTTTTAATTTTTCATCATCTAGATCAAAAAGCTTTTTCTTTAGCTTTTCTGAATAATAAGCTCCATCCCATTTTTGTAATTGATCAATACCATCTAATTCTTTAGCAAAATTTTCTAATTGTTTGAATTCTCTTTCTGCTGCTGGTTTCGCTTTTTCTAATATCTCATTTAAAAAGGAGAATACTTTTTCTGGAGTTTCGGCCATACGTTCTTCTAAAACGTACGCTGCGTGAGACGAATATCCAAGAACTTCCGCACGTTGGTGTCTTAATTTTGCAATCTTCAGAACAATTTCTTGATTGTCTAACTCGTCATTATGGAAACCTTTAGAAGCAAACGCCAGAGACATTTTTTTTCTTAATTCTCTATTATCTGCATAGGTCATAAAAGGAATATAGCTAGGATAGTCTAAGTTGATTAACCATCCTTCTTTTTCCTTGGATTCGGCAAGCGCTTTTGCTGCTTCTTTAGCACCTTCAGGTAAACCAGAAAGATCAGCTTCATCGGTTAATAGCATCTCAAATTTATTTGTTTCTGCTAGTACATTTTCACCAAATTTTAGACTCAATTGAGAAAGTTCTTTGTCAATTTCTCTTAGTTGTTCTTTTTTATCATCTGGAAGATTAGCTCCATTTCTAGAAAACGATTTATATCTTTTTTCTAATAATGTGCTTTGTTCTGCAGAAAGATCAAGGTTACTTTTGTTTAAATAAACCGTTTCAATTCTTTTAAAAAGATCTTTATTTAAAGCAATATCATTTCTAAATTCTGATAATAGAGGAGAAGCCTCTTGTGCTATTTTTTGAATCTCCTCATTAGTTTCAGCACTATTTAAGTTAAAAAATATGCTTGTAACACGGTCTAAAAGCTCGCCACTATATTCTAATTTTTCTATAGTGTTAGAAAAAGATGGTTTTTCTGTATTTGTTACAATAGTGTCTACTTCTTCTTTTGCAATAGATATAGCATTTTTAATCGCTGGTAAAAAATGCTCGGATTGTATCTGAGAAAAAGGAGCTAGGTCAAAAGATTCTAATAAAGGATTTTTCATGTACTTATACTATTTTTTTGAAGGTCACATGGAACTCATCATTAATCATTTGCTGTTCTATATATTAAACGTGATGAGTTTTCTCATGATTTATTATTCTGTTCTTTAAATCTGTTTTCTAAAACAAAGTGTGATTTTGTCGAAAAAATGTGCTTTTTATCGATAATCAAGGATCTAATTCAATCACTTTTTGCTACAAAGATATAGGATAGAATTAGATTTGTGTAGGTTTATTAGTAATGGTCTAAACAAAGTAATAAACACATTATTGTAATCAGGGGTATGGATGTCAATAATATTCTTTGTAAAGATCAAAAATTAAAAGAGTTGCATGAAATGTAGCTCTTTTTTTTGTTAATAAACTGTCAAAATCTACTATTCTGATAGAGAATTCTTTAAAATGTCTGGTTTTTCCATGAGAAAAATTCAAAAAAAAGTAAAATTTAAGCTTTTTATCGGTAAAATATGTAATTTATCGAAATTGTTAATAAGTTTTGAGAGATAATTATTGCGTAATTAAAGTAAGGGTTTACCTTTGTACTAGGTTTTAAGAGTATGGTCTTACGATGAATTTTTTGTGTAATATATTTAAGTTGGTTAATAAATATTGTTATATTCTATTGTAAGACCTGATATTGGAAGAGCCGCTGAGGAGCGGCTCTTTTTTTTATACTCTTTTTTTATGTATTACATATTAATCTGCTTAGCGCCTTCGATTACTTTTTGCTTTAATCCTTCTTTGTAAACTAGTATTTTATCTAATACACATTTGTCTGATGCACCGATAATTTGTGCGGCAAGAATTCCCGCATTCATAGCGCCATCAAGGGCTACAGTTGCTACAGGAACTCCTCCAGGCATTTGAAGAATCGATAATACAGAATCCCATCCATCGATAGAGTTTCTTGATTTCACAGGAACTCCTATTACAGGAAGAGGAGATAGAGATGCTACCATACCTGGTAGATGTGCAGCTCCTCCAGCACCTGCAATGATAACAGATATTCCGCGAGTATGAGCATTTTTACCGTAATCAAATAATTTTTCAGGAGTACGATGAGCAGAAACAATATCTACTTCAACTTCTATATCAAAACCTTTGAGAATTTCAATTGCTTTTTCCATTACGGGCATATCGCTTGTACTTCCCATAATGATTCCTACTTTGCTCATATAATTGTTTTTAATTTTAATTAATATTTGATGTTTTTAATCAAAGCATACATATGCTTTCGAATTACAAAAAACCAATTTTTTAGCGTATTTATTCGCTTATCACTCTTATAGTATTTTTTACTTTTTCGGCTATTTTTCTGGCTTCTGAAATATCTTCATTTACAATAGTAACGTGTCCCATTTTTCTGAAGGGTCTTGTTTTCTTTTTACCATAAATATGAGGAGTAACTCCATCCATATTCATAATGGTCTCAATATTTTCATAGACTACATTCCCCGAAAATCCTTCAGCACCAACAAGATTTACCATAATTCCTGCTACTTTACTTTCTGTAGCTCCTAGAGGTAAATCTAAAATAGCTCTTATATGTTGCTCAAATTGATTTGTGTAACTTGCTTCAATACTATAGTGTCCGCTATTGTGCGGTCTTGGAGCTACTTCATTAACTAAGATTTCATCATCTTTAGTTTGAAACATTTCTACAGCCAGTAGCCCTACGTGTTCAAAAGCTTCCGAAACTTGTTCTGCTATTGCTCTAGCTTTTTCCGCAATTTCATTGTCTATTCTAGCAGGACAAATAACATATTCTACTTGGTTTGCTTCTGGATGAAATTCCATTTCTACTACAGGATACGTTTTAATTTCTCCTTTGGGGTTACGAACAACAATTACCGCTAGTTCATTTTTGAAATCAATTAACTTTTCTGCGATACATTCATTATCAGGTAGTTTGGCAATATCTGCTCCAGTTCTAATAATAGAAACACCTTTACCATCATAGCCACCTTGCGTACTTTTCCAGACAAAAGGAAGTTTTACCTTCCCATTGGTAATGCCTTCTGCCAAGTGTGCTTTATTAGAAAATTGTACAAATGGAGCAGTTGGTATTTCCTGTTTTTTATAAAAAAGCTTTTGCCTGCCTTTGTTTTGTATTTTTTCTAAAGTGGCAGCATTAGGATATACTTTTATGCCTTCTTTTTCTAATTGGGCTAATGCTTTGGTATTTACTGTTTCAATTTCAAAAGTGAGTACATCTACTTTTTTTCCAAAATTGTAAACAGTATTATAATCCATTAGGTCTCCTTGCTGAAAATGATCACAAGCAATTCTACAAGGGGCATCGGGGTTGGGGTCAAGAACATAAGTGCAAATATCATATTTCCGGGTTTCATACAGCATCATCTTACCTAATTGGCCACCACCCAGAATACCTAGCTTAAATTCTGACGAAAAATAGTTTGTCATTGTTTTGGAGTATCTAAAAATTGCCTTGGGCAACAAAAATAAATTTTTAATAAGTAAAAACCTTAATATTATACAGTAAATGCAGTAGATAACTAATATAAGTGTTGTTTGTAATCACTATCTTTGCGCCTTTAAAAACAAAAAGGCCACCGTGATAATCTAATACTATGACGATTACACTGCACGATTTAAAATTTACACCCTTTATTGCCGAAGATGAAATCTCAGCAGCAATAGATACATTATCTCTTAATCTTTCTAATGATTTATCGGATAAGAAACCACTTTTTTTAGGGGTGTTAAATGGTGCGTTTATGTTTGTTTCAGAAGTATTGAAACGATTTAATCATGAATGTGAGATAAGTTTTGTAAAATTAGCCTCTTATGATGGTATTCAGACAACTTCTGAAGTATCTAGACTTATTGGTTTACAGGAAGATGTTTCTGATAGAACTGTTGTTATTCTAGAAGATATAATTGATACAGGTCATACCATAGAGGAATTGATCGACATACTAAAAAGTAAAGGTTGTACCGATATAAAAATTGCTACCTTATTTTTTAAACCAGAGGCATATACCAAAGAAATTCATATAGACTATATTGGGATAGAGATCCCAAATCGATTTATTGTGGGATACGGATTAGATTATAATGGTTTAGGACGAAATCTTACAGAAGTTTACCAATTAAAACAAGACAACATGACAAATTTAGTGTTATTCGGACCTCCAGGAGCAGGAAAAGGAACACAAGCAGAAGTTTTAAAAGAAAAATACAATCTAGTACATATTTCTACAGGAGATGTATTTAGATACAACATAAAAAATGCTACAGAATTAGGTACATTGGCAAAATCATATATTGATAAAGGTCAGTTGGTTCCTGATGAAGTTACTATCGATATGCTAAATGCTGAAGTAGATAAAAACCCTGAAGCAAAAGGATTCATTTTTGATGGTTTTCCTAGAACAGAAGCGCAGGCTGATTCCTTAGCAGAATTATTAACTTCTAAAGGATCAGAAGTTAGTGCTATGGTCGCATTAGAAGTGGATGATGAGGTATTGGTACAACGCTTATTGGAGCGCGGAAAAACATCGGGACGTCCTGATGATGCCGATGAAGGAGTGATTAGAAATCGTATTAAAGTATATTATAACGAAACTGCGATTCTTAAAAACTACTACCAAAAACAAGATAAATATTATGGAGTAGATGGAGTAGGAGGAATTGAAGAAATCACTGAGCGTCTTAGTTCGGTAATCGATACTTTATAATTAAGAAAGTTCATGATATGGTCAAAAAACTTAAATAGTTTTTTGACCTGTTCAGAAAGTACCAGAAAATGAATCATTGGATACGCTTCCAATTGATCTAAAAAGATATCACGTAGGATGACAGAAGGGAATTTTGTAGATTATGTAAAGTTGCATGTAACTTCAGGAAATGGAGGTAAAGGATCCGTGCATTTACATAGAGAAAAGTATATCACCAAAGGAGGACCAGATGGAGGAGATGGAGGTCGAGGTGGTCATATCATTATTAGAGCAAATGCTAATATGTGGACTCTGTATCATCTAAAGTTTAAAAGACATTTTAGAGCGGAGCATGGAGGACACGGAAGTAAAAATAGAAGTACAGGAGCCGATGGAGGAGATGTTTTTATAGATGTTCCTTTAGGTACTGTAATAAGAGATACAGAAACACAGAATATTCTTCATGAAATTACGGAAGCAGGACAAGAAATTATCATTGCCGAAGGAGGAATGGGAGGAAGAGGAAACTGGCATTTTAAGAGTTCTGTAAATCAAACACCTCGATACGCACAACCAGGTGTGGAGGGACAGCAGCATGATATTACGCTAGAATTAAAAATTTTAGCGGATGTAGGATTGGTAGGTTTTCCGAATGCAGGAAAATCAACATTGTTATCTGTGATTACTTCTGCAAAACCTAAAATTGCAGATTATGAGTTTACCACATTAAAGCCAAATCTTGGTATCGTAGAATACAGAGACTTCCAGACCTTTGTGATGGCTGATATCCCTGGTATTATAGAAGGGGCTGCAGAAGGAAAAGGAATCGGGCATCGTTTCTTAAGGCATATAGAACGTAATTCTACTTTATTGTTTTTAATACCTGCTGATGCAAAGGATATTAAGGAGCAATACGAAATACTATTAGATGAATTACGAAGATACAATCCAGATCTATTAGATAAAGAGCGATTAATTGCTATATCAAAATGTGATATGCTCGATGATGAATTAAAAGCAGAGTTGCGAGCTGAGCTAGATGAACAGTTAGAAATTCCTTATCTGTTTATTTCTTCAGTTGCTCAGCAAGGTTTACAAGAGCTTAAAGATAAGTTATGGCAAATGCTTAACTAATCTTTACGCATACTACTTTTTTATACAACATTATTGTTGTTTCTTATTGTAAAATTAGTTTTGTAGCAATATCAAATTTTTCCATTTTAAGAAAATATATTCCTTTGGAATATCCATTTAGGTCAACAGTTTTACCGTTACCATTTTTTACTTCTTTTCCAGTGATATCATATACAATCCAATTTGTGCTTTTAGGTAGGTTGTAATCGCCGGTACTTGGATTGGGGAAAATTTTGTTGGATATATCATTAGACTCTTCGACGGATAAAGTATTGGTGTAAAAATCCCATTCGTTGATTCTTTGTTCCGATACTCTAAATTCATCAAACCATACGTAAAAATCTTTGTCCTTAGGAGCGTAATTGTCATAATCAGAACCTCCTAAGAAGGTGGAAATGAGAATATGATTAATAGTTATGTTTTCTCTATTTTCTGAAGGGTTTCTATAGTAATTGAAATAGTCAGAACCAACGAAATCATAATTTACACCATCTACCCAACCTTCAAAAAGGCCATCATTACCATTTGGACTACTTTCCAATACGTAATGTAGTTCGATATTGTGCCATCCTTGTGCTTTCAGATAGTTTTCATATTCAAACGAACAAATGTTATCACCATCTACCACTCGATCTCCCCAAAAGCGTAATTCATTTTCATCTTCATTAGCAGCATCATCAGCAGGTTCTTGTTCTCCAGGAAGCTCCATATAAAACTGAATTCCACCTCCTTTTCGAAACATAATTCTACCTTTCCATCGATTTCTATCTCTTTCTCCATCAGGAGTATTTGGATCTGATCCACCTAAGCTTGGGAGCTTTCCGCCACATAAACTAAAGTCAAAATCATCGCTAAATTTAATCCAGTACGAAAGATATAAATCCGAAGATTCATAATAATTATCTTTAAAGGTATTCATTAATGGAATTCTAGTGTCTATTCCAGAATTCCCTGTTTTTAATAAGCCTTTTGGGTATTTTACTTTTAAAGAAACACCTCCTGGATCGATACTGTTTTCATAATCTACGGATGCTCTGTCTTGTGTATCATCTTTTTGACCATTTACTAGCTGACCGTCGTAAAAACCAATTCCGTTAGAAGTGGGGAAGTCATCCTTTAGTTCATTTTCTGTATACGTATCTCCAACTCGCAAATGATCAAAGCTAATATGGTATTCATCATTTGCTAATAATGGATCTGGAGCAAGTACTATATTTCTTTCTGAGGTGACCTTTATGGTTTCGTACTTAAGTGCGCCAATTCTTAATTGAGTATTGCTATTACCTGAGGGCAAATTAAAATTACCGCTTTCATCAGTTTTAGTGTAATTATATACATTATTGGCATCACAGACTAAAGCATTTTCTACTGGATTTCCTGATTGATCTTTTACTGTTCCTGATAATTGAGCATGTACGCAAGTAACGGATGTAATAAATACTAGGAGATATGTCAATCTCTTCTTCATGAGGTTAAGAGTTTGCTAAATAATAGTATAGCTCTACAATATTTACTTTACTATTATTTATGGTTTACGTTGGTTATACTGCAAACCTAATGTAAAAAGCAAATCTTTGTTCTGTTTACTAAAATTTTTTTACGAAAATTTACTTAAAAAATAATTTATTAGTTTTTCTAGAAGTTCTTCCTAGTTGTTATTTACTATTTTTTGGAATCGCTTGGAATTGGAGGAGGGCCTTCTGGTACAATAGCTTCATAAACTTCATCTCCTTTACGTTCTTTATATTCAGCTTTTACCTTTTCTAAAGCTTTTGGATCTTCGTAAAGATCGGTCATAGTCATTGCCATTGCTTTTGATGCATACAACATTCCTTTATGTCCAATACTCATTCCACCACAAGCAACAACAGCCCACGAATGCCATGGTGTGTCTTTAGGAGCTGTGGTAACTCCAAGATTGATATTCGGAACATTCCAGCTAACATCTCCAACATCTGTAGAACCACCACCAGGATGTTCTTTTGTTTCTTCCAGCGGATTAATAGCACTATCCATACCAACTTGTTCTTTCTTGGTAACCTCTTGAATTTTTTTACCAAAAGCAATTTCTTCATCTGTATAAGTGATTGGTCCTAAAAGTTCTAAGTTCTGTTGCATCAATTTTCCACCTTCACGATTAACTAAGACTTCATAAATTCCTGAAATTAGAGAGATTTTATAATCTACATTCGCCATAATCGCAGCTCCTTCTGCCATTTTTTTAACACGCTCATATACTGGTATCATTCCAGAACGTTTAGTGTCTCTTACTCGCATCCATAATCTGGAATAATCGGGTACTACATTTACTACTTGCCCTCCATCCTGAATATGGTAATGCATTCTCACGGTTGGTTTTACATGTTCGCGGTAATAGTTGATACCTGTCGTATAAAGTTCTAATGCGTCTGAAGCACTTCTACCGTTCCATGGATCGGCAGAAGCATGTGCTGCCTGCCCAAAAAATTCGACTTTAAAATCTACCAATGCCAGAGAACTTTGAACATCAGCTTTGGTAGAAGCTGATGGATGCCAACTAATATTAGCATCAACACCATCCCATAAGCCTTCTCTAACCATCCAGATTTTCCCGAAGTACTTTTCTTCACTCGGAGTTCCAAAAAACTTAACAGTTCCTTTAATTTTTCCAGATTCTATTAATTCTTTTACTGCAATTGCAGCTCCTAAACTTCCTGCACCAAACAGGTTATGTCCACATCCGTGACCAGCGCCTCCTTCCGTTAATGCAGCTTTTGTAGGTTGTGCTTTTTGAGATATTCCTGGTAATGCATCAAACTCTCCAAGTACACTAATTACTGGTTTTCCTGAACCATAAGAAGCTACAAAGGCAGTTGGCATTCCTGCTACACCTCGTTCTACTTTGAAACCTTGTTTTTCTGCATAATCGGCCAGTAACTTAGATGATTGATTTTCCTCGAAAGCAGTTTCTGCTAATGCCCAAATTTGATCGCTGATATCGATTAACTCTTTTTGATGCTTTTCTACAGAAGCAATAATGGCTTGCTTGGTAGATGATAACTTTTTTTGACTATATATTGGAGTAAACGCTAATACAGAACAAAAGAATAGATTTATGAAGTTGAATGATTTCATATGATAGTCTGAATTGAATGAGTTTGCTTGTGATACGAGTCATAAAAATAAGACTTTTTTATGGTTTCAATCCTATATAAAGAATTACCTGTAATAAGCTGGGGTTAAAGATTTAAATGTATTTGTATAAAACGCTTACGGTACAACCACAGGTCCATAAAAACGATTACTAACTTACTACTTACGAATACTCATTTGTTAACATTTCTTAACGTTAATTACAATAGATTTAACCCAAGATAAAGTAATAGAATAGATATTAAGTTGTTATCCATACTTAAGAATTAATAATAAATCAATTTTTAAAATGAAGATTAAAACCCCATTTAATTTTTTAGCTCTTATTCTTATCATAACTTTTGTTTCTTGCGATAATTTGGTTGTAAAGAAAAATCCAAATGCAGGAAAAAATGACAAGTTAATTGCACAAGCTGATATACCTGTAGAAGAAAATAAAAATCTTACCATCAATGAGATTTTATCATTTGATATTGCTTTTACTCAATTAAATGAAATCGTAAAATCTTCAGAATTTTCTGAGAAATTCAAAGGAGAAAAATCATTTACTGTTTTTGCACCTTTAAATGGAGCGTTCTCTAAACTTCCAAAAGGAACGTTAGAGGATCTTAAAAAAGAAGAAAACAAAGAAAGCTTAGCAGCTATTTTAAATTGTCATATTATACCAGGTACGATAAACGAACAAGATATTATCAAAGCAATTAATGAAGGAGGCGGAAGTGTTAAATTAAGAACTCTTGGAGGAAACAAATTAATAGCTAGTAGGAAAAGAGGAAAGATATACTTGATCGATAAAAATGGAAATGCTGGAAGATTGATGAAAACAGATATTGAAGCTACAAACGGAATGATTCATACCCTTGAAACAGTTATGCTTCCGAAAAAATAAAAGACCATAATTTAATGTGTTTGTTTAAAACCGGGAAACCTCACAATAGATAGAGTTGTGAGGTTTTTTTTGTTTTGTAAGGTTATAGAGGTTTAGAAAACACTTTATTGCTAACTACTCTAAATTCTAGAGCAACTAAAATCAGAATGATGAAAGCCTCAAGACCAAAATAAAAGAATCCCCATAGCGTCATCTGATCATAATAAAAGATAACCGCCCCTACAGTTATAAAACAATAGATTAGATTAGCAAATGCGATTATTTTTACGAAAAATTCATATTTTAAAGGGTTTAAGAAAAAGCAAACAGTAGAATATAGGAGCAGTACGATTGCTATTATGGCCAAAAAATGTAGTGCTTTTAGTGGAATTCCTATGAGCTGTCGTATAGCAGGAAGTAAAATGGATAAAAACACCAAAGTTAGTAATGCGCCTATTCCATCAACTAAAAATAATAGTTTAGGATTTTTCCTAAAAAATGGAACTAATGATGACAAGATATAGCTCATTAATTGATATGTTTTCTAACTATAATATATATCAAAAGCAATTAGTTTAGATAGAGCAGAAAACCTCTTAATAGCATGGTTTATTTCTGCTTTAACCTTTACCAACATTAAATGAATAAGTAGCTACAATATCACCATTTATTCTAAGATGTGTGTCATAACGTCCTTTATTTTTAAAAGTACAAGTGAAAGATGTGATGTTATTGTTGTTTTGAGTATTGTAGATATGAATATTTTTTTCTTCTGATCCTGAGTAATAAACCAATTCAATATGATCTTTTTTGATTTTCCGTGAAGATTTAAAACTAAAAACGACTTCGGTATTTTTAGGTATAGCTGTATCTAATTTATTCGGTGAGACGGGCTGTATATCGTTTGCAAAAGCTTCTCCATAGATCAACGGAGCGCTTACAAATGAAGAGACTTTTATCGTATCATCTAATAGCCATTCTTGATGTATTGGAAAGTGATTTTTGGCAAAAAATACTGGATCAGTTAAGAAATAGCCGTCATTATAGGAAGTGATAAAAACACCATATTCATCGAGGTAGCCACTAGACCAAGTAGCATCACATAAGTACCATTTGTTATTTAGCTTAACAGCATTCCAAGAATGATTAGGCATTTCTAATTTTTTGATATTAGAGGAAACAGACCTGCCATAACCATCAATAATTTTACAAGAAATGTCGACCAAATTGCAAAGTTCTTTAACCAAATATGCATATCCTGTACACATGGTTTTCTTTTTGTTTACTAATCTCTTGAATACTTTTTTCTTGTATTGATGATTCCATTTCATAAATGAAACGGAATCATTTCGATACTTCCTTCTTTTTCTACTTACCTGAGAGAATTGCACTTGATCTCCTTTTATATTTTGACAAACCCATGTGTATATCGCTCGGAATTTCTCTACCTCAGTAGGTAATTCATTAGTTAGCTGATACGCTAACAACGGAAGATTTTCTAATGAAGCTCTTTTGTAAGAAAAAGCAATCTTATCCGCTTTGGTAAAGTCTACGGATTTAAAATCCGAAACTTGGGAAAATACATTGCAAGCAATTAGAAGAAAGAGTGTAGTGCTAAGAAAAAATTTCATGTGTATGCTTAAATTAATCTTTTGTAGAACTATATAATTTTTTCACAGCTACTTTTCCCATCAGAACACAACCATCTGGTTTTAGATTTACATTAAGTGCAATATTGTTTCCAGAGGTGTTATCTTGAATTTTTACTTTTTTTGACGTAAAACCAATATAGCTAAATACCAGAACATCTCCTTTTTTTAGCATTACTGGAAATTCAAAATTGCCATCAAAATCTGTTGATGTACCAATGGCAGTTCCTTCTAGTAGGATATTAGCACCTGGTAATGGATTTCCGCTTTCGGAAACAATACCCTTAACTATAATCGAATTGTCATTAATAGCACTTTGAAGTTTTGAAGGATTATTAATTGAGTTTCTTGTTTGATTATCTATGTTTTGCGCATGAGTCTTAGCAAAAGAGAATAATGCCATACAAGCTATAGTGATTGCTCCCAAAACATTAAACTGGCTTTTTCTAAATTCCTTGTAAGTAGTTAATTGGTGTTTCTTAAATCGACCACAAACGTTATTCGAGGATTGGCTTTTAAAGTAGTTTGTAATTTCTACAGAAGTCATACCCGAAAAATCTATTACTTCTTTTGTACAATGATTACAAAATCCACCTTTATCTGTTGGAGAAAAGTTTTCGAAATTCTGATGGCATGGCTCTTTGATGTTTACAGTAAATTGATTCATAATCTTATTCTTTTTAGTTTATACATCAAACTTAGACGCTTTGTTTTGTATATAAAATGTAGAATTAGGGAACACAGCTTTTAGATAGGTAAACATTGCTTTTTGCAGAGTGAAGAAGAGTTATCTTGGCAGTTAAATGAGTTAATCTCTATTTGTATTGTAAATCTTTGGTTGTATCCATCTTATCATAAAGTAACCAACAATTAAACCAATAAATGAAAAAAAGATGTCATTAATATCATAGACATTATTGCCTCCAAGGTTATGAATTTTTAGTTCTTGAGTTATCACATATACTCCAGCTAGTATAGTTGCTAGTACGTAAAGTTTGTAGATGGAGATTTTTGTTTTTTCGGGGAGTATACGGAAATTAATATAAAGACCTATTCCTGTTAGTAGGAATGTCCCTATGATTGATTCAAAGAAATTGGGTAATGAAAGTAACACGATTTTAACCCAGTTATAGGTGCTGCTATTTAAAACAGTTGGTCGAATGAATTTGAGTATAATAAACAGGAAGACTAGTATCGTTTGAATTCTCGCTAGTTTCAATAAATCGGTCATGAAAATAATTTTGTTGATGCTTACTGGTCTATTAAATACATGAAATGTTACTCATCCATACTCTATTGCATAAAATGATTATTAATTCTTTAGAGGGGTATTCATCCAGTAGTTGGATAATATTTCGGGAGAGATAACAGATTTACTTTTAAAGATTGGTTTGGTTTTTATCATAAATAAGCTGTCACGTATTGCTTTTGTATCTATGGATAATTCTTGTACAAAAAACTCTCTGTACTGATGGAAAGAAACTGATTCTCTTTGGTTGATGAGGTTTCCTTCTAAATCTCTGATGTTTTTAATTTCTATAGCGATTGCTCTATGGCTTTGCTTTTTTTGCTTGCTAATAAGCTTGGTGCCGAAAACTAATTTTCTCTTTTTAGGATATATATAGATGTTTTTTTGTAGTAGTCGAATACTGTCTATTTGTAGTTTAGTTCCATAATACCATAGGCTATAATTTCTTTTTCTAAGAGCCTCTCTTGAAAAAGGTCTTTTATTAAGAACAATTTCGAAACGTTTTTGCATTTGATTTACATATACTTTTTCAGGGAAAAATTTTGGAGGATATGATGTTTCAAATGTATTATCAAATGAAATATAACTTGGATACATTTTTTCAAAACGTTCTTGGTATTCTATAATGATTTCATAGAGTAATTTTCCAGATGTTTTTTCCGTTGTATTTTTTTCTTCATCTTCAGGTTTAGATGAGTCAAAAACTGAATATATCATCTTATAGATTTTGAAATCTCCTTTGCTGATATAGATTTTTCCAGAAACCTTTATGTTTTGCTGGGTTTTGGAAATACCAATGGTATATAATGGTATATTATCAATAGAAGTAGAGGGAAGTATTTTAAATCTATGGTTCTTTATGAAGTTTCTGTTAAATCTATTCACAAAATCATAAGTATTTATACGATAGTTTCGGAGTGCATCATGTAATCTTAAGAGTGTATATTCATTTCCGCCTTGTCCATTCAATGTTGCGTTGTTAGATATAATTTTATCTCTATTTACATAATTATAGGGTTTGGCGGCAATAGTATCAACGGGAAAGTCTAAATTATTTTTGTATTCTAATATTTTTATTTTGGTTTCTTGTAAATCATCAGATTCAAAACCTTTATCAAAAACTTCTAAAATGGCTTCATTTAAATTTATATAAGATTGATCTTTTATTTGGTAATCTCTATAATAGCCTACATATGAAAAAGGAGAAAATGGATGATTTTCTGGTATCTTTTCTATGGCTAGTCGTACAATTATATTTGCTCCATATCGTTTTATCTTTTTGGTATTCGTTACAACGACTTCTTCCAATTCTTCAATTTTCTGAACTAATGATATGACATTAACTTGTTCAGATTTGAGTTGAGATAATAGTATGTTTTTAGAGATATATCCTATTGAAGATACAACTAGCGTATCGCTTATGTTTTGAATGTTCGTAGGAATCTTAAATCCACCATCTGCATTTGAAATTAGACCTTGAGATTTATTTTTGATTCTAATGGTTGCAAAAGAAATCGGTTCTTTGGTTTTAGAATCGACTAATTTTCCTTGTATAAATTCACTTTGTTGTCCAAATACTATAATCGATTGAAAAATAAATAAAAAGAAATATGGTTTTGGTGTCAGTTTTGAAAACAAAGACATACCGTTTTTGATTGAATTTGATTAGATGAATTGTAAAACGTATTAAAAATAAAGCTTAATTCTTTGTTTCACAATGGTATATGTTAAAATAACAATTCTGTAACATAATTGAAGTAATAGTAGTACTATTTAAAATTTTACGTTTTTGCTAATTCAAAAACGGTAATTTCTGGTCTTACATTAAATCGTACCTGATATAAATGTCCGATGGCTCTGTTGATGTATAGTTTTCTTCCATTGGTAAGATCAATTTCTCCAGCATCGTATTTTTTATTCTTAACCGGAAGTAGAGGAGGTTTTAGAAAAGGTGGTTTGCATTGTCCTCCATGGGTATGCCCAGATAATATCCATCCTTCATAATCATCCCAAACATCTAGATCACAAACATCCGGATTATGGCAAAGTGTGATATTAGCTTCGTTCTTGTTTTGTTGTGATAATATTTGTTTTGGGTTAAAGTTTAATCCCCAATAATCATCAATTCCAATAATGTTTAGCCCGTTTATTTTTTCCGAGTTATTACTTAAAATTTGAATTCCAGCTTGTTCGAGTTGGTTGGTAATTTGATCAGCAACATCCTGTTCAGACCATTCCTCTCCATAATCATGATTGCCAAGAACTCCATATGTGCCAATTTTTCCTCGAACTGTGTACTTCAGAACGTCGTCTAACTGCGCAAATTGTTGTTCATTTTCGTAGCTAACATAATCACCTGTATATACTACAAAATCTGGATTAAGTTTTTGAGCTTTGATAAAAGAATCAATGATGTATTGATAATCAAATTCATTTCCAATATGTACATCACTAATTTGCATCAGTGTTTTTCCAATAAATTGATCTGGGAGATTTTTCACAGGCATTTTTCTATGAACAAATTCTAACCAAAAAGGTTCTATTTGCCAAGTGTAAAAACCTGTGGCAATAGCAATTCCAGCAGTTCCTAATATTCCTTTTTTTATAAACTTTCTTCTATTCATACATTTTTTGAGAATAATGCTAGGATACTAACTCGATAAACAACAGTGGATTTACGTGTTTTTAGGTTTATTATCTAAAAAATTATTCAAAAATACAATTCTTTTATCTGTTGAATAAATTTTTAGGTTGAATGACATCTACTCGTACTATTTTATCATTCTCAAAAGTGAAAATTTCAACAATGTTTTGACCAATCTTATCAGATTCATCAAGCCAAACTTTGTCATGTAGAATTACTTTATCATCTATTTCCACTAGGTGTTGTATTTCAGATATAATATTTGGATGACTTTTAAAATGGTTCTCTCTATTAGCTTTCAAATTTTCTCTTCCATGTATCTTTATTTCAGATTCAACAAAGACCTTTACATTTTGATCAAATCCAAGCACGTATTTTTCAGCATTTTTTTCGTTAACGGCATCAATTATAGAAACAATCGTTTTACTATTCTTTCCTGAAATTTCATAAGTGGGTTTGGAGTTATTAGTGCAACTGATGAAGCATAGACCGATTAGTACGGATAGTATTTTAACGGTGTTCATAATTCCCTTTATTTTTTGTTCTTTTTATTCCACTCTCCCCAGTTTTTAGATTCTTTTCGCCAAAGAGGTTTTGCTTCTATATCTAAAGAGTGTTCGGGATACAAAACGTACCAAGTTGTTGCAGTATATCGATCAGTACCACCACCAACAATAGAATCTTTGAGATAATTGGTCATGAAGTTGGTAGCATAGCCGTTAGTTCCTGAAATTTTTGTCCAATGGTTTTGTGTTCTGAATCGAAGTTTAAGAGAGTCATTATCAATTGCTGGAGCTTGACCAACAATGGTATTGATTTGTGCGAAAACTTCTTTTCCTTCAAAAATGGTTAAAAAGGTTGCATCGGCAATATGTTCGACCCGATTACCACCCCAACCAATTCTAACTGGATATCCTAATCGTACCGCATCGATTAATTTTGATTTATCTCCGTAAATGATATCACCACTTTCATCATTTTGAAAAACCTTTTGCCAACCGGCATTAGATTTTTGAGGAGAATTACAAGAACAGCACAGGATACATATTAAACAAAGAATTTTTACTAAGTGATTTGTTGTTTTCATTTTGAACAATTTTTATTAGCATTTCTTTTAATAAGATGATATATCCTATGGAAGTGTTCATCCGATATAATGAGTAACCAGCTCTTAATGTACGACTAATTTTTACGGTATATTGAATTCTTATTTAGCAATTACTTGTAAATGTATAATTAGGTGTGCGTATTTAGTGAACTTTTACCCGTACTCCTTTGGAATGGCTACTAAATTCTGGAGCGTACATACTTTGAATGGTAGTAATACCATTAGAGAAATCCCCTTTATTATTGACACGTAGATCATATTCAAACACGTGTACTCCCTTTGGTAAATAATCAAAGAAGAAATTGGTAGATGCATCTTTGGTACTTTCATAATAACCCAATCCATCCTGCCATTTGTATTTAGAGATAACATTGGTAGGTTCTAATCCAGATGCTCGCATATCTTTCATATGTACAAACTCGAAGTTGTTTTTTACATTGAGCTCTACACGCACAGTGATTAGGTTACCTATCTTAAGTTTTTCGCTACTCGTAATTCTTTTTAAAATCGTTCCTTCGGTAGTATTTTGTTTAAGAAAAAGTTCTTTTTTGATTATAATTTTATCTTCTTTTGGACCAGTAATTTTATCGAGATCTTCAAAATATTGCCAATAATATCCTCCGTACTGCGGCACAGCACTTTTGTTTTGCACCGTTATATGGTCCATTGTATTAGTGATCTCTTCTGCATTCCATTGTATTTTACTATATCCGGTACCTGCTTCAATTGTATTCATTGGGAGCAATTCAGTTTTATTTAATGTTGTTCCAAATGAAATTTCCGCGTTTTTTTCTACAGATAACCAATCACTACCTTGTAATAGTAGGGCATAAATGGCTTCTGTAGTCGCTTTAGTGGTACTCCAACTTTCTAGTTGTTTCTTTTTTAGTAACCACGTTTTTAATTCATTAATAGTATTAGTGTTACCGGTAATTTCAGAAAAAGCTTCTATAATCAATGCTTGCAATTCTATAGGAGATTGATACCAATACCAACCAGATTTGTTTTCTTTCCAGTACATTCCGTTTTCCTTAGATATTACTGCGTTTTCTGCTAATGTTCTAATAATGTTTTTGGCGATTTTGGAGTCACCATATCTATATAGTATTAATGCCAGCATAGTTTTTTGAAATAGACTTTCTTGCATCCATTTGTTTTGCTCTTTGCGAATATGTTTCCTGTAAATACTATCGATTTTTTTGCTTATTGGATATTTTTCATTCCAAAAGCTTCGTGCATAGAAATAGTGAAGATCACTTCTGGAAAAAGCGTATGTGCTGTCGATACGTAGTTGCTGCTTATAATTTTCCAAGTATTTACTGTCCAGATAAGCGATTGCTTTTTTTGCAATAACATTAGAGGTGTAGGCATGTTCTGTATCTATTTGTAGTTTTTTAAGATGTCCCAATCCAGATACAATATGTCTGGTAATATACTGATTTGTATTACCGCCACTAAACCATGGAAATCCTCCTGAAGTATCTTGCATGCCTTTTAGTTTATCCAAAATAGTTTCTTGTTTTGTGGTGATTTTGACAAGATCAAATAATTCTGCTAATCTTGTTTGTTGTTCTTTTTCATTTTTAGAATTTCTGAGCCATGGTGTTTCCTGAATCAATATGCTTTTTAACTCTTGATTCTTTTCTAGATCAGATACTAATTTTCCATTTGCTTTCCAGCTGTCAAATACTTTTTTAATTTTCGGATTGCTGTTCAAGATATGACTAGCGATCTCATTACTATAATATTTGGCAAAGGTTTGCTCTGCACATTCGTATGGATATTCCATTAGATAGGGCAATGATTTTATGGCAAACCAGGTAGGGTTGGTCGTATATTCTAAGGTGATCTGGTGGTTTTGCCTGGTAACAGAAGGTTGATCTATCATTTTAGGAAACCCAAACGTTTTTTGTTCTCCGGGACGTACCCACATAGGAATACTTTCTGTCACTAACATTCTATTGGTTAAAACTGGAATCACACTTTCTTCTCCATCACTAAATTTACCAGCTTTTGCTACAATCTTGTAGCGGATAGCTTGTACGGATTTTGGGATGTATAATTTCCAACTTACAGAAGTATTTCCTCTAGCATCTATAGCAAAGTTTTGTACAGTATTGTTATCTAGAAAAAGTGTTTTTAAATCGTTTTGAGAAACTTCATCAATTAGGGTTAGAGATGCCAGTCCTTTCATTTTCTTAATGTCCATATTAGCAATTTTAGCTGATATAGTTACAGTATCGCCTTCTCTTAGAAAACGAGGAATATTAGGAACAATGCTTAGTTGTTTTTGGGTAATTACTTCGCTTTGAATTAATTTCGTATTTAGTTGTTTGTCATAAGCAAATGCCTGAAATTTCCATCGAGTCAACGCTTCCGGAGAAGTAAAGCTAAAGCTTACGTTTCCTTTTTTATCGGTTTGTAACTGTGGAAAGAAGAAGGCCGTTTCTTTCAAGTTTTTTCTTGGTATCACTTTTTGTAATGCTTCTACACCTTTTTTAGTAGTAATGATAATAACACCGTTAACGGCTTTACTTCCATAGATGGCTTTGGCAGCACTACCTTTTAATACTTGCATATCTATAATATCCTCGGTGTTTAGCGATTGTCGACCTTTTAGAAAGGGTACTCCATCAACAACGATTAGTACTTTTTCTTTATCTTTTACAGAAGCATATCCTCGTATTTTTATAGAGGAAGAAGATCCAGCCGCCGCTGTTGCTGATGCAATTTCTACCCCTGCAACTTTTCCCATCAACGTCTGATGATATATACTGCTAATCTCTTGTGAACTTACAGTTACTACAGAAGCAGTTACACTTCTTGTTTTCCTAGTTCCATAACCTACTACAACCACTTCTTCTAACTCCGATGCATCTTCTCTCATCATTATGGAAGCTCTATTGTTATTTCCTTTGATTTCCGAAGAAATAAACCCTAGATAAGAAAATATAAGAAGATCATTTTTGTCAGCTTCAATTGTAAATAACCCATCAAAATCTGTTTGTGTTCCGCGAGTTGTTCCTTTAATCACAATATTTACTCCTGGTAATGGATGCCCGTCGGCATCTGTTACAATACCGGTGATTGTTCCTCCTGTTGCCTTTAATCGTTTACCTTTTTTAGGTTTTGTCGGTTTAGAGTGATATGAAATGGTTCTTAGATAGTTTCTATGACCTCGTTCTGGATTAGAAAAATGAAATCCAAAGGTATTGATTGAATTATAGGTGAAATTCCGTGGGCGATAGTATTTTACCTGTAGGTTTTTTATCCAAATAGAAAGGTTTCTAAACGAAATCTGTGTTTGTATACTGGGAAGATTATTATAGTAATAGGGTTCTGCAATGGGTATTTTTATATCACCTTGCCACTCGTGACTAAGGAAGGTGTCCAAAGACATATCATACATGGAAGCTAGTATTTCTGCAGAAGCAGCTTTGTTGTTATTGTTTAAAATTTTAAGCTTCCAAGTCTCATTGTTGCCTGGTTCTAGTTTATTTCTGAAGGTCTCCAACTCAATGTTTAGATCCGTACTTTCATCTTGATGTGGAAAATAATGCGCAATCCTTTCAGTCCAGATGCAATTATACTTTATAAAAGAAGCTTGTATATCGATTTGATCTTTTTTTTGCTTTAAATGTATTGGTATGTTGTATTTACCATTAATAATTTCTACGACATCTTTAAAAATCACTTTATTTTTTTGATAAGCTTCTACATGAACAAATAAAGATTTTGCAGCGGTTCTTAATTCTATGTTTAGGATATTTTTAGTCTCTACTTGACTATCATTTATTTTAAAATTAAAAATTTGATTATCTGCAAGGTATTTTTCTTTTGGATTGGTGAGTGTAAATTGGTGTTCTGCAGTAATGTCATACCCAAACTCATCTTTAGTATGAAATTTAGCAACGTATTTTCCTCCTTTCCAATTTTTTATGTTGCCTAATGTTATTTTATCGTCTTTCTCGGTATTTATGGTATAAGTTTTTATAATATCCTTATCGTTATGTGTATCGAGGTCTTCGTTTTTATATGCATCGTTCGGAAACAATTTAACAAATGTATCTTTTGGAATTTGTTGAATATCTGGTGAGTTCCAGGGTCTTTTACGTAAAACTTTATTTGGATGTTTTAATTTATAAATGGATACCGTTCCTTTATAACCTATTGGATGATTGTTCAGATTTTTGATGCTTACATAAAGTGTATTATCTGTTTTATCTGATAATAAGTTCTGATTCATAAGGATATTAGCTTCTAAGCTATGGTAGCCTAGTCTAATGCCTTGCGTTTCATTTCTCGTTTCACCATTGATATCAGTAATCTCAGCATTTATGTTATAATTATATATGAGGTTAGATACTGATTTAGTTGTTGAGTTGATTGAAGGAATAAAAGAGATAACAAAATTACCTTGCGAATTTGTCGTTGTACTTCCTGTGATCACAACTTCTTCTCGATCGTCGAGTAATTGATAATTTCTTTCTCTGGTAATTGTATAATTTACTTTGGTATTGGATATTGCTGCTCCTAAAAAAGCTTTAGCTACTCCTTTAATTTTTACAGAATCATTTAGGGTATAGGTTTCGGTTATTTTATCGAATGTAATTTCAAACCTAGGACGCTTATATTCCTCAACCCTAATTGTATGTTCTTCTACTTCAAAATTATACATATCCTCCCAGAACTTAGAGTCCTCTTCATAATCTTCGTCTATTTCTATAGTGAATTCCCCGTTTAGTCTATTTGTAGGTAACGTAAATTCGCCATGTACAGAACCGAACTCGTTTGTTTTAAGACGTAGTTCTTTAACTTCATCATTATTGGCATCATATAATGTGACGGTTACAAATTCTCCAGCAACTGGGCTAGATTTTTTCTTATTTCGTTGTGTTAAAACTCCTTTGAAATATACTTTTTGCCCAGGTCGATAAATACTTCGATCTGTGAATATTTTGGCTTTAGCTTCTAAATCCTTTGAATAACTTCTATGATATCTTTTAGATACATATTTGGGATTAATAAATGTTTCCAGAAAAAGAGAATCATTACCTTTTGATACGAATGTATTTAGTTGATGTGATTTCTCTTCTAGGTTGATTGTTGCTTTTCCGTTTTCGTTGGTGATGAGTTTTCTTAAAAAAGGCATTTCTTTTCTAGTATCTTGTAATGATATAGAAGCATTTTCTATGGGTGATCCACTATATCTATTCACGACCTGATAACTGGTTTTTTGGTTTCCAGAGAAGGAAATTAATGCTAAAGAGCTAACTTGGATATAATTAATACCATAGATATCATTTTTGAAATCTGTACTAGGATTTTTTCTAACGATAATAAGATATTTTCCTGATGTTAATTCAGGTAAAATTACCTCGGTTGATCTTTCTATGTGATACTGATCCTTTGGTAAATTATATATCTTTTTTTTGACAGGAATGTGGTTTTTGGTAAAATCTGTGATTAAAGAATCAATATCATAGTAGCTATCCTTTATGGATTGATAAGAAAAAGGTACTTTATAAAATGAAATATGGATGCTATCGATATCTTTATATTTAATGAGAGCTCTACTTTTTTTGTTAGGTATAAGAAAATTTTCTGTGGTAATTTTTAAACTTGGATTGGTAATTAATTCTTTAAGTTTTTTTGCTTCAATTCCTGGAGGGGTATTCGGTGCTTCTTTTAGAATCTGATCACATATTTCTATAGCTTTCGTATTGTAATCTGGACGAAAATAGATATGCATATTATTTTTATAATACTTTGCTAAATCTAAGAATATCGGTATTCTAGATATTCCTGTGTATTGTGATTGTAAATTTTTTAATGCATCGAAATACAAGTTCTTTTGAGAGTTATTTTTTTGTTTAACAAATTTTAAACGATCTAAAGCTGTATGAATAAGCGATAAAGAATCTTTTCTTAGTAAGTGTATTTTTTCAATACTTTGATATAATTTCAAAGTGTTTTTTATGAATGAAAATTCATTCTCATTACCAATTTCTTTAGTGCTAAAAACGGTGGGGATACTATAATAATCGGGTAGGATAGGAGCAAGATCCTTTTTTGTATGGGAATAGTTGTTTGAATGATAAAAACCAATAGCTCTATTGGCTAAAAGATCATACAGTGTATTTCGGTATTTTTGGTCATTATCTCCAAGTTTTAAAATTTCTGAAAATACGGTGTCATTAATTATTAAAAGTTGTTCTGGTTGTTTTAGAGAGTTTTGATAGTGTGTGTGTATTTGTTCGTTTAATGTGTTGATATCCCAAGTTCTATAATCTAAGGATATAATTGTGTCAGTACTAGTTCGGTTTCTGATTTTATATGCATTGCTGTCTAGATAGTTTTCTAAACTTTTAGCAAGAATAGACTCTAGAATATTTTTAGTAGGGAATTTTGTTTTCTTTATCTCAGAAAGTAACATTTCATATACATTACTTTCCGCATTTTCCTCCAATAGAAGTTTATACTTAGCTTGGTATAAAAATGATTTGATGATTTGCGATTGGTTGTCTTCTCGCTGTGCTAGTTTACGTATTAGATCAATTTCTTTGTACGCAGATCTCGTTTTGCCTTCAAGTTCTAGGTTTTCAATTTTTGCCCATAGTTTATCGTACTTATATTGAGCACTACTGCTGATTGTAAGAAAGAAAAGTAGGAAGAAGATGTAGTATAGATTTCTCATAGTAGTTAGTTTATTACTACGAAGTACATAAATCAATACAACTTATAACATCAAGAATGAGCGAATGAGGTATTTGGATTAGGGAAGTGATATATGTTAAACATTCTCTTCTTAATACATATGGAAGAAGAGAATGTTTAATATAGAATACAATATTCTTTATTCCTCATAGATATCAAATTCTGCAGAAACAGCTTTCATTAATTCTCCATCTTCGAAATCACTATCAGACATTGTAGAGAGTTTTTCTAAGTAGAGGTCGAATTGTCCATTTTTAAAAATGGTTAGCATTTTACCACCTTCTTTACAGCTAGCCGCATGCCATACGTTTGGAGGAACGGTTATGGTATCTCCAGGTTTTGCGATAACGGTCTCATCATCAAAAATTAATTCTACTTCTCCTTCTAGGATATAAAATACCTCGGTCATAATTTTATGATGATGTCTTGCCAGGTAGAAACCAGGTTTTAAGGTGTCTTCTACAAAGCATAATTCACCATTTGTTGTATCTGAAGAAAGTTTGATAAAACAGTGATCCTGAGAATAGTTATAGTTTTCTCCTTGTCCGTTTCTAATAATTTCTTTGTCTTTCATTTATGAATATTTTTAGTGAAACCAAATTCGTTTTAATGTGTTTTCTTTTTTCTGGATTAAATGGAGTATAAAACCAGCAATATGTAATAGTAATAAAAGGAACATCATTTTAGCAATGATATGATGCGATAGCATAATCGGATGAAATCCATCTGCACTGATTTCAGGTAAATCTTTCCAATTTCCTGATTGTAAAGAAGGTACTATTCCTTCCAAAACAAGTGATAGGAATCCAGATGTACACATCCAAAGAATAACCAGATAGAATCCATAATAAACACCTTTTCTTAGTTTTTCTCTGAATGATGTAGTTGGATACAAGTTCTTAGGTTTAGTATCGCTGAATAGTGCAATGATTCTGATAATTGTTAATAAAAATACCAAACTTCCCATTGAGAAATGCAATTGATATAGGAAGTATTTTTCTGCACTTACGGATAGGTGTTCCATTTTAATTCCTGTAAAGATGAGTCCAAAAATCAATACTGTAGAAACCCAATGAATCCATACGGTTCGATTGCTATATGTAGAAAGTGATGTGTCCATCGTTTTTAATTTGGGGTTATAGACTGCTTATCAAATAAACTTTACCATTATACATGGGTTGTAAATGATATGTTGGATTTTGACTTATCACATCCAAAAAGTGCTGTGTTTCTTTCATGTCTGCATTATCTACATAAACCAAAGTATCTTTATGGAAATTAGGTGCTAACATTCGGAATAGTGGTAGATAGAGATCTTTCCAACCATCTAAAACCAAAAGATCTATGGGTGTTTCATGATCTTTTAATGTTTTCATAGCATCTCCAATTTTTACGTTAATAAGGTGATCTACTTCAGCTTTTTTGAAAGTTGTGATAGCTTTTTGAGCTTTGGATTCAATTAGTTCTGTAGTTATTATAGAACCATTAGTTTCCATAACACCTAACGCTAAGTATAAGGTTGATATTCCGAAAGAGGTACCAAATTCTACAATATTTTTATAATTGTTTTTTATGATAAGTTGTGTTAGATCTTCGCCTTGCTCTTTGGAAATTGAAAGATATAGATCTTTAAAATCCTCGGGTTGTAAAGGTCTGATCACACCTTTTGAAACAGCCTTTATCATTTTGAAAAAATCACCTCTAGAATCGAGAAATAATTCATTTATTACTGAGTTTACTTTATCGTTGTTTATCGTATTCATATGAAATAATAAATTTGGTGTATGATTCTTTTTGAAACATTGTCAATGAATAAAAAATATCATAGCGTTCTTAAATTTAGGGGTAATGATTAATGTTAAATTCTATTTATAGTTAGGGTCTACATTATCATATACACGAATACCAGTTATTTTACCAGTTTCTTCATTGATATCATAGATGGAAACTCCTGCTTGGGGTTTGAAGGAAGCACTTCCCCATACGTCGCAAGTATATTCACCAGCGAAGGTTCCTTTATTATTATCAAAAATATAATTGTGGAATTTTAAAGGAACACCACCATCGCTAAAAAAGTGATCAAAATGTTCTTTTAAACCTTGTTTGGTTTTATGATTCCATCTCCAACCTGCAGGTTCTCGGAAATACACATCATCTTCAAAAGACAGCGTTTCCATGGTTTCTTCGGTTGATCCCACAGCAATAGACTTAAAATAGTTTACTACTTCTGTGGGTTCGGTTAATTCGATACGTTCTGATAAAATAGATGCTCTAAAAACATGTCCTTCCGTAATAGGATACACAGAATGATACGTTCGTATCGCACCGTATTTATCTCCGTCTTTTTCAAAAATTATCACTAATGGTAAATCAAAAGTATTGTTTAGCAGTATGTCGTACTCTATTACCAGATGTTTGCTGTCTTCAAATTCTTTAAAAATTTTAATCTCTTTAATTTCATCTTTTAGATAATTATGTTGCTTTTCCAGAAGTTGAAGAGCTTCATCTTTCCCATTAGAGACTCCTACACTTTGTAGGTTAAGGATTACATTATCAGAAAGTTGGGATAGTATTTCGTTATATTGTTGTGTTGTTATTAATTGTATATAGTTCATGTAAGTTATATTTTAATTACTATTTTTAGATATAGGTAATTACATTTGGTGTATTAAAAAACTTCGTTCTCCAAAAGCAGGAACGGTTAGTGATTCTTCCCCTTCAAAAAAGAATGAGATTTCATCTTTCTTTTCCATAAGTCCCAGGCTATATAAAGATGGAACATAATGGTCGGGAGTTGGAGCGGCTAGAATTCCGTATTTATGACTGGTGGCGTAATTTATCAATTCATTGAAATTTCTAGCTTCGATTTGTTTTTTCAACCAATTATCATATTCAGCTTCCCACCCATATAATGATGTGTCTTTTTGCATCATTTTTTGCATCCCTAACCTTATATTATGGATAAAAGCGCCACTACCAATTATTAATACTCCTTTTTTACGTAAACTCTTTAATTGTTTTCCTAATTCATAATGATAATTGGGATTGGCATTATAATTAATACTCATTTGAAAAACAGGTACATTTCCATCAGGGAATAAATGCATTAACATTGGCCATGCTCCATGATCCAAACCCCAATCGATTGTCTCTTTTGCAGAAGAGACAAGGTTGACAACTTCTTTTGCTATATCCGGTGCTCCTTTTGCATTATAAATGACATCATAATACTCTTTTGGAAATCCGTAATAATCATAAATCTGTTGTTGTGTATGAGATACGTTAACCAATGTTTGATCATTGGTACACCAATGGGCAGAAACAACCAGTGCTGCTGTTATCTCAAATGTATTTTGCAACTCCTTTCCCAAATCATAAAGAGTATTCCAAAAAACTCGTTCTTCTCTGGATTTTATAATGTCCATTGGATTTCCATGAGAAGTAAATAATACTGGCATTTTTCCTCCTTGAATTGGGAGGGAATCTGTAAATTTTTTGAAATTATTTAATGTAGACATATTAATTATATGTTAGTTTTAAATTTTGAGGTCATATGTTATTTTGGTTTTTAATAAAATCGGCGACTCTCTCAGCAATTAGGATAGTTGGCGCCATTGTATGGCCAGATATAAGATCAGGAATTGCAGAAGCATCAGCTACCCGTAAATTCTCTATTCCTCGTACTTGTAGTTTAGTATTTACAACAGCCATTGGATCATCATCTGATCCCATTTTGGCGGTACCTACAGGATGATAGATAGATTCTGCTTTGGCTCTAATGTAGTTTTCAATTTCTTCGTCTGAGGCATTGATAGGTAATGTAATTGTATCTAGATCTGTATAGGCCTTAAGTGACGCTGTTTGAAAAAACTTTAGGGCAATTTTCATACCCTTGATATATGTTTTTATATCCCTATCATCTCCCAGATAATTAGGATTCACTAGGATTGTATCTTTTGGATCCGAAGAAGCTAATCTAATAGTACCTCTACTCTTAGGTTGTACTAAACCTAAATCAATATGGTATCCTGCATTTTTTGGTGGTGGGGCGCCCCATTGCATTGGAGCATTAATGTTGAACATTAACTCCATATCTGCAACAGGAAGATCTGGTGATGATTTGAAAAATGAAACACTTGTGTTTTCTGCAACGGAAAGTGGACCATATCCTGTCGTTCTCCATTCTTGCAATTGATTGGGATCTTGAGGGTTTGCTCTTAATGATACACCAACTCCATCTGGAGCGGTAACACCGATATCCGTTCGTAAGTGATCTTTAAGGTTTTTACCTACACCAGGTAAATCCTGAACAACTTCTATACCTATTTCCTTTAGATAACCGGAAGGGCCAATCCCCGATAACATGAGAATTTTTGGTGTGGCATAAGTACCTGCACAGAGGATAATTTCTTTGTTGGCCTTCACTATTTTAGTTTGACCATCTTGAAAATACTCTGCTCCAGTGGCTTTTCCGTTTTCAATAATTAACTTAGAAACGAAAGATTCTGTTTGAATAGTTAAGTTGGGACGTAATCGAGCATTATCGAGATAGTTTACTACGGTATTATGCCTTTTCCCATTTCGGTATATGCATTGCCATACGTCGAAACCTTCTAATTTTTCACCATTTAGATCATCGGTTATGCCTAATCCCACTTCTTTGGATGCTTGTTTGAAGATTTGGGTCATATATGTTCCTTCTGGCGTTCGTTCTAACTTCATTGGTCCATCGAATCCTCTATATTGTCCACTCCCATGATCACTACCTTCAATTTTTAGGTACCATTTTAATACAGTGTCCCAATCCCAACCTTCTAAATTCCAACTATTATAATTCGACGCAGTACCTCTAGACCAAGATCCAATATTTATGGAAGCGGATCCACCTAGAACTTTTCCTCGAGGTTGCATAATAGCTCTGTCGTTCAACCCTTTTTGTGGAGTTGAATTATAGCCCCAATTAGTATCAGGTGTCCACATTTGTCCCGCACCTTGGACATACCCCATGGCTTCTTTGTTATTTTCTTTTCCAGCTTCAATAAGTAGCACTGAGTTAGCTGGATTTTCTGTCAGCCTTGTGGCAATTACTGGACCAGCAGTTCCGCCGCCAACAATGATATAGTCAAATGATTTGTTTGGTTCCATGAGTTTTGTATGATTTTTATGTGTTGATAATAGTAGGTAGTTCATTCAACAATCTATAATTGCTGAATGAACTTTTAAGACCTCGCCTAGTTAAGTTAGTTGTGTAGTGGGGTTGAAGATTTAGTTAGTTTAGGGTAATTGTAAAGGAAGCTCCTGGTTGAAATTCGAATCCTTCTCCAATTTCAACTACTAAAATATTATTAGCGTCGATTCTTAGAGTTACCGAACTGTTACTAGAAGAAAATCCTTTTACGTTTTGTGCTTCGTCAAAAGTTAAATAGTATCTGTCGAATGTATCAGGTTCTAATGTTCTAAATAAAGGCCCGTAGTTTGGATCGTTAGCCCCAGCTACTAGTTCAAAAGAAATACTGTTTTGATCGATGTCAATATCATACAACCCTAGTAAGTATGCCGGGAATTCAGTAGCATCACTGACATTTGCAGTTGCTTCTAAAGAACCTGCCGGTTGCATGAAAAGATCTTCAATAGCGGTTTCGACTCCTGACGTAATGGTAGCAGATTGAAATGTGTTTGCCACTGTTACACTTACTCCTGTATTGATGGGAGGTATGGTGTTATTATCATCATCACTATCGCAAGAAATAAATAGTGAAGTTGATACTATTGTTAAAAATAGAAATAGGGTGTTTTGCTTTAATTTTTTCATAATTAAGGTTTTAAAAAGTTTACGTTTGTTTTGAAATATTTGAATAGTAAAAGGGAATCTTGGTTTAGAATTTCCCGTTTTCGTTTTTCCAATCTGATTTTGCAGGTATGGTAGTTATTACATCCCAATGCTCTACGATAAGACCATTTTCTAGTCTAAATAGATCGTAGAATGCGGTAGGATCTCCTTTACCGAATTTCCCTTCGCTAACAGCTAATACGAAATCACCTTCAGCTATAGTCATATGTACTTTATCGTATTCCATAACCAAACCGTTTTTAGCAAAGTATTCCATGGCTTCTCCAAATCCCTTTAATCCATCTGCCACTGCAGAATTGTGTTGTAAGTATTTTTCGGGATTGATATAGGAGGTTATCTTTTCATTTTGGTGATTCAGTAATACATCATTGATAAAGTTTTTTACGATAGTTTTATTAGCTGCAGTTTTATCACGATCACTAATTTCTGATGTTCCGTCTAATTGTGTTCTTCCGCTTGGGTTTGGTGGAGTAATAGGAGCTAGGTTGTCCCAATGCTCTACGATTTTACCGTTTTCGAATCTGAAGATGTCGAAACCTACTTTTGGACCAAAAAAGTCATACTCTGTATGTGTGAATACATAGTCGCCATCTTCAAAAGCTCTAACCACTTTTGCTTTAAATCCACCTTCTGGAGCATTTTTCATTAACTTACCAAAGCCTGTTAATCCATCTGCTACATCTAGATTGTGCTGGATGTATTTCTGCGGATTGATATAAGAAATTGGTGTTTGATCTCCAGTATTGAAACTGTTTAAAAGTGCTATTACTTTTTCTTTCTTACTCTTATGAAATGGTAATAATTCATAACGTCCCATGAACATACTGGATTGGTCCATTTTGGACATGAATTCTTTGGCTGTTGGATCTGCCATAAAATCATTGATCGAAGCATCCGATGCTTCTTTAGTGGTCCAATATACTGCAACAGCTTGTTTTCCTTGTTCATTAACTCCAGTGAGTCTTTGTAAAAAACCATCCCTTTTTCCTGTGAAATCTGTTTCTACTTTTTGATTTAAGGTATCGAAACTATCTATATCCGTATCTGGTTTTAGATTAAAAGTCATTACTTCTACAAACTCACTTTTATCCGCGTTAAAAGTCTTATCCATTCCATAGCGTTCCATTTTCATTGTAGAACCATTGATCATTTTTGCGTAATCTGCGACAGATGGATCACTCATAAATTTATTCATAGATGCTTCTGCATCTTTTTGACTTTCCCAAAAGACAATGACCACATACTCTCCTTTTTCATTAATTCCACTTTGTCTTTTGATAAAACCAGGTTGTTTGCTGGTAAAGTTCGTTTCAATTTGTGCATCTCTGGTTTTAAAATCTAATGGGTCTACTGTTCCGTTAATTCCGAAAGTAGTTACTTCCATAATTGTTTTTGCTTCTTTTGACGTACCTTTTTTTTCTGAACATTGACTAAATAAAACAGCCAATAGAATTATTGAGGTAAGGTTGATTGCGTGTTTCATGTTACTGTATTTGATAATAATTAAAAGTTATCATCAAAATTAATTTACAGATACAAGAGTTAGATGGTGAATTTGATCCTAAATAGTGTCAAAATCGGAAAAATGTTAACGATGTGATTTTCTGAAGATTTCTGGTGAGGTTCCGACGTGTTTTTTGAAGTATTTAAAAAAATTAGCTGGATCATCGAAACCAGATGTATATGCAATTTCCTTTATGGATTCATTAGAACCAATGAGTAGTCTTTTGATCTGGGTAATCGCGATCTCATCAATGAAAGTTTTAGCAGGTTTATTAAGTATAGCATTCACGATATTGTTGATGGTTTTTGTAGAACATCCCATCTTATCAGCATAATACATTACTTTTTTATGTTGAAAGCAATGCTCTTCTACCAATTGTTGAAAGGATAAAAACTCTGCTAAGTATTTTTTCTTTCCTAATAACTGTTCATTTTTGAATTTAGTTCTAGATAGTTTTGTAATTACCATATGCAAGGCACTACGAGTTATACTAATAGAGTACTCATCTTTGATCTTATATTCTAATTGCATTTGATTAATCAGAGTGGAGAAATCGGAAAATGTAATATCATAAGGATCTAGTTGGATTTTGGGAAAGCTAAGCAATTCATTAAATAATTGAAACGATTTAATTGCTTCTAATTTGCTAAGATGACTGATAACAAATTCTTCTGTAAAGATTAATAAAAAGCCTTTCACGTTAGGACTTTTAAAAAACTTTTGAATTTGATCTTTTCTTATTAAAAGTATCGTGCCTTTTTGATACGGATAGTCTACAAAATCAACAGTATGAAATCCTTCACCTTCTATAATAAAAAGGATGATATAGAATTTAACGAGATGATTTTTGCAAATGTCATGATCTAGTTTTCTTGTTAATAGTTCTTCGATCTGAACAATTTCAAAATAGGATTTTGGATTCGTTTTGTTGTCAAATTTTATATGTTTTATGTCATCTTTCATCTTTTGAAAAAGAAACTTACTAATCTATTTGAACTCGAACACCTTCAGAATGACTACTGAATTCTGGTGCATACATACTCTGAATAGTGGTAATTCCGTTGGAGAAATTCCCTTTATTGTTCACACGAAGATCATATTCAAATACATAGACTCCTTTTGGTAAATAGTCAAAGAAGAAATTAGTAGATGCATCTTTAGTGCTTTCATAATATCCTAGTCCATCTTGATATTTGTATTGTGATAGTACATTTATTGGCTCTAATCCAGAAGCACGCATATCTTTCATGTGTACAAATTCCATAGCGCGATCAGATCGCAACTCAATACGTACTCTTACTAAGTCACCAAGTTGTAGTTTAGTTTTTTCGGTAATCTCTGTAATCTCTTCACCACGATCTGTGTTTTTCTTTATAAACAGTTTTTTCTTAAGCTGTAAAGGAGTTTCTGCTGAGGTGATTTTATCAAGGTTTTCGAAGTATTGCCAGTACAAAGCTCCCCAGGCGATTCCTTTTCCTTTTTTGGTAATTTTGGCAGTAGCCATATCCTTTTGGATTTCATTACCATTCCAGGAGGTTTTAAAATATCCTGTTCCAGCTTCTACTTTTACATCTTCGATCTTACTAGGATCAATCTTTTGATTTCCAAGCACGATTTCTACCATATCGGTTACAGATAACCAATCACTACCTTGTAGTAGTAACGCATATACAGCTTCGGTAGTAGCTTTTGTAGTCTTCCATTGATTAGTCTGTTTATTTTTTAATAACCAAATCTTTAGGTTGTCTACAATTTCTGTTTTTTTAGGTTCTTGTTCAATTTCAGAAAAGACTTCGATCATCAATGCTTGTGTTTCGATGGGTGCTTGATACCAGTACCAACTACCTACGTTAGATTTCCAGTACATTCCTAATTCTTCATTAGTAATACTTTTTTCATCTAGAGATCTTATGATTTTTGTAGCGGTGATGGAGTCATTATTTCTATGCAAGATCAGCGCTAATAGTCCTTGAGCATATAAACCTCTTTTTAACCAATATTTTTTAGACTGACCTAAGTAATACTCCCAAGCTTCATTGGTGTTCTTATTTCTTTTGATATCCGAAAAGAAACTACGCATATAGAGATAATGCATTTGGGTATAACTCAAATGATCTTTATTGATATCAACATTATGTTTTTTACAATATCTTTTTAGCTCTTCATATTCATCTACAAACTCTTGGTCTAGATAGCGAACTGCTTTTTGCATCATTCCTTTGGTTTTACTATCGTATTGCGTAACACCAAGTTTTTTAAGATGCCCAAACCCTGAAGCAATATGTTGTGTGATGAATCTGTTTTCTCTTCCGTCTTTAAACCATGGAAAAGCACCAGATCCATATTGCATTTGCTGTAGTTTATTAATAGCGCGTTGCAGCTCATTATTCATTTTATTCAGATCAAAAAGTAAAGCTATGCGTTTCTTTTGTTCACTTTCGCTCTGCGCATCGCGTAACCAGGGTGTCTCTTGGATGATCAATGATTTTAATTCCTGATTCTTTTCTAAGTTACTTTCTAAAGCATCCGTGTTTTTCCATTGATTAAAGACTTCCTGAATTCTAGGATTAGAATTGGCAATATGACTTGCCAAAGAGTTCGCATAATATCTAGAAAATGTTTGTTCTGCACATTCATAAGGGTACTCCATTAAATAGGGTAATGCTTGCACTGCATACCAAGCTGGATTAGAAGTCATTTCTAACGTAAGCTTATGATTCTTTAAGGTGTTAGAAGTGTTATCCTTTAACTTATCTAAGGTAAATGTCTTGGTTTGATCAGATCGAATCCACATGGGCAATGTTTCTGTAACCATCATACGATTGGATAGAACGGGTAATACATTTTGTTCTCCATCAGAAAATTCACCTGCTTTTGCTATGATTTTGTATTGCACCGTTTGTACATTATCCGGAATTTTTAATTCCCAAGAAATATTAGTGTTTCCCGCAGCTTTTACAGCAAATTCCTGTCGAATATTGTTGTTTTGTAAGTCTGTATCTATTGATTTTCCAGTGAGTGCATCGGTAAGTTGTAGTTCTATAATACCGGTAAGATCCTTAGTAGAAATATTAGATACTTTAGAACTCAGAATGATTTGATCTCCTTCTCGCAAAAACCTTGGTGGATTGGGTAAGATCATTAATTCTTTTTGCGTAACTGTTTCTAGTAATTGCGTTCCCGCGTTTAATGTTTTGGTATGTGCTAATAATTGTACTTTCCATTTTGTTAATGCTTCTGGAGTCGTAAAATTAAAACTTATGTTTCCTTCATTATCAGTAGTTAATTGTGGAAAGAAAAATGCTGTTTCTTGTAGGTTTTTACGAATTTTTACTACTTCTAAAGAGGGACCTTTTTTGCCATAAACCCCTTTTAGAGAATCAACAACTGCGTCGGTAAGTGAATTAAGTGGTTTTTGTACTATTTGTGATTCCTCCTTAGCTAAACCAGCTACAGTAACTTCTTCTAATTGAGCTTCATCTTCTACCATTTCCATAGCAGCTGCAGGAGCAGGAGCACTTCGTTCTGCCATTCTGCTCATTTTCTTTCCGCGAACATTAGAGAAAGTGTTTAGACTTCTGTAAGAGTTTCCAAAATATAACCCAAACCAATTAAGCTGGTCATAGTATTGACTGGTAAAGCTGGTTTTCCAGAGTTTGTGAGGATAGATATTAAATTTTCCTTTGGTAAAACTCTTGTTAGCATTACGCTGAGAATACGAATAGAATACTGGTCTATTGATTGGGTTGAAATACCATTGGTGCGGTTTAAATTGATCCAAAGATGCATCGTACATACTTGCTAATAGTTCTGCAGATACCTTGTCTCCTTTAGGTCCTTTGATAGTAAAACTCCAGGTTTCTTGCTGTCCAGGTTGTAGTTTATCCCTGAAAGTTTTAGTTTCTATAGATAATTGTGTTGATTCATAAGGTACAGTAATAGGTATAGTACCACTCTGATATGCGTTATAGTTGGCAAAACTGTACGAAATAGCAAATCCTCCAAGATCAGTTTTGTTTACCGGAATTTTAATCGTTTTACTATTGTTAGAAAGTTTAATAATTCTGGTATCAACTTCTTGTTTGTTTTTTTCGATATCTAAGGTTACGACGATATCTTCAGAAGCAGAACTAATTTTTAATACAACATCATCTCCAATATTGTAGGTATTCTTATCTGTAGTAATTTCGAAAAGTTTATTGTCTGCAATAGATTTTTCAGATTGATCGAATACATTGATATAGGTAATATCTTTTACTTCTTGTCCAAATTTGTCCTTGGTTTTAAGTTCTATGATATATTTACCTGTTTCCCATTTTTTTAAGTTTTTAAGTTCTATTTCTGCGGTTCCTTTGGTATTGTCTTTCGTTTCCTTAGTATCGTATGATGCTTCTAAAACCGGATTGCTTTTTTCCCAGTTTCTAAAATCATCTTCATCCTGGAAGGCATCATGAGGGAATAGTTTTTTAAATTCTTCTTTGGTGCTACTTTTATAATCTGGTGCTTTCCATGGGCGAACTCTAAGCGGACATTCTGGAGCTTGTAATTTGAATATTGTAATGTTTCCACTATTTTCAACAAGCTCTCCATTTAGATTTCTAGTGGATACAGATAAAACTTGATCTTTTTTGGTTCTATCAATTTCCGAACTAATATTTAGTGAGGCTATCAATGCATGGTATCCTACATTTACATAGGTTGTAGTACTCCTGGTTTCTCCATTGATATCAGTTACATCGGCGGTTACTTTATAAGTAAAAGTAGGTTGATTTTCTTTAGAAACACTTTTGTCAGGTAATGCTGCAAAAGTTATTTTATATTCACCACTATCATTTGTTTTTGTTTCTCCGTGGGTAATTTCTTGTTCTTCGGATCCGTATGAAGGGAACCAATAACACCAACGAGGATATTGCACCTGTCTATATACACGATATACCACTTTGGCATCGGTAATGTTACTACCAGCATATGCAGTTGCAGTTCCTGTTAAATGGATACTATCATTTACTTTGTAGGTTTCGGTAACAGGATTAAATTTTGTTTCAAACTTTGGTCGTTTATATTCCTCAACCGATATATACGTACTGTTATAACTATCCGTTTGAATTGTGTAATTACCTGTTAGTCCCGACGAAGGTAAAATGAATTCTCCAGCAAATGATCCATACTCGTTAGTGGTGAAATTAAGAAGTTTTACTTCTTGTCCATTCATGTCTATAAGTTTTGCAAAAGTGGCTCTGTTTGCTACAACTTTATGCTTTTCATTTCCAGCAGAAGACATCATTATTCCTTTAAAATAAACTGTCTGTCCTGGTCTGTAAATACTTCTATCTGTAAATAGAAATGTAGTATATCGCGTAGTATTGTCAGGCTCAGAATCACCACCATAATGGTTTAGGTATAAACCATTGAAATAAGCAGCATCTTCTCCTTTGGTAACTGTAGCTAATACATTATAATAATATCCTTCTTGGGTAAAAAAAGCTTCACCTTTATCATTGGTACTAAGTTTTTTGTTTAATTGGTTTCTTCTTCTATCAGAAGTAAGTTTAATAGAAGCATTAGAAATGGGAGTCCCATTTGTTCTATCGATTACCTGAAATTTTGTAGCCTTGTTTGTTTTGCTTTCTACAAGTGTTAAGTCAGTTACCTGAAGATTTCCAAAAGAGAAAGACGTATTAACACTAAGATCTTTAGAGGTAGATCCAACAATCATATAAGATCCTTGAGGCAATACAGGAACGTTAATTTCTATAGTATGATTCTGATAATCCTTTTCGTTTATCAGCTTAGAATTCCATGAAGTTACAGTAGATAACTTGTTTAAAAAAGATATTTTTTCTTTGCTTTGGTAAAGCTTGTTAAAGAATTTTAATTCACTTCTATTAATTTTTAAAACCCTAAAATACACCTGATCTAGATTTTTGTAATTGATTAGAAGTTTGGAAGGCTTATTTATAGGTATATAGCTTTCTAATGTTATACTATTAATATTTGTATCCAGAATTTGTTCTTTTAGGTAAGCACAATTATTAGCTCCTCTGGATTTTGGATGTTTAGAAATAGCATTATCACATATTTCTATTGTTTTTTGTAATGTCCAGCGATGTATTTCATTTTCTTTTGGGATGTATGTAGCTGCCTGTGTTTTATATAAATCGGCAATCTCATAATTGTACAAGGTAACTGCAGGAAATTGTTGGTGTTTTTCTTTTTCTGATAATAATGTGGTTAGCAGTAGTTCTTGTTTGTTGCTATAAATAGCATGTTCGTACACGAATTTTAGACGTTCGATATTTACCTCGATCAAAGCATCTGGTTTCTTATCTCTTTTATGAAAATTGATAAGGTTTTGATATATTTTTAAAGCATGAAATTGTAATGATAAAGAATCTTTTGTTTCTAGTTTTATTAAAGAAAATTGTTGGTGGTCTTTTAAATAGTCTGGAGAATCAATTTCAAAAGCATACGCTGGCTTAGTAATACTTGTTTCAGAGGTCTTGTAAAATACTAATGCATTGTGAGATAAAAAATCAAAAAGAGTAGGGCGGTATATTTTAGAATCTCCCGATTGTTCTAAGATATCGTTAAACTGCGTTAAATCTGTTTGCTGGGCTAGCAAGCCATTATCTAAGGATTTCTGATAATAGAAATGAATTTCTACAAACAACGTTTCTAAATCCCAAGTTCTAAAATCTTCTTTATCTACTTTTTTGGCAGTTTTAGTTCTGTTATAAAATTGCCATCTATGTTGCTGAAAATATTGCCAATATAAATTAGCAAGAATACTTTCTAATATATTTTTGCTAGGAAATTTGCTATTTGCAATTTCTTTTTTGAACTCCTTAATAATATTTAATTGTGCGTTTTCTTCTAAAACCAAAAGGTATTTGGCTTTATAAATCAGTGCTTTTGTAATCTGATTTGTATTATTAGCCTTTTTAGCTTTAGAGTGAATAGCTTCTACAATTTCTAATGCGGATTTAGGTAGTCCATCTTTATCAAAACTTTCTACTTTTTTCCAATCATCTTGGTAGTTATTATTGTTTTGAGCCATTGTATAATTTAGGTTTATTATAACGAGTATGAAAACAAGAATGATTCGTTCTTTCATCTGTTTGGTTTTTTGTGTTTATTAAAACTCAGTGCAAGTCTTATACCATTTCATGATAATGTAAAAACTTACTGCTAGTAAATAACTTTATAAAGCTACATAATTGCAACGATAAATTAGGGAAAAGCTTATGTGGTTTAGTGTACTATTTAATTTATTGAGTTTTTAGGATTTTGTAAACTACTGGTTTTTAGAGTTCGTTGACAAATTAAATAATGAATTAATGAGTAAGGATGTTAAAGGTGTACTACTTGTTTATGTTGGTTAATTATCGATTCATTTTTACTAATGATCTCTTTTGGTAATTGCAAAACATAAGTATTGGTTTCGGTAAATTCTTATTTTATGATTATCTTTAAGAAGATTACAGGTTTAATTTTTCCCCACTTCGTAAAAAAACTTTGATCAAGTAGAAAAGACACTAATTTATTTCAATTACTATAAACCAAATTTTCAAATATGAAGGGCATTATTATTTTTTTGTTAGTCATTATCACTCTGGTAATGGGGTATAATCAATATCATAAATACCAAAGATTTCACCCTAAGAATGTAGCCTATGTATCCAAGGATACTGTAGATAATTCTTATCATGATCCGCAAGTTGTTATGAATTATTATGAAGCTATCGAAATGCTGAATGGATATATAATCTCACAATGGTCTACAAACCGTATAGATGTTAGAAATCCAAAAAAAGACAATTCAGCCACACGATATGCTATTAACGAATATCAAAAGAAATTAGGAAAGGTGAAATATTACGAGGCTATTCTTATGCAATCTACAGTGTATAAATCTAAAGGATTATCTAATGATGAAATAAAATTGCTAGAGCAGAATCAATTATCACAAGAAGATATAGCAGAGAACAATAGAAAGGAAGCATTTTACGATTTATTTCAAAAAACAGTTTTGCAAAAAACATTAAAAACAGGAGATCGAGGTCCATGGGTGTATGAAATGCAAAAGCGCCTGGTTGCCAGTGGGTATACGATTGCTGTTGATGGGGATTTTAAAATAGAAACAGAAACAGCGCTAAAAGATTTTGAATATAAACATGAATTATTTCCGGATGGAATATTGGATGTTTTAACACTTCGCGAACTTTTGAAATTACCAGAAGAAGCTACTAGACCCTTATTGGCTACGCAATAATTTTACAGTAAAATCTGAAATTGATACAATCTACTCGTTATTTTAAAGTTAGTTTCTTTAATAATTAAAAGTAGGTTGTATCTTTACTTTTTAGAATTAAGAATACTATTATGCGCGTACATTTTATTGCGATAGGAGGTAGTGCTATGCACAACCTTGCTATGGCGTTGCATCAAAAAGGATATAAAGTTACAGGAAGTGATGATGTGATTTTTGAACCTTCGAAATCACGATTAGCTAAGCATGGTTTGCTGCCTGAAACTTTTGGTTGGTTTCCTGAAAAAATCACTAAAGAAATTGATGCTATTATTTTAGGAATGCACGCTAAAGAAGATAATCCAGAGTTACAGGAAGCCCAAGAATTAGGATTGAAGATATATTCTTATCCAGAGTTTTTGTACGAGCAGTCTAAGAATAAAACTCGTGTTGTGATTGGTGGTTCTCATGGTAAGACTACTATTACTTCTATGATTTTACATGTTCTACACTACCATGATAAGGAAGTAGACTATATGGTAGGAGCACAATTAGAAGGTTTTGATACGATGGTACATCTAACGGAAGAGAATGATTTTATGGTGTTAGAGGGTGATGAATATCTGTCCTCTCCGATAGATAGAAGACCCAAATTTCATTTATATAAACCAAATATTGCATTACTAAGTGGTATTGCATGGGATCATATTAATGTGTTTCCTACTTTTGATAATTACGTAGAGCAGTTTCAGATTTTTGTGGATAGTATCGTACGAGGTGGAAGTATTAACTATAATGAAGAAGATCCTGAGGTGGTTAAAGTAGTTGAAAATTCTGAAAATCAAATTAGGAAAATACCTTATACTACACCCGATTACAGAGTAGAAAATGGAGAAACCTTATTAAATACACCGGAAGGTGAAATGCCTATCGAGGTATTTGGGGCTCATAACTTAAGTAATTTAGCAGGAGCAAAGTGGATTTGTCAACATATGGGTATTGATGAGGATGAATTCTATGAGGCGATTGCATCCTTTACTGGTGCTTCTAAAAGACTAGAAAAAATAGCAGAGAGTAATGCTGCGGTTGCATATAAAGATTTTGCCCATAGTCCTTCTAAAGTAAGTGCTACCACAAAAGCAGTAAAAGAGCAATATCAAGACAGACAACTAATAGCATGTCTAGAGCTACATACGTATAGCAGTCTAAACGCAGAGTTTTTAAAAGAATACGAGGGAGCGTTGGATGCAGCAGATCAGGCAATAGTTTTTTATTCGCCTCATGCGGTAAAGATTAAACAGCTAGAAGAAGTATCCGAAGAACAAATTGCTACAGCATTTAACAGAAAAGATTTGTTGATTTATACAAATCCTGAAGAATTTAAGGAATATCTGCAACAAAAGGATTTTGCTAATTCTGCACTATTACTTATGAGTAGCGGTAATTATGGTGGATTAGATTTCGATGAGGTAAAGGAGTTGATATAATATTTTGTTATTCTAAAAAAAACTTACCGACTTTCTGTTGATTGTTTTATGGTTATGGTTAGTATATCACTAAGCCCTTTATTTTCTTCGATTGTACCATCATTACTAAAGGTGTCCCCCACAGCTATAATCGAACCATTACTTAGTTCTGCCACATCATAGATGTAATCGAACTGAGACCCTCCAGTACTTATTTGCCAAACAATATCTTGATTATTGTCTAGTTTGATAATCCAGCCGTCGATTTGCCCTTGATTTTCGGAAGTATCTCCATCTTCGCTCCGCGATGATCCCACAATTAAATAACCTCTATCAGCCGTATTGATAATTTTTTCTGCTGTATCAAAATTACTACCTCCAATAGTTTTTTCAGAAATCAAATCTCCAGATGGCGAAATTTTTACTAACCAAATATCCGTAACACCTTTGTTAGCTGAAACATCAATATCTGAGCTTTTGGTAGCCCCAACAATTAAATAATTCCCATCATTCGCTTTAGTGATACTAAATCCATTATCAATATTACTTCCGCCAAAAGACTTTTGCCATTCTAAAATTCCTGTATTTGAGATTTTAATAACCCAGAAATCATAAAAACCTTTGTTGTTAGTAATGTCTAAATCATCACTGTCGGATTCGCCAACAATAATATAACCTCCATCATCCGTTTGAATTACATCTTTTGGAGTTTCTGAAAAACCACCGCCAAATTGTTTACTCCATTCTAACATCCCATCTTCGGTAATTTTAATTGCCCAATAATTGCCTCCTGTATGTCTATTGCTAGTAGTTTTTGCAGTGTCACCTTCGCCATTCGATCCTACAACGTCTAGTTCTCCAACTAATACATATCCACCTTCACTTGATTTAATTAGGGATGTTCCAAAATCTTCACCAGAATAGCCAAAGGATTTTTGCCAAATAATGACTCCCATAGAAGATAACTTAAGAACCCAATAGTCTTTATCACCTTCATTATTAGTAGCGTCTCCATCATTGCTTGTGCTATAGCCTAATATTACTAAACTTCCGTCTTGATTTTCTATTAAATCATAACCTCTGTCATTACCCGTTCCTCCATAGGTTTTGCTCCATTGCAATTCGTTTAACCCATCGTATTTTAATAGATAGAAGTCAGCATCTTCTCCTTCCTTATCAGTGATGTCTTGGTCGTTACTTAATGTATACCCCAAAACAATATAACCTCCATCTTGGGCAGCTTTAATTGCTTGTGCACTATCATTATTGCTTCCTCCGTAAGTTTTGACTTTATCCAATATACCTACATTTATATTGTTATTGGTAACGGAATCTTTATCATCATTCGAACAATTTATAACGATAAATGATATAAGTAAGATCAATGAAATATTTAATGTTCTTGTCATGGCTACAGTTCTTTTCTTTATGAGATCTTTTGATATAGGTAGATTTGGAACTATTATTTATGGTTTTAAAAGTCTTAAGAATTATGTAAACTCAATTTAGTGTTTAGAACTTTAATAAATTAGGTTTAGTATACGTTAGAAGTAATATTTTAATCTAATGGTATTCTTAAGTTCATAGAACTTATATTGAAAAGGAATAGAATGGTAGTTAAAACCTTTAGAGAATAAGGAATCTGAAGAGATGCTTAAAAATGATTTTGGAATAAACCATTAACAAAATCAACAATACTGATCTGGTTATTTTTGATCAATTCATGTTTTGCATTTTCTATGTCAGCTGGTATTTTATCTTGGCTTAATTTAAATTTACCTTCCCAATGTTGTACTTCAATCTCAAAACAATGAATATACGGAACCAAACGATCCATTCTAGGGTCTTCTTTTAATAGTTTAAAACCATCATTGGGATTTTCTAAAAAGTCAGTCATTACTACCATTGATTCTTTGATTAATTCTGGATCTTTGATCGTCTTTACAATACCTACTGCGTGTGAAATAATGTAATTCCAGGTGGGTAATTGCTTGGTAGTATAAATCGTTGGAGAAATATAGGTTTGAGGTCCTTGGAAAATTGCTGTGACTGGATAGTCATTTTGCAATAATTCTACATGTGGATTATTAGCGTCTATGTGGCCGACAAGAGTGTCTCCTTTCAGAATTAATGGTGCGTGAGTAATGTATGGTGTTTTGTCTTTGGCAGATACTAAGGTAGCAAAAGGATATGCTTTAGCTACACTTTTAATGTTCTCTACGTTATAGTCTTGATGATGTTTTGGTGGATACACAGACTATACGTTAAATTGTTGTAAATGATGATCTAAATGCTTGTATTGCATTTTTCCCCATTGATCTTTGGTAAACTGTCCAAACATAGGATGCGGATCCCATTCGGAAATAGTTCTCTTTTCTGAGAATTCACTGATTAAATTTAATAATACCTTTTTTTCTTCTTCAAAAACTTTACTATCAACAACTTTTAATTTTGGATGTGTAGGTAAATTTTTTTTCCAAGGTTTGTCGTTATACAAGGATTTTTTAAAGAATATCTTAGCCAATAAATTTGGTTTTACCGTTGGATGCTTTTTTTTAAGTGCAATTTTTAAAGGAAACTGACAATGAAATAACATTTGAGAAATATCCATTTTGCCCCAATTTGGAGAGCTTTCTGTAGATAATTTCTGAATTCTACCTTCTATTTCATTTTTTACGGGTTCATCAAAAAGAGATTTCATCTTATGGCATATTTAAGCTGTACATACCAAAAATAACAGAATTATTTTAAATATGATCCATAAAAAACCTAAGCTATTGCTAAAATAACTTTAAAGATTAATCGTAAAAATAAATGATTTAATTATCCGACCTTTTCGAAGACAAGTTTAAGAATTCCTTCCAAATCTCCGTTTGCTGATATATCCGAAGGTGTTCCAAGATTTATCATCAAAGGCTGATCTTTAATTTTTCCCATTAAAAAATATTGGAAAGTAGTACCAGATTTAAATTTAAAACCTTTCAATTCAGATCCAAAGGAAGTAAATGTTACAGCCGTCTTAGAAGAGTTATCTGCTCCAAAAGCATCAATAGTAGCGTCAAATACTGCAGTTAACATATCATCACTGTAATAATCCCATTTAATAGAGGTTCCATTACATGCTTGCAGCTCAAATTCTGATTGCGCTTGACATCCTCTTGGCACTTGTATGTGGTTTCCTACTAAATTTAAGAAGCTTATGCGTTTCCTGTCTTGTCCATAAAAACTAATGGTAGCTAATAGTAATGCGAAGGTAATAATGTTCTTCATAAATAGGTTAATTTGAAGTTGTTAAATTCTCTTTTTTTAGATTATGGGTGTTCAAATATAGTAAAACTTTCATTTTCAAACAAATATATGTATAAAGAATCTTAGAATATCGACAGGGTAGACAATTTTTATTTTTGTAAATTATAGAATAATATATTGTATTTGAGCGGACTAGTTTATAAATAAGTATCGAAAAATTTAGGGAATAATACTTCTAAAAAAAAATATATGATTGAAAATAATGCTTCATTTTCGATTAGAAAATGGAATGAAAATGATCGTCCAAGAGAAAAATTATTGGTTAAAGGGAAGAATTCTTTAAGTGATTCGGAGTTAATAGCGATTTTAATAGGTTCTGGGAATAAAGAAGAAAGTGCCGTAGCATTAAGCAAAAGAATTTTAGCAAGTGTGGATCATCAAATAAATGCTCTTAGTAAACTTTCAGTAAAACAGCTCATGGATTTTAAAGGAATTGGAGAAGCTAAAGCAATATCAATCGTAGCAGGTTTAGAGTTAGGAAAAAGAAGAAAAGAAGAAAGTGTTCCGATGATACCTAAAATAGGGTCGAGTATGGATGTATTTCATATAATGAATCCAATTATAGGGGATTTGGAACATGAAGAGTTTTGGGTTTTGTTTCTTAATAATTCTAATAAGGTTTTACAAAAGAAGCAAATAAGTGTAGGAGGGAAGACCAGCACTTTGGTAGATCCAAGAATTGTGTTTAGATCTGCGCTAGAATTTAATGCCACAGCAATTATATTGACACATAATCACCCTAGCGGAACTTTAGTGCCAAGTGAATCCGATAAAGCCTTGACACAAAAATTGAAACAAGCAGGTATGAGTTTAGATATTAAACTATTGGATCACTTAATAATTACAGAAAAGGATTATTTTAGCTTCGCAGATCAAGCTATACTTTAATAACTATGCTATTAATCCATGTTTACAAGATAACACCTAGAGTATTATACACTTTTAAGCATATCTGTAAAAGAGTTTTGGGTTTAGAAGTTGATTTTACTTCCAAAATTGAATCTTTTATTGCCCATGATGGTCCAAAATTATCTTATGGTAAACAACCTTTAGGAAAAGAGCTTTATTTTCAAAGTGTAGATTTGCTTTTTGAGCACGGTTTCAACGAAGTAGAAATACAAGTAATGCCTTGGGAAGATACTCAGTGTTTTTTTTCGGTTAAAAACCAAAGTACGGCTTTGCCATTTGATATATTCGCGGCAACATTTTATTTGTTGACAAGATATGAAGAGTATTTACCTCACGTAAAAGACGAACTCGGAAGATTTGCCGCAACAGAAAGTATTGCTTATCAGAATGGTTTTTTGCATGAACCTGTTGTTGATATTTGGGCGCTAAAGTTTAAAAAAATACTAAAGGAAAAGTATCCAGATATTAGATTTAAAGAAAAAGAGTTTAAGATTCAACCTATTATTTATGTGAGTCAGACTTTTGCGTATTGGCAAAAAGGAATTTTAAGATCTGTAGGAGGAGGTATTAGAGATCTATGGCAGTTAAAAGTTAATGAAGTTACTGATAGAGTCAAAGTAATATTGGGGATTAAAAAAGATCCGTACAATACTTTTGATTTTGTGATTGATTTGCAAAAAAATATACATAGAAAATGTCTCATGTTTTTTGGCTTAGGGGATTACACGAATTTTGAAAAAAATATCAACCATAGTAATCCAGAACATAAGAAAGTTATTAAACATGTATCAGATTATTTAGATGTTGGTTTGAAGGTTTCATATGATGCTATTGCCGACTTAGAAATATTAAAGCAAGAAAAAACGAGAATAGAGAATATTGTGAATAGACAATTAAAGTCTTCATTATGTTCTTTTTATAAAATAAAACTTCCTGAAGCATATCGAAACTTTATTGAATTAGAAATTCAAGAAGACTATTCAATGGGGTATCCCGGACATGCTGGTTTTAGGGCAGGGACTTGTACACCTTTTTTGTTTTATGACTTGGATTACGAAGTACAAACACCTTTGGTGATTTATTCTTTTTGTATCACTCCTAAAAGTTTTGAGAATGCTGATAACGAATATGTTGTTAGGCAAGAAATTATAGATTACTTGGAAAAAGTGGAAAAAGTAAATGGATTATTTATTCCTGTTTTTAGTAATGGCTTATTAGGGGATCTTAATGAACAATCGTTTTGGAAATCAATTTTTAAATTTATTTGGACTAGGGATGAGACTAACAAAAATTGATCATATATTTTTTGATCTTGATCACACTCTTTGGGATTTTGATAGAAATTCGACTTTAGCATTTCAAAAGATGTTTGATAAATTCAATATCGAAATAGACGTTTATCAGTTTTTGAGTGTTTATCAGCCTATCAACTTACAATATTGGAAGTTGTATAGAGAAGAAAAAGTGACGAAACAAGAGTTGCGCAGAGGGCGTTTAATTAAAGCTTTTAATGCTTTTAGTATATCTTTTTCAATTGAAGTGATAGATCAGTTGTCTGAAGATTATATAAATTTTCTTCCTTTAAATAATTATTTGATAGAAGGTGCTGTGGAGTTGTTAACCTATTTAAAACCAAACTATCATTTGCATATTATAACAAATGGCTTTAGAGAGGTGCAAAACACCAAGATATCTAATTCTAACATAGCACAATATTTCAAGACTGTAACGAATAGTGAGGATGTAGGTGTTAAAAAACCAAACCCAATTATATTTGAGCATGCGATAGCTATTTCTGGCGCGAATATTGATAATAGTTTGATGATTGGAGATAACTATGAAGCAGATATTTTAGGGGCAGAATCTTTGGGGATCAGGTCAATATGTTTCAACTATCATCGGGAACAAATACCTCAGGATATATTGCAAGTTTCTTCATTAAATGAAATAAAAAATTACATTTAGTAATAAATATTTGTATATTTTCGTTAGATACTAAACAACTCCCCCAGATGAAAACAAAAAAAACTTATGCATTGCTGCTGTTTTTCAGCGCAATAATGTCAACCGTTTCGTGCGTTGAAGAATTAGATTTCGAGCAACTAGAAGATGTTGTTTTAACTCCTGTCTTTGAGGCGGATTTTATTTATTCAGAATTTGATATCGAGGAATATATTCCAGATGGACTTCCTCCTGATACAGAATTTACCATACCTCCTGAGGTTGTAAGGGATACTGCAAATTATGATTTAGTAGGAACTGATTTTGCAGTGGATAATTTAGATAGAGTCGAACTTACAATCGAAGTTCGTAATACCATTGAGCGAGCATTTCTTATTCAATTTCAATTTTTAACCGAAAATGATCAACCAATCGGACAATTATACAATGTTCCTGTGCAAGCAGGAATGGGACCAGGTACACAACCGGTTGTATCTTTCTCAGATCCTGATCCAATTGTTTTAGATAATGCTACTTTAAACCAATTGTCTTCTGCCCAAAAAATTGCAACAGAAATCATTGTACCCACATTAAACACGGACTTAAGAGGTGTTTTACATATTAGATCAAAAGCCAGTTACTATGTAAATTATGAATTATGAGAATCTTATTGTGCCTTTTTTTAGGTTTATTGGGATGCTCATTATATTCTCAAAATAAAGAAACCTTATACGATTTTACTGATCTACCGCAGTCGCTTATGCTTAATCCAGGCGCAGAGGTGAATTTTAAATATCACGCTGGAGTTCCTTTTTTATCTCAGATACATCTAAACGTTGGCTTTAGAGGAGCCTCAATCTATGATGTGTTTGCAGATGATGGTAGGGATATTAATGATAAAATAGAGAATACAATCAATACACTTACCAGTAACGACTACTTCACTTTAACAGAACAATTAGAGTTACTTAGTTTTGGTTGGCGTAGCAAAAACAATAAAGATTTGTATTATTCAGGCGGATTGTACCAGGAGCTTGATCTGATTGTATATTTTCCTAAAGACTTCGCAGTTCTAGCTTATCAAGGAAATCAGGATTTTATAAATGTCCCATTTCGGTTTTCTAATATAAGAGCTACAGGAGAATTGCTAACAGTGTATCATTTTGGTTACAATAAAAAAGTAAATAAGAAATTAACTTTTGGAGCTAGAGCAAAGTTGTATTCTAGTATTTTTAATTTTAGAAGTACAAAAAATCGTGGGACATTTACTACTATCGAGACTCCACAAGGTAATAACATCTATCAGCATGTAATTAGCAATGCTGATGTAAGTCTACAAACAGCAGGTTATGCGTCTCTGCGAGATATCGAATCTGAGGATAATGCAGATGGTGCTAGTCAAGTGGTGAATAAGTTTATTGGAAGAGCATTTCTTGGAGGAAACTTAGGAGTAGGTGTAGATCTAGGATTTAGTTATAAAATAGAAGATCAGTGGACGCTTACGGGAAGTATGACAGATTTAGGAATGATTTTTTATACCAAAGATGTGGAGACTTATAGGGCAAGAGGTAATTTTGTTTTTGAGGGATTAGAAACTCCCATTACAGATGATAATGGGCAAGATATATTGAATGAATTAGAAGAAGCAATACCGATTGATACGCTAAGTACAAGTTATGCCGCGTTAAGACCCTTAAAACTGAATAGTTCTATAAAGTATTCGTTTAACAGATATGATGACGGTACTTGTAACTGCGCGATAGAAGGAGAAGGACCTTTATATCAAGATGCGTTTGGACTGCAAGTATTTACACAATTTAGACCAAAAAGACCCCAATATGCGGCATCATTGTTTTATTACAAACGATTATCCAGTTTTCTGAGAACAAAATTAACATATACGGTAGACGATTATTCCTTTAAAAACATCGGTTTTTTAATGTCTACGCATTTTAATAAAATTAATTTTTATATTTCGGCAAATAATCTTTTAGAATATTCTAATCTGGCCGATGCAAGAGGAGCATCCGTCCAATTAGGATTTAATGTAATAATGTAATGAATATAACACGTGTTTTCTTTTTTGGGCTTGCTTTTTTCTTTATCAATAATTTCTGGGCTCAAAATTCGGTGAATGATTATAAATATGTAATTGTGCCAGAAGGTTACGTCTTTTTGAGAGAAAATGATGACTATCAATTAAATTCGTTAACCAAGTTTTTATTTGAAAAATATGGGTTTACTGCTTTTATTCGAGGTGAGGATTTACCGGAAGATTTAAAAACTAATGGTTGCAAGGGGTTAACAGCAGATGTAAGGAAAAATTCTGGATTATTGAAGACCAAACTTATTGTAGATTTAAAAGATTGCAACGGAATAGTTGTATTCAGTACTAAAGAAGGGACTAGTAGAGAAAAAGAGTATAAAAAATCTTATCATGAAGCTTTAAGAAATGCTTTTAAAGATATCCAAGCCTTGAATTATAAGTATAACGGTAAAAAAGAGAATATGGTTGCAGTGAGCAGTCCACAGTCCAATGTGCCAAAAGAAGTAAATAATTCAGTTGAGAACGCAGCGCCTACTATGTCTAAATCAGAGAGTGCAAACTCAATGATAAATGAAAAGAATACTAAAGAGCAGGTTCGGGAAAAAACAATTGTATCTTCTCAGAAAACTATTTCTTTTACTTATAACGATGAAATATATCTTTTAAATAAGAAAGAGTTTGGTTTTGAGTTATCACAAAAAAAGGGGAGTTCTGTTCTTTCTTTAGGCAAGATTTTAAAGTCTAGTAGAAAAAACGATTATATCGTTAAAGCAGGGGATTTAAGTGGTAGTGGTTATTTTGATGCTTATGGTAATTTTATTTTAGATAGAATTAATCCTGTTACTGATAAATTAATCACGGATACTTTTGCGCGTCAATAAACTAGTAATTGTACTTATCTTTCCATCGCAATTTTAGAAATGATCTAAAAGCATCCTCTCGTTGATTATTGCCAGGTTCATAGAGTTTTGTGTTTTCTAGTGATTCTGGTAAAAACTCCTGATCTACAAAGTTATTTGTATGGTCATGAGCATATTTATAATCTTCTCCATATCCTAGTTCTTTCATTAATTTAGTAGGAGCATTTCTTATATGCAAAGGAACAGGTAAATCACCAGTTTGCCTAACTAGTTGTTGCGCTTTATTAATTGCCATGTAGGATGCATTACTTTTTGGAGAAGTTGCTAGATAAACTGCACACTGGCTTAAGATGATTCTGGCTTCTGGGTATCCAACTGTGGTTACAGCCTGAAAAGTGTTATTTGCCATAATAAGTGCTGTCGGATTCGCATTTCCAATATCTTCCGAAGCTAAAATAATCATTCTTCTGGCCAAAAATTTAAGATCTTCTCCACCTTCTATCATTCTTGCTAACCAATACACGGCTGCGTTTGGGTCACTGCCTCTTACTGATTTGATAAATGCGGAAATAATATCATAGTGCTGTTCTCCGGTTTTGTCATACCTAACAGTGTTTTGTTGCACCAGTTTAAGAACCAGATCATTCGTAATTATTATTTCATTGTTTTCTTGACTACTGACAATCAGTTCAAAAATGTTTAATAATTTTCTAGCATCACCACCGCTTAAACGTAATAAAGCTTCCGTTTCTTTGAGTTCAATGTTCTTTGATGATATATGTTCATCTTGAACCATTGCTCTAGCTAAAAGTGCTTCTAATTCCTTTTTTTCGAAAGGTTTTAAAACATAAACCTGACATCTGGAGAGTAAGGCAGGAATTACTTCAAAACTTGGGTTTTCCGTAGTAGCTCCAATTAAAGTTACCCATCCTTTTTCTACTGCTCCGAGTAAGGAATCTTGTTGTGATTTACTAAAACGATGAATTTCATCAATAAAAAGAATTGGATTTTTAGAAGTGAACAATCCACCGCTTTGTTTTGCTTTATCAATTACCTCTCGTACCTCCTTTACACCACTATTAATAGCACTGAGTGTATAAAATGGGCGATCAGATTCACTGGCAATAATATTAGCTAGTGTTGTTTTACCCACGCCCGGAGGGCCCCAAAAAATTAGAGATGGGATGATTCCATTTTTGATCTGTTTGGTTAAGGAACCATCATCACCAATCAAATGTTCTTGACTTAAATACTCTTCTAAGGATCTAGGACGTATTCTTTCCGCTAGAGGTTTGTTCATAATTACAAATGTAGTAAATGGTGTTTGCTTTTGTCGTGATCTCTATGAAAATTAAGTTACTGACAATTTAGCGTGATATAGTCTTTGGAAGATTTTTTGATATATCTAACAAAGTTATGAGAAAAAGAGATCAATTTGTTTTTAGTACAGGCGTTATTGGATATCCTTTATTGTTTGTATTGCTGATATGGATAGTTTTCTGGTTTGAAGTGAGATTTGGCTTTGATTTTAATAATTTTGGGATATATCCAAGAACTTTAATAGGGTTGAGGGGGATTCTGTTTTCTCCTTTTATTCATGGAGATTTGTCGCATTTGTGGCATAATACTTTGCCATTATTTATTTTGTCTTCTTCACTTTTCTTTTTTTATCCCAGAAACTCTTGGAAAGTTATTCTTATAGGAGGACTTCTTACAGGGTTTTTGACTTGGTTTCTAGGTCGTACAGCAAACCATATAGGTGCAAGTGGATTAATTTATATGTTATTTGGTTTTTTGTTTTTGAAGGGTATTATTGCAAAGCACTACAGGCTAATAGCACTATCTTTTGTAGTGGTTTTTATCTATGGTAGCATGATTTGGTATACATTTCCTATTGATCCAAAGATTTCTTGGGAAGGGCATTTATCAGGATTGTTAGTTGGATTTTTTTTGGCTTTTTGTATTAAAAAAGGCATTGCTACACCTAAGAGGTATAATTGGGAAGAAGATGATTTTGATCCTGAAGAAGACGACTTCTTAAAACATTTTGACGAAAACGGTAATTTTATAGAGAATTTACCAGAACCTGATGAACAGGAACATATAGAAATCATTTATAACTTTAAGTCTTCAGATAACGATAATTCTGAAGAAGAATGATGATCTTTTATGTGTTTATAATCTTTGTCTAATGGTTTCATATAAAAATACTCCACACGCGACAGAAACGTTTAAGGAAGCTATTTCTCCGTACATAGGAAGTTTGGCCATATGATCAACAATTTTTAAAACAGAGTTAGAAATACCTTTTCCTTCACTACCCATTACGATAGCAGTTGGTATTTTAAGATCTATATCATAAATAGGGGTTACTGCTTTTTCACTTGCCGCTACTATTTGCATTCCTGAGCCCTGGAGATAAAACATAGCATCTTTAATATGATCAACTTTACAGATCGGAATTTTAAAAATAGCTCCGGTCGATGTTTTTACTGTGTCCGAGCTCACAGGAGCGCCTCCTTTTTTCTGAATTATAATACCATGGACTCCAGTGCATTCTGCGGTTCTAATAATTGCTCCAAAATTCCGAACATCAGATAGTTGATCAAGAATTAGAAATAGAGGTGTTTCTCCAGATTCAATTACTTGCATTGTTAGATTTTCTAAGTCATGAAATTCTATGGGTGAGATGAATGCTACAACACCTTGATGATTTTTACGAGTTAGTCTATTTAGCTTTTCTACAGGAACCTGAGAAAAAGAGATATTTTCTTTTTTAAGTAGCGCTATCAATTCTTTGGATAGCTCACCTTGCAAACCTTTTTGGATAAAGATTTTATCAATTGTTTTTCCGGAATGAATAGCTTCAATTACTGTGCGTATACCAAATATTTGGGATTCATTATTCTTCATATAGTGCAAATATAATGCTATATAAAAAAATCATCCCGATGAATTTTCATCGGGATGAGATTTTATGTATTTCTTAAGTTTTTATCTAGTTCTTAGACATTACTAAGAAATTATCTATAAATCCAGCAGACTGGATAGAAATATCTACAGTTCCAGTACAAGAGAAAACAAATCCACTTACACCTAAATACGCAGCAGGACCGAAGGTGTTGAAGTGAATAGCTTCACCAGATCCTCCGTAAGATGCAATACCTGTATTAGGGTCAACAGAAATAATTAAATCGTCAGCTCCGTCTTGGATAACAGCTCCACCTACAACTGTGATCTGATTCTCTCCTGGTCCAGCTACAACTGTTCTTGTAGCGACAGCACCTGGGAAAAACCCATCAAATCTATGGAAAGAAACAGTATATTCTCCTGCAGCATCTGCCGCATTAAACGGACAAGAGATAAAAGTATTGTAACTTAAAGCTTGTTGTAATCCAGGGTTGTTAATGTCTCCTAAGAATTGAGTTTCATCAGCACCATTAAATTCAACACCATCGTTATCTGTAATGATAACTCTGAAGTTAATTTTGTCTCCAGGATTTAAATCTGCTAAAGTTAAACCTAAAGCTGTAGTAACTTCAGTAGCATTTATACTTAGATCAGCAGGGAACTCAGTTATAGTCTTTAATGGAGTTAAAACCAAGTTCTCATCAGCATCTTCCTCATCGTTAAGATTAACGAATATTTCGTAAGATGCAACATTATTAAATGGAGCAACAAGTTTAGCAGTATATGCAGAACCTTCAAGGTTTGTTACATCGATTACAGGCGCATCTATTGACTCAAAGTATACCCAAGGTGCCTCTACTGTATCTGTTATCTGATTTTTCTCATCGTCCTCACAAGAGAAAAATATCGCCGCAATAAAAACGACTAAAAATATATTTATTAATTTTTTCATTTTATAAAAATTTTAATTTTTTATTTAGTCAACAAATCCTTCTGGGTTTGTATCCCAGAATACTGGAGAAGCTTGATTAGCTTTCTGATCAACATTAGAGTTTCTGTCAACTAAAACACTTGGATATAAGAAAGATCTGATGTATACACCTGGATTCGCTAATAACGATGGCTGTAAATTTTCTGGTTTACCAGTTCTTCTATATGTGTTGTATGCCTCAATACCGTTTCCGTATAATGCGATGAAATATTCTTGAACAATAATTTCTAATCTTTCATCATCATCAGCAGCAGTATCATAGTTACCAAGTACTTCATCAATGTAATCTTGTACATCTAAAGCAGTAGGTGCTAATGCAGCATCAGTTAAGTCAGGTCTGAAGTTCATAACTTTAGCAAATGATTTGGTCAAACCAGCTTCAAGATATGTTCTAGCATCTCCAGTAGTACCTAATTCAAGTGCAGCTTCTGCTAACATAAAATCAACATAAGAACTTAACATGATTGGAGATATACCAGCTCCCTGAGCTCCTACAGTTCTGTCGTTTGTTCCGTCAAAACTATTATCATCGAAACGAGCTCCAATTGGATAAACTCCCCAATCTGTTCTGTCAGCTTCATCTGGTGGGATACCATCATTATCATGGTGATCTCTACCATTATAACCTTGACCAGCTACACAGAATACAGTACCAGCAGGATAATGAGCAGGTGCAGTTTCAGTGATACATGGTAATGCGTTAGGATCTGTAGAAGCGTTAGATCTGTTTCTATAGAAATAGTATCTGATTCTTGGATCTGGTGCGCTTTTACCATTTAATAAAACATCCATGAAAGAGTTTGATTGGTAATCTGTAACTCCATTATCAAAGTTTCTTGAAAATATTGGGTGTCTACTATCTGGGTTAGCATCTACAGAAGAATACTGAAATTGGAAATCTTGATCAGCAGAAACTATATAGTTTCCAGAAGCTAAGATTTCATTAATACCTGTAGTCGAAGCTGTAGCATTTACTAAACGAGTTTGTAAAAATAATTTGATTTTTAAAGTATTCGCAAAACGAATCCAGTTATCAGTATCTCCATCGTAATATAAATCAACAGCTGGTTCACCAGTAGAAGTAGCATTCAAATTAGCGATAGCACTATCTAATAATGCAAACATTTCATCGTAAACAGCTTGACCACTATCTAAATTTGGATTTTCATTTTCTAATCCTAAAATAGCTTCACTGTATGGAACATCTCCTAAATAGTCAACCATTGTTGCTATAGTATACGCTTCAATAATTTGACCGATAGCGATATGAGTGAAAAGACCCAATTCTTCTGCTAAAGGTGCCATTGCTCTATTGTCTGCTAAAATACCAGCATAAGCTGTAGTATAAGGAGCATCTAATTGAGCAGGTCCATAACCATTATCATATGTAGGTCCAGCTTGATGAAGAATACGAGTTACTTCCATTCCTTCTTCAGTAATTTGCTCAAAGAACGTTGAAGCACTTATTTGCATACTATTTAGAAAGAAATCTACATCAGCCTGATCTGGACGAAGTACGTTCGGACTTTCCAGAATCTCTAGTTCCGTTGTTTCACAAGAATTGAATCCCAAAGCTAATACTGCTAGGAATAAAATTCTTTTTATATTTTTTTTCATGTTTATCATTTTTTTATTAAATAAAATTAGAAAGTAGCTCTAAAACTAAGACCGTATCTTCTAGAACTAGGACCAGTAATAAAATCAATACCTTGTCCGTTACCAACTCCTGTACTTAGAGTGTTAGTGTCAAAATTAACGTCATCAGGGAAATTAAATGCTTTGTACCATAAATTAGATCCAAGTAACGTAATTGATAATGATCCAAATGGAGTTTTGTTTAAGAACTCTTTTTTGAAATCATAGCTAAGACTAACTTCATTTAATCTTAAAGTAGTACCATCATATATTTGCGATTCGTTTGGTCCAAAACCGAAGTTACCAAAGAATACGTTTGTAGCAGTGATTGGAATGTTATTTGGTGTTCCATCTTGGAAAACACCTGGTAATATGTAAGCTCCTCTTCTGTCTAATGGGTCATCAGCATCAACAACTCCACGTCCTACAAGAGTAGAAGCTGTTTGAGAGAAAATATCTCCACCATGTCTATATTGGAAATCAAAAGAGAATTTAAATCCTTTGTAAGAAAAAGTATTCTTTAAAGTACCTGTCCAATCTGGATTTGGATCTCCGATAATTTCAATGTCTGTAGTAGCTAAGTATAAACCATCACTACCTACGATTGGATTACCGTCTGCATCTCTCTGTATTGCAGTTCCTTGAAGGATACCAAAAGCTTCTCCAGCAATAGCATAGTTTGCAGGTCTTCCTCCAATAGAAGCAGTAAGAGCAATCTGATCAGTAGGTAACTCTGTTACTACGTTTTCATCAGCATAGAAGTTACCATTGATTAACCACTTAAAGTTATCAGTTTTCCATGGAGTAATATCGAAATCTACCTCAATCCCTTCGTTTTCAGATTTACCTAAGTTTACTACCTTATTAGTAAATCCAGAAGCAGGATCTAATGCTTGATTAGTAATTAAATCTTTTGTGTTTCTTTTGAATAAACTAACGTTTAATCCAACTCTGTTGTTGAAGAAACGAGTTTCAACACCGATTTCAAATTCTTGGAATCTTTCAGGCTTAAGATCTGCGTTTCCTAAAACGTTAGAAACAGCATTACTAGAAATTACATTTCCTTGTGCATCAACAAATGCTCTAGAGTTAAGTCCTAAAGTATTTCTAGTACTAAATGCTCCAGGTGCTCCTGCAGATTCTCCATATGCTACTCTTGTTTTTAAGTAGTTAAACATATCTCCTTGTAAACCAGGTATAGCATCCGTAGCAATTAACGAGATACTCGCTCCAGGATATAAGATTGAGTTGTTGTCTTGTTCTAATGTAGAGAACCAGTCATTTCTAACAACTCCATTAAAGAATAAGTAATTCTTATAATCTAGACTAACATCTGCATATACACCGATCGTGTTATCTTCAAATTCTAAGTCTAAACGTCCACCGTCAAAGTCAGCTGTTGACTGGTTTACGAAGTTGAAGTGTCTTAAAACTCCAAAAGCTAACTGCTGAGTACTTAAAGTACCTTCTTGTAGGTATGTGTTTCTTCTGGTATTTAAACCAGCTATGAAAGTTAAACCAAGGTTTTCGTTAAGTTGCTCATAACCATTTAAGATTAAACTGTTATCAAATATAGTATTTCTTACTTGAATAGTTCTGTAGAAACCTGTTACGTCACCATCAACACCACCTTTGTTTTGACCGTTAGTGTTAAATTCTGTAAACGTATTTAAACCAGCTCTATATGTTAAAGAGTAGTTATCGTTGAAATTGTAAGTAAGACTTGCATTTCCGAAAATGTTATCTGTTTCCTGTGTAACTTTTGCATTTGCAACAGTCCATAATGGATTCTGAATATCGTTTCCAGATCTATAATAAACACTTCGTCCATCTTGTGCTTGGAAAGGTAATCCAAATAAATCAACACTTCTTGGAGTATAAAGGATATCACCAAAAACAGAACTACCACCACCAACAGTTCCACTACCAGCAGATGCTGAAATTGGAGGAGTCTTTAATCTAGAATTAGTATAGTTTGCAGTACCTTGGAAAGTAATTTTGTTACTTAATTTTGCTTTACCACCAAAACCAATGTTGTTTCTTGTTAATTGGTTTCCTGGTGTAAAACTGTCTTGATCAAAATAACTGTAGTTAGCACTGAAAGATGCATTTTCATTACCACCAGTCATACCTATAGATGTGTTAGATATAAAACCAGTTTTAAAGAATCTATCAACACTATCATAAGGTCTGTAAGCATATTCTGAAGCAGCGATATCTTCAAAACCAATCACTAAACTTTGGTCAGCGATTTGAGATAAAGGATTGGCTACAAAAGTATTTCCAGGAGCACCGCTTCTATATAAAGGGTTAGCACTTATATCTCTATTAAAACTTGGACCCCAGTTACTAAAGAAGAACCCAAAGTTTTGGTGGAAACCACCTCCGTATTCGTCCTGATATTTTGGTAATACAGCTTCTTCTGCAAAAAGAGATTGAGAAAAAGTAACTTCAAATTTTTTGTTTGAAGCTTTTGCAGCTCCTGTTTTTGTAGTAATAAGAATTACCCCATTTCTACCTTCTTGTCCGTATAATACAGATGCACTAAGACCTTTAAGTACGTTTACGCTTTCGATGTTATTTGGATCAATATCCAAGAATCTACTTGATTCCGTAACGTTGTTAAAGAAAGCATTCTGTTGGTTTGTATTATTAGCGAAAGGAACACCATCTACAATAAATAGTGGCTGGTTACTTCCTGAAACAGTAGATAAACCACGAATAATGATATTTGTTCCAGAACCTGCAGTACCGTTTGTAGATGTGATATTCAAACCAGCTGCTTCACCCGATAGGATTCTACCAAGGTCTGCACTAGACTGTTCTTGAATATCATCAGATGCAACGGTAGAGATAGCATAACCTAAAGATTTTCTTTCTCTCTTAATACCTTGTGCAGTTACAACAACTTCTTCAAGTGTCGCTGCATCTTCTTCAAGTTGTACATTGATGGTGTTGCTGTCCCCAACCACAACTTCTTTTGTTGTAAATCCTAAGTAACTGAAAGAAAGTACAGCTCCTCTGTTCACTTCGATAGTAAAGTTACCATCAAAATCGGATTGAGTACCCTTACTGGTACCTTTTACAACGATGTTTACCCCTGGAAGCGGTAACCCACTATTGTCGGTCACATTACCTGAGATCGTTTTTTCTTGTGCAAACGTTAGTTGCACTACAAACGCCAGCAATAGCGTTAGAATTCCTCTAAACTTTGTTCTCATTTTATAATTTATTTGAATTAGCCAATGCCAAAAATCATAATAATATCTTAATTAAACAACTTTTATTTAGTTAAAAATTAAATTATTGTTCAGGTCAAGTTAATATAATGTGAAATCCCACTATAACGTTGTAGTTCTGTGATTAGGCATATTTTTGGTCTGTTTTTTGGTCGTCAATTTGATGGATTAAACTATTGTTTTAGGATTCATTTTTCAGTCTAAATCTTTTGTTTTGAGTTTGTTATAGTCTGGGTGCGTTCTTTTGGTTTTAGTGGGTAGGGTGGTTTTAAGAGTTTTAATTGATTTCTTGTTGAAATGTTAATTTTTTGGATTTTCTTAAATATGGAAATTGTAGTTAAAATTGACTTGTAATATTAGATTTTTAGTGTTTTTTCTATCAGAAGATGACTTTTTGAGCTATTTGGTGTTTAGAACGTAGCATTCAAGCTAAGGTGTACCTTAGTGTTTGAAAACTCAAAGTTAGCGTCGCTATTTTTTCCGTTAGCGAAGATTATTCTGAATAAACCAGTTTTTGTATTTAGGCCTAATCCAAATCCAAAGCTGGTTAGATTATCGGATATGTTGTTGGTTTCGTCTTCGAAGTAGGAGTAGTCAGTAATTGTGTGTATGTATATGTTATTTGATAAGATATATCGATACTCAGTTGAAAAAACATTGAATAATGAGGCATTGATGCTGTTTTCTTCAAAACCTCTAACAGAATTAATTCCACCAAATCTATAAAGCTCATTAAAAAAAAGATCTTCGGAAAAAATTGCAGCCGAACTATTTTTAATAAAAATGTTATTTCTAGTGTTTAACTTGAATATGTGTTCTATGTTGATAGTTCCTTTTATTTGATTAGTCTTCAATGCATCAGTATTTCGTGTCCCGTATTCTATTTCAAAGAGGTAATTGTTTTTTATTGGAAATAATATGTTGTTTTGTCTTTTTGTATGGTTGAAGCTTATTCCGAAAAAATTAGCAGAATAGTTTTCTATGTTTAAACTTGGTAGTGGTTCGTCTAGAAGATTGTCTGAAGAAATTGATTTGTATCCTAAGGCAATATTATTTTTGTCATTTATTAAATAGTTAAGCTTTAGTTTTTGTTCGGTAATCAAAAAACTAGAGTCTTTTTTGAAAATGTCGAGACCTGCTTCAATACCAATAGGGGATTTGAAAACATAAGGTAGGAATAAATTGGCTTGGAATCTTTGTTGTTCATTTCCGTCACTCTTATATATTAGATTTAATCTTTCTCCAAAATTAAGATTGTTTATCAAATTCAAATTTAGATATCCATTTAATTCAAGGTTGTTGGATTCAGAGTCGTTCGAAAACCCAAGAAATCCATCAAAGCTATTGGCTGATTTTTTTTCTAGATATAAATATACTTTGGTGGAATCTTTTTCAAATAATATTTCAGGAGGTTTTATGTTCTTGCTAAAACCTAGATTGTCGATTGCTTGTGATTTTTTTAAAACATCACTTTTGTTAAAAACGCTTCCCTTTCTTATTTTGCTATTATACTTTAAAAATGAATTTGGAAATTTGGTATAACCTTTTATGATTATATCATCGATTTTTCTTTCAACTCCTCTTTTGCTTATAAGTTTAGCAAAGACCTTTTGCTCTTTTTTTATGATTTCGGTTAAGGAAAGGTTGGTAAATGTGTTTCCTTGGTTTACTAGGTAATTGGTTAGGTGTTGTAAGGTGTTTTCTGTTTTTTCAATGGGGATAATAAATTCTGAAGTGGAGGGGTTTTTAGAGATCTCTTCTATTATTTTTAAGGGTAATGTTTCATTGTCATATTTTATAATAAGCTCGGTGTATTTTTGGTTAAGTATAAAGCTACTTAGAAATGTGGTGTCTGAGGTTTTTGTGATGCCTCGCCATTCTGCGTCAAGGTAACCTGTTTTTAATAATTTTTTGTGTAGGTTGCTCGTTTCTGTTCTTAAATCAATATAATTGTCGAATGTTTTCTTGTAAGAAATGCTATCAATCTTTGCTGTTTCGATAGAATCTTTTCCTTTTACTTGAAGGGTAATCGACGAATTTTGTCCATTACAAAAAGAATGTATACATATATTAAGGACGAAGATGTAAAAATATAAGGTTCTCAAACTGCAATTTAATACTGCTAAAATAACGGAAAATACAGGTATTTCTTACGGTTTAATCCTATCATTTTAAATGTATTTGAAAATTAATGCATTAGGATTTGAATTGCTGAAAAATATTTCTACCTTTGCAGCCCTCTATAAAGAGGTAATTTAAAATTATTTTAATAATAGTGTAAAGCAAATTATGCCAACAATTTCACAATTAGTAAGAAAAGGTAGAGCCAAAATAACTAAGAAGAGTAAATCGGCTGCTTTGGATTCGTGCCCGCAACGTCGCGGTGTTTGTACGCGTGTTTATACTACTACACCAAAAAAACCAAATTCAGCAATGAGAAAAGTTGCTCGTGTTAGGTTGACTAATGGTAAGGAAGTGAACGCATACATCGGAGGTGAGGGTCACAATCTACAGGAGCACTCGATAGTATTAGTTAGAGGTGGAAGGGTAAAAGATTTACCAGGAGTTAGATATCACATTGTTCGTGGAGCTTTAGACACCGCGGGTGTTGAAGGTAGAACGCAACGTAGATCTAAATATGGTGCAAAACGCCCTAAAAAGTAATTAAAAAACTTTAAGAAGAAGACATGAGAAAAAGAAAGGCTAAAAAAAGACCTATTTTACCTGATCCACGTTTTAATGATCAATTAGTGACTCGTTTTGTTAATATGATGATGTGGGATGGTAAGAAATCGGTTGCTTTCAAAATTTTCTATGATGCGATTGATATCGTAGAAGAGAAAAAACAAAACGAAGAAAAAACAGCTTTGGAAATGTGGAAAGATGCGTTATCAAACGTAATGCCACATGTAGAAGTAAGAAGTCGTCGTGTTGGAGGAGCTACTTTCCAAATTCCTAATCCAATCAGACCGGACAGAAAGATATCAACTGCGATGAAATGGTTGATTCAGTTTGCTCGTAAGAGAAATGAAAAGTCTATGGCACAGAAACTTGCTGCAGAGATTATTGCTGCAGAAAAAGAAGAGGGTGCTGCGGTTAAGAAAAGAGTAGATACCCATAAGATGGCTGAAGCAAATAAAGCATTCTCACACTTTAGATTTTAATCACGAACAGAAATGGCTAGAGATTTAAAATATACAAGAAATATTGGTATTGCTGCACATATTGATGCAGGAAAAACTACAACTACAGAGCGTATCTTATATTACACAGGTGTAAGTCATAAGATCGGTGAGGTGCACGATGGTGCTGCTACTATGGACTGGATGGAGCAAGAGCAAGAAAGAGGTATTACAATTACTTCTGCTGCTACCACTTGTGAGTGGAAGTTTCCGACAGAAAATGGTCAGGCTGTTGCAGATACAAAAGGATATCATTTTAATATTATCGATACTCCGGGACACGTTGATTTTACGGTAGAGGTTAACCGTTCTTTACGTGTTCTTGATGGGTTGGTGTTTTTATTTAGTGCGGTTGATGGTGTTGAACCTCAATCAGAAACTAACTGGAGACTTGCAGATAACTATAAAGTACCGCGTATCGGATTTGTAAATAAAATGGATCGTCAAGGGTCTAATTTTATGGCAGTGTGTCAACAAGTAAAAGATATGTTAGGTTCTAATGCAGTTCCTATTGTAATGAATATTGGTGATGAAGCTGATTTCAAAGGAATTGTGGATTTAGTTAAGAACCGAGCTATTGTGTGGCATGATGAAACACAAGGATCTACTTTTGATGTAATTGATATTCCAGAAGAATTAAAAGAAGAAGCGGCAGAGTTAAGAGGAAAACTTATAGAAGAAGTTGCTGCTTACGATGAGGAGCTTCTTGAGAAGTTCATGGAAGATGAAGACTCAATTACAGAGGAAGAAGTTCACGCTGCTTTAAGGGCTGCGGTAATGGATATGTCTATCATACCGATGATTTGTGGTTCTGCTTTCAAGAATAAAGGAGTTCAATTTTTATTAGATGCAGTATGTCGTTACTTACCTTCTCCAACTGATAAGGAAGGTATTGTAGGTGTTAATCCAAATACTGATCAAGAAGAAATACGTAAGCCAGATGTTAAGGAGCCGTTTGCTGCATTAGCATTTAAGATTGCTACAGATCCTTTCGTAGGTCGCTTAGCATTCTTCCGTGCATATTCAGGACGTTTAGATGCTGGTTCTTATATCTTGAACAATCGTTCAGGTAAAAAAGAGCGTATTTCTCGTATCTATCAAATGCATTCTAATAAGCAAAATGCTATAGAATATATTGAAGCTGGAGATATTGGAGCTGCAGTAGGTTTTAAAGATATCAAAACGGGCGATACGATGTCGGATGAGAAAAATCCTATCGTTTTAGAATCTATGGATTTCCCTGATCCTGTAATTGGTATTGCTGTTGAGCCAAAAACTAAAGCTGATGTTGATAAGTTAGGTTTGGCGTTAGCTAAGTTGGCAGAAGAAGATCCAACATTTACAGTAAGAACAGATGAGGCTTCAGGACAGACAATTATTTCTGGAATGGGAGAGCTTCATTTAGATATTATCGTTGACCGTTTGAAAAGAGAATTCAAAGTAGAGGTTAATCAAGGTCAGCCACAAGTAGAGTACAAAGAGGCTATTACCGCTAGAGCCGAACACAGAGAGGTTTATAAGAAGCAGTCTGGTGGGCGTGGTAAGTTTGCGGATATTGTATTTACATTAGAGCCAGCAGAAGAAGGAAAAGTAGGGTTAGAGTTTATTTCCGAGATTAAAGGAGGTAACGTTCCTAAGGAATTTGTTCCTTCTGTAGAGAAAGGATTTAAAATGGCAATGCAAAATGGGCCGCTTGCGGGTTATGAAGTAGATGCTATGAAAGTTACTCTTACAGACGGTTCTTATCACGATGTGGATTCTGATCAATTATCATTCGAATTGGCTGCTAAGCTTGGTTTTAAAGCAGCGGCAAAAGCAGCTAAAGCTGTGGTGATGGAACCTATCATGAAACTAGAGGTTATTACACCAGAGGAAAACATGGGTGATATCGTAGGTGATTTGAATAGACGTAGAGGTCAGGTAAGTGATATGGGTGATAGAGCGGGCGCTAAAACGGTTAAAGCTACAGTACCACTTTCTGAAATGTTTGGATATGTAACAACATTAAGAACTTTATCATCTGGTAGAGCGACATCTACAATGGAATTTTCTCACTATGCTGAGACTCCTTCGAATATATCGGAAGAAGTGATTGCAGCAGCAAAAGGAGTTAACGCTTAATTTTACAGAAATGAGTCAAAAAATTAGAATAAAATTAAAATCTTACGATCATAATTTAGTAGATAAGTCTGCTGAAAAGATTGTTAAGACTGTTAAGAGTACTGGAGCTGTGGTGACTGGACCAATTCCATTACCAACACATAAAAAGATCTTTACTGTTTTAAGATCTCCACACGTAAATAAGAAGTCAAGAGAGCAATTTCAATTAAGTTCTTATAAAAGACTTTTAGATATCTATAGTTCTTCTTCAAAAACGATCGATGCGTTAATGAAGTTAGAATTACCTAGTGGAGTCGAAGTGGAAATCAAAGTTTGATAAAACTTCCAGTAAGAAAGTCTTACATGAAATGTCCCAAGCTGCGTGCGAGGGAAAAACGGCAAAAATACATTCAGGGTTGAAGTATTTTGACCCTGTTTTTTTGCGAAAATTTAAATAAGTATACTAATTAATAATTAATAAATATGTCTGGGTTAATAGGAAAAAAGATCGGTATGACCAGCATCTTCGACGAGAATGGGAAAAACATTCCATGTACTGTGATCGAAGCTGGGCCATGCGTGGTTACCCAAGTCAGAACTGAAGAAGTGGATGGTTATGAGGCTATTCAATTAGGTTTCGATGACAAAGCAGACAAAAATGCTACGAAAGCGGCTTTAGGTCACTTTAAAAAAGCAGGAACTGTTGCTAAGCGCGAAGTTGTAGAATTCCAAGGTTTTGATGAGGAGTACAAATTAGGTGATACAATCACTGTAGAGCACTTCGTAGAAGGAGAGTTCGTGGATGTAACAGGAACTTCTAAAGGAAAAGGTTTCCAAGGAGTTGTAAAGAGACACGGTTTTGGTGGTGTTGGACAAGCGACACATGGTCAGCATAACCGTTTAAGAGCTCCTGGTTCAATCGGAGCTGCATCGTATCCTGCAAGAGTTTTTAAAGGAATGCGTATGGCAGGAAGAATGGGTGGAGATAAAGTAAAGGTTCAAAACTTGAAAGTGTTAAAAGTAGTAGCTGAAAAGAATCTACTAGTTGTGAAAGGTTGTGTGCCTGGACATAAAAACGCTTACGTAACTATTCAGAAGTAATGAAGGTAGCAGTAATTGATATTAACGGAAAAGAAACAGGTAGAAAGGTAGATCTTTCTGATGCTGTTTTTGGTATAGAGCCTAATGATCACGCTGTTTATTTAGATGTTAAGCAGTACTTGGCGAATCAACGTCAAGGAACGCATAAAGCTAAAGAACGTGCTGAGATCGCAGGTAGTACAAGAAAAATTAAGAAACAAAAAGGAACCGGTACAGCGAGAGCAGGTAGTATTAAGTCTCCAGTTTTCAAAGGTGGAGGTAGAATATTCGGACCTAGACCACGTAATTATTCTTTTAAATTAAATAAGAATTTAAAAAGATTAGCACGTAAATCTGCGCTAAGTATAAAGGCGAATGACAAGGCAATTACAGTGGTAGAGGACTTCACTTTTGATACAATTAAAACAAAGAATTTTACTGCAGTTTTAAAGTCGTTAGGGCTGGAGGATAAAAAATCTTTATTTGTGTTGGGAGAGTCAAATAAAAATGTATATTTGTCGTCACGTAATTTAAAAAGCTCTGAAGTTATAACTTACTCAGAATTAAGTACTTATAAAATACTTAACGCTAAGAATGTTGTTCTTTTAGAGGGTTCTTTGAAAGGAATTGAAACGAATTTAAGTAAATAGAAGCCATGAGTATCTTAATAAAACCTATTATTACGGAAAAGGCTACTGCAGATAGTGAGGTTTATAATCGCTATGGATTTGTGGTAGATAGAAATGCGAATAAGGTAGAGATCAAAAAAGCAGTAGAAGCTGCTTATGGGGTATCTGTTACTAAAGTTCGAACTATTAATGTCCGTCCAGATCGTAAAACTCGTTATACAAAAACGGGAATGATCACTGGTAAAACAAAAGCTATTAAAAAAGCTATTGTACAGGTGGCGGAAGGTGATGTAATTGATTTATATAGTAATCTTTAAGACTAAAAAATGTCAGTAAGAAAATTGAAACCAATTACCCCAGGTCAGCGTTTTAGAGTAGTTAATGGGTTTGATGCCATTACTACTGATAAGCCGGAGAAAAGTTTATTAGCTCCGAAAAAAAGATCAGGCGGTAGAAACAATCAAGGAAAAATGACCATGCGCTACAAAGGTGGAGGTCATAAGAAAAGGTATCGTATTATCGATTTTAAAAGAGACAAGCAAGGAATTCCTGCTACTGTTGCTACTATCGAATATGATCCAAACAGAACTGCTTTTATAGCGCTTTTAAACTACCAAGATGGTGAGAAGCGTTATATTATCGCTCAGAATGGGCTGCAAGTGGGTCAGAACGTAGTTTCTGGTAATAATGTTGCTCCAGAAATTGGAAACGCAATGCCGCTTAGCGATATCCCTCTAGGTACTATTATTTCTTGTATAGAATTAAGACCAGGTCAAGGTGCTGTAATGGCACGTAGTGCTGGTTCTTTTGCTCAGCTTATGGCGAGAGATGGTAAGTTTGCTACAGTAAAATTACCTTCTGGCGAAGTGAGAATGGTGTTAGTAAATTGTATGGCTACTGTCGGGGCAATTTCTAACAGTGATCATCAATTAGTTGTTGGTGGTAAAGCGGGTAGAGGAAGATGGTTAGGTCGTCGTCCTAGAACTAGACCAGTAGCAATGAACCCTGTAGATCATCCAATGGGTGGTGGTGAAGGACGCTCTTCTGGAGGTCACCCACGTTCTAGAAAAGGTCTTCCTGCTAAAGGATTTAGAACCCGTTCTAAGACAAAAGCGAGTAATAAGTATATTGTAGAACGTAGAAAGAAATAATAAGATATGGCACGTTCATTAAAAAAAGGACCTTACATTCACTACAAGTTAGAGAAGAAAGTTGCAGCGAATGTTGAGGCTAATAAGAAAACTGTTATCAAGACTTGGTCAAGAGCTTCTATGATTTCTCCTGATTTTGTTGGTCAGACGATCGCAGTTCACAATGGTCGCCAGTTTGTTCCTGTGTACATTACAGAAAATATGGTAGGTCATAAATTAGGAGAGTTTTCGCCAACACGTTCTTTCAGAGGGCACGCTGGTGCTAAAAATAAAGGTAAAAAATAATTTAAGCTATGGGAGTTCGTAAAAGAGAAATGGCAGAAAGAATTAAGGAAGAGAAAAAGCAGATTGCTTTTGCTAAACTTAATAACTGTCCTACGTCACCTCGCAAAATGCGTTTAGTAGCAGATTTAGTTCGTGGTGAAAAGGTAGAAAGAGCGCTTCATATTCTTAGATTTAGTCAAAAAGAAGCTGCACGTCGTTTAGAAAAGTTATTGCTTTCTGCAATAGCAAACTGGCAAGCAAAAAATGAAGACGCAAGCATTGAAGATGCTGATCTTTTCGTAAAAGAGATTCGTGTAGATGGTGGAAGTATGTTAAAAAGATTACGTCCAGCACCGCAGGGTCGTGCACACAGAATAAGAAAACGCTCTAATCACGTTACAATCGTGGTTGCGGCAAAAAATAATACACAAAGCTAATATAAATAGTATGGGACAGAAGACAAATCCAATCGGAAATCGCCTTGGTATCATTAGAGGATGGGAATCCAACTGGTATGGCGGTAATGACTACGGTGATAAATTAGCCGAAGACGATAAGATTAGAAAGTACGTACACGCACGTTTATCTAAAGCTAGTGTATCTAGAGTAATTATTGAGCGTACGCTTAAACTTGTAACCGTTACTATCACTACTGCTAGACCTGGTATTATTATCGGAAAAGGTGGTCAAGAGGTAGACAAGTTAAAAGAAGAGCTTAAAAAGATTACAGATAAGGAAGTTCAGATTAATATTTTTGAAATCAAGAGACCAGAACTTGATGCGTTTTTAGTAGGATCTAGTGTTGCTAGACAGATAGAGAGTCGTATCTCTTATCGTAGAGCAATAAAGATGGCTATTGCGGCTGCAATGAGAATGAATGCTGAAGGTATCAAAATTCAAATTTCAGGAAGATTAAATGGTGCTGAAATGGCACGTTCAGAGTCTTATAAAGACGGAAGAATTCCTTTATCAACATTTAGAGCTGACATAGATTATGCTTTGGTAGAAGCACACACTACTTATGGTAGATTGGGTGTAAAAGTATGGATTATGAAAGGCGAAGTATATGGTAAGAGAGAGCTTTCTCCTTTAGTAGGTCTTTCTAAGAAACAAGGAAAAGGAGGCGACAGAGGAGCCGGACGAGGTGGAAATAATAAATCACGTCGTAGAAAGTAATTTTTTAAAGTAAATTAACAATGTTACAGCCTAAAAGAACAAAATTCCGTAAGCAGCAAAAAGGACGTATGAAAGGTCTTTCTCAAAGAGGTCATACGCTTTCAAATGGAACTTTCGGAATCAAAGCATTAGATTCAAGTTTTGTAACCGCTAGACAAATAGAAGCAGCTCGTATTTCTGCTACTCGTTATATGAAAAGAGAAGGTTCTCTGTGGATTAAAATTTTCCCAGACAAGCCTATTACAAAGAAACCTCTTGAAGTACGTATGGGTAAAGGAAAAGGTGCTGTAGAATATTGGGCAGCAGTTGTAAAACCAGGAAGAATCTTGTTTGAGATAAGTGGTGTTCCTCATGATGTGGCTAAAGAAGCATTACGCTTAGCTGCTCAGAAATTACCAGTTAAAACTAAGTTTATCGTAGCTAGAGATTATCAAGCTTAATAATTGAAGATTATGAAACAATCACAAGTAAAAGAATCGTCGACAGCTGAATTACAAGAGGAACTTGGAAAATATCGAAAAGAATATTCAGATTTAAAAATGGCTCATGCTATGTCTCCATTAGAAAATCCTTTACAAATCCGTAAAGTTAGAAGATCTATTGCGAGAATGGAAACAGAGCTTACTAAAAGAGAATTAAACGGTTAATTCTGCTGAAAGATGGAAAAAAGAAACTTAAGAAAAGAACGTATAGGTGTAGTTACTAGTAACAAAATGCAGAAGTCAATTGTGGTTTCTGAGGTTAAAAAAGTGAAACACCCGATGTACGGAAAGTTCGTGTTAAAGACAAAGAAATATGTTGCGCACGACGAGAAAAATGACTGCAATATTGGTGATACCGTAAAGATCATGGAAACAAGACCTATGAGTAGAACCAAATGCTGGAGATTAGTAGAAGTAATTGAAAGAGCTAAGTAATTATGGTACAACAAGAGTCTAGATTAAAAGTAGCAGACAACACAGGTGGTAAAGAAGTTTTAGTTATCCGTGTTTTAGGTGGTACAAAAAGAAGATACGCCTCTGTAGGAGACAAGATCGTTGTCAGTGTTAAAGAAGCAACTCCAAATGGAAATATCAAAAAAGGAGCGGTTTCAACTGCAGTTGTAGTTCGTACCAAAAAAGAAGTGCGCAGACCAGATGGTTCTTATATTCGTTTCGATGATAATGCATGTGTTCTTTTGAACCCTGCTGGAGAAATGAGAGGAACACGTGTGTTTGGTCCTGTAGCGAGAGAACTTCGTGACAAGCAGTTTATGAAGATTGTATCACTAGCGCCAGAAGTGCTTTAATAGTATTGCAGACATGACAAAACTAAAAATTAAATCAGGAGATACAGTAAAGGTTATTGCTGGAGACAATAAAGGTCAGCAAGGAACTGTACAAAAGGTATTGAAAGATAAGAACAAGGCAATTGTTGAAGGTGTAAACCTTGTTTCAAAACACAAAAAGCCTAGTGCTGCTAATCCACAAGGTGGTATAGTAAAGCAAGAAGCACCAATTCATATTTCCAATTTATCATTGTTAACATCTAATGGTGAGACTACAAGAGTTGGATATAGAATGGAAGGAGATAAGAAAGTGAGATTTTCTAAAAAATCTAATGAAGTAATATAGTTATGGCTTATATCCCAAGACTTAAACAAGAGTATAAAGACAGAATCGTGTCAGCTCTTACAGAAGAATTTAGTTACGGTAATGTAATGGAAGTACCAAAACTTAAAAAAATAGTTTTAAGTAGAGGTATTGGTGCAGCTGTAGCAGATAAAAAGTTAATCGATTACGCTGTAGATGAATTAACAACAATTACAGGGCAAAAAGCTGTAGCTACAATTTCTAAGAAGGATGTTGCTTCTTTCAAATTACGTAAAGGAATGCCAATAGGTGCTAAGGTTACGTTAAGAGGAGAAAGAATGTATGAGTTTTTAGATCGTTTGATTACTTCAGCTTTACCACGTGTAAGAGATTTTAATGGTATTAAAGCAACTGGTTTTGATGGTAGAGGTAATTACTCTTTAGGGATTACTGAGCAGATCATTTTCCCGGAGATTGATATTGATAAGGTGAATAAAATTTCAGGAATGAATATCACTTTCGAAACTTCTGCGAATACTGATAAAGAAGCAAAATCATTGTTAACTGAACTAGGTTTACCTTTTAAAAAGAATTAATTATGGCTAAAGAATCAATGAAAGCCCGTGAGGTGAAGAGAGCTAAAACGGTTGCTAAATATGCTGAAAAGCGTAAGGCTTTAAAAGAAGCTGGAGATTATGAAGCATTACAAAAATTACCGAAAAACGCTTCGCCAATCCGTATGCACAATCGTTGTAAGTTAACAGGAAGACCAAAAGGATATATGCGTCAGTTTGGAATTTCTCGTGTTACTTTCCGAGAAATGGCAAATAAGGGATTAATTCCAGGTGTAACTAAAGCTAGTTGGTAATAACAAAAAATTAATTGGTCTAAGGTTCGGTTAAGAAATAATTGAAAACCAAGATCATAAATATCAAATAATGAATACAGATCCTATTGCAGATTATTTAACTAGAATTCGTAATGCAAATAGCGCTCAACATAGAGTAGTTGAGATTCCTGCATCGAAAGTTAAAAAAGAGATTACTAAGATATTATTCGATCAAGGATATATCTTAAGTTATAAATTTGAGGATAATACAACACAAGGTAGTATTAAGATTGCTCTTAAATACGATAAGTTAACAAAAGAGCCTGTGATTAAAGAATTACAAAGAATCAGTAAGCCTGGTTTACGTAAATACGCAGGATCTAAAGAAATACCAAGAATTCTTAATGGATTAGGTATTGCGATTGTTTCTACTTCTCACGGTGTAATGACTGGTAAGCAAGCTAAGCGAGAGAATGTAGGTGGAGAAGTACTTTGTTACGTATACTAACAGTAAAAAAAGACAAAAGAAATGTCAAGAATAGGAAAAAATCCAGTAACTATTCCGTCTGGTGTCACTGTAGAGGTGACAGGTAATGTTGTTACTGTTAAAGGAAAATTAGGAGAGCTTTCACAGGAGATCGATAGTATCGATGTGAAAGTAGAAGAAGGTCAGGTTGTTCTAGAAAGACCTAGTGATGCTAAAGATCATAGAGCGAAGCACGGATTATACAGAGCTTTAATCAACAATATGGTACAGGGTGTTTCAGAAGGTTTTACTAAAGAGTTAGAATTGGTAGGGGTAGGATATAGAGCTTCTAATCAAGGACAGAAATTAGATTTAGCTTTAGGTTTTTCTCATAACATCGTTATAGATGTTGCACCAGAGGTAAAAATCGAAACTATATCTGAAAAAGGTAAAAACCCGATCGTAAAATTAACTTCTCATGACAAACAATTGGTTGGTCAGGTAGCCGCTAAGATTAGAGGATTCCGTAAGCCAGAACCTTACAAAGGAAAAGGAGTTAAGTTCGTAGGAGAGCAATTAAGAAGAAAAGCAGGTAAATCTGCATAATAACGAAGTTATGGCATTCTCAAAAGATTTAAGAAGATTAAAAATCAGAAAGCGAATCCGCGGAACAGTAAGCGGAACAGAACAACGTCCTAGATTATCTGTTTTTAGAAGTAATAAAGAGATCTATGCACAGATCATAGATGATGTAACTGGTAAGACTATTAGTGCTGCTTCTTCAAGAGATAAAGATATAGCAGCTGCATCAGGAAGCAAAGCAGAAAAAGCTGGCTTAGTTGGTAAAGCTCTAGCAGAAAAAGCTATGAAAGCAGGTGTAGAAACCGTATCTTTTGATAGAGGTGGATATTTGTACCATGGAAGAGTTAAATCATTAGCTGAAGGAGCTAGAGAAGGAGGACTTAAATTCTAAGAAATTATGTATCAAAAATATAAAAACGCAGAATTAGTAAAACCAAGTGGACTTGAATTAAAGGATCGTTTAGTTGGTGTACAACGTGTTACTAAGGTAACAAAAGGAGGTAGAGCATTTGGATTCTCTGCTATCGTTGTTGTAGGAGACGAAAACGGTGTTGTAGGTCATGGTTTAGGTAAGTCTAAAGAAGTTGCTGAAGCTATTGCCAAAGCAGTAGAAGATGCTAAGAAGAATCTAGTACGTATACCATTAAATAAAGGAACTTTACCTCACGAACAAAAAGGTAAGTACGGTGGAGCAAGAGTATTATTAATGCCTGCTGCAACGGGTACAGGAGTTATTGCCGGTGGAGCGATCCGTGCGGTATTAGAATCTGTTGGTGTGCATGATGTACTTTCTAAAAATCAAGGATCATCTAACCCTCATAATGTGGTGAAAGCAACTTTCGATGCTTTGTTACAAATGAGAAGTGCAGAACAAGTTGCTAAGCAACGAGGTGTTTCACTTGAAAAAGTATTTAAAGGATAATAAATTAGGAACGATGGCAAAGATTAAAATTACTAAAGTAAAAAGCGCGATAAACCGTACTCAGAGACAGAAAAGAACTCTAGAGGCTTTAGGTCTTAAAAAGATCGGTCAGGTTGTTGAGCACGATGACACTCCTAATATCCTAGGGATGGTAAATAAAGTTAAACATTTAGTTTCAGTAGAAACAAAATAATATAAGCACATGGATTTAAGTAACTTAAAACCTGCTGCAGGTTCAGTAAAAAATAACAGCAAGCGATTAGGTCGTGGTCAAGGTTCTGGAAAAGGTGGAACAGCTGCTCGTGGTCACAAGGGAGCAAAGTCTCGTTCTGGTTACTCTAGAAAGATTGGTTTCGAAGGTGGGCAAATGCCTCTTCAAAGACGTGTGCCTAAGTTTGGTTTTACTAATATTAATAGAAAAGAATATCAGGGAATCAATTTAGATACACTTCAGAAGCTAGTTGACGCTGGTAAAATAACTGATACTGTAGATCTAGACGTGATATTGGAAACACGTTTAGCGGGGAAAAATGATTTGGTTAAGATACTGGGAAGAGGTGAGCTGAAAGCAAAATTAAAGGTTTCAGCACATAAATTTACAGCCACTGCAAAAGCTGCAATTGAAGCAGCAGGTGGTGAAGCGGTAACCTTATAAAAGATATTTCATGAAATTTATTGATACAATAAAAAACGTTTGGAAAATCGAAGAGCTGAAAAATAGAATTCTAGTGACATTAGGATTGCTTTTAGTATATCGATTTGGAGCACAAGTCGTGCTTCCTGGAGTAGATGGAGGTGAGTTAGCTAGTTTAGGGGCTCAAACAGAAAATGGATTACTTGGTTTATTTAATGCGTTTACTGGTGGGGCATTCGCTAATGCCTCTGTGTTTGCTCTTGGGATTATGCCATATATATCGGCTTCAATTGTTGTGCAACTCATGGGTATAGCCATTCCGTACTTGCAGAAGTTGCAAAAAGAGGGGGAGAGTGGAAGGAAAAAAATTAATCAGATCACTAGATGGTTAACAATTGCGATAACTTTAATACAAGGACCAGGTTATATTTACAATTTGTTTGCCACTCTTCCGGCTACTGCTTTTAGCACCGAAATTAGTCAAACTGTTTTCGTTGTATCGTCTGTTATAATTCTTACAACTGGTTGTATTTTTGCGATGTGGTTGGGAGAAAAGATTACCGATAAGGGTATCGGTAATGGAATATCCTTATTGATTATGGTTGGTATTATTGCTACACTTCCTCAATCATTTGTTCAGAATTTTGTTTCTAGAACTTCTGGAGAAGGAGGTGATGTGATTATGGTATTGATTGAATTAGTAATTTGGTTTGTTATTATTTTAGCTTCCGTGCTATTAGTGATGGCTGTTCGTCAAATACCGGTGCAATATGCCAGAAGAACTGCAAGTGGGGGATATGAGAAAAATGTATTTGGTTCTCGTCAATACATACCCTTGAAACTTAATGCCTCGGGGGTGATGCCGATTATATTTGCACAAGCTATTATGTTTGTGCCTGCTGCGGTTGCGAAACTTTCGGATTCTGATTTTTCTCAGGGAATAGCAGCTGCATTCAGCGATATTTTTGGGTTTTGGTATAACGTGGTATTTGGTTTGTTAATTATAATCTTTACATATTTCTATACTGCTATTACTGTACCGACAAACAAGATGGCTGATGATTTAAAAAGAAGCGGTGGTTTTATTCCAGGAATCAGACCAGGTAGTGAAACAGCAGAGTATTTAGATAAAATAATGTCTCAGATAACATTACCAGGATCTATATTTCTAGCTTTGATTGCTGTATTCCCTGCTATTGCAGTTAAGTTATTAGGTGTTCAACAAGGATGGGCACTGTTTTTCGGAGGAACCTCATTACTAATTATGGTGGGAGTAGCAATTGATACAATGCAACAGGTTAATTCATATTTGTTAAACAGACATTATGATGGATTAATGAAAACTGGTAAAAATAGAAAAGCGGTAGCATAATGGCAAAACAACCAGCAATAGAACAAGATGGAAGTATTATAGAAGCATTGTCTAATGCAATGTTTCGTGTGGAATTAGAAAATGGTCACGTGGTGACAGCCCATATCTCTGGTAAAATGCGTATGCATTATATTAAATTACTACCAGGTGATAAAGTGAAATTGGAAATGAGTCCTTATGATTTATCAAAGGCTCGTATAACATACAGATACTAATAATTTTAAGAATATTAGTTAATTAAGATTTTTTGTTTACTTTTGCAGGCTGAAAATCTTGTTAACGAGACCTTCTGAAATGCTAATACGTATTTTCAGGATTTAAACACAAAGAGATGAAAGTTAGAGCATCAATAAAAAAGAGAAGTGCCGAGTGCAAGATTGTGCGTAGAAAAGGCCGACTTTACGTAATTAATAAAAAAAATCCTAGATTTAAACAAAGACAAGGGTAATTATGGCAAGAATTGCAGGGGTAGATATACCTAAACAAAAGCGAGGAGTTATAGCATTAACCTATATCTTCGGAATCGGTAGAAGTAGAGCTAAAGAGATATTAGCTACTGCCAAAGTAGACGAGAGTATTAAAGTTTCTGACTGGGATGATGATCAAATTGGTCGTATTCGTGAAGCTGTAGGAGCCTATACCATTGAAGGAGAATTACGTTCTGAAGTACAACTGAATATTAAGCGTCTTATGGATATTGGATGCTACAGAGGTATACGTCACAGAGCTGGTTTACCACTTAGAGGACAACGTACAAAAAACAATTCTAGAACACGTAAAGGAAGAAGAAAAACAGTTGCTAATAAGAAAAAAGCAACTAAATAATAAGTAGTATGGCAAAGTCAACTTCGAAAAAACGTAAAGTAATCGTTGAATCTATAGGAGAAGCTCATGTAACAGCATCTTTTAACAACATTATTATTTCGTTAACTAATAAAAAAGGAGACGTTATTTCTTGGTCTTCAGCTGGTAAAATGGGATTCAGAGGTTCTAAAAAGAACACACCATATGCTGCACAGTTAGCTGCAGAAGATGCTGCTAAAGTGGCTATAGAAGCTGGATTAAAGAAAGTAAAAGTTTACGTTAAAGGTCCTGGAAACGGTAGAGAGTCTGCAATACGTTCTATTCATAATTCTGGAATAGAGGTTTCAGAAATCATCGATGTAACTCCAATGCCTCATAATGGTTGTCGTCCTCCTAAAAGACGTAGAGTATAAGTAAAAGTGTCCCGAGTTCATTCGGGATCTCTTTTATTAATATATTATAAATCAAAGTAAGTCTAAGAAGAGGAAAAACAATTATCGAAGGAAAGAGACCTTAATTCATAATTACCTCTCAAAATTTAAGTAAAAATCAAATGGCAAGATATACTGGTCCAAAAACTAAAATCGCTCGTAAATTTGGTGAAGCGATCTTCGGAGACGATAAGTCGTTCGAAAAAAGAAATTATCCTCCTGGTCAACATGGAAATAACAGACGTAGAGGAAAGAAAAGTGAATATGCAATCCAATTAATGGAAAAGCAAAAAGCTAAGTATACATATGGAATATTAGAGCGTCAGTTCAGAAATATGTTCGAAAAAGCAACAAGGTCACAAGGAATTACTGGTGAGGTTTTACTTCAATTATGTGAATCTCGTCTTGATAATGTTGCTTTTAGAATGGGATTGGCAAACTCTCGTAGAGGAGCTAGACAACTAGTTTCTCATAGACACATTACTGTTAATGGAGAGTTAGTAAATATTCCTTCTTACCGTTTAAAACCTGGTGATGTAGTAGGAGTAAGAGAAAAATCAAAATCTTTAGAAGTTATTCAAAACTCATTAGCTAACAATAGCAAGGTGTATGAGTGGATTACTTTTAATAATGACACAAAAGAAGGTACTTTTGTATCTGTGCCGGCAAGAATTCAAATTCCGGAAAATATCAACGAACAATTCATCGTCGAATTATATTCGAAGTAATAAATAACTCTTAGAAGAAACAATAATATGGCAATATTAAATTTTCAGAAGCCCGATAAAGTTATCATGATCGACTCTAGTGAGTTTGATGGTAAGTTTGAATTTAGACCATTAGAACCTGGATACGGACTGACAGTTGGTAACGCTTTACGAAGAGTTTTGCTATCTTCTTTAGAGGGATTCGCTATAACTTCATTGAGAATAGAAGGAGTAGATCATGAGTTTTCTACAATTTCTGGAGTTGTAGAGGATGTAACTGAGATTATTCTAAACCTAAAACAAGTTCGTTTTAAACGTCAGATTGAAGATATAGATAATGAGTCAGTAACCATTTCTATTTCTGGTCAAGAGCAATTAACAGCTGGAGATTTTCAGAAGTTTATTTCAGGTTTTCAAGTTCTTAATCCAGACTTGGTAATCTGTAATATGGATAAGAAAGTTGCTCTTAATCTAGAGATTACTATAGAAAAAGGTAGAGGATATGTGCCTGCTGAAGAAAATAAAAAGGCAAATGCTCCTATCGGAACAATCTTTACTGATTCAATCTATACGCCAATCAAAAATGTAAAGTATAGTATCGAGAATTATCGTGTAGAACAAAAAACAGATTACGAAAAGTTAGTTTTCGAAATTGTTACAGATGGTTCTATACATCCTAAAGATGCTTTGACTGAAGCTGCTAAAATCTTGATTCACCACTTTATGTTGTTCTCTGATGAGCGTATCACGTTAGAAGCTGACGAAATTGCTCAGACTGAAACATATGATGAGGAATCATTACATATGAGACAGTTATTAAAAACTAAATTAATCGATATGGATCTTTCTGTTAGAGCATTAAATTGCTTGAAAGCGGCAGAAGTTGATACATTAGGAGATTTAGTTTCTTACAACAAAAATGATTTAATGAAGTTCCGTAATTTCGGAAAGAAATCTTTAACAGAGCTTGAAGAGCTTGTAAATGTTAAAGGTCTTAATTTCGGTATGGATCTTTCTAAATACAAATTAGATAAAGACTAACACATCATATTTTGCTCTCTGCACGAGGTGGATCGAGCAAGATGATGCTAAATTTTTAATGTCATGAGACACGGAAAAAAAGTAAACCACTTAGGAAGAAAAACTGCACATCGCAAGGCAATGCTTGCAAACATGGCTTGTTCTCTTATCGAGCATAAAAGAATAAACACTACAGTTGCAAAAGCAAAAGCTTTAAAGCAGTTTGTTGAGCCATTAGTAACTAAATCTAAAGAAGATACTACGCACAACCGTAGAATCGTATTCAGTAAATTACGTAATAAGTATGCAGTTGCTGAATTGTTTAGAGATGTAGCAGCAAAAGTTGGAGACAGACCTGGAGGATACACTAGAATTATCAAGTTAGGGAATCGTCTTGGAGATAACGCTGATATGGCAATGATAGAATTAGTGGATTACAACGAATTGTATAACGCTGGTAAGCCTGCTAAAAAGAAATCTACTCGTAGAGGTAGAAACAAAAAGGCTAGTGCTCCTGCAGCACCTGCACCAGAAGCTACTAATTCAGAAGAAGAATAAATGATTAGTATTAATCACACATAATAGAAAAGGATAAACGTTCTGTCGTTTATCCTTTTTTTTTGAATTTTTGTAAAAACTTAAATCCTAAGAAAAAGGAATCGTAATATTAAATAATTATAAAGGATGAAATATCAATCTCGAAAAAAGGCAATCGTTTTATTAGCAGATGGTACTATTTTTTATGGAAAAGCAGTTGGAAGAGAAGGAACTGCATTTGGAGAAGTTTGTTTTAATACTGGTATGACAGGATACCAAGAGATTTTTACAGATCCTTCCTATTTTGGTCAATTAATGGTAGCTACCAACGCACATATCGGTAACTATGGGACACAAAAAGAAGAGGTTGAGTCTGATTCTATTAAAATTGCAGGATTAATCGTAAAGAATTTTAGCTACGAATTTTCTCGTGATCGTGCAGATAGTTCTTTACAAGATTTTCTAGAGGAGAATAATCTTCTGGCTATATCTGATGTAGATACAAGAGCACTAGTAAGTTATATTAGAGATAATGGAGCCATGAATGCACTGATTTCTACAGAAATTGATGATATCGAGGGGTTGAAAAAAAGATTGGCAGAAGTTCCTGATATGAATGGATTAGAACTTGCATCACAAGTATCTACAAAAGAGCCTTATTATTTTGGTAATCCTGATGCTACTTATAAAATCTCTGCTTTGGATATAGGAGTTAAGAAAAATATTCTACGTAATCTTTCTGAAAGAGATGCTTATATAAAAGTTTTCCCATATAATGCTACTTTTGAAGAAATGAGCGAATGGGGACCAGATGGTTATTTCTTATCTAATGGTCCTGGAGATCCTGAACCTTTATCCCAAGCCATTGCTACGGCAAAGGAAATAATCAGTAAAGACTTGCCTTTATTCGGAATATGTTTAGGACACCAAGTTATTGCATTAGCTAATGGAATCGGTACCTATAAAATGCATAATGGACATAGAGGAATTAATCATCCGGTAAAAAACTTAATTACAGGAAAAGGAGAAATTACTTCGCAAAATCATGGTTTTGCAATCAATAGAGAAGAAACAGAGGCAAATCCAGAAATTGAAATTACTCATGTTCATCTTAATGATGATACTGTGGCAGGTATAAGAATGAAAAATAAAAATTGTTTTTCTGTACAATATCACCCAGAAGCAAGTCCAGGTCCTAATGATTCTGTTTATCTATTTGATCAGTTTATAAATAATATTAAAAACGCAAAAGTAGAGGCTTAAAAAAACATAATTTTTGCAAAACCAAAGGATAATATGTAATAAGTTGATCTATAACGTTATAGTTGATAACTTGTTGTGTTTACTGGTGTTTAAGCAATAAATTAAGAGGTTTTCTGAGGTATTTAAACTAACTCGTTTTGTATATTGCGAAGAATTAAAATTATCCAACAAAAACAAATCAAGAAATGAGTGTAATTATCAATATTCACGCCAGACAAATTTTAGATTCACGTGGTAACCCAACTGTAGAAGTTGACGTGATAACCGAAAATGGTGTATTAGGAAGAGCAGCGGTTCCATCTGGTGCATCTACAGGAGAACATGAAGCGGTAGAGCTAAGAGATGGTGGTAGTGACTATATGGGTAAAGGAGTAAAAAAAGCTGTTGAAAATGTGAATACCATAATCGCAGAAGAATTACTTGGTTTTTCAGTGTTTGATCAGAATTTATTAGATCATACAATGATCAAATTAGATGGAACTCCTAATAAATCCAAATTAGGAGCGAATGCGATCCTAGGTGTTTCTTTGGCTGCTGCAAAAGCTGCTGCTAATGAGCTGAATATGCCATTGTATAGATACGTAGGAGGAGTGAGTGCTAATACATTACCAGTTCCTATGATGAATATCATTAATGGAGGATCTCATAGTGATGCACCAATTGCTTTTCAAGAGTTTATGGTAATGCCTGTAAAAGCTGAAAACTTTACACATGCTATGCAAATGGGAACCGAGATTTTTCATAATCTAAAAAAAGTTCTTCATGATAGAGGATTAAGTACAGCTGTAGGAGATGAAGGTGGTTTTGCTCCTACTTTAGATGGTACAGAAGATGCTTTAGATTCTATAGCACTTGCAGTAGAAAAAGCTGGGTATAAGTTTGGAGATGAAGTAATGGTAGCATTAGATTGTGCAGCGGCAGAATTTTATGTAGATGGAAAGTATGATTATACTAAGTTTGAAGGAAAATCTGGAGTAGTTAGAACTAGCGAAGAGCAAGCTGATTATTTAGCTTCCTTAACTGAAAAATATCCTATTATCTCTATTGAAGATGGTATGGACGAGAATGACTGGGATGGATGGAAATATTTGACAGAAAAAGTTGGTGATAAGGTTCAGTTAGTTGGAGATGATTTGTTTGTGACAAATGTAGAACGTTTGTCTAGAGGAATCGAGAATGGTATCGCGAATTCAATTTTGATAAAAGTGAATCAAATTGGTACACTTACTGAAACTATTGCAGCAGTAAATATGGCACATAATGCAGGGTACACTTCTGTGATGTCACATAGATCAGGAGAAACTGAGGATAATACCATAGCTGATTTAGCAGTTGCTTTAAATACTGGACAGATAAAAACAGGTTCAGCATCTAGAAGTGATAGAATGGCTAAATACAATCAATTACTTCGAATAGAAGAAGAATTGGGTATGGTAGCGTATTATCCAAAAGAAAAAGCATTTAAAGTCAAAAAATAAATGTATCAAAGAGCTCACCTTAATGGTGAGCTTTTTTTTTATATGTAAATCAATAAAAAATTAGGTAATATCCTTTAAGTAATCTTTTTCATATTCGTAAAAGTTGTGCTTATTTTCCTTAGTCTTAATAATTACGTATTGGACTTTTTATAGTTATGGAGTAAGTTATGATTGATGAATTATATGATTATTGAAAGTTATATGAAAAATAACTTCAAAAATGATATTTCCTGTGCAAAATTGATAGTGCGATTAATAATATATTAACACTATATTTTGTAATTTAGCAACCCTTACTATAACAGCAAAATTCTAAATAATAACAATGTCAAAAAAAGCTATTTTAGAAATCGACGGTAACAAATATGAGTTCCCTATAATCGAAGGAACTGAAAAAGAATTAGGAATAGATATCAAAACTCTCAGAGGTGCTACAGGTGGTATCACTACAATAGATCCAGGATATAAAAACACAGGAAGTTGTGAGAGTGCAATAACTTTTCTAGATGGAGAAAAAGGAATTTTAAGATACCGAGGATATTCTATAGAAGAATTAGCAGAAAAAGCAGATTTTTTGGAAGTAGCTTATTTGTTGATTTTTGGTGATTTACCAACTGCAGAACAATTAGATAAATTCGATAAAGACATTAAAGAAGAGTCTCATATAGATGAAGACATGAAAAGAATCCTAGATGGATTCCCTAAAAGCGCTCATCCAATGGGTGTGCTTTCTTCCTTAACAAGTGCGTTAATTGCTTTTAATCCTGGATCAGTAGATGTAGATTCAGAAGAAGCAATGTATGGTGCAATTGTAAAAATAATGGCTAAGTTTCCTGTTCTAGCTTCATGGACGATGAGAAAGCGAAAAAGTCTTCCTTTGGATTATGGAGATAGTTCTTTAGGGTATGTAGAGAACTTGAGCAAAATGATGTTTTCTAGACCGAATAAGACATATGAAGCTAATAAAATTGTAAATGATGCACTAGATAAACTATTAATTTTGCATGCAGATCATGAACAAAACTGTTCGACATCTACAGTAAGAATTGTAGGTTCTTCTCATGCAGGTTTATTCGCTTCCTTGTCAGCTGGTATTTCTGCTTTATGGGGTCCATTACATGGTGGAGCCAATCAAGCGGTTATAGAAATGTTAGAAGCAATTAGAGAAGATGGAGGAGATACTGCAAAGTACATCGCTAAAGCAAAAGATAAAGAAGATCCATTCCGTTTAATGGGATTTGGACATAGGGTATATAAAAACTTTGATCCTAGAGCAAAAATTATAAAGGTTGCAGCAGAAGAAGTATTAGGAGATCTGGGGATAGAAGATCCTGTTTTAGATATCGCTAAAGGGCTTGCAAAAGTAGCCTTGGAAGATGAATACTTCGTTAAAAGAAAACTTTATCCGAATGTAGATTTCTATTCTGGGATTATCTATAGAGCTTTAGGTATACCTACAGAAATGTTTACGGTTATGTTTGCTTTAGGTAGACTTCCAGGTTGGATTGCGCAGTGGAGAGAAATGCGTCTGCGTAAAGAACCGATAGGAAGACCAAGACAAATATATACAGGAGAAACTTACAGAGCGTTTAAATCGGTTTCTGAGAGATAATAAAAGTATAAAAAGTAAAAAAGGGTATTGATTTTTTCAATATAGTAAATTGAAAATGAGCTGCTAACTATGTTAGCGGCTTTTTTGCTTTTTACGGGTATTGCAATAAAATAACGAACTAATTACATTTTAGTAAATGTATTTGGAGTAGTAAGACTTTTTTAATGTGAATAAATGTACATGTTAAGATCTTTCTTTTATTAAAAAACACTAAATAATGTTTAGTGTTTATTCTATTTTAATTAACATTTCTTAAATAATTGTTTAATTTATTTTTGAGGATTATTTGTTTTAAACTTAGTTTTATTGAAGTATTATTATTATTTCGAATGTTTGAAAATATATTTTTTAAAAATTCAAGAAAATTCAAATTTTAAGGTAACATTATTCCCCGTTGCGTAACTAAGTAATACGGAACTTATATTTAAATTCTACTTAGATGCTAAAACTATTGAACTCTTGGAGTCATGGCTATGTTGTTATTCCTGTAATTTGCGCTTTACAAAAAAGAGGTTTTTTTAAGTCAGTAAATAAGATTGATTTTTCTTTGGAAGAATTGTCTGAAATTATATCGTTCAATTCCGGATACATGAAAGCCACCTTAAGAATTCTATTATCTATGGGGTGGTTTAAGATCACTGAAAATGGTAAGTATCAATTGGTAAGCCAAAAAACGGAAGACGTTCCAATCTCCTTGTTAGAACTAATTAAAAAAGATTGTTTTAGTAAGGAGTCACCAATTGAAGATGTACAACTGTATTCGGATATACTAGATGACTTGAAAAAAGGATGGAATTGTAAGGACCCTTTTTTAATATCTATGCTCGATGGTATTACATTAATACCAATAATGCTGAAATTAAGAGCATGTTCTGAAAATTATAAGTATCAATTCGATAAAGAAATATTTCACGGGAAAATACAGTCTAAAATTGTTGCTTTATTTTTTGAAAGAGGATGGCTGATGAAAGAAGGTGATAATATCAGTTTTTCCGATTTTGGTAATACACTAATTGACAAAGCAATGAATTTCGGAACAGTAGTTTCCTATACGTCGTTGCTTTACAACATGGAATCGTTACTTTTTGGAAATCCAAAAGAACTTTTTGAATATTCTGATGAAGGTCATGAAGTACACGTCGATCGAAGCTTAAATGTCATTTCTAGCGGTTTTCAGCATCAAAGATATTTTAAAGAAGTTGACGATATTATTATAGATATCTTTAATAAACAACCTTTTGATAATCAACCGTCTTACGTTGCTGATATGGGATGTGGCGACGGTACCTTTTTGAAGAGAATTTATCAAACAATTACAGAAAATACTGAGCGGGGTAAGGTACTTGATAAGTACCCACTAAGATTAATAGGAATTGATTTTAACAAAAAAGCACTTTTAGAGACAGAAAAAACATTAGGAGAGATTCCTAATTTGCTGATTACAGGAGATATCGGAGATCCGGAAGCTTTATACGAATCACTATCTGAACGAATTGATGACCCTGAAAATGTATTACATATAAGATCATTTTTAGATCATGACAGACCATATATTCCTGCAAAAGAGGAATTTCCTTATGTAGATTCTGAAAGTTTTAGTATTGATAAAAATGGTCAACTAATAGATGAAAAGTTAGCTTTTGGAAGTTTAGTAGAACACTTTGATAGATGGGCAAAGTTGAAGTCCAGATTTGGTATTATTATCTTAGAAGTACATTCTTTGCCTTTCTCCATGGTGAATAGGTTTTTGAATGAATCCGAAAACTTACATTTTGATGCATATCATGCCTTTTCTCACCAGCATTTAGTCGAAGCATCGACATTTTTGTTAGCAACTGCAAATGTTGGGTTATTTCCTGATGAAAATTTTTCTAAAAAATTTCCAAGTCAATTACCTTATTCTAGAATTACCTTAAATTATTTCAAAAAAGAAAACTACGCTATACGAACTGCATCCGAAAAGGACCTTGATGAACTGTATCAGTTAGAAAAAGATTGTTGGCCTAAAAACCTTAGAAAAAGCCAGCGTATAATAAAAGAGAGAATTAAAAAAAAACCTACGAATCATTTTGTGATCCAATTTGAAGGGAAAATAGTAGGTGCAGTTTATACACAGTATATCGAAAGTGTCGAGGTTCTAAAGAATGCTAAGTTTGAAGATATCGATCAACTGAATCAGTCCAGCTCTGATATTATTCAATTATTAAATCTGAATATAACCCCTTCCTGCCAGCATATGGGTTTAGGAGATAAGCTATTGAAGTTTCTAGTAACACATTTGAAATTAAAGGGTGTTGTAAAACGAATTGTTGGAGTAAGTCGTTGCAGAGATTTTATTGAGGAGTCAGGCATTACCTATGAAGAATATGTACGAACAGAAGACCAAAGAGGGCTTCCACTTGACCCTATTTTAAGATTTCATGGCTTACACGGCGCAACAGTTTCGGATATTTTGTTTGGATATCGAAAAAGGGATAAAGAAAATTTAGGAAATGGAGTCCTTATAAGCTATGACTTGTTAAACGAATCTAAAAGTTCTCAAAATAGAAATGAAGAAAAGAAATTTTCGGGAGATAAAATGTTGGAAGGAATTAAAAATGATATCTATCAAAAAATAAATAAACTATTACGTTCTTCTTCTGATTTTGATTTTGATGTTCCTTTAATGGAAATGGGACTTGATTCTGCTGATTTAATGGAATTAGGCGTTTTAATAGATAATACATATCAAATTAAAACACCATCCACATTTTTTTTCCAATTTAACACACCTAAGGCTATTGTAAATAGGTTATTGGAGCTATCTCCTGAAACCATACTTGATAAAGAGGAAAAGCATACACGATCAAGCGATTCTCAACAATTGAATGAAGAAGGGATTAAGGATACGTCTGATAGCAATGAGGTAGCCATTGTTGGGTATAGTTTCAGACTTCCAGGTGCTTCTACAAATAAAGCACTCTGGGATATTTTAGAAAAAGGAAAGACGGTAATAAGCGACACACCAAAAGATAGATGGATCTGGCCAGAATGGATTGATATATATGAAGAGCATAAGGGTATAAACCTGGGAGGATATGTTGAAGATATAGATAAATTTGATGCTTCTTTTTTTAGAATAACACCAAGAGAAGCTGAATTAATGGATCCTCAACAAAGATTATCGCTGGAGTTAGTATGGGAGTTATTAGAGAATTCGGGTTATAAGCCTTCCAAAATAAAAGGGAGTAATACTGGAGTATATGTAGGAGTAAGCGGGAGTGATTATGAATTGTTGTTAAGAGATAATAAAGTAGAAGAAACCTTATCAGGAACAGGAACTTCTACAGCAATAATCGCCAATAGACTTTCTTATTTCTATGATATTGAGGGACCGAGTATACAGATCGATACCGCTTGTTCATCTTCTCTTGTAGCTTTAAATGAGGCTGTTAAATCAATAAAAACTGGAGAAAGCGATCAAGCAATCGTAGGAGGTATAAATATCATATGTCATCCCTCTCGCAGTATTTCTTATTATAAGTCCAAAATGTTGAGTAAAGATGGACGGTGCTTTACTTTTGATGAAAAAGCAAATGGATTTGTAAGGGGAGAAGGAGCGGTATATATGTTGCTTAAACCTTTAAAAACAGCTCTAAAGGAAGGAGACAAAATACATGCTGTTATAAAATCTACTGCGGTAAATCACGGTGGTCAATCAGGTGGTCTCACTGTTCCAAATCCGGAAAAACAACAGAAACTTATTGAAAAAGCATATATAAACGCCAAGGTGCCAATTGAATCCGTGGACTATATAGAAGCACACGGAACTGGAACGGCATTGGGAGATCCAATAGAAATTTCTGGGTTATCCGAAGCATTTAAAAACCTCATACATGCTAAATCAAACAACTCCTATGCTAGTAAAAACACTAAACACAGAATAGAAATAGAACCTTGGTGCGCATTAGGTTCGATTAAAACAAATGTAGGTCATTTAGAAGCTGCATCTGGAATAACTGGATTGCTAAAAGTGCTATTGTCAATAGAAAAAAAGAGCCTACCCTCTTCTTTAAATTTTGATGTATTAAACTCTAAAATAGTATTAGACAATACACCTTTTTATATTCAGAATGAAACAAGTAATTGGATAAGCAAGAACGATAATAATATTTTAAGAGCTGGTATAAGTAGTTTTGGACTGGGAGGCGCTAATAGTCATGTAGTTATAGAATCTTATCCGGGTCAAACGAAAATACAAGACACCATAAAAAACCAACCTTATCTTTTCATTTTATCAGCAAAAAATGCAGATAGATTGAATGAATATATAGATAAAGTTATATTTCATTTGAAGGAAAACCCACTTATCAATCCTCTAGATCTTTCGTATACTTCACAAGTAACAAAAGAGGATTTGGCCAATAGAGTAGCTATAATTTACAAAGACTTGGCAGGTTTAACTCAGAAATTAATTGATTATAGAAATCACAAAGAATCAGAAAAAATTTATAGAAACACTGGTCTAAGGGAAGAAAATCCAGTTTCGATGCCAGATGGTTTTAGAATGAATTCTGATGAAGATAATTTAGTTAAAATTGCTGAATATTGGTGTAATGGGGCTATAATTGATTGGAGTCGATTGTATTCGAACTATAGACCAAATAAAATTGAATTTCCCTCCTATCCTTTTGAAAAATTACGTTGTTGGATTCAGAAGGATGACTCTTTGGAAGAAAACAAAAAAGAAATCCATTCCTTAATACACATTACCAAATCCGATAGAGAACAACCAGGGTATAGCAGCGAATTTAATGGGAACGAATATTTTTTTACCGATCACATAGTTTCTGAAGAAAAAGTATTTCCTGGAGTTGCCTATTTGGCGATCGCAAAAGAAGCGGGTAAAAGAAGCTTTCACAAAAGGGTTACCGCTTTAGAAAATGTTAATTGGTTTCAACCAATATCGGTGTCGAAAGATCATCAAAAAGTAAGTGTCAAAACTCACATCAATAAAGAAGGTTCTTACGAAATTATAACGGAATATGATGGAACCAAAGTGCTACATGGATCTGGGAATATTCAAACTACCGTTTCTAGGTTGGAAAATAGGTTTTTTGATCTAAATGCAATCAAAGGAAGATTGCTAAACTCAAAAAATAGAGAAGAATGTTATCGTTTGTTAGCTAAAAACGGTCTTCGTTATGGTCAAAGCTTTAAGGGGATTAAAGGGTTTTATTACAATGAAAAAGAAGCGTTGTCTAAAATAGAATTGCCTAGTAAAAATGATCCTACTTTACTAGGAATTATGGATTCGGCATTTCAGACTTGTGTATTGCAAAATATGATGATGGATGATGCACCTCGGGTTCTTATGCCGTTTAGTCTTAAGCAACTAAATATACTTAGAGACCTACCTGAAACTGTATGGTGTTATGTTCGAAATCACTCAAACAAACAACTGAAAAAGAACGTATCTACTTTCGAGATAGATCTTTTTAATCAAGAAGGTGAGGTTATTTTTAATTTTAAAGAATTAATACTACTACCACAACCACAGAATAAGAAATTAGTAAATACTATTGGAAACGATAACGGAGTAACGTTATCGAACAATAACCTCTTATACGTTCCTGTTTGGGAAAAAGCTAAAGCACTTCAAATTGAAAAAGGAATTAGTGACGGGGTCCATACGCTGGTAACAGATGGTAGATCAACCAGTTTATCAGAAGCGATAGGTAATTATTTAAGTGATCGGGGATGTCAGTTTGAAGAAGTTGCTTCTTTTGATCAAATTAATACAAGAACAACAAATGTATACTTCTTATCAGGATGGTACGATGAAAATATCCAATATAACAATGTGGATATTTATGATGGAACTGAGCTGTCAATATTTGAATCCATTAAATCCTTGCTACGTTCGGATTGCGATATTCATAACCTTAATATTACCGTTTTTACCAAAAATACAAAGCAAATCTTTGAAAAAGATTTAGCTACTCATCGAGGAGGAGGAGTCAATGGATTAATGAGTTCGTTGGCAAAAGAAATACCTTCTGTGAACATTAGAATTATTGATTTTGAAAATAAAGAGTTCGACCATAAAGAAATAGAAAAAATATTACGTGCTCCTTATATCAATGATGTAGTTGGTTATCGAAACGGTAATTTTTATAAAAGAAAATTATCTAATATCACACTAAACCAAAGAACCGGTACCAGACTAAAAGCTAATCGAGTTTATGTGATTTTAGGTGGTGCGGGTGGAATTGGCAAAATAACAACACACTATTTGGCAGAAAAATACAATGCTCAAGTAATATGGTTAGGTCGTAGAGAATTAGATAAGGATATTCAGAAATCACAAGACGAAATTGAACAAGTAGGACCTAAACCGCTCTATATTCAATGTAATGCAAATAATAAACTTGAGCTGTTACAAGCTTATGATAAAATCAAAAAGTTATATCGATCTATAAATGGTTTGTTTCACTCTGCATTGGTACTCAATGATATGAGTTTGATGAATATGAAAAAAGAAGATTTTATTAGTTCTTTTTCAATAAAAGCAATAGCAAGCCATAATTTAGTAAGTACCTTTAAAAAAGAGCCATTAGACTTTATTTGTTTTTATTCTTCCATTCAATCTTACTGGAATGCACCAGGTCAAGCTAATTACTCTGCAGGTTGTACCTACAAGGATTCCCTATGCAACAGTTTAAGAAATACCCTGAGTATACCTATATACACTATTAATTGGGGGTATTGGGGAGAAGTAGGTGTTGTCGCTTCGGAAATCTATGCAGAGAAAATGAAACAAATGGGGATGGATAGTATTTCTCCAAAAGAAGGAATGGAAGTCTTGGAAAAAGTTTTATCCGGGAAGCAAACCGAGATTATCGCTATGAAACTTAACAGTCAGCGATCCGCAATAGTTCAAAACAAACTAATGGATAAAATGATGATTGATCTAAAGGATAGCTCGGCTCTTTCCCTTGTTACTCCAGAGATTGATGCATATAATAAAAACCAGATGGCTGATACAGAACTTAAACTTGTTTGTAGCAAAGGAATATTACAAGTGTTAATAGAGATGGGGCTTATGGAGTTCACTCAAAGTGAAAGAAATGAGCAATTAACGGATGATATATGTCAGTTTCTGAACATAGTTCCAAAATACAATAAGCTATTTGATGAAATTCTTAAATATCTAGAAGAGTTAGATTACATCCAAATATTAGCAAATGACATTTCAATCGATGAAAAACTCAGGGAAGAACTTAGAGATTATGATATTTCAAGTGAATTCGAAAGAATCAGATTGGAATATAAAGATTTAGCATCTTATATAAATCTTTTAGAAAGATGCTTTACTTCTTATTCAGAAATATTAAGAGGAAATAATCATGCGGTAGATATTATTTTTCCCAATGGAGATTTGAACTATGTTGAAGGTATTTATAAAGGGAATTACAGGTTCGATTATTTTAACCAAACGTTAGCTAAGACTGTAAAAGAGATTGTAAAAAATGGCATAGAAAATAATGGTATCAATAATAAGATAAGAATTCTGGAAGTAGGAGCGGGAACTGGTGCCACAAGTGAAGCTCTTTTTAAGGAATTATCTCAATATAAGGACAATGTTATTTACTATTACACAGATGTTTCGAATCGATTTTTGATATATGCTCGTGATCAATATTCGGATCAGACACCATACATCAGGACCGCTATACTTGATATAGAGGACGAAGAAGTACATAAATCCTTAGATATTGGGTCCTTTGATATCATTATCGGCTCAAATGTTATACATGCAACCAAAAGCATATCTAGTTCATTACTCAATATTAAAAGGCTACTAAAAAAGAATGGGATTTTGGTATTGAATGAGCTGAAAAAGAAAGACATATTTTTCACACTTACTTTTGGATTGTTAGATGGATGGTGGGGATACCAGGATCAAGAATTAAGAATAAAAGGGAGCCCTATACTATCAGAAGAAAGTTGGAAAAATGTACTTGAAGAAGCTGGATTTGATGACTTTATTTCATTAGAGAATAAAGAAGATATACCTCAACAACTTATTTTGGGTAAGAGTAATGGCCAAGTACTTATTCCTGCAGAAAGAGAAAAAACAGACATTACAGAGTTAAATACCTCTCAGTTAACCGAAAAACAATCAAATTCAGCAGAATTAAATTTACAAGAATATGCAGAATCATATCTAAAAAGAGTTTTTTATAAAGTGTTAAAACTTGAAGAAAAATCAATAGATGTTTACGCTTCTTTTGAGTCTTTAGGAATTGATTCTATATTAATAGGGTTACTGTCTAAAGAACTTTCTAGGAAATTTGACAAATTCCAAACTACGGTATTTTTTGAATTCAAAAATTTAAAACAACTTTCAGAATATTTTGTTCAGCAATATGGAGAGAGCTTAAGAAGAGAGATTAATGGAAAGGACAATGATTTACAAAATAGCTTTAGAAACAATTATTTGGATCATGAAGTACTCGAAAAAAAGAATACGCTTTCAGATGAGTCAAAGTTCTATGTAGAAAAAGAGAAGTTTTTACAAGAAGAGATAGCCATAATTGGATTGAGTGGTAGGTATCCCGGTGCAGATAATATGGAAGAGTTTTGGGAAAACCTAAAAACAGGAACAAACAGTGTTACCCAAATACCAAAATCCAGGTGGGATATTGATCCATTTTATGATGTTAAAAAAGGGAAAGAAGGAAAGATAAATTGTAAATACGGAGGCTTTATTAACGGGGTAGAAGAATTTGATCCTCTTTTCTTTAATATCTCGCCAAAAGAAGCAGTGAAGATGGATCCACAAGAAAGGTTGTTTCTTCAGACAACCTGGGAAGCGATCGAAGATGCGGGTTATAAGGCAAGTGAATTATCAAAAGAGTTTTCTGAAGGAAAGAAAACAGGGGTTTATGTAGGCGTAATGTATGAAGAATATAGTTTTTTTGGAATAGAGAAAACTATAGAAGGAAAACCCACTACACTAGGTGGTACTACATCTGGAATTGCTAACAGAGTTTCGCATCATTTGGATTTTGATGGACCAAGCATGGTAGTTAATACAATGTGCTCTTCTTCCTTAACTGCAATTCATTTAGCTTGTAACGATTTGATTTTAGGAGCTTCAGATGTAGCTATCGCAGGAGGTGTAAATATCTCAATTCATCCCAATAAATATCTTATGCTTAGCCAGGGAACCTTTTTATCTAATAGAGGTAAGTGCGAAAGTTTTGGAAGTCAGGGAGAAGGTTTTGTTCCTGCCGAGGGCGTGGGAGCGTTACTTCTCAAAAGACGGGCAGAAGCAGAAAGAGATGGTGATAGAATCTATGGTATAATTAAAGGAACAGCAATTAATCATGGAGGAAAAACAAATGGATATACAGTTCCAAATCCAACAGCTCAATCATCTGTGATCAAAACTGCTATTAAAAATGCTAGAATAAAAGCCGAAAATATCAGCTATATCGAAGCACACGGAACTGGAACCAGTTTGGGCGATCCTGTAGAAATAGCAGGCCTAACAAAAGCTTTTGGAACTCAAAAGAAGCAATATTGTAGCATTGGATCTATAAAGTCCAATATCGGACATTGCGAGTCTGCTGCCGGAATTGCAGGCATTACAAAAGTACTTTTACAGCTTAAATACAAAAAACTAGTCCCTTCATTACACGCATCTCAGCTTAATTCTAATATTGATTTTGACACCACTCCATTCAGGGTTCAGCAACATTTAGAAAATTGGAACGGCAAAAACGATATTCCCAGAATAGCAGGAGTTAGTGGCTTTGGAGCAGGAGGAAGCAATGCCCATATTATCATTGAAGAATATCAATCAAAACAGTCATATCAATCAAAACAGTCTGATAAAGGGAAATTCAATATCCCGGTAATTATTGTTCTTTCTGCAAAAAGAACGGATAGACTGAGACAGTATGTACTAAATTTAAAAACGCATCTAGAAAACTATCCAAACGAAAATCTTTATGATATAGCAGGTACACTGCAAATGGGTAGAGAAGAAATGTCTAAAAGATTGGCATTTACTGCTCACAATATCGAAGAGATAATTGAAAAATTAATAAAATACTTAAGTAACGATACTAACAATATATCTATAGGTAGCGTTAAAAAGAATACTCTTAACTATCCACAAGATTCCAAAAACCTTGATTTCATTGCGGATGCTATTAGGAATAAGAAATATGATGAGATTTCAAGAAGTTGGGTAGAAGGCGTATTTATTGATTGGTCATTACTTTATACAGATTTTCGTCCAAGAAAAATTAGTCTACCAACATATCCATTCGCAAAGGAACATTATTGGATACAAGATAATTTTGATTCGAATATTGTTTTTCCAGAAAAATCATTAGAAGTTGAAGAGTTAAGTGCCTTAATGCCAACCAATGTTTCGCTGATTCAACAACAGGTAGTTGATAAAATATGTGACCTAATTCATAAACTATTAAAAATTGATAAGGCACATATTGAAATTGATGAGGATTTAGGAGATTATGGTTTCGATTCGGTAACATTAACAAAATTTTCTATAAGTCTAAATGAATTTTATGATTTAGATCTTAAACCAACGATTTTTTATAATTATTCTACAATTGAACTTTTAGTTGATTTTTTAATCGAAAATTACTTAGCGAAAGTAAAAATTGTACATGGTGATAGCTTAAATGAAAATAGTCTTCATGCTAAAGAAGATTTATCCAAGGTTAAATCATCTTCAATTGATCTGGCTAACATTGCAGAAAATAGTGTTCCTCTAGATCATAATTTTAAAAAATCATACAAGTATTTAGCTGATTCTTCCCATAAATCATCAGCAGTTGCGGTGGTAGGTATAAGTGGTCGTTTTCCAGGTTCTCCAGATGTAAATACTTTCTGGGACCACATAAAAAATAACCAAGACTTAATCACTGAAGTTCCGGAATCCAGATGGAAATGGGAAAAATATTATGGGAATCCTTATCTGGATAAAAATAAAACGAAATCAAAATGGGGAGGGTTTATCGATGACATTGATAAATTTGATCCAATGTTTTTTGGGATTTCACCAAGAGAAGCAGAACTTATGGATCCTCAGCAAAGAATTACTTTAGAAGCAGTTTATGGTGCTTTTGAAGATGCTTCGATCCCTATTAGCAAAATAAAAGGAAGTAATACAGGAGTATTTATAGGCTGCTCAAGTTCAGATTATTCAACACTACTTAATAAAAATGAATACGCCGCGAGTCAGGCTCAATTTTCTACAGGTATTGCACATTCTATTTTAGCTAATAGAATATCATATTTATTTGATCTCCACGGGCCAAGTGAACCTATTGATACCGCATGTTCAAGTTCATTAATTTCGATTCATAGAGCGGTTGAATGCATAAGACATGGGCAATGCGATATGGCTATAGCAGGAGGTGTAAATGCCTTACTGTCTCCAGAGCTAACTCTTTCGTTTAGTCAAGCAGGGATGTTAAGTGAAGATGGTAGGTGTAAAACTTTTGATGATAGCGCTAATGGTTATGTTAGAGGTGAAGGAGTTGGAATTGTAATCCTTAAGCCATTACATCAAGCTCAGAAAGATGGGGATCAAATTTATGGGGTGATAAAAGGTTCTTCCGAGAATCACGGAGGAAAAGCCAATACCTTGACATCACCAAACATGAATGCCCAAAAACAACTATTATTAGATGCTTATCGTAATTCGAAGGTAGATGTAAGGAATATCGGGTATATAGAAGCCCACGGAACCGGAACCGCCTTGGGGGATCCAATAGAAATAGATGGTCTAAAGGCGGCATTTGATGATTTGTTTGAAGAACAAAATATCGCTAAACCTGAAAAACCTTACTGTGGAGTAGGAAGTGTAAAAACCAATATAGGACATTTAGAAGCGGCAGCAGGAGTAGCTGGGTTTTTAAAAGTATTACTATCCTTAAAACATAAATTAATACCTGGGAATCCTCAGTTAAAACAACCAAATAAATACTTAGATCTAGCGAAAAGCCCCTTTTATTTACAAAAAAGCACAACACATTGGGAAGTCAAAGATCATCAATTGAGAGTAGCAGGGATAAGTAGTTTTGGTGCAGGAGGAAGTAACGCCCATCTAGTGGTTGAAGAATATGGTTCTGATCATCCAAAACAATATAATACAAGCGACCCAGCAGTTATCGTATTATCTGCATCCGATAAAAATGGACTTAGAAATAGAGCAGTTGATATTTTAGAATATATCAAATCAAACGCCGATTTAAACCTTTATGAGATTGCATATACACTACAAGTAGGTCGAGAATCAATGGATGAGAGATTAGGATTTGTTGCAAATACTATTTCTGAATTAAAGGAAAAACTAGAACTGTATTTGGACCATAACTCCAAAAAGTCTATTTCCAACTTGATGTATACAGGTAATAGTAAAGAAGAAAATGCCACTTCTATTTTAAAAGGAGAAGCAGGTAGAGCATTCATTCAGAAATCAATTGAATTAAAAGAGTCCGAGTCGTTGGCCCAGTTATGGGTTAAAAATGTCTTTATTGATTGGAATCTGTTATACGGAATAGAAAAACCAAACAGAATAAGCTTGCCTACATATCCATTTGCAAGGGAGACATATTGGATACCATCAGATATATCAGGGACAGAGAATAAAAAGAAAACAAAATTACACCCATTATTACATTTTCAAAATTAGAAAACAGCGTTTGTTGAAAATGTAAAAATAGGATCAAGTAAGTCAAAAATATAATAAGGTAATATGAAAGAAAAACATTTTATAAGTGTTTACTCAGGAAAGGAATCCTTCTTAGAAGACCATAAAGTCAATCAAGAAAAAGTTTTTCCAGGAGCAGCCTATTTGGAACTGGCCAGAGAAGCCGGAACTAGGGTGTTAAAAAAAGAGGTTACTGAGATTACCGAAATTATATGGTTAAGACCTTTTTTTGTTTCTAAGAGAAGTAACGAATTACACACCAAAATTAGTTTCGATACGGAAAACGCCTTTTTCGAAATATTTACAAAAATAGAGGATGAGGAAATTACTCATTGCCGCGGAAGATTAAACACAACCACAATTCCTAAATCGGGAAATAAGAATGCTGAAAACATTAGAAAACGGTTGTCAAATTCTATAAACAGGGAAGAAAGTTATGATGTTTTTGGAGAACTAGGTCTTACATATGGTCCAAGTTTAAAAGGGATACATCATATCTATTATAATCACGATGAGGTACTTACTAGGATATCGGTTCCTAATACTGAAAACTGTTTCCTGTCTATTGGAGTATTAGACAGTGCATTTCAAAGTTCTATTGGATTCGAGCTTTCTGAAAATCATAAAAATATTCAAATGCCTTATAGTATTGAGAAGTTATCAATTTATGAGGCATTACCCGAATCAATATGGTGTCATATCAAAAAAAATCAATCCCGAGAGAACATAGCATCTTACGATATTTCACTTTTTGATGACCAATATGAGTTTGTGAGGATTAAAAAATTTGTACCACTTACATATAAAGCATCAATTGAAAGACAACCAATTAGTAATGATGCATTATCAAATCAGCCTACTATTAATAACATTTCATATACTCCAGTATGGAATTCTATTCCATCCGGTTACGGGAGTTTTTTAGAATCAGATTGTAAACTTCATGGTTTAATCAATCTAGAAAATGTAACTCCGAGTCACTTTTTAAATACTTTGAAAAAAAGTTTAGTAGGACTAGGAAAAGAAGTTAAAGAAATAGAAGGGCTAAGTGCTCTTAACGAAGAAGTTACAGATGTTTATTTGTTGAATGCTATCACAAACAAGTCTGATAAAGATATTTGTAATTGGCACGAAAGTCCAGAACGCGAGGCATTCAATGTTATAAAGTTTTTACTAAATAATTTTAAGGATAGAGAGTTAAGAATAACTGTATTTACATCAAATGTTCAAAAAGTTTTCCCAGGTGAATCCATGAATATTTTTGGTAGTGGATTACCAGGTTTGATAGGTTCATTATCCAAGGAAAATCCTCGTTGGAGATTACGTTTTCTTGATATTGATAATGCAAAGTTATCTTCTAAAGAGCTTGATAAAATACTTCGGTTTTCAAATTATAGGAATGGAGAAGTGACTGCGTATCGAAAAGGACACTTTTACCAGAAAATGTTATGTCCGTTAAAACTTTCGGAGGAACTTCCTGGTAAAATAAGAAAAAATGGAACTTATGTTATTCTCGGAGGAGCAGGAGGAATAGGAAAGGTTACAAGTGAATATCTTCTTAAAAATTACGATGCACAATTAATTTGGTTAGGAAGAAGTAAGATTGATGATAAAATTGAAAGTAGTCTAAAGACTATGGAAGAATTTGGATCAAAACCAATCTATATACAATGCGATGTTAACGAAAAATCTAATTTGCAAATTGCTTATGATCAAATTAAGGAGATCTGTAAAGGAGTAAATGGTTTAATTCATTCAGCGATTGTATTAAATGATAAGCTTCTTGTCAATATGAGCGAGGACGACTTTACGAAAGCGTATCTTCCTAAATCTATAGGAACACATAATTTTATTGATGCTTTCAAGGACGAATCATTAGATTTTGTTTGTTTTTATTCTTCAGTGCAATCCTTTTGGAATGCTGCTGGTCAATCCAATTATTCCGCGGGATGTACATTCAAAGATTCATATGCAAACTATATCCGAAATACATATAATATACCTTCTTATACAATTAACTGGGGGTATTGGGGCGAGGTAGGAATTGTTCGTTCTAAAACGTATCAGGATCGAATGAAGCAATTAGGAATCGAAAGTGTTTCTGCAAATGAAGGAATGAAGATATTAGAGCTGGTGCTTTCTAATAACTTTGACCAAGTTGCTGCTGTAAAACTGGATGATAAAGGCAAATCTATGGTAGAAAATATCATGGATAAACAGGGATTGACTGAAATAGCTAGAACCACTTTTTTTACTAACGAATCACCTAAAGTAGAGGCTTTCCAGAGAAATGAAAGTATCGAAAAACTTTTCAGAGAAATATGTTTAAAAGGAGTACTACAAGTGTTACTCCAATTAGGTATTGATCGAAAGACACATAAAAATATTGAATTTAAAAACCTGAGAAGTTCTCTGGGGATTTTGGATTTATATGATCGTCTTTTTAATGAGTTAATTAGAGAAATCAAACTAGCAGGGTATGCCAGACTTATTGATGATAAATTAGTTTTGGATGAAGAGATAAAATTAGAATCCGAAAGGTTTTCATTGACAAAATCACTAAAAGACTTTGTAGTCGCAAACCCATCGTATAGTGCATATGCAAAATTGCTAAAAGCATGTTTAGAATCTTTTAATTCTATATGGACTGGTACAATCATTTCGACTGATGTACTTTTTCCAAGTGGAGATATTGATTTAGTAGGTGCGGTTTATAAGGACAATTATCAAGCTACCTATTTTAATGAGTTGTTATCAGAAACTACTTTAAGATTGGTTAAAGAAAGTTTGGAACAAAATGGCACAGAGGATAAAGTTAGAATTTTAGAGATCGGAGCAGGTACAGGTGGAACGAGTCAATATATTTTTGAAAAACTTGAATATTATCTAGATCGTGTTGAATATTGTTATTCAGATATTTCCAAAAGTTTCTTAATACACGCAGAGGATACTTTTAAAAGTGATGTTCCACATCTGTCGACCGCTATTTTCGACATAGAAAGAAACCCAATAGAGCAAAATTTACCATCAGGATATTTTGACATTGTAATTGGAGCGAATGTTATACACGCCACTAAGAACATTAAGAATACACTTCATAATATAAAAAATGTAACAAAAAAAGGAGGAATATTACTACTAAATGAATTAGCTAGTACAGAATTGTTTAGCAGCATCACTTTTGGTCTTTTGGAAGGATGGTGGAGTTATGAAGATGAAGAGATTCGTTTAGAAGGTAGTCCTGGACTTTCTCCAGAAAACTGGATACACATCTTACAAGAAGTAGGTTACGAAATGCCAAAATCTTATCCTGAACAATATGGATTACCACAGCAAATAGTTTTGGCTAAAAGTGATGGTAAAGTTCTTTTGCCTTTAGTTTCTGCAAGTAAGACTCCAAGCCAACCGACAAGTGAAAATTTGGTCAGAAAAAATGATAAAACTAATGCTAATATCACTTCAGAAATAGTAACCTATTTAATTCAAATTTTTTCTAGGGTATTAAAATTAGAAGAGCATAAAATAAACCCAGATATCTCATTTGATACTTTGGGGATAGATTCAATTTTGATAGGCGAATTGACTAAAGAGTTTTCAAAAGACTTCTTATCCATTACAACTACAAATTTTTTCGAATATCAAAATATCAAAGAACTAAGTACATACTTTTTCAAAAATCATCTGGATCATTTCACAAAGAGTAATAATAGTTTAGAACCAAGTACAAGTATAGGTCAAGTAGTGGAAGAAGATAGGAATATGCTTCCTAATAAAATCATAGAACCTAAAGTCAGTTCTGATGAAACACAAAACTCTTTTGGCACCATTGAAGATATTGCGATTGTTGGTTTGAGCGGCCGATATCCCGAGGCGCGTAATATGAATGAGTTTTGGGAAAATTTAAAACTTGGTAAAGATAGTATTACCCTAATTCCAAAGGATCGATGGAATATCGACGATTTTTATAATGAGGAAGAAAATCAACATCATCACGTAACCAGTAAATATGGAGGTTTTATTGATGGGATTTCCGAGTTTGATCCACTTTTTTTTAATATATCTCCTAAAGAAGCAGAGTTAATGGACCCTCAGGAACGGTTGTTTTTGCAAACGGTTTGGGAAGCCATAGAAGATTCTGGTTATAAGGTTAATGATTTGTCTAAAAGATCTGTAAATGGTTTAATTACAGGGGTGTATGTTGGAGTGATGTACGAAGAATATCAATTATATGGAGCGGAGAGTACAGCAAACGGACAACCTTTATCACTTGGAGGAAGTCCAAGCAGTATTGCAAATAGAGTATCATATTTTTGCGATTTCAATGGTCCAAGTATGGCTGTTGATACAATGTGCTCTTCATCATTGACCGCAATTCACTTAGCTTGTAATGACCTCCTTAATGAGACTGCAGATGTCGCTATAGCAGGAGGTGTAAATATTAGTATACACCCTAATAAATATTTAATGTTAAGTCAAAGCTCGTTTTTGTCGAAAAGAGGCAAATGTGAGAGTTTTGGCAGTAAAGGAAGCGGTTTTATTCCTGGGGAGGGCGTAGGAGCAATTGTACTAAAAAAATTAAGTCAGGCCGAAAGGGATAATGATCAGATATATGGTGTGATTAAAGGAACAGCGCTTAATCACGGAGGAAAAACCCATGGATATACCGTACCTAATCCTAATGCACAGGCAGAAGTGATAAAAAGAGCAATTCAAAAATCAAAAATAAATGTTGAAGATTTTAGTTATATCGAAGCCCATGGTACAGGAACAAGTTTGGGAGACCCTATTGAAATTTCTGGCTTAATAAAAGCTTTTCAGTCAGATAAAAAACAATTCTGCAGTATAGGATCTATTAAATCAAACATTGGACATTGCGAATCCGCTGCGGGAATTGCAGGAGTTACAAAAGTGCTATTACAGTTAAAGTATAAAAGTTTGGTTCCATCTTTACATTCAGCCGAACTAAATCCTGAAATTGACTTTGAAAATAGTCCCTTTAAAGTGCAGCAAAAACTTCAAGAGTGGAAAACAACAAATAACAAACCTCGTTTAGCAGGAGTTAGCAGTTTTGGAGCCGGTGGAAGTAATGCTCATATCATTATTGAAGAATATAAGCAAGAAAAAGCACAAGCTAATTTCCATGCTACTCCGTTAATTATTTTGCTATCAGCTAAAAATCTTGATGGTTTAAAAAATCAAGTTGTTAACCTTAAGGAATACTTGCTGTCTAATAAAAATATAGATCTTCATAAAGTAGCATATACGCTACAAGAGGGTAGACAAGAGATGTTCGTTCGTTTAGCTTTAATCGTACAAGATAGGGAAGACCTATTGCATCAATTGTCATCTTGTATAGATAAAGGTATGGAAGGTAGATTGTTTGGAGATATTAGAAATAACAAATTGGATTTATTTCTAGCAGGAAACGCAGGAGAAGCATACCTAAAACAAGCAATTGCAGATAAAGAAATACGTTCTATTGCACAATTATGGGTACTTGGTGTTGTAATAGATTGGGGATTGTTATACGCAGACGGAAAACCTGATAAAATTAGTTTACCAACTTATCCTTTTGCTAAAAGTAAGTATTGGTATCCAAAATCGGATGCAAAAATCAACAATCTGGAAAAACCTATTGAGTATTTACATCCGTTGTTGCACACGAATAGTTCAAGTTTTAATGAGCAAAAGTTTACCAGTTTTTTTACAGGAAAAGAGGATTTCTTCCAAGATCACAAGGTTCATGGAGATAAAATATTATCCGGTGTAGCTTATATAGAACTTGCAAGAAAAGCTGCACAATTATCAATTGATAAAAAAGTAACAAGTATTAGGGATCTTACCTGGGTGAGCCCTATAAAGGTTGAAAAGATAGCTAAAGAAGTACAGATTAGTTTATGGGAAGATGGGGATGATATAGTTTTTGAGGTATATTCTGAAACTAAACAAGATAAGCACTATCATAGCCATGGAATTATTGGTACAGAAACGCCTACGGTAACAAACCTGATTGATATTAATGAATTAAAGAGCGGGTTAACTAATTCAAAAAGTGGGGCAGAATGTTATGATTTTTTCAATTCCATGGGATTGTATCATGGTCCAAGTTTTCAGGGAATTCAGAATTTATTTTACAATGAGGAAGAATCACTTTCCAAAATAAGCCTTGCAAAAAATACAGATTACCTGCTTACTCCTGGAGTATTAGATAGCGCATTACAGACTTGTGTTGGGTTCAGCTTTGCTTCAGGAAATACAGAGTTGTTTTTACCATTCAGCGTAAAAGAAATTACTATATACGATGAGTTACCAAAAGATATTTGGTGTCTGGTTAGAAAAGCCCAAAATCAAGAACCCGGCGTAAAAATGAATTGTTACAACATTTATTTACTAGATGAAAATGGACGAATGCTAATTTCTTTTAGTGATTTTGTAACATTACCAGTTTCCGGACTCAATAGTCAAGAAAAGTTTAAAACAAATGACAATCCACAGATTCAACTATATAATAACGCTTGGAAAACTTCAAAAATAGTAGAAACATCTATTGAACCAGATCTTGGTGAAGTCCAAGAAATGATAATTGTTTTAGGTGATTCTGAACAATTAATATATGAAAAACTTGAAGAAAATCTTTCTTTAGAAGTAAAGTGGATCAATGAATCAACTGAGGAACGTTGTTTTCTGGAAATTTTTGAATTACTAAAAGAAATAACCTTAAAGGATCGGAGAACAAATTTATTATTTGTGAGTAAAAATTCTAGTCATTTAAACTACGAATTTTTATCTGGTCTATTAAAATCTGTAACCCAAGAAAATCCTAAAATTAATTTTAAGACGATTGGTGTAGATAGTCAATCGTTTAAAAGTGTAGGTAGATTAGTAGAAATAATAATTCAGGAAAAAACTAATTCGGATGCTGAAGTTCGTTACTCAGGAATAGAACGAAAAGTTAAAGTTTTACATCCATTAGTTCCAGAACCTTCCAAAAATTCCTTATCCATCAAAGAAGGAGGTGTCTATATAATTACAGGCGGCACAGGAGGTTTGGGTAGGATTTTTTCCAGATATATTGATGGTTTCAAGGATACGAAGATTGTTTTAACAGGTAGAAGAAATTTGATTTCTAAAGAGGATACTACTATCAATGAATTTCAAAACGCCTCTTATCTCCAATGTGATGTTGCGAACAAAGAATCAGTCGAAACATTAATTAATGAGGTGAAGAAAAAATATGGTAGGATAGATGGGATCATACATAGCGCTGGGATCACTCGGGATAACTTAATAATCAATAAGACCCATAAAGAAATATCAGAAGTATTTGCTTCAAAAATAACCGGAACTAAAAATATAGACGAAGTTACGAAGAATGAAAAATTAGATTTTGTAGTCTTCTTTTCTTCGATAGCTGGGGTTTTTGGAAATATCGGACAATGCGATTATGCTTCTGCAAATGCGTATATGGATCACTATGCAAACTATAGAAATAAAGAGAAAGTAAAAGGCAACAGGTATGGTCATACAATCAGTATAAATTGGCCTGTTTGGGAAGAAGGAGGAATGAAGGTTACTATGGATAAAGAAGAATTAAGAAGTAGATGGGGTATCATTCCTCTTCCAGAAAAGGAAGGGATATTATCTTTTATCGAAGCTCTTAATACTGGTTTAGTCAATGTTACTGTGGTTTATGGAGTAAAATCAGAATTGGAACAGAAACTTATTAATAGTGAACAAACTGAGAAAATAAAGAAAAAGAATAGTGAACCAATATTAGGTTTAGATATCCAAAAGTTGAAACAATTGTTGACCCAAAAGATAAAGAGCTTAGTCTCTGAATTACTTAAACTGGATTCCGACATTATTAGAATTACTGATGAGTTTGGAAGTTATGGCTTCGATTCAGTCTCGTTAACGAAATTATCTAACCACTTAAATGGTTTCTACAATATTGATTTAACCCCAACTGTATTCTTTAATCATCCAACTATTGATAAGCTTTCAAATTTTTTATTGGAGGATTATCAAGACGAGATATTTGGTAAATATGAGGTTACTGCTCAAAAATTAAATGGAAGCGGCAAGATTACGGAAAATACAACAGGGGATATTAAGATTACAGGAAAAAAAGAAATTCCAAGGTATTCACATATGTCAAAACGAAAAGTAGTCCTAAATAATCAAGAAAATCTTAAAAATGATCCAGTAGCCATTATTGGTGTTAGTGGTCGTTTCCCAGGATCGTCTGATATAAATAGTTTTTGGAATAATTTAAAAGAAAACAAAGACATGATTTCTGAAATTCCATCGGATAGATGGGATTGGGAAAAGTATTATGGGAATCCTTTAAAAGAAAAGAACAAGACACGATCCAAGTGGGGTGGATTTATTAAGGATATTGATAAATTTGATCCCTTGTTTTTTGGTATTTCTCCTTTAGAGGCTGAATTAATGGATCCTCAACAGCGGATTACCCTAGAGACTGTATATGCCTCACTTGAAGATGCAGGAATTTCTTTAAGTACTATTAAAGGAAGCAACACTGGTGTTTTTATTGGTTGTTCAAGTTCAGATTATAATCTTCTTATAAATCAGCATGCCGGATTAATTAATCAAACGCTTTCTACCACAGGAAATTCGCATTCAGTTTTAGTAAATCGAATATCTTATCTTCTGGATATTCATGGTCCCAGTGAACCTATTGACACTGCCTGTTCAAGTTCTTTAATTGCTATACATAGAGCGGTAGAAAACATTAGGTCCGGTAACTGTGAAATGGCGTTTGCCGGTGGTGTCAATGCACTACTTTCTCCTGTACAGACGTTGTCCTTCAGTCAAGCAGGTGTGTTAAGTGAAGATGGTAGATGTAAAACTTTCGATCAAAATGCTAACGGTTATGTAAGAGGTGAAGGCGTTGGTGTTGTACTATTAAAAAAACTAAGTAAAGCAGAGGCAGATGGAGATCATATTTATGGTGTAATTAGAGGTACTGCAGAAAATCATGGAGGTAGAGCTAATAGTATGACCTCACCGAATCCAAATGCTCAAAAAGATCTATTAGTAAAAGCATATGAAGATGCCAATATTGACCCGCGACATATAAGTTATATTGAAGCACACGGTACAGGAACTCCATTAGGAGATCCCATAGAAACAGAAGGGCTAAAATTGGCCTTTAAAAAACTGTATAAGCAACGAAACTTAGAGCAGCCTAGTCAACCTTTTTGTGCACTTGGTAGTGTAAAAACAAATATAGGTCATCTAGAGGCAGCAGCTGGTATAGCAGGTGTGATAAAAGTATTGTTATCCATGAAGCACAATACAATTCCAGGGAATCCAAATCTAAAGAAACCTAATGAATACCTGCAGCTTTCTAAGTCTCCATTTTATTTAGTAAAGGAAAGCAAAGATTGGATTACAGATAATAATGTTCCTAAGATTGCAGGAATTAGCAGTTTTGGAGCAGGTGGTAGTAATGCGCATATAGTTATCGAAGAGTATATAGCTAATAAAAATCATGAAAACACTAAAGTATCTCCTTCAATTATAATATTATCTGCAAAAAATAAATCAAGATTAGAGAAAAGAATCACAGACCTATTAGGTTATTTAGAAGATCATTCAGAAACGAATCTTAAACAATTAGCGTATACGTTGCAATTAGGCAGGGAGCCCATGGAACATAGAGTAGCTTGTATAGCATCTACTATAGAAGACTTAATACAACAATTACGTAGATATAGTATCGATAGTGAGCAGGATTTCTCATATGGTCGGGTAAAGAAGCAAAAAAAGGATGGATTTTCAGAAGGAGAATCGGAAACAAAGTATATTGATTATCTGATTGAAAATAAAGATAATGAGTCGCTTGCACAATTATGGCTCAAAGGAGAAGAGATTGACTGGTCCTTACTTTATACAGATTTCCGTCCCAATAAAATAAGTCTGCCAACTTATCCGTTTGATCGAGTTACCTGTTGGATTCCGCAAAATGAAAATGTAATTTCCGAATTTAAAGGTCAAAATAAATTACATCCCTTAGTACATCAAAATACTTCTAGCTTAGGAAAACTAAAATTTACAAGTGTATTTTCAGGAATAGAATCTTTTCTTAAAGATCACAAAGTAAAAGGAACTAAAATTTTACCAGGAGTAGCATATATAGAACTTGCCCAAAAGGCAGGTGAGCTATCTTTAAATAAGAAAATTACAGGAGTTAAAGATATAACCTGGATAAGCCCTTTTAGTACTTTAGAAAGCCCTAAAGAAATAAATATTCAAATCTATGAGGAAAAAGAAAATATATGTTTTGAGATATTTTCTGGACCCGAAAATAATAAGACAGTACATACCAAAGGAAAGCTACTAACCCTATCCAAAGAATCGAATGTAAAAAAGGATATCAATGCCATAAAATTGAATCTTTCAAATAAAAAAACTAAGAATGAATGTTATATAAAATTCAAAGAGTTAGGCATAGACTATGGCAGCACTTTTCAGGGGATTGAAGAGCTACATTATAATGAAGACGAAGCTTTGTCCAAAATAGTACTTCCTGTAATGGATGGCTATAGGTTATCACCCGGGATATTAGATAGTGCGCTACAAACCTGTGGAGGATTTAGTTTTATCCAAAGTGAGAACAAATTAGAACTACCTTTTAGTGCACAAGAAATTACCTTTTATCAGGAATTATCAGACATAACCTGGTGTCACCTAAAAAAGAACACCACGGTTAATAAAAAGGTAAATAGTTATAACATTGATCTTCTAAATAATAATGGAGAACTCGTTCTAAGTTTCAAAAACTTCACTACGCTACCTATTGATCGAAATGTTGAACCAAATAATGTGTCGAAGAAAGAAAATGCGTCTATACAGTTGTACCAATCTATTTGGAAAAAAACACTAATCAGTCATAAGAAAACTGATCAGAATGATGATGCTACTTCAACGGCTTTGATCCTAGTTTTAAATGGAGCAGCAGCTACAGCGGATTATCTTAAAAAAACAATGGAAATAGAAGTTATAGCTTTAAATGAAGACTCAGAACAGGAATATGTATCCAAAATCATTAAAACAATACAGCCTTTATTAAAATCAAAAAGATTATCTGATCTCACATTACTTTATGATAATACAGAATATGCTGAATTTGGATTTATAGCGGGACTGCTAAAGACACTTCAACAAGAAAAACCTGGTTTAAAAAGTAGGTTAATTGGTGTAAATGAACTCTCAATTACTAACATAAAATCAATCTCATCAATAATAGAGTACGAAATTGGACAATCTGATATAGAAGTACAATATATATCGGAAGAAAGACAGGTGAAATCCTTTATGCCAATCGAACTGCATGACTCTAAATCTGTTGTTTTCAAGGAAGATGGTGTGTATTTGGTAACAGGTGGAATGGGAGGTTTAGGAAAACTTATTGCAAATCATATTAGTAAGATCAAAACTGCTAAAGTTATTGTTGTCGGTCGAAGTCTACCTGATCAGGAAGTACTTAGCACATTATCCGCTTCAGGTAACGTAAAATATTTTCAATGTGATGTAGCACAAAAGAACGAGGTAATCTCGCTCATGAAAAAAATAAAAAGTGCATATAATCATTTAGATGGTATTATACATTGTGCAGGTGTTATCAGAGATAGTCTAATCGAGAATAAGACTGAAAACGAAGTGCTAGATGTGTTGTCTCCTAAAACAACAGGTGTAAAAAACTTGGATGAGGTTACCAAGGATCAGCCTCTTGATTTCTTTGCACTTTTCTCATCTGTTACTGCTATTATCGGAAATGTAGGTCAGGCAGATTATAGTGCTGCCAATGCGTATTTGGATTGTTTTGCAGATGAACGAAATTGTAAAGTCCATGAAGGTAAAAGAATAGGAAAAACCGTTAGTATAAACTGGCCATTATGGGCAGATGGAGGAATTAAAATGGATCCAATCTCCAAAAAATTCTTGAAAAATAAATGGGGCATGGAACCGCTACCCGCAGAATTAGGAATTAATTTATTTGAGTCGATTCTAAAGACCTCTTTAACTCAAGTAATACCAACTTTTGGAGATAAATATAAAATTGAGAAGGTGCTTCTGAGTAAAAAAAATACAGAAGCAGATGTTAAGCCATCCAATAGTACTGGATTTACGGTTTCTGATATAAAAAAGATAGTAGTCGAGATTTGCTCCGAACTATTAAAAATAAATCTAAAGGATATAGAAACCGAAGTTGAGTTTTCTGAGTATGGTGTGGATTCAATAATGATGATCAAAGTACTGGATGCGCTAGAATCAAAATTTAAAATAGCTATCGAGCCTACTGCGATTGTAAGTTACCCTACTATAGATTTGATATCGGAGTATCTAATTTCTGAAATTCAAGAATCTACGGCTAAAGACATATTAACTGAAGCATTTCCGGAAACCAATTTAAACGGCAATCAAGAAGAATCGCCAGAAACGATTTATGTAGAAGAAGAGAATCACGGTGCTCCAAAACAAGTAGCAATAATTGGAATGTCATGTAAATTACCTGGATCCGATAGCCTTGAGGAATTTTGGGAGCATTTAAAATCAGGAAAAGACTTGATTACGGATACACCCGATACAAGGTGGGACCCTTCTTTATATTATGCAAAGGAAGATAGGTTGGATAAAACGTATACAACCAAAGGAGGTTTCATCAATGACCCTGGTATTTTTGATGCAGAGTATTTCGGAATTAGCGATAAAGAAGCTATTTCAATGGATCCACAGCACAGAATTGCTTTACTGCTGGCAAGGGATTTATTTGCACAGGCAGGGTATAAAAAAGAAGAGGTTTATGACACGAAGACTGGGGTTTATATTGGTGCTAAGGATAATAATTACGTAAGAAATAACTATCACCTTCTTCCCGAAGGAGCCCATCAGCATACTGTAGTAAACAATATCAGTAATATGATTGCTGCCAGACTTTCAGACTTTTATAACCTCAAGGGAAAAAGTCAGGTGATTGATACTGCTTGTTCTAGTTCTCTTGTAGCAATTCATCAAGCTTGTGAAGATATATTGAATAACAAAGTGAACTTAGCAATAGCAGGTGGTGTTTCAATTATGGTTGATGCATTTGGACATATTGCTTTTAGTCAGGCTAAAGTCCTTTCCAGAGAAGGAAAAAGTTTTGTTTTTGATGAACGAGCATCAGGCTTTGTACTTGGTGAGGGAGGAGCTTTAATCTTGTTGAAAGATTATGAATCTGCCAAAAATGATGGTGATCAAATATTAGGAATCATAAAAGGGTCCTCGGTAAACAATGACGGTCAAACCATGGGATTAACTGTGCCAAATAAAGAAGGACAAAAAGATGTAATTAAAGATGCATTGCAAAAGTCTTCTATTTCTCCTGATGAAATAACTTATTATGAAGCTCATGGTACTGGAACGTTGTTAGGAGATCCTATAGAAATAAAAGCAGCAACAGAAATATATAATGAAGAAACTGCAAAAACACAGTATTGTGCATTGGGATCAGTAAAAAGTAATCTAGGCCATAATATGACCGCAGCGGGTGTCACAGGACTAATTAAAATTCTGCTACAAATGAAGTATAAACAATTAGTTCCTACGTTACATTGCGAAAATCCACATCCAAGATTTAAGTTTGAAACCTCACCCTTCTATCCAAATACATCCGTAAAAGATTGGAATCATGATCAGAAAATAGCAGCAATATCTAGTTTTGGTTTTGGAGGTACAAATTGTCACATGATTATTGAAGCTCCTTCTTCAGAAATAATATCAAAACGAAAAACACTAAAAACAGAATGGCTTTCCAGAAATTACTATTGGCTTGGAGATGAAATTATTAAAGAAAAAGTTGAAGAAAGTACAAATAAACAAATAATTGGAGAGCAATATTCTTACGGAGAGCCTTATCTAAGAGATCATAAGGTAAATGGAGATAGAGTAATCCTTGGAGTAACGTACCTATCTTTAATTCTAGATAAACTTCGCGAAAATGATAAGCAAATAATTAGCCTGGGAAGCCTATTGTTTAAAGATCCGGTAATACTGTATCCCGATGAGAAAACCATGGTTAGTGTTCATCTCAAGAACAACTTAATAGACGTCTTTAGTGAAAAATCTAAAACCAATCAGTTAAAAGTAGCTGAAGGAAAAATTATTGAAACGATCCCATCAAGAATAAAAGAAAATCTGATTGATGAAATTAATGAAGTCATTAACAATGCAAAAGAAATCATCGAAAAAGATAGCTTTTATGAAGAAGAAAATAAAAAATCGATTTATCAGGGAGATAGCCTAAAGGTAATCGATAAAATTTATGTTTCTGATAAGGGGTCCGTTGGAAAATTAAGACTTCCTGTAGGCGATGACAGTCATACCTATTCTTTGGTTCATCCTGCACTAATAAATGGTGCTTTAGTTAGTTGTTTAACATCTATTTCTGGTGAAACTCCATTTGTTCCATTAATGATTAAAAGTGTAAACATGTTCCATAAGGTGCATAAAGAATGTATATGCTATGGAACAATTGTAAAGAGTAACAGAGAAGTAATCGAGGTAGATATCGATATATGCTCAAGTCAGGGAGAGGTTCTCCTCGAAATAAGAGGTTTTGTATGTAAACGCATACCAAAAGTAAAGAAAACTATAGAGAACACTAAAGATGAGTCGATATCAACTAAATCAGAGATAAATGGTGAAAATTCTGCAGAAAACTTTATAAGAAATCTTCTTCAAAAAGTGGTAACAAAAGATATGAGTAAGGTTTCTTCTAAAAAGAATTTTATGGATATGGGGATAGACTCATCAGAACTGATTCAGTTGGTAAAAGTTATGGAGGATTCATTAGAAATAGAGTTATATCCAACTTTGTTTTTTGAATATCAAAACATTGCTGAATTGGCAGGCTATCTATCAGAACATAGTCAGGTTGATACCATGAATTAAATCTTTATGTAAGTGAAGAAACCAATGAAAAAGTAAAAAAGTTGATGTAATTCTTTGAAATAATCAAAAAAAATGAAGCCATTACAATTCGGTAAAAATATATCAAGCCAAAATCTTTGTGCAAAGTCAAATCAAATACAAGACGTAGCTATAGTGGGTATTCATGGAGTATTTCCTGGTGCTAGAAATAAGGATGATTTTTGGAAAGAACTCTATAATAAAACAGATTTAATCAAAGAAATCCCAACAGATCATTTTGATTATAAAACTTGGTTTGATCCACGACAAGGTATCGAGGATAAGATGTACTCGAAGTGGGGTAGCTTTATTGATGATATTGATAAATTCGATGCTGATTTTTTCAATATTACTCCTATAGAGGCAGAAGTAATGGACCCGCAGTTAAGGTATCTATTACAGGTTTTATATGGGACAATAGAAGATGCTGGAGCGATTAATGATATAAAAGGAAGTAATACAGGTTTGTATGTAGGAGTTTGTTTTCATGATTATGCACAAGAAATGAGCAGATTGAAAACAACAGTTAATCCACATGACGGAACTGGAAATGCTGCTACCATGTTAGCTAACAGACCTTCTTTTTATTTTGATCTAAAAGGACCTAGCATGGTAATAGATACTGCTTGCTCCAGTTCTTTAATTGCTTTGCACACTGCATTCAAAGCAATACAACAAGGAGAATGCGAACAAGCTCTTGTCGCAGGAGCAAATTTATTGCTCACATCATTACATTATCGATATTTCTGTAGTATCGGAGCATTATCTCCAACAGGTAGATGTCACACTTTTGATAGTCAGGCAGATGGGTATGTTCCTGGTGAAAGTGTTGCGGCAGTAATGATGAAACCTTTAGAGAAAGCTATAGCCGATAATGACAACATATATGCAGTTATTAAAGGAAGCGCAACTACGCATGGAGGATATACCCCTTCAATAACAGCACCTAGTGTTGACGGAGAAGTAAATGTTTTATTAAAAGCTTGGGAAGATGCAGAAATAAACCCGAATACTATCGGATATATTGAAGCCCATGGAACTGGAACAAAATTAGGAGATCCTGTAGAGATAAATGCATTAAAAAAGGCATTTAAAAAACATACTGAAAACACCGATTTTTGCGCAATTGGATCTGCAAAAGCACATGTTGGACATACAGAAGGTGCAGCAGGAATTGTTGGAGTAATAAAGGCTATTTTATCCATAAAGAACAGGGAAATTCCTGCCATGCCAAAGTTTGAGAGTTTAAACCCGTATATAAATTTAAATGATTCTCCTTTCTATATTAATCAGGAACCTATCGACTGGATTACAAATGATCAGCATCCTTTGAGAGCAGGGATTAGTAGTTTTGGTTTTGGAGGAGCTTATGCTCATATGGTGATAGAAGAATATTTACCAAAACAAAACCACAGTTATAGAAGTGAGGAACCTGCGGTAATTATTCTATCAGCTAAAAATAAAGATCAGCTAAGTGCGAATGTTAGAAATCTTAAGTTATTTCTAGAATCTAATAAAGATCTGAATATTCATGATATAGCTTATACCTTGCAAATTGGAAGGGAGCCAATGGAAGAAAGGTTTGGTGTTGTGGTTTCTAATACTAATGAATTGATTCAAAAATTAGAAACCTATTCCGAGGGAATACAAAATAATGCACCAAAAAGCAATAATATTTCTGAAAACGAGTCAGCGCATAAAAAACATGGGGAGCTATTGGATTCCTGGTCTAAACGAGTATCAATAGATTGGAGTTCTTTATACCCAGAAGAAACACCTTCCAAGATAAGTTTGCCAACCTATACCTTTGCTAAAAACAGGTATTGGTTTTCCAACTCAAACATAGTAGAATCGGAAGATAACCAAAAGATACATCCACTATTACATATAGGAAAAGAGAATACAGAAAACTTAATTTTCGAAAGTACTTTTAATGGAAACGAATCTGTTTTTAACGATCATCAGGTAAGTGGAGATAAAGTCTTACCAGGAGTAGCTTTTATTGAGTTAATAAGAGCAACAGGAGAAGAAGTTAGTAAAAATGAAGTTTTTCAAATCAAAGATTTAACCTGGACAACTCCAATTGTCGTAGAAGACGACTTTAAGCAAATACAGATTAGAAATACGACAGGTAGAAAAAACATTAATTGTGAAATAACCAGTATTGCTGATCATAAGGAAATTCTACACTGTACCAGCAAAATAGTCCTAGGTAATATCGACAGAAACCCCAAAAGAATTGATGTAAAAACGATAATTTCCGAAAGTTTAAACGAAATTTCAGGAAAAGAAGTTTATCAAAATTTCTATGAAGAAGGACTGCATTTAGGCGAAACATTTCAAGGAGTAGAACGAATTTATGTAGGTGATTCTTATGCTTTTTCAAAGATAAACCTTCCGTTAATTGACGGTTATAAATATACGCCAGGAATCCTTGATAGTGCATTGCATACGATTTATGGGCTGGCTACATCACATGGTGCATCTTATTCATTATCCTTTCCTTATCACGTAAATGAAATCAACTTTTATAAAAGTTTTGAAGATGTTTCTCAGTTTTGGGGACTAGTAAGAAAAAGCAATGGTGTTACATCTGATGAGAATATAACATCTTATGACATAGATTTAATGGATCAGGACGGACAGGTGCTCTTAAGTTTTAAAAACTTTGTAGCCTTACCGGTTGATGCCGCTATACAAAACTCAGAAGATTCTGGTCAATTCTCAAAAACTAATAAAGAATCAATATGTTACATTCCTATTTGGGATGAGATTCGTCAACGAAATAAATCGGTAGAAGATAAAAACGAAAAGATAGTACTTCTTGGTCATAATAATATAGATGATGAGTTTGTACAATCTATGAAGAAATCTCTTAACGATCTGGAATCCGAAATTGTTTTTCAAGAAAAACTAAATCATATTCCGGATCGAATAAGTAATATCTATTTTTTACATGGCATTTCTGAGTATAAGCACAAAAGAGATTTCAGTTATGTAGAAAAATCACTATTTCAAACAATAAAGTACTTGATATCTAATCATAGTCAGGATAGGTTGAAATTAACATTTTTCACGTGTAATACTCAAAAAGTTTCTGTAGAAGATAAATCATCAGTTTTTGGAGCAGGTATCCCAGGATTAGTAGGTTCATTAGCCAAAGAACAGACAAATTGGAAAATCAGAATGATTGATTTCCAGGGTGTTCATCAGGATTTTAACGACATAAAGAAATCTTTAGAATTGCCTTATGATCGCTCGGGTGAATTAATTTGTTATAAGAGAGGTTCCTTTTTGGAAAGAAAACTATATCCAATGGATCTTCAGGATCATTATCCTAGTAGATTTAGAAAAGATGGTGTTTATGTTATTCTGGGTGGTTCTGGAGGAATTGGTCAGGAAACCACAAAGTATTTGGTGAAAAAATATAATGCTCAAATTATTTGGTTAGGCAGAAGTCCTCTAAATAAGACGATAGAAACAAACCAAAATAAAATTGAACTTCATGGAAAAAGACCACAGTATATACAATGTGATGCTTTAGAAAGACTAGATGTATTTAAAGCTTATGATAAGATCAAGGCAAACTTTCCTACTATTCATGGATTATTTCATTCTGCATTAGTTCTTAATGATATGAGATTGGAGAATATGGATGAGTCAAATTTTGCAAAATCATTTTTACCAAAATCCCTTGGAAGTCATAATTTTATAGAACCATTTTTAAACGAGCCACTTGATTTTATATGTTTTTATTCTTCAGTACAATCTCAGTGGAATGCCATGGGGCAATCAAATTATTCTGCAGGATGTACCTATAAAGACACCTATGCGAGACATATAGAAGAACATTATGGAATACCTGCTTATGTGATTAATTGGGGGTATTGGGGAGAAGTAGGTGTTGTAAGCTCTAAGGATTACGAAAGTAGGTTTTCTCAAAGTGGTATAGGTAGTATTTCTGCAAATGAGGGGATGGAAGTATTGGAATTGGTTTTGTCCAATAAGAAGCGACAGATAGTATCGATTAAACTAAGTGAAAAAGCAAAATCATTAGTCGATAATATTTCAAGAGACAAAAAATTCAAAGAATTATCAGGTTTATCATCCCTATCACTTGAGAAAATGGATATTCCATATTATTCTTTTGATAAAAATATTCAAGATCAATTTCAAAAATACTGTTCTAACGCTTGCTTTCAGGTTTTGATTGATATGGGATTAAAGGATGCTTTTGAAACCAGAAATAGTCTTAGTCAATATTTAGAGTTTTTAGGGATAGCACATAAATATGAGCGTTTATTTAAAGAGCTAATCAGAAACTTCTTGGAGATTGGATACGTTGTAGAAGAAAAAAATATAATTAAAATTGATCCTATCGCTTTCAAAGAACTTAAAAAGTTTGAAACAGAAAATGATACTTTTTTACCAGGATATAAACCTCATAAAAGGCTTGTTGATCAATGCATTACATATTTTGATAAAGTACTAAGAGGAGAAATAGCAGCTACGGATATTGTTTTTCCTAATGGTAGTTCAGAATATGTTAGTGAAGTCTATAAAGATAATAATCAAGCGGATTATTTTAATAATCTCATAGCGGATAGCATTGTAAAAACAGTTTCAGAAAGAATAAAAAAAATAAAGAAAGGAGAAAAGATTAATATTCTTGAAGTAGGAGCTGGTACAGGAGGAACAAGTCAGGTAGTTTTTGATAGATTACAACCCTATGCCCAATTTTTGAATTATGTATATACAGATATTTCAAAGAGCTTTTTACTTCAGGCTGAAAGTAACTTCCAGCATAAGGCTCCCTATATGTCTACAGCTATTTTCGATATTGAAAAGCCGGCTTCTTCTCAGAATATTCCTCTAGGTTCATTCGATATTGTCATAGCCGCTAATGTTGTCCACGCAACTAAAAATATTAAAAACACATTACATAATATTAAAGCTGTTCTTAAAAAGCATGGACTACTATTTTTAAATGAACTTAAGGGAAATGAATTGTTTACAACATTAACTTTTGGTTTGCTAGATGGATGGTGGCTTTTTGAAGATGAAGAAATAAGAGAAAAAGGAAGTCCAGGCCTATCACCCGATAATTGGTTATTCGTTTTGGAATCAATAGGTTTTATGGACACTTCTATTTATCCTGAGAATAATAATTTGTCGCAACAAATGATAATCACCAAAAGTGATGGATATATAAGAACCATAAATGACACTATAAATGATCAGAAAATCGCAGAAGAAAAGGTAAATAAGCCACGAAAGCATGCCAATGATGTCGACCAAACCTTACAAGATAGATTAAAGAATATTGCCGCAGAAACCATAAAATATGATAAGGATAATTTCGAGATTAGTAAACAATTTATGGATTATGGTTTTGATTCTATTCTGGGGGCATCCCTTATTAAAAATATAAACGAGCAATTAAAAATAGAATTAAGTCCGGTAGATATTTTTAATTATCCTAATATCCAAACATTATCAGAATATATTGGACAGACATATTCAGACGCTATTTTATTCAATGATGATGCAGTACCTAATGTAGAAGTTACGAATCAGCAGAGCATCGAGGACCTTAATACAATGGTTCCTCCTGAAACTAGTACGAGTAGTTTTTCCAATAATGGATCAAAGACAAAAAACAATAGTGATATTGCTATTATTGGAATGAGTGGTCAGTATGGACGAGCTAGAGATCTTGAAGAATTTTGGACTTTTTTAAAAGAAGGGGAAAGTTTAGTAGAAGAGGTTCCAAGTAGTAGATGGGATTTTAATCAACATTATAGCCCAGATAAAGAAGATAAGGACAAAACTTATAGCAAGTGGGGTAGTTTTTTAAGAGATATTGATAAGTTCGATCCTTTATTTTTTGGTATCTCAGGTGCGGAGGCAGAAATGATGGACCCACAGCAACGGCTATTTTTAGAACATTGTTGGAAAGCAATTGAAGATGCTGGAATAGATCCTAAAACATTATCAGGAACTAAATCAGGAGTCTATGTTGGAGCTAGTACCGGAGATTATTTGTCATCAGTTGAGGATATACCAGCTTCTGCATTTTGGGGCAATTCTAGTTCAATTTTGGCTTCTAGAATTTCTTACTTTTTGAATTTAAAAGGACCGGCTGTACCTATTGATACTGCATGTTCCAGCTCTTTAGTTGCTCTCGATATGGGCTGTAAGAGCTTAATTAATATGGAGTCTGATCTTATTATAACCGGTGGGGTGAATGTAATGACTACTCCCAATTTTTACAAGCTTTCAAGTCGAGCGGGAATGTTATCCCCAGATGGAAAATGTTATTCATTTGATAGTAGAGCTAATGGTTTTGTCCCGGGAGAAGGAGTAGGGGTTATCGTTATGAAGCGCTTATCGGATGCCGAAAGGGATGGGGATCGAATTTATGGTGTTATAAAAGGAAGTGTAACAAATCAAGATGGTACTTCAAACGGAATTTTGGCTCCAAGCGTATTATCTCAAACTTCCTTAGAAAAAGAAGCGTACGAAAAGTTTGCTATCAACCCAGAATCTGTTACGTACGTAGAAGCACACGGTACAGGAACTGAATTAGGAGATCCAATTGAATTTGAGGCACTTAAAAACACTTTTGAATCATATACAAGTAATAAACAATTTTGCTCTATTGGAAGTGTGAAAACTAATATTGGTCACACGCTGATGGCGGCAGGAATTGCTGGGGTTATAAAAGTGTTATTATCTATGAAATATCAAAAGATACCCCCTTCTCTAAACTTTAGCCAACCGAATCCGTTAATAGATTTTGAAAACAGCCCTTTTAAAATACAAGATAAACTGACGTTTTGGGAACCAGCTGGTGCAAATGCCAGAAGAGCTTCAGTTAGTAGTTTTGGGTTTAGTGGTACAAATGCATATGTACTATTAGAAGAATATCTCCCGAAATCTTCCTATAAATACGCTAGCTCAGAACAAGGGATTTTTATTTTATCTGCAAAAAATAAAACGGGATTAAAAAAACAAGGGTCAAACTTATTGAACTTTTTAAACGATAATCCTAATACTTCTTTTTTTGATATTGCTTACACCCTGCAATCAGGAAGGGAGTCCATGGATGAAAGGTTGGCCATAATCGCTAATAGCATTGAGCATCTAAAGAATCAACTTAAAAAGTATGTTTCTGATACATCTGGAACATTGATTTTTACAGGAAATGTAAAGAAATCTATTCCTGGTTTTCAACCTGAAAAAAAGGATTTAGAAAAATATATTGAGAATAGAGAACTAAGTGCTTTAGCAGAGTTTTGGATAAATGGAATCAACGTTGAATGGGAAAAGCTATATAATAACCCAAGACCAAATAAAATAAGCTTACCAACCTATCCATTCTCAAGAGGTCGATTCTGGAAGCATAGTTCATTAGAGTTAGATCAGTTAAAAAATGAAAATGTAAGTAATGAAGATCACACTGTAAAGAAGCTTCAGTTATTTCAAAAAGAATGGGTGCCATTTACCCTGGAACATACGAAAAACTTACCAGGTTTGACATTAGTAGTAAGTGACGGTTCGAGTACATCATTGATAAAAGAATTAGAAAGGAGTATAGAAAGAATTTTAGTTGTTTCATCGATTGAGGAGGTTTTGGAAATAGAAAATGTGGTTGGACTTATTGATATTACTCCTTTAGAAGACCAAAAGAAAAATAACTACAGATCCGTAGAGCTACTACAAAATATCATAAACCAAACTAAATACGATAAATTGAAGTTGTTGATAGTTAGTTCTTTGGAAGGAAGACTTACTGGTGCAGTATATTTTGGAGTATACCATATGCTTCAAGCAGAGTATTCAAAAGTTTGTAGTACGCATATAGAAATTGAAGAAAATTCTCCTCTTAACCAAAGTCAACGAATAGTAGAGGCCTATCAAAGTAATTCAGAGTATACACAACTTAGATTTAGAAATGGAAATTGGTTGCATCCGATTTTAGAAACTGTTCATACAGAAAAAAAGAAAAGAGTAGAAATTACAGGGACGGTTTTAATAACTGGAGGAACAAGAGGTTTAGGAATGGCCTGCGCTAAACATTTAGTAGAACAGTACAATATCAAAAAACTTGTTCTGATGGGTAAAGAAAGGCTTCCAGATCGAGATCAATGGAAAGACTATATGAATACCAATTCTAGAATAAGCTCGAAAATTAAGGATATTGTTTATTTAGAAAGTAAAGGAGCTAGAGTTAGAGTTTTGTATGATTCTTTATCGGATAAAGTTCAATTGTCTGATTCATTGAGAAGTATTAAATCAGATTGGGGAAATATAGAATTATTGCTGCATGCTGCTGGTAGTGTGGATACGGATACACCTGGATTTCTAAATAAATCGATTGAGAATATAGAAAAGATATTGCAGCCCAAAGTGTCTGGCTTAAATAATCTTCATGAGGTACTAAAAGATCATGATCTTAAGTATGGAATTTTATTTTCTTCAATTTCAGCACTGATACCGAGGTTAGGAACCGGACAAAGTGATTATGTGATGGCCAATAGCTATATGGATTATTTTGCCAATTATCAGCAAATGAATGGTCATAATTATATGAGTATACAATGGCCAAGTTGGAAGGAAGGAAGCATGCAAGAAATCAAAGGGAGTATCTATGAGAGATTAGGTTTTTTATCTATTTCAAAAGACGCAGGGTTAGCTGTTTTGGATAATTTATTATCGGAGAACTTGCCTTACCCAGTTGTTTTTCCGGCAGTATATAACACCTCAATATTCAATAAAGAAAATATATTAAAAATCCCTGAAAGAAAGAAAATAAGGAATATCCAAGTAAGAAAAAAGAGTGAATTTAAAGCAGCAGAATGGTTACAAAATTTAATAAGTGAAGTCTTAAAATTACCGGTTGAAGATCTGGGCCTAAATGTACCTTTTCAGGAATTTGGAGTTGATTCAATCTTGTTGGTACAACTTATCAAAAGCATAGAATCTAAGATGGGAAATATTAGTATTTCTCCAACCGTTGTTTTGGAAAACCCAACTATTTCTGAGCTGAGTGATTATTTACTAAAAGAATATCCAAACTTTTCGGGTAATGATGATCAAATAAATATTTCCGAAATACCGAAAAACTCTATAAGTCATGATAAAACTAGAGAAGAAGAACAGTTAGCAAAATCACCGGAAACCACCCCATCTAATGAATCTATTGCAGTAGTAGGGATGGCATGTCATTTTCCGGATGCTAGAAATATCAATGAGTATTGGAATAATCTTAAAAAAGGAAGAGATAGTATTAAGTTAGTTCCTAAGGAAAGGTGGGATACTAATGAGCATTATGATAGTCAACCGAATACCGAAGGTAAGAGTATTAGTAAATGGGGTGGTTTTTTGGATAATATTGAGGATTTTGATCCAGCGTATTTTGGAATCGATGAAACTCTAGCATCACAAATAGATCCCTTACAAAGACAATGGTTGGAGGTAAGTATAGAAGCAATTCAAGATTCAGGACATTCTTTAAAACAACTTTCTGGTAAAAAGATAGGTGTATATGCAGGAAGTAGAGTAAGTACTTTTAAAGATAAAATAACGGATCCTTGTAAAGATTTTATTGTTGGAACGGGTCAAAATTTTATTGCAGCCCACCTAGCTCATATATACAATTTTAAGGGACCAAATATGGTAGTTGATACTGCCTGTAGCAGCTCTATAACTGCTATAGACCTTGCGGTTAAAGGGCTCTTAAATGGGGAAACTGAAATAGCCTTGGCAGGAGGAGTTGATATTATTTTAGATGAAAAAATATTTATATCTCTTACCAAATCTGGTGTGCTTTCTCCAGACGGAATAAGCAAAACATTTGATGAAAGTGCCGATGGTACAGGTTTAGGAGAAGGTTGTGGTGTCTTAGTTCTGAAAAAAATGAGCGATGCTATTAATTCTGGAGATAAGATTTATGGAGTAATCGATAGTACATCATTAAATAATGATGGAAGAACTATGGGTATAACTACTCCTAACCCAAAAGCACAAGAATCCTTGTTGGAAGATGCGATCACCAAAAGAAGTATAGACCCTACTTCGATTAGTTATATCGAAACTCATGGAACTGGGACACTAATTGGAGATCCTATAGAACTAAAAGGTATAACCAGAGTTTTAGAGAAATATACCGATCAAAAACAAATATGTGGAGTAGGAAGTGTAAAAAGCAATTTTGGACATTTACTAAGTGCTGCAGGAGTAGCGGGAGTGATTAAAACACTTTTGTCTATAAGTGCAGGACAGATTCCGCCAACCCTTCATTGTACCAGACCTAATCGTAGATTCGAATTTAAGAATTCTCCCGTATATCCCGTTAGAGAACTTCAAGATTGGACAGGAGTAAACAATATAAGAAGAGCTGGAGTAAGTGCATTCGGGTTAGGAGGGAATAATGCTTTCATATTACTAAGTAATGAAGGAATTCCTGAGAACAACAAAATCAAACCGCCTTTTCAAGTTCCTGACATAAATTATAACCGAAAAAGATATTGGCCAGAAGAAAAAACCAGTGCCGAAATAGATACTAATATGGATGCGGAGGCTATAATAAAAGAAGAGGAAGCTTTTAATAAATACTTGAATTTTGAAACAAACTGATATGAATAATAAGACCTTAACTATAGATTTTGATCATGATAATTTTATTCTTCGGGATCATAAAGTGTACGGTGTTAGAATCGTACCTGGAGTGACTTATTTAGATTTAATACTGCGTTCTGCGAAAAAGCTTTTTTCCAAAGAGTTTAGCGTAAGTAAGGTGTTATTTATTGAACCTCTTTCCACAACAAAAGATTATAATCGAAAACTCGAAATTAGATATAGTGAAGGGAGTCAGTCTTTGTTGGATGTCGAATTACGTTCTAAAAAAACAAATCATAAAGGGGAGGTATATGGAGAGTGGACAAAACACCTGCAAGGACGCTTGGATTATGCCACAGGGCAAAACAAGTATCCAACTTTTGACATAGAGAATTTTATCCAGAATAGCCAAAGAAGCTATAATATGGATGAGGTATATGCTGGGGCGAGAACGATAGAGATATGTCATGGGGAATTTATGCAAACCTCTGGAGTAATATACCAAAAAAACGATGAGGAGCTCATGGTTTTGGAATTGAGTGAGTTAGCAGAAGGTTATCGCAATAAAATGATAGTCCATCCAGCGTTTTTAGATGGGTCTACTTTTGCAGGAAGTTCTTTTAAACTAAAAGATGATCAGGATGGAAAAATATCCTCGACAACGGGAATTCCCTATATACCATTTTCTATTGAACAATTTGAAATATATAAATCTTTTCCCCAAAAGATCTATGTCTACAGTAAAAAACAAAACATTCCAAGTGATAAATTACCAGAAGTTATTTCCAATGAGATAATAATTTATAACCAAGATGGAGAAGTACTTGCTGTCTTTAAAAATATTGTTAGTAAAAGAATTAGGCAACCAGAATCCATTAAGAACATAGTTTCAAAACCAAAGGCAAAAAAGAAAAAGAAAATAAAAAGTTCACCAGCTTCAAATCAAGTCAATGAAGTAGTTACCTCCGGTAATTCTGCTGTTCAAACAATTCGAGAATACTTAAAAAATATTATCAGTGCTAAAATTGATAAGAAAGTAACCGAAATAGATGAGAAATTAGGGTTTTATGATTTAGGATTAGATTCTAATTCAACCATGGAATTGGTAGGAGAATTAGAAAACAAATGTGGTCATGATTTTTATCCAACTTTACTATTCGAGTATCAGACGATTGAAGAACTTAGTGACTATTTATTAGAAAATGAAGGGCAACATTTCTTGGATTTTAAAAAAGAAGAAGCCCCTGACTTTTTAGAAGTAACAACAAATCAAACAGTAAAACCGGAAGATACGGTAAAAACTTCTTTGCCACTAGAAACCTCAAAAGAAGATATTGCAATTATTGGTCTTAGCGGGAGATATCCTGACGCAAACAATATACCAGAGTTTTGGGAAAATCTTAAAAATGGAAAAGATAGTATAACCAATAAATTACCTCCCAGGTTAAGAATTGATGCATCAGATAAAACTTTTTGGGGAGGTTTCATAGAGGAAGCAGAAACCTTTGACCCGTTATTTTTTCAAATTTCTCCAAGAGAAGCAGAAAAAATGGATCCTCAGACTCGATTGTTTTTGGAAGAAAGTTGGAATTGTGTTGAAGATAGTGGGTATAAAATCTCCCAATTAAGTAAAGATGAAAAAGTTGGTGTTTTCGCTGGAGTTTTTTGGACAGATTATCAATTGTATAGGGTGCAAAAAGGGAATAAACCTATATACCCAAGTAGTTTTGTTTCCCTAGTAGCTAATACTGTATCTTCGTGTTTTGGATTCAAAGGACCAAGCATAGGGTTGGATACGCAGTGTTCTTCTTCACTAACAGCTATTCATTTAGCTTGTAACAGTATTCGTAATAGAGAAAGTTCAGTGGCGATTGCCGGAGGAGTAAATCTTACTTCGCACCCTAGTAAATACTCGTGGCTATCTAACTCATTGTTTTTATCCTCTAAAGGAAGATGTGAAAGTTTTGGAGAGGGAGGAGATGGATATGTTCCAGGCGAAGGAGTTGGTGTCATTTTGCTAAAAACTTTGTCTAAAGCTATAAAAGACGGAGATCAGATTTATGGGGTTATCAAAGGAACTGCAATAAATCATGATGGAAGGAGTACTGGGTTTACCGTGCCTAATCCAAAAGCTCAATCAGAAGTAATTAAAGAAGCAATTAGTAAAGCAGGTGTGCTGCCAGAAGATTTCAGCTATATCGAAGCACACGGAACAGGCACAAGTATTGGCGATCCAATAGAAATGTCGGGCCTAAAAGGAGCATTTAAGACTGATAAAAAACAATACTGTAGTCTCGGCTCTGTTAAATCAAATATTGGACATTGCGAATCAGCTGCTGGAATTTCTGGCGTTACCAAGGTTTTATTACAGATGAAGTATAAAAAATTGGTTCCTTCTTTGCATTCATCAACACTCAATTCTAAAATAGATTTTAAAAACTCTGCTTTTGTAGTGCAGCAAAAATTACAAAAATGGTCTACACCTGATAATAAATCAAGACTGGCAGGTGTCAGTAGTTTTGGAGCTGCTGGTAGTAACGCACACGTAATTATTGAAGAATTTAAGTGCCAAGACAAAAAAAAGAATGACAATTTCAAAAATGGATTAGTTGTCTTGTCAGCTAAAAATACTAATAGCCTAAAAAAACAAGTGTCAAATCTTGCCAAATTTCTAAGTGAAAACAAAAAAAGTAGACTAATCGATATCGCATATACCTTGCAAACCGGACGAGAAGAAATGGAAGAAAGGCTTGCTTTTGTTGTTTCGGACAAAGAAGATTTAGCAATAAAACTTTCCAAATATCTCGAAGGGGATTTAGATGGTTTCTATTGTAATAATGTGAGAAAAAATAACCGGTTAACCGATGATATTACAATTGATACAATAAAACAGGATCCATTAACTTCGAAAGAAGAAATTAGTGTAATAGCTCAAAAATGGGTTTCAGGTATAAACATAGACTGGGAATTACTTTATGCAAATGAAGACCCTAAAAGAATTAGTTTACCATCGTATCCGTTTACGAAAAAGAAATATTGGATTCCACAGGAAAGTATAAATCGATCAGTCGAAATCCATCCACTTATTCATCAGAATACGTCTAATCTTACCGAACAGCGTTTTACAAGCTGGTATTCTATAACGGATTTTTTTATAAGAGATCATAAAATTAATAATGACCACATATTACCTGGCGTAGTATATCTACAAATGGCATTAATAGCTGGCACATTATCAACGGATAAAAAAATAACACAGCTTAGTAATATTTATTGGTTGAAACCTTTTATCGGAACGGATACCAATCAAGAAATCAATATCAGATTATATTATAGAGAGCAAAGTTTGTCTTTCGACGTCTATTCTGGATCACATAAAGAAATACATTGCAAAGGAAATATTGATACTAAAGAAAAAACATTTTCTAAAAGCATAGACCCGAATAAGATCAAAACTAGACTCCCTAAATCAATTGATAAGTCGGCTTATTATGAGATGTTTAAGGAGAAAGGATTTGATTATGGATCAAATTTTAAAGGGATTGATAAGGTTTATTATTCAAAAACCGAAGCCTTGTCAAAAATTAAGTTTTCTTCTGAAGATGAAAATCAGCGCATTCTTGGAATTATTGATAGTGCCTTTCAAACATCTGCAAGTCTATACTTGAACCGTGAAGAAAATATGATCTTTATTCCTTACAGGATCGAACAAATTAACCTTTATGAAAAACTTCCATCAAAAGTTTGGTGTCATGTTACAAGTAGACTACAATCAGAAAATAATGACAGAAAAAATATCAGTGATTTAGAAATATATGATAAAAAAGGAGAATTACTGATTGAGATAAAAGGTTTTTGTTCGTTAGCCATCCCTAGTAAAAAGAAACCTGATCAAGACAAAGTACTAAAAGAGGATAAAATTCATTTATTCGATTATGTATGGAGAGAAAAATCTTTGGTAGATCATAAAAACGATCTCCATAACGACAACTCCAAATTAATTATAGTCGCAGGAGGAACCCCCGATTTATGCGACAAATTAAAAGAAAGCTTAGTTCTAAACGTAGAATATATCAGTGAATATTATGATGAGGAGGACTACTTCATTACACTTTTAGAAAAAATAAAAGAGCGTAAGCACCCTAAGGAAAATCTAGACATAGTTTTGATCTATGAGAATCAAGATTATTTGAAATATGGATTTGTTTCTGGACTGTTTAAAACAGCAAATTTGGAAAACCCTAAGATAAATGGCAAAACCATTGGTTTTGACAATTTATCACTTAAGAATTTTGGTTTTATCTCAAATGTTATTGATACAGAAGTGGCCTTTTTAAGTGAGGAAATAAGATATAAGGCTGGGAAAAGGGAAATCAAAAAAATAGAACCTTGGCAATTACCATCAAATTCGACTACAGTTCCAGTATTAAAAAAAGGTGGAGTTTATGTAATCACTGGGGGAGCAGGAGGACTAGGTGAAATTTTTGCGTCCTATTTGAATCAATTTAAGAATACAACATTGATTTTGATTGGTCGAAGTGAATTAGATAATAAGAAAAAAGAGAAATTATCTGGCTTGCATAGTTATGAATATTTTCAATGTGATATCAGTAATAAAGATGAAGTTTCTAAGTTAATCCCATACATCGTAGCCGAATATGGAAAGATTGATGGTGTAATACACAGTGCTGGAGTTATAAAGGACAGTTTTATACTAAAGAAAACTAAGAACGAGGTAGCTAAAGTACTTTCTCCAAAGATTAGAGGAATAAAGAATTTAGATGAACTTACCAAGAATGAATCGCTCGATTTCTTTGTTATTTTTTCATCTTTAGCAGGAGTTACGGGCAATATAGGTCAAGCCGATTATGCCTCTGCAAACGCATATATGGATAATTATGCGTCGTATCGAAATGAATTAGTTTCTCGTGACTTAAGAAAAGGTAAAACAATTAGTATTAATTGGCCTCTTTGGAAAGATGGAGGTATGCAAATCTCAGAACAATCTGAGAAAATATTAAAAGAAAAATGGGGTTTTTCACCACTTAAAAAAATAGACGGGATTAATGTTTTTAATGAATTACTTTCTAACAAAAGTGGTCAATGTCTGGTAGTGTATGGAAATAAAAATAAAATCAACCAAAACTTTCTTGGTAAAATAAATAAAGTTGAAATTTCTCCTCCTGATAACACTACCTCTAAAACTTCACGGTATGATTCACCAGAAAATAATGAAAAATTGTTTAAAAATTTAGTGTTTGAAGAATCACAAATTTATCAAGACAAATTTGAACAAATAATAGTGACCAACGATTTTAAAAATAGTGTACACAAATCAGATAATGTACAGTTTAAAGGTGCGAATATGATCAAAAAACAAAACAAGCAAGAAAAAATTACGCTCTCTGTGATTTCTGATCCTATTTCCTCAAATGAGATAAACAATCTCGATGATCAAAAAAAAGTCAATATGATAATTAATAATAATTCTGAGTATAACTCACTTACCGATCAGGAAAAATACGCCATAGCAGATCAATTGACGCAAATGGTAAAAGAATCATTATATATTGATGATGATATCGAAAAAGATATAGCTTTTCAGGAACTAGGAATGGACTCTATTATTGGAGTAGAATTGATTAAAGAGATTAATGAGCATTTTGATCTTGATCTAGAAGCCATAATTCTATATGATCATCCCGATGTTAACTCCTTATCAGAACGTGTTATTACGGAAATAAACAAAAAAAATCAACAACTTGATGAAGCTAACACCAAATCAAGTTTTATTGAGGAAACGATAAGTACTGAAGATCATAAAATAAAGTTGGAGACAATCGAAACGGATAGCTCAGAACCGGAAGAAACACTAGTTGTGAAAACCGATGTAGATAAGGTAGTAGTTGTTGATAATCCAACTATAATCTTGGAGGAAAAACCCTTAATTAGCTCTAAATCTATAGTTGACGCTACAGAGCAAACTAGTACTGAAGAGAGTCAACGAATTGCGATTGTAGGAATGAGTGGAAGATATCCTAAATCTAAAAACTTAAATGAGTTTTGGGAAAATCTTTCTCAAGGGTTGGATTGTATCAGTGAAGTTTCAAAAGATAGATGGGATGTCGAAAAGTACTATAAAAAGGATGGTGAAAAAACTGGTGATATCTATTGTAAATGGTTAGGAGAATTGGAAGATATTGATAAGTTTGATCCTCTTTTCTTTAATATTTCCCCAACTGAAGCAATATTAATGGATCCGCAGCATAGAATATTCCTACAAGAATGTTGGAGGTCCATAGAAGATGCAGGGTATCAAAAATCAGATCTAGATGGTATAAAGTGCGGGACCTATGTAGGAATTATGACAAGTGAGTATATCCAGAAAATTAAGGATACGAATGTAAAAGAAAATCTAGCACAAGTAATGGTCGGGAATGCATCTTCAATATTTGCAGCACGCCTAGCGTATTTATTGAATCTCAAAGGTCCGGCTATTGCAGTGGATACGGCATGTTCAAGTTCTATGGTTTCTATTCATTTAGCGTGCCAAGCTCTTATGAATGGAGAGGTGGATATGGCGGTTGCAGGAGGAGTTACCTTGTATCTAGGGGTAGAATCTTACCAACAAATGTGTGCTGCAGGGATGTTATCTAAAGAAGGGAAATGTAAAACGTTTGATAATAGTGCTGATGGATTTGTTCCAGGAGAAGGTGCAGGTGTAGTAGTGCTAAAAAGACTTGAAGATGCAATATCTAGCGGGGATGATATCAAAGGGGTAATTATTGGAACAGGAATTAATCAGGACGGAAAAACAAATGGTATTACCGCCCCAAGTGTTGGCTCTCAAATGAATTTAATAGATAGTATTTACGAAAAATATCAAATCGATCCGGAAACTATCTCATATGTTGAAGCACATGGAACTGGCACTAAACTTGGGGATCCAATAGAAATAGATGCACTTAGTAAAGCATATAATAACTTCACTAACAAAAAGAATTTTTGTGCAATAGGATCTGTAAAAACCAATATAGGCCATACTTCTGCTGCGGCGGGTGTTGCAAGCCTTCAAAAAGTGTTATTGCAATTTAAACATAATAAGATAGCCCCGTCCATAAATTATAAAAATGAAAATTCCCTGATAAGTTTTGATAAAAGTGCGTTTTATATCAATACGGAACTTCAAGATTGGAAAAATGATTCGAATCAACCTAAAAGAGCTGCTATTAGTAGTTTTGGTTTTAGCGGCACAAATTCACATATGGTTGTGGAAGAATACCACCAACCGTCAGAACAATATCCTCACCATGGAACCGCTATTATTCCAATATCTGCTAAAAATTTGAATAGGCTAGAAGAGCAAGTCACAAATTTGCAGGAGTTTATAAAATCATACTCCAACATAAATATACACGACCTGGCTTATACTTTGCAAATAGGAAGAAGCCCAATGCAAGAAAGAATAGTGTTTTTAGCCGATGATTTAGATAAGTTGCAATTAGAGTTATCCAGATATTTAAAAGACAATACCTCCGGATTTATTAAAGGAAACATAAAGAAAGAAAAATTAGATTTCTTTTTAAAAGGAAAAGCTGGACAGGCCTATATTAGAGAGGCTATCAAGGAAAAGGAACTGGAATCACTTGCTCAATTATGGGTTAAAGGGTTGGAAATAGATTGGAGTTTATTATATAATAATCAGGTTCCAAAAAAGATCAGTTTACCAACGTACCCCTTCGCCAGAGAAAGATATTGGGTGGCAGAAGATAAAAAACAAGTCTTAGAAATAAACACAAATCAATATCTGCATCCGTTGCTCCATCAGAATGAATCAAATTTAGATGAACAAAAATTCGTAAGTAGTTTTTCTGGAGATGAAAGTTTTATAAATGATTATGGATTTACTGAGAAAAAAATGGTTCCATCGATTTCATTTTTGGAAATGGCTAGAGAGGCTGGGGAACGATCATCAAATTTAAAAATTAACCAAATCACCAATATTAATTGGTTAAACTCAATAGGTATTCATAAGAAAACACAAGATGTTGGAGTATCAATTTATAGGGAAGAAGATGAAATCTCGTTCGAGGTATATAATGCAGATTTAGATACAGAGTATGTAAGCTGTACAGGAAATATCAGTGTAATCACTCATAAAGAAATCGATGTTTTCGAAATAGAGAAAAATAAACAAGCAATGTCGGACATTCTTACCGGCGAAGATTGTTACAATATCCTGAAAAAAAGAGGTCTTGAGTACAAGAAAAGTTATCGAGGTATTTCATCTATGTATCTTAGTAGATTTGAGGGATTATCTAAAATAACCATTGCTAAGGAAAAAGGATATGTTTTATCTCCCCAGGCATTGGAAAGTATATTGCAAACCTGTTTAGTCTTGGATAATAGTATTCAGTTTTCTGAAAAATATTCTTTAAATCATATTGATCAAGTTAATATTTATAGGCCTCTTACTGAGACATTTTGGTGTAGTGTGAAAAAAGTAACCACTGAAGGTGCAAATCAAAATAAATTACAGTTCGATGTTATTTTGATAAATGAATTAGGAGAAGCTTTGGTAGAATTTTCAAACCTTTCTATTCTAAAAGAAAAAAGCGTGACTACAACTGAGTTTGTGGATATAAAGGATGATTTGATGTTTTACGAACCAAATTGGAACACTTCCTTGCTGACCGACGCGAAAGAGGTGTTAACTCCCAAAGAACAATTAATATTGTTAGTGGATAACCAGAGGGATCATCAAAATTTAAGCATCAGTCTTGAGACGTTAGAGAATACGAAGGTGCAGGTCATAGTTTCAGAGAACTCTCTTGATTATAGCGTAGTTCTTTTCGATAGTGTTCAAAGTGCGCTAAATAGTGGAAAGCCAAAACATATTGTGGTTCTTCATCAGAATGAAGATTGGACTAATTGTGGTTTCGCTACAGGTTTGTTTAAGACTTTTCAGTTAGGGAATCATCAGTTAAGTGCTAAATTAATTGGTGTAGATTCCTTCTTAATGGAAGAGGATAAACTATTGGATATTGTTTCAAAAGAAAGGCATAATAAAGATATTGAAGTAAGATATACAAATGAAACACGAAAAGTCAGAGGTTTTACATCCCCAACAAATTCAGTTTCAGAAAAGCCTTTAGAAATAAGAGAAGGAGGAGTGTATCTAATTACTGGTGGAGCTGGTGGTTTAGGAATTATGTTTGCAGAATATTTAAGCAAAAAAGCAAATGGAATTAATTTAATCCTAACTGGAAGAAGTGAATTGTCTGAAGAAAAAAAATCAACAATTTCTAAAATACCGAGAGCTACATATTATCAATGTGATATAAGTGACCCGGAATCAGTATCCCAATTAATGCTTTCTATAGATAAAAGTTTTGGCAAAATTAATGGGGTGATTCATAGTGCAGGTGTTTTTCCGTCAGACAATTCAATTCTTTCATTAAATAAAGCATCAATAGTATCTTCCAAAGTCTTATTACCTAAAATAAATGGAACACAATTAATAGATGATTTCACCAGCAATCATCCTTTAGACTTTATGGTGTATTTCTCCTCAATCTCGGGAACATTGGATGGAGTTTTATCCTTAAAAATGTCAGACTATGCATTAGCAAATTCATTTTTGAACTATTACTCGGTTAAAAGAAATGAAGATGTGGCAAAAGGAATAAAAAGCGGTGCTACCATAAGCATTAATTGGCCATTGTGGCAAAATAGCGGCTTGTACGAGGCACAAAGTGATCATTGGATGGATGAGATATGGGGAATTAAATCACTTGAACCGGAGAAAGGATTTGAAGCATTTGATAAAATCTTGGAATATGGTAGTGATCAACTAATGGTATTATATGGCGAGAAAGATAAATTATCGAAGCATTACTGGAAAACGAATCATAAGAAAAATCAAGAGGATAGCAAAGAGATAAGACATAAGTTTGAACGAAATTTGATATCTCTTGCAGCTAAAATTTTAACTTTATCAAATGAGGATATAGATCCTACCGATCAGTTAGGTGAATATGGTTTTGATTCCATTTTACTAACTGAATTTTCGAAAGCGATTAATGATGATTATCAATTGGACATTATGCCAACTGTGTTTTTTGATCATCCTACTATTGCTGAATTATCAAGTTTCTTAATAGAAGAGCATTTTGATATCGTATCTAAAAAGTACGTTACAAGTCAATCTGATAAAATCAAAAGTGATATCGACAATGATACATCTGATCATTACGAGAATCGAATCCCTAAAAGAAAAATACCAAAGGGTAGGCAGATTTCCAAAAAATCCTCAGAACCTAATAAGGATATTGCAATTGTCGGAATGGGAGGGCTATTTGCAGAATCTAATAACAGTGATCAGTTGTGGTCACAGATCATATCAGGTGAATTGATGAATCCTATGTCCTCTTCTGATAATGAGGAATTAAATTACGGAAAGGTTCAAACAAGCTATGACCTAGAAAATCTAAAGGTCCTAGGAATATCAGAGGATCATTATACATCAATGAGTCGTCAACAAAAGTTAGTATTTAGTGCTTTAGGTCAGGCAATGAATCAGAGCAAAATATCGAAAGGGGATATTTCTAAACCATCCACAGGAGTATTTATTGGAGCAGAACAGGAGTCCTTAGATCTGGATAATTTTGCTCAGGCACAAGAGTACCAAGAAAAGAGATCTTATCTGATCCCAAATAAAATTTCTTTTCACCTCAATTTAAAAGGGCCAAGCGAGGTAATAAATACTTCATGTACAAGTTCTTACGTCGCATTGCATAGAGCGATTCAGAGCATACGACTTCAAGAATGTGAACAAGCTATTGTTGGTGGAGTAAATGTAATTTCCGAAAAGCTTTTCAAAAAAGTAGAGCATTTACAACCCTCTTCTGTGTTAAGTAACGGCACTTATACTAAAAGTTTTTCGGATGAAGGATCTGGTTTTGTGAGTAGTGAAGGTGCTGGTGTTTTGATTATCAAAAGCTTGGAAAGTGCAGAACGTAATAACGATAATATTCTTGCAGTAATTAAAAGTAGTTCTGTTACTCACGGAGGGAGAGGTTTCTCCTTAGAAGCTCCTAGTCCCGTTGGAATAAGAGAAGCGATTCATAACAGTATTAAAACGGCCAAAGTGGATCCTACTCATATTGATTACATAGAAGCTCATGGTATTGCAAACCCATTTGCCGATGCAATTGAATTAAAAAGTATTAATGATGCTTATAAAGAGCTTAGTCACGATACAACAAAACAATGGCGTATAGGAAGTATTAAGCCAACCATAGGTCATCCGGAGTTTGCCTCGGGAATTGCTTCTTTGATTAAAGTAATTAAGGCATTTCAAAATAAGGTCATTCCTGGAGTTTCTGGACTAGAAAATATCAATAAAGGTTTAGATCCAAATCACGCTTTAGTTATTACATCAGAACCTTCACCTTGGGAGTCCCCAGGTCGAGCACGCTTGGCAGCATTAAACGGATATGCAATTGGTGGTGTTAATACCCATATTGTTCTTCAGGAATACAAAAATATCGATGAGAATGTTACGCCAGATAGAACACCCCAAAAAAGTAGTGTAGTTCCAGAAGAAAGGATGGTATCCAAAAGCACTGATTCTTTGCACAATCAAAAAACATCTTTGACAAGAAATGAAACCGTTGTCGCCAAATTTAAAAGTGAAATTAAAGAGGAATTGCTTTCAATTTGGTCTGGTGTTTTAGAAGTAGATAAGGAATCCATATCGATCGATACAACCTTTTTTGAATTAGGAGGGCAGTCGATTAATGCAATGAGCCTATTTAATAAGATTAATGATACCTTCAATATAGAGTTGCCCTTACACGAGATTTTTTCTGTAAATACGATTAGATTAATGACTGATTATATTTTAGAAAAGCTCGATAATGATGAAGATGGGAAACCCTTACTGAGATTAAATAGTAAAGAGAATCAGAATTCAAAGGAGTCCTTATTTAAGAAGTTTAATCTTAGTGAAAATATTGACTATGGAGAACAACAAGAATTTGAAGTATTTCATCAGCAAGAAAAGGAATTTGTAAGAAAAAGAATTATTGGCGCGAACTCTTACAATATGTCATTTATGGTACCATTTTCTGACTTAAATACTGAAACATTAGAAGATGTAATTGAAGAGCTTGTGCAAAGACACGAAAGTTTAAGAACAACTTTTAAGTTTGAAAATGGTAAGGTACTACAATATATAGCTAAGAAGATATCAAAAATAGAAATCGAATACATAGACCTTAAAGAAAAAGAAAACAAAGATCAACTTGTTTTAGAAATTCGCGAGAATATTAATGATGTATCATTTGATTTAACGAAATCACCACTTTTTTACTTGCGTGTTGTTCACTATTCTAAGGAAATGTCTGGTTTACTTTTTACTATAAATCATACCATCTCCGATGCACTGTCTATGAATGTATTGAAAAATGAGATCGAAACGCTGTATAAAGAAAAGATAACCAATTGTAATTCTTCCTCATTACCAGAACCAAAGTTTCAGTATAAAGATTATGCTATTTGGGTGAATAGATTTTTAAAGAGTGAGGATGGGATTAAATTAAGAGATAGTTATTTGTCAAAAATCAAAGAAAGCATAGAAAGCTCTCTATCAGAAAATGATAAACTTTCTACCATATCTTATAGAGATCACCTTACCAAGGAACTTAAACAGGAATTGAAAGGGAAAGATATTTCAGGATATTCGGATGCTTATGGAACCATCGTAAAATTATATCCTGGATATGGAGCGTCCTACAACTTTTTCATGCATAAATCTGAATCTTTAGAGCTAAAAAATATTGCAAAGAACAATGAATCAAGTTTATTCATGCAATTAATTTCGGTATATGCACTGATGTTATATAAAACAGGCGGTTCTAAATATTTACGATTTTATATTCCTTTTTCCAATAGAATTTTTAAAGAGTTTGAAAATATTGTTGGTTGGCTTAGTTCCGAAATTGTGTTGACACTGGAAATTAATGACTCGTTATCATTTAATGAATTTGTGAAACAGGTTACAAAAGAGGTATTCGAAACCTCAAAGAACAGGTTTTATCCATACGAGAAAATATTAAATGATTTAAATGTTCAATTAAGCATATTGGCACCTTCATTTTTCAATTATATCATAGAATCTGACACCGTGTTGGAGAACCCAATAACTGGTCATAGTCCTGAAGGATCGGCCCATTTCAATTTTAAAAACACCATTATTGAATATAAAAATGGAATTTATTTTCAACTAGAGTATGATAAAGAGGTTTACAATGCTACGGATATTGAAAATATGTTTCAAACTTTTTTAAAGATTATAGAGAGTTTAAAAAACAACCAGGAAATCACAATTGCACAGTTATTGAAAACTATTCCCTCTGGAGAACTAGGATACCCATCCAATATTTCAGATACCCTAGAAAAATAGAATGCCCAACCAATATTCAATTAATTATAAACAAGGTAATACCGAACTTATGAGATTAGTTATTGTTTCAAATAGACTTCCGATTACACTTTCAGACGCTAAAAATTCTAAGGGCAAAAGAAGTGTTGGAGGATTGGCCACTGGAATCCACTCATATTTGGAAAAGATAAAAAATGGAGAAACCAAATTTACCGATTACAGGTGGCTAGGTTGGCCAGGTTGTGAAATAGGAGCAGGAGAAAAAACAAAAATCCGTAATGAATTCTTATCCAATTATAAGTACGATCCTGTTTTTTTGGAAAAGGAATTAATTAAAGGGTTTTACGATGAATTCTGTAATCAGATTATCTGGCCATTATTTCATGGGTTTCCAAACTTTATAGAAGATAATAATTCCAATGCTTGGGATATCTATGTTAAGGCAAATATGGTCTTTTATGAATCTCTTCGTCAAACATTAGCAGACGGAGATGTCGTGTGGATTCATGATTATCATTTAATGTTGTTACCAGCGTTAATTCGTCGGGACTATCCCAAAATAAAGATTACATATTTTCTTCATATTCCTTTTCCGGACTTGAATAGTTTTAAGCGATTACCAAATAATCAAAGAATTAAAATTTTAGAAGGGATTTCTGGAGCAGATTTAATAGGCTTTCATACGAATGAATATGCAAAGAATTTTTTTAAAAATGTAAAAGAGATTCTCCAATTAGATTGTATTGATAATAAGATTTTGTTGCCAGACAGAAAAAGTGAAGTGGGGGTGTTTCCAATGGGTATTGATTATAATGGCATTAAGGCAATTACCCAAACTGACAAATGCGTAAATCTTAAGGGAAAATCTATGGCTCAAAATGATAACAAGAAGATCATTTTATCCGTAGATAGGCTTGATTATACAAAAGGTATTCTAAATAGATTAAAAGGGTTTAATAATTTTTTGGATCAGTTTCCAGAATGGAAAGAAAAAGTAGTATTGAAGCTTATTGTCGCACCATCAAGAAGGGATATACCAGCCTATAAGGAAATAAAAAATGAAATTGATAAATGGGTAGGTAACATAAATGGAACTTATAGCACTAACACATGGATACCTGTTGTTTATTGGTATAAGCAAATAGATATATATGAGATATGTGCATTATACAAAACGAGTGATATTGCATTGGTAACACCTTTAAAAGATGGCATGAACCTCATTGCAAAAGAATACCTGGCGGCTAACAATTTAGATAAAGGAGCTTTGGTATTAAGTGAGTTTGCAGGAGCCAGTGATGAACTGAAAGGAGCCATTTCCATAAACCCGTACAATGTGGATGAAATTACCTTGGCGATTCATCAAGCATTGACTTTTAGTAAGGACGAATTGTTAACTAGAAATAGAAAAATGCACGATCGGTTACAATCTTATAACGTTGTCCAATGGGCTAAAGATATTTTTGATGCTCTGTTGATTAAAGAAGAAGAGCGTCAGTTAGAAGCACTGAGTTTTGACATATTGGTGCGCAAAATCAATCAATATAAAAGTGGATATGATATGTGAAAAGAAATACAAATTAACTCAAAATTCGTGGAGAGTTATCGATAAATAAACCTAGGTAGAGCAAAAAATAAACATATATAGGTTTTCAAAATAATGAATTAGGTAATAAGCAATTCTAACGAAGTCTTTAAGATCATTTGATTTTTGAGATTTTAAAACGATCAAATCAATAAAATAACAATTAATATAAATTTTTAAACATTATTCAAGCTGTATGAAAATAATACAAAGTTATTGGACTAAACCGGTACTAAATGGAATTATGGAATCTGAAAGTGGACGGTATTCAGGTGGTTGGCTATATGAAAAAACACATTCACTAAGTTGGATTTTTAGCTGCTTACAATTAAAAAAATATTATGATAAAGTAGAACTGGTTACTGATAAACTGGGAAAAGAAATACTGATAGATCAGTTAAAGTTACCATATACCAAGGTTCATGTGATACTAGATGATCTAAATGAATATCATCCGGATTTATGGGCATTAGGTAAGATTTATTCTTATAGTATCCAGGATGAGCCATTTATACATGTGGATAACGATGTTTATGTTTGGGGTGCTTTTTCGGAAAAACTTCATAACGCTAGATTGGTAACACAACACTTTGAAAAAGGATACCCTTTTTATGAGAATCTGTACAAAAATCTCAAAACTAATAACGTCGTATTTCCAGAAGTGATTTTAGAAAACAGGAAAGTAGAAGAGAAAATTCATGCCTATAATGCTGGAATTATCGGTGGGAATGATATCGCTTTTTTCAAAAATTATAGCAAAGAAGCCTTCAAATTTGTCGATAACAATGTTGATAAACTATCAAATATAGATATAGGACGATTTAATACAATATTCGAACAGTATTTATTTTATTGCTTAACACAATCTCAAAACATCGATGTAGCCTGTTATTCGGATATAGTAGGAGAGCAAAAGCTCGATATTTTCTTCCAAAACTTAACCAGGTTCAAAGAAGCTCCTAAGGATGCAAAATTCATTCATTTGTATGGTGAATACTGCAAAAAGCATAAAGAATTCTGTGACGAACTAGAAAATAAAGTTAAAACTCATTATCCAGAATACTATGAGAATGTAATTCCGTCAAAGATTAAAGTAACTGAATAAACGCAATGATAAATCAAAAGAACTATTGCTAAAATAGGTGCTAGCTTTTGTTTAAAAATCGTAATATGAAAAAATATTCAATTCTGTTATTTTTTGCAACAATATCTATTTTAGGTACTGCGATGACTTCTTTCTCCCTTGGTTTGTGGATTTTGAATTCCTCTCAAACTACCTTTGTGTATGCATTAATTAGCTTTCTTACAGTGTTGCCTCCAATTCTTTTAGGGCCCTTTATTGGAGGTTTTATTGATCGTTTTGATAAAAGAAAGATAATTATTTATGGACAACTCTTGGCCGGATTTTTCAGTATTGTTTTGATGACCTTATACCATCTGGATTTTATAAAAGTTTGGCACGTATTGTTGATTACCTTTTTGAACTCTATTGTCAATGGTTTTATAGGAAAGGCATTTTATGTGTCGACTGTAGTACTGGTTCCGAAAGAAAAAATTAGTAAGGCAAAAGGATTGGAAGAGACTTCTATTGCCTTGACAACAATACTGGTGCCGATCATAGTGCCTTTGATTTATAATCTTATTGGTTTAGAAGCAGTCTTTGTGATTGATATTCTTACTTTTTCTGTTTCGATTATAGGTTTCTTAACTATAAAGTATGGACTTGATACCGCAACAAAAAAGAAGTTTACAGTTCGAAATGATTTTAAGGAAGTTAAAGACTTCTTTACATCAAAAAAAGGAATGGTAGAAATACTAGTCTTTTATTCTGTAATTAGTTTTTTCCTTGGAGGATTAGGAATATTAATTACTCCAATGGTTTTAGGGTTTTCTGATGAAATTGGATTAAGTATTACGATGATTCTTGCTGGGATAGGAAGCTTTTTAGGTGGTGGATTAATGAGTTTTTTTAAGGGGTTTATGTATCCGATGAAAAGCATTCTTAATTTATTAATGATCGTTAGTTTTATTTTGGTCTTGTTCTTATTCATACCGATTAGTATTACTTCGGTGTCAATATTATGTTGCCTTTTTATGTTTTTTTCATCTATAATGATGATCTGCGATCATACTTTTTGGCAAAATACGGTGCCTTATGATTTACAAGGAAGAGTTTCTGGTTATAAAGGTCTAATAATAGGTATTTGGGTACCAGTATCTTTTTTAATAACAAGTGTTTTAATCGATTATGTATTGATCCCTGTTGCAGATCAGATTCCATTAAATAGAAATTATTATCCCGGTACAGATAGAACTTATGTCATTTTGATATTGTTTTCTTTGATTGGAGGGTTAGTATTTGTCTTCACTGGCTTTATCAAAAGGAAGAAAATTTTTAAACAGATAGACTTATTATATATAAAAAAACTAAAGCATCCGGCAGATAGTTAAGGGTTGCTTGTGATAAAAACAATTTAAGTTATGAAAACAGTAATGTTCCCTGGTCAGGGTTCTCAATATAAAGGAATGGGTAAGGATTTATTTCCAATGTATCGATCACAAACAGAACTTGCATCATCGATATTGGGTTATGACCTGGAAGAACTTTGCCTTTCAGACCCAAAAAGGCTATTAGGTAAAACTCAATTTACACAACCTGCTTTATACGTTGTCAATGCGTTTAGGTATTACGAACAATATAAAAATGAAATACCTGACTATCTTATTGGACATAGTTTAGGAGAATATAATGCGCTATTAAGTGCCGGAGTCTTTGACTTCGAAACTGGATTAAGGATGGTGCAAAAAAGAGGAGAGCTCATGGCTGCAGCATCTGGAGGAGGGATGATTGCCGTATTAGGTTTAGATAGTAAAGAGCTAAGACAACAACTAGATGACTCTGATTATGATGAAGTAGATATTGCAAACTTTAATTCGCCTTCTCAGATCGTAATTTCCGGTAAAAGTGAAGTTATGGAAAGTGTTTTGAAAAACTTTGACGGGAAAGGTATAAAAGCGATTCCATTGTTTGTAAGCGCACCGTTCCATTCAAGATATATGAAACCGGCAGCTGATGAGTTTAAGGAATTTATAAAAGGTTTTGAATTTTCACCAACCAAAGTACCAGTGATAGCAAATGCAACTGCATTACCTTATAATCCAAACGACATAAAAAACTTACTGAGCACACAAATCACAAGCTCTGTTCAATGGATAGATTCTATAAGATTTCTGATGGGAAAAGGAGTTTCCCAATACGAGGAAATTGGAGGCAGCATCCTTACCAAAATGGTTGGTGAGATTACTGAAAAGTGTAGCCCAATTAAAGAGATAGCGAACATTAAAACATCTTCTACGCCTATAAATTCAGAGAAGAGTACTACGGATAATGATAATTTATTGCAAATAAATAATGATAAAGTAGCTGCCATTCAATTAGGGAGTAAGGCTTTTCGGGATGATCATAATGTTAAATATGCATACATGACTGGTAGTATGTATAGGGGGATTGCTTCTAAAGAATTAGTTGTGAAAATGGCAAATTCCAATATGCTTAGCTTTTTGGGTACTGGTGGGATGTCAATTCAAGAAATAGAAGAAAACATCAAATACATACAAAGCAATGTGGATAAAACTGCAAGCTATGGTATGAATTTGTTACATGATATGGCTTGTCCTTCAAATGAAATGGATCAAGTTACCCTTTTCTTAAAATATAAGATAAGAAAAGTCGAAGCCTCAGCTTTTATGCAAATTACTAAATCACTTGTTTATTATCACTTAGCTGGTTTAGAAAGAAATAGCGAAGGAATAATCGAATGTAAAAATAAGATTATTGCAAAGGTTTCTAGACCAGAAGTTGCGGAAGTTTTTATGAAACCAGCACCAAGAAAATTTGTCAATCAACTTTTAGATGAAAATTTAATTTCTCAAGAACAAGCGGTAATGTCAGAGTCGGTACCGATGTGTTATGATATTTGTGTAGAGGCGGATTCTGGAGGACATACAGACGGAGGTGTGGCATTCGTATTATTTCCATCTATCAAACAGCTCAAAAACCAAATAGAATCTAGTTATAATTACAATAAATCTATTCGAATAGGCCTTGGGGGAGGCATAGGAACACCTAGTGCCGTAGCTTGTGCCTATATTATGGGAGCCGATTTCATAACTACCGGATCTATTAATCAATGTACCGTTGAGGCAGGAACTAGCAATACTGTAAAAGATTTACTTCAAGATATAAATGTTCAGGATACGGACTATGCACCGGCAGGTGATATGTTCGAAATAGGTTCTAGAATTCAGGTGCTGAAAAAAGGAGTTCTCTTTCCTGCAAGAGCCAATAAGTTGTTTGCCATCTACAGGCAATATGATTCATTAGACGATATTCCTCAAAAAATACAAACTCGTTTAGAGAAAAGTTATTTTAAGAAATCTATATCCGAAGTATGGGAAGAGACAAAAGCTTATCTAATTAATAATAACGAACGAGATGAGGTTGCTAAGGCTGAACAAATTCCTTCGCATAAAATGGCGCTTGTATTCAAATGGTATTTTGCATATTCTAATCGACTTGCATTTGAAGGGAATATAGAAAATAAGTCAGATTTTCAAGTCCATACCGGCCCAGCACTAGGTTCTTTTAATCAATGGGTCAAAGGAACATCTTTAGAACACTGGAAAAACCGTCATGTTGATGAAATAGGCATAAAAATAATGGAAGAAGGAGCTGATATATTATCAGAGAAACTTTTAAATATGATAAAATAAAAAAATACTATGAAAAACAATTTAATACAGATTATCAAAGACAACTTACTGGAGATTTTACCAGAATTACAGGATCAGGAAATTTCCACAACTGAGACCTTCGTCGATCTCGGTGCTAATTCTGTGGATAGAGGTGAGTTAATTACATTGACATTAGAAAAATTAGACTTGGATGTATCTAGAATCGAGTTTGTGACCGCAGAAACTATTGACCAATTAGCAGATTTATTAATGGAAAAACAAAAGTAAATGAATGAAAATCAGATTTTTGAATTGATCGTTGCTAATATTAAAAAAATAGCTGTCCATTTGGAAGATGTAACCATCAAAAAGAATGCAATCTTATCGCCTCTTGGTTTAGATTCTATTGGTAGAGCTGAGTTAATTATACAAACGATAGAAGACCTTCAAGTAAATGCTGTGTCTTCTGAATTTTATTCGGCAAGAAATTTAGGCGAATTAGCAAGAATGTTTGAGCAAAAAGTTAATAACATAAATTAATGATTTTACCTGTTACACAAAATAATGTTTTGGTTACCGGGATGGGAGCTTGTACTCCAATCGGAGTTGGACTGAATGAATTTTCTCAGTCCTTAATGAACGGAAGTACTAATTTTTCAACTACAGAATTTAAAGAACACGATAAAGAGTTTATATATCCAATAGCAGAGCTAGAAAATTTTAATTTTAAAAAATCTGTAAACGAATTTATATTGGATGATCCTATTGTAGATAAGATAAAGTATTTAAGGAATGTGTCGAAAAGTATTGGTAGTGGCTTATTTTGTGCAATCGAAGCTTGGTATGACTCAGAATTAAATCGTAGCGATGTAGATTTAGATAAAGTGGCAATAGTTTCCTCAGGGACTAATATTCAGCAAGCATATCATCAGGAAGTACGGAAAAAGTATCAAGACAAAGTCCATTTTATAAACCCAAATTACGGTTTTAATTTTTTTGATACTGATGTAATAGGTGTTTTGTCCGAGTTACTTGAGGTTAATGGAGAAGGACATGTAGTTGGAGCTTCCTCAGCTAGTGGAAATATGAGTATAATCCAGGGAGTTCGACTTATCAGAAATAACGAATATGATGTAGTAATTGTAGTTGCACCTGTGATGGATCTTTCCATTTATGAGTTTCAGGGTTTTACAGCTTTAGGTGCTATGGCTAGAGTTGATAAGCTTTCACCTAATGAAATTTGCAGGCCATTTGATTCCTTGCGAAAAGGCTTTGTGTATGGTCAATCTGCTGCGTGCCTCATTCTAGAATCAGAAAAGCATGCGACTGCCAGAAGAAAAAAGGCTCACGGTGTAATTGCCGGATACGGAGTTAACTTGGACGGGAATAGAAATCCTAATCCTTCATCCGAGGGAGAAAAAAAAGCTATGATTAAAGCTATGAAATCTGCAAACGTGTCACCAAGTGATATACGATATATTAATACCCATGGGACGGCCTCAATTTCTGGTGATACAGCCGAAATTGAAGCCCTGATTGGTTCAGGACTGAGCGGGATAAAAGCAAATAGCACTAAATCACTAATTGGGCATTCTTTATCTGCATCAGGGGTGATTGAAACTGTGGCTACATTACTTCAAATGCAACAGGGATATCTTCATCCTTGTCATAATTTATCCAATCCGATAACTGATAAAATCCAATGGGTTTTAAACTCCAAACAATCATTGATGCATAGCTATGCGATTAACAATAATTTTGGCTTTGGTGGTATAAATACATCAATTGTAATAAAGAAATAATAAATAAAATAAAATAAAAATATGGATGTAGGGATAGAAGCTATGAATATTTATTGCGGTTCAGCGACTCTAAATGTTTCTGATTTAGCAACGGCAAGAGGTTTAGATGCAATGCGCTTCGAAAAGTTATTGATCAATGAGAAAACGGTTATCATGCCATATGAAGATCAAGTTTCTAATGGAGTAAATGCGGCAAAACCTATACTCGATAGTTTATCCAAAGAAGAAATTGATCAAATTGATATGATTATAACTTGTACAGAGTCTGGTGTCGATTTTGGAAAGTCTATTAGTACGTATATCCATCATTACTTAGGATTACACAGAAACTGTCGTCTTTTTGAAGTGAAAAATGCATGTTATTCTGGCACAGCGGGATTACAAATGGCTATCAATTATATTTACTCGGAGACATCGTTGAATAAAAAAGCCCTTGTAATATGTACCGATATCATTCGGGTAGGGGAGCTAGATGGATCTATAGAAATGTCTTTTGCAGAGCCAAGTTCTGGATCTGGTGCCGTTGCAATGCTGGTAAGTAATAACCCTGTAGTTTTTAAAGTGGATAAAGGAGCCAATGGTTATTATGGATATGAAGTAATGGATACATGTAGACCGGCACCAGATGTTGAAGCCGGAAACGCAGACCTTTCCTTGTTATCATATCTTGATTGTTGTGAAAAAACATTTGAAGAATATCAAAAAAAAGTGGACGGAGTAGATTACGAATCTACTTTTGGATATTTAACTTTTCATACCCCTTTTGGAGGAATGGTAAAAGGAGCGCATCGATCAAACATGAGAAAGTTTAAAAAGGCAAATCCAAATTATATTGACCAAGATTTCGATAAACGTGTAAAACCGTCTCTGCAATTTTGTCAACGAGTAGGTAATATAATGGGGGCTACAACGCATCTAGCATTGGCAAGTACTATTGAAAATGGTGATTTTAAAAACGGTAAACGTATAGGGGTATTCTCCTATGGATCGGGATGTTGCTCTGAATTTTACAGTGGAGTAGCTTCTGAAAAGTCCCAACAAAAATTAAGAGAATTTAAACTAACCGAACATTTAAATAATAGGTATCAACTATCCGTAGAAGAATACGAAAACACATTTTCTGTAAACACAAAATTAAAATTTGGAACTAAAAATTACCAGCTAGATTTTGAACAATTTTCAGAACCTTTTAGCCATATACAAAATAAAGGTAAATTAATTCTTACCGAGATTAAAGATTACCATCGAATCTATAAATGGACTTAATATGCATACAGAAGAAAACCCATTTAAAACAATCAAAATAAACCAATGGAGACAAACTGTTACAATTAAAATAAACAGGCCAGAAGCGAATAACGCAATTGATCTAACATTAATTAATGAAATAACAAAAGTCTTTACCCAGTTCGAATTGGACAAGGATATCAAAGTGGTTTTGTTTGAAGGATTGCCTGATTTCTTCTGTACTGGTTTAGAATTTAAAACGATCGAAGTTGAAAACTTTGAAATATCAAATAAAGAAAGTCAAAATAAATTTTATGATTTATTAAAAAGTATCGCTTTTAGTTCTAAGGTAACCATAGCTAAAGTTAAGGGTAAAGTTAATGCAGGAGGAATTGGGATAATAGCCTCTTGTGATATAGTAATTGCAGATCACAGTGCAACTTTTGGGTTGTCCGAGGCTTTGTTTGGTTTACTTCCTGCTTGTGTAATGCCTTTTTTAATTCGGCGTGTTGGATATCAAAAAGCACAATGGATGGCACTAATCACTCAAGGGGTGTCCGTAGATAAAGCTCTTGAGATTGGATTGGTCGACGAAATCGGGACAAATTTAGAAGAGAATGTAAGAAAAAATTTACTTAGGTTAACAAAGTTAGAGACTGATACAATTAAAGAACTAAAAGAATATATGGGCGAATTGTGGATTATTAATGAACAAACTAAGGAATTGGCAGTAAATAAGATTTCTTCTCTTTTAATGAGAGATACGGTACGATCGAAAATCAACAGTTTTGTCAATGAAGGAAAAATGCCATGGAATCAGTAGTAAAATTAAAAGAGCTAGGTCATGATATTGTAGAAGTTACAATGTGTGATAAGGAGGCTAGAAATACTTTTTCAGAAAGACTAATCAATGGCCTTGTAGACATATTTGAGAAAATCAATAACAATACTACATATAAGGTAGTGATACTTGCTGGATATGATAATTACTTTTGCTGTGGAGGAACCAAAGATGAGTTGATTGCCATTCATAAAGGAGAAATAGTCTTTAATGAGAATCCATTTTTTACCGCCCCATTGCATTGTAAAATACCTGTAATTTCTGCAATGCAAGGCCATGGAATTGGTGGTGGATTTGTGTTTGGTTTGTATGCCGATTTTTGCATCTTGGGCAAAGAGAATATTTATACTACAAATTTTATGAATTATGGTTTCACTCCAGGTATGGGTGGGACCTATATGGTACCCTTTAAGTTAGGATCCGAATTAGGAAAAGAAATGTTGTTTTCTGGACTTAATTATAGAGGTCAAGAGCTAAAAGAAAGAGGCATTCCTTTTAAGGTAGTTCCTAAAGTAAATGTATTGAAAGAGGCGTTTTCTTTTGCAAAAACACTTAGTCAAAAACCAAGAATTTCATTGATAACGCTTAAGGAGCATATGAACGGTGAGTTAAAGAAAAAATTGCCAACAGTTATTGATCAAGAACTTAAAATGCATGAGATAACTTTTCATCAACCGGAGGTAGCAGAAAGGATAGAAAAAATGTTTGGCAGATAAGTCATTTAAAAGGATTATAAAAACAAGTTATACCAATAATTTTGATAAATAATAATGTAAAGATAGGATTTCTATTCTCTGGTCAAGGGAGTCATTATAGGAAAATGGGACAAAAATTGTTTGAAAATAATAACGTTTTTAAACAAAGTCTTATCACCAGTGATTCTATTATTCAGAAAAATATAGACCGATCACTTATATATGAATTATACAAAGAAACGAATCCTACATTCGATGATCTTCTAATTACCCATCCGGCAATAGTAGCCATAGAGATTGCAATGTATACAGTAATGGAGGATCTAGGAGTATTTCCGGATTATGTTTGTGGAAACAGTCTAGGAGAGTTTGCTGCAGGAGTGGCCAGCGGAATATGGGATGCAAGAAGTGCTCTGGAAGCATCAATAGAACAAGCTAAATCTATTGTACGAGAAAATACAGAAGGAGGAATGATAACAGTATTTCGAGAAGGAATTAGTAAGTTAAATAAGTTGTATACAAAGCATAATTTGTATTTAGCATCTTCTAATTTTAGTGGACATAACACATTTTCAGGTTTAAAACACGATATAGAAGCTTTTAAACGCGAATTGAAAAAACTAAATTTAAATCATGTTCAACTTCCTGTAAATTATCCTTTTCATTCTCCATTGATTAAAAATGCAAAACACGGATTTGATTATTTTATGAGTCATAATATTTCTCTATCAACACCACGTTGTAATTATTACTCTGGCGCCGATGGCAGACAACTTTCTGAATTTGGTAGAGAATATTTTTGGGATGTTATAAGCCGTTACAATAATATTTCTAAGACAGTAGAATCGATAGAATCCAATGGAGAAGGCATATATATAGATTTAGGACCTTCTGGGACTATGGCAACTTTTGTTCAATATAACATAAACAAAAGTTCTAAATCCAAAGTTTTTAAAATCATGACTCCTTTTCAGCAAGAAGAAATTCAATTGGAAAGATTTATCAATGAATACAAAATTAATACCACTTGAGATAGCTCTGGTATGCTTTTATGATTATTAATGAATTTTAGAAAGAGTCAAGCCTTAAAATATAACATATGAATAGATTAAATTAATGATTGGAGAAGGGAAAATTATTTTACAAAGAGACAAGATGACCTTTGTTTCTTCATTTTGCGTGCTAAATAAAGATGCTATCGATTTGGATCAATATTTACACTTTTTACATAGAAAAGAATTGAGATATCTTGAAACATTAAAATTTGAAAAAAGAAGATCAAACTTTTTAATGGGAAGAGTAGCAGCAAAAACCGCCATATCTAAACTAAGTGATGAACCATTGGACTCAATAGCCATAGAGTATGGGGTATTTAAATTTCCAATCGTAAAATCCATAGGGATTCATAATATCCAAATAGGTATAAGTCATACTAAAAATATAGGCTTTGCTATTGCTTTTCCCGAAGAACATCCTATGGGAATAGATGTTGAAATTATAGATGATAATAGGGTAAATACAATAAGAAAATTTATTACAGAAAAAGAGCTGGGTTTAATTGCCAATATTGAGAAACCTTTTAATATGACCTCCACGTTGGTTTGGTCGGTTAAAGAAAGTATTTCTAAAATATTTAAAACCGGATTGACAATGGATTTTAATGTTTTGGAAATGAAAACTTTAATTAAAAAAGGAGATTTTTATATTAGCACATTTCAAAATATAGCACAGTATAAAGGAATTTCTTATCAAAATCAGGAGTATATTTTTTCTTTGGTGTTACCAAAAAACACCGTAATAGATTTAGAAGTATATAAGAATACAATAGATCAAATCTTAAACACAGAATGTAACAAATAAGTTTATGTAAGTTACTCTTACTATAGAAATGCTCTGAAGTAAATTAATTTATAAAACTAAGTGGAAAATAGATAAGCAATTAATGAATGTTAAAACTTTTTATGTGTCCGGTCTTTCGGTGAAAAATCAATGTTATTTAATACACTTAAATAATACTGGAATTTTTATCGATCCGGCTTGGAATTATGATTTGCTTAATGGTTTTTTAGAAGAAAATAACATTAAGCTAAAAGCTATTTTACTCACTCACTCTCATATAGACCATATCAATCTTGCAAATGAATTTGCTCAAAAATATAACGTACCAGTTTATATGTCCAAGGAAGAAATAGATTACTATAATTTCAGTTGTACAAACCTTATAGAAGTTAAACACCTTCAGGATATTATTCTAAATGGTTTTAGAATACAACCAATTCTTACTCCAGGTCATACCAAAGGTAGTGTTTGTTACCTGATAGAGAACCATCTTTTTTCTGGGGATACTGTATTTATAGAAGGAGTAGGGATTTGTAGTGTTGAAGGTAGCGATGTGCATCAAATGTATGATTCTGTTCAGTATCTCAAAAAAAGTTTACCATTGGATACTTTTATTTGGCCTGGACATTCTTATGGAGAATTGCCCGGAAAAACCTTGAGGTTTTTGTTAAAAAACAATATTTATTTTCAATTAGAAAACAGAAAACATTTTACAAGTTTCAGAATGAGAAAAGGCCAAAAAAACCTGTTTGATTTTATGTAGTAGTAATAACAATGAATTTAAGAAAATTGATTTTAATTTAAGTAAGTATGAATAAGGTAATTTATTGTTTTACTTTAAGAGAATATAGAAAACAACATGCACGCTATCAAAAAGAAATTAGGTTTGAAGATGCACTAAAACTTGCTATAAAGGAAATTACACTATCTATTTTAATTTCTAAGAAAAAAGGGTTTGTAACAGAATTGATAACAGATGTAGAAAGTTATCAAGTTCTTAAGAATCTTCCTTGCGATAAGCTGTCTCTGGACTTAGAATTTATATCGGATAAGTATTCATCTTGGGTTGAGGTAAAAGCATTTATCATTGCAAAACAAACAGAACCTTTTGTTTATATGGATTGGAATATTTTGCTCAATGATGATGCAATAGTGCAATCGTTAAAAAACTGTAAAGAGGATTTTGTAATAGCTTCACTTTATGATATTCCTTACTATTATCGTGCGGAAGATCAAATGAGAGTTTCTCATAGAGACATAGGAGAATACTCTTGGCTTATAGATATTGGAGGGAATTATATAGAAGAATTTCAGCAACATCATTTGTATGCATTCAATTGTAGTATTTTAGGGTTTAATAACTTAGATTTTAGAGATGCATATATTGAGAATTTTCTAAAGTGCCTAAACGTTATACGAAAAACTGATAAAAAGAACGACTCTATGCGTACAATAGAGGAATATCTTTTGTATGCAGTTGCTAAGTCCAGAGATGCATCTTATAATGCATTGTTTCATGAAATTTATGAGGAGCGAAAACGTGAGAATAATTTATTCAATTCAAGATCATTACTTAGATCAAAAAAGTTAAGAGAAGCACTTTCTAAAATTCTACTTAGACAAGAAGAACATAGATTTAGTTCCTCAAACTTAAAGGACAGAAAGTTTTCGTTAATCTTGGCAAAACATCGAAAATTGAGACCCGATTTATTCAATGAACAAACTTTGAAATTATCTAAAATTTTAGCCAAAAAAACACCAACCGAGATTCATGATATTTTCAAGAAGGAATTCCCAGATCATCCACTGGTGAGTACTAAAACAAATACAAAAGCTTTTAATGGTGTTATGATAAGTTTATGTACCGTAGTGATGAACAGAAAGGAGCATTTGATAAAAACTCTTAAACACAACTTATCCATAATAAAGGAGTTTAAAGGAAAAGTGGATATTAATGTCATAAATTATAATTCAACTGACGGATTAGAGGATTATTTGTTTGAGCAAAGTTGGTTTTTAAAAGGGGTACAAAAAGGTTATATAAATTATTATCGTAATTATAGTGCAAGATTTTACCATCGTACATTGCCTAAAAATGCAATTCATTTCCTTGCAGAAGGTACATATCTTATTAATATTGATGCTGATAATTTTGTGAGTACAGATTACTTAAAATATTGTATGTCTTCAATAAATGAAGATCACAATGTTTATTTTCGGCCTTCACGAGAAAGCGCATCAGGAACATACGGCCGTATTGGAATTCATAGAAGAGACTTTAAACATATTGGTGGTTACAATCTCAAAATTGAAAATTATGGTTTTGAGGATGTAGAAATTACTATTAGATTACGTAAAAAAGGAGTTAACCAATTACTAGTACCTGCATTTTTATGTCAGGACGCTATTGATCATAAAGACGAAATACGTACCGAAAATGAAAAGAATACTAAGATCTTTAATGATAATTGTGATGAATCAGATCATAGAAATAGAAGAATTGAATTTGATCTATATCCAAATAAATATCTAAATGTGGACATCGAAGTATTTAAAATCAATCATAAAAGAATCCCGGAAAAAGTTTTAGACCTGGAGGTGAAATAATATGAAAGCTTTATTTTTTTTATTAAATCATCAAAATGAAGGCACCTTTGAAGTTGAATTTCAATAATTAATAAAAAAACATATGTTTTTTTGAATAAAATTAGTGTCAACAAAATACCTCTTCCTATCTTTGTTCGACCAAAGAAGTTGGTTGATAACATTGTTTTTACCTAAAAATTAATCGATTGAAACTAAATATTAAAAACGAAACTTCGAGGCTTAGAGCTGTTGTTTTAGGAACCGCTGTAAGTAATGGTGCTGTTCCCAAAGTCGAGGAAGCATATGACCCAAAATCTATAGAGCATATAAAAGCTGGTACCTATCCAAAAGAAGAAGATATGGTGGCAGAAATGACAGCAGTGGCTAACGTTTTTGAAAAGTATGATGTAAAGGTTTACAGACCTCAGATAATAGAAAATTATAACCAAATTTTTGCACGTGATATTGCTTTAGTAATTGAGGATAAATTTATAAAATCCAATATCCTTCCGGATAGAGAAAAAGAGATTCAGGCTATCCAATACGTTATTGATGAAATTGCACCGGATAAAGTTTATAAAGCTCCATCAGATGATATTCATTTTGAAGGAGGTGATATTATGCTTCACAACGATCATATTTTTATTGGAACATATAAAGGCGAAGATTATAGTGATTGTATTGTCGCAAGGACAAATATGAAAGGAGTTTCTTATATTCAATCGCTTTTCCCTAGTAAAATAGTTAAAGAATTCGATCTCAATAAGTCTATGGAGGATCCAAGGGATAATGCTTTACATTTGGATTGCTGTTTTCAACCTGTTGGTAAAAATAAAGCAATTATACATAAAGAAGGTTTTAGAAACTTAGATGATTATCAATATTTAGTAGATCTTTTTGGAAATGAAAATCTATTTCATATAGATAAAAATGAAATGTACTACATGAACTCTAATATATTTTCCATTTCTGAAGATGTGGTAATTTCTGAAAAAGGCTTTACAAGATTAAACTCTTGGTTAAGAGGTTTAAATATAACGGTAGAAGAAGTTCCTTATTCCGAAATAGCAAAACAAGAAGGATTGCTTAGATGTTCTACGATGCCGTTAATCAGGGATTAAATGGTGGAGAATTATATAACAACTTTTGTAAAAAGATGAAACAAGTTACAAATACTATAGTAATGATTCGTCCTGTTAGATTTAGGATGAATGAACAAACAGCCGTTAATAATTATTATCAGAAGACCTCAGATGATAAGATAGATGTTAACAAGAATGCTCAAGAAGAATTCGATGCTTTTGTTGGAAAACTGAGAGCGGTTGGTGTAAATGTTATCGTTGTCGAAGATAAACTGGAGAATGATACTCCAGATTCTATTTTTCCAAATAATTGGGTGTCTTTTCATGAAAATGGAGATATTGGCTTATATCCAATGTTTGCAGTTAATAGACGTCGAGAAAGGCGTCCTGAAATTTTAGATGCTGTGGAGAATGAAGGTTTTGAAATAAAAAATGTTGTTGATTATACCTCTGCAGAAGAGGATGATGTTTTTCTTGAAGGTACAGGAAGTATTGTATTGGATAGGGAAAATAGAAAAGCATATTGTGCTTTATCTCCACGAGCAGATGAAGAGTTGTTTATTGAGTTTTGTGAGGACTTCGAGTATACTCCTGTAATTTTTACAGCGTATCAGACGGTAGAAGGAGAAAGATTGGCTATTTATCATACGAATGTAATGATGGGTATTGGTGAGACTTTTGCAGTAGTTTGCCTAGATTGTATAGATGACAAAAAGGAACGCAAAAACTTAGTAAACCATCTGAAAGACGACGGAAAAGAAATTGTAAACATCACTGAAGAACAAGTAAATCAGTTTGCTGGAAATATGCTTCAAGTTGTTGGCGCAAAAGAGCAAAGATATTTAGTGATGTCTTCTGCTGCATTCCATAGTCTAACTCAAAATCAAATTACAACCATAGAAAAGCATTGTGAAATCCTTCATAGTAATTTGGAAACTATCGAAAAATTAGGTGGAGGAAGTGCTCGTTGTATGATGGCTGAAGTATTTCTGCCCGAAAAATAATGAAACTTATCTTTAGTGGCTTGTCTATTCATGTTTGCCAGAAAAAACATAAAAGAATATAGAAAAAGGTGATGTAATATCTTTTAGTTATTTTTGAGTATTGTAAAAATGATTAAATGCTCTCGAAAAAAACAAAATATGGTTTAAAAGCTTTGACCTATATCGCAAGAAAAAAATGTGAGCATCCGGTTTTGATATCCGAAATAGCCAAAAGTGAAAATATTTCGCAAAAGTTTTTAGAAAGTATATTACTAACCTTGCGTAAAAATGGAATTCTAGGATCTAAAAAAGGGAAAGGTGGTGGATATTATTTAATTAAGCCGCCTAAAGAAATTTCAATGGCTGCTGTCATTAGAGTATTAGAAGGACCTATCGCGATGCTACCATGTGTGAGCTTAAATTTCTACGAAAAATGTGATGATTGTCCAGATGAAGATGCTTGTACAGTTCATAAACTGATGATAGAGGTAAGAGATAATACCTTAAAAGTTTTAGAAAACAAGACTTTAAATGATTTTATAGAATAAAAAGGATAAATTGTTAATTTTCAATAACTCTAATAAAATCATAAGGACCTTCAATCTTACCCCAAACTTGTTTTCCTTCGCTATCATATCCACGATCCCAAGAAGATATTTTATTCCTGCTCATAACAATATTACTTGTAGTGTATTTAATTTTTTTACTAAAACTACTGGAGCAAGAGTTTTTACTGGTTTTTCCTTGATATATGGTCGACGTCTTTTTTTTAAAATAAACGTCACAACCTGCTCTAACGGTTAAACTGTCAATTGTTAACTGATTAAAAAGAGACGTGTCTTTCCAACCATTAATGTATTTTTTTTGATTAGGGATTATATAGCTGCTACTACTTATGGTAATACTGTCTACTCTTTTAATGTTAATAATTCTTTGGTTATAAATCGCAGTACTTTTTTCTTCATTAAACAGTTCTTGATAGAACCAATAGCCAGATTGATCTTTCCATATTGGGGAGTTAATAAGGCAAACTGCTGCATACCCGGATTCTTCTTTAGCTTGTTTTTTGGAAGAAAACTTACCTGTTAATATCTGTACAAAATCTTCTAATTCAGGATCGTTTATAACTTTACTGTTGCAGTTACATAAGAAGATTAGTGTGATAAGAAAAGGGAGTAATTTCCGCATTTGCCTTTTTTTCAAAAATACTAATATTTATTACAAAAAACGTATTTTATCGACTTAAATTGCCTTTTGTCTATGTTTTATTGCGTTTTGAGAAGAGATATTTCGTATCATTCCGCCGAAAATAAAGTAATGAAAAGGAACCATAACATACCAATACAATCGTCCCCATATCCCTCTTGGCCTAAAAGTAGCAGTTTGATGAAGTATGTTGTTTTGATCAATATCAAATTCTAACCAGGCTTCTCCTGGTACTTTCATTTCTGCGAATAGTAGTAAACGTTTTTCGGTTTTATCTGCTACAAGTACTCTCCAAAAATCTAAGGCATCTCCCGAATTAATTTTATCAGGATTTGTTCTACCTCTTCGTAATCCTACTCCTCCAAAAAACTTATCAATATGGCCTCTTATTTTCCACATCCAATCACCGTAGTACCAACCGGTCTCGCCACCAATTGCCCATATTCTTTCTATAACAAGTTCTGGATCTTTTATTTTTATCTTTTTTTTGTCTTTTAGGCACCCTTTTCTAGGTACCGTAACATATTTTTGAATATCCTGATTAAATCGACCACTTATCATAGAATCTTTCCAGCTTGATACAACCTGGTTCTGCTCTATTTTTATAAATGCTAGTTCTAGAGCTTTGGTATACGTCATAGGTTCTATACCTAGTATTTTTTGTAATCGCTTATCATTAGCAACCACAGGAATACTCATGCTATCTACTAGATTTAGTGCGAGCTTATAGGATGTAGAAGTTACAAAATATAGCCAATACGAAGAAAGCTTAGGAGTCATCACCGGTAATGTGAAAATAAATAGCTTAATACCTCTAACCTTAGCGTATAATTGAAGCATCTGTTTGTATGTAATAACATTAGGGCCGCTAATGTCAAAGGATTGGTTATAGCATTCAGAATTTCCCAGTACGCCAGTCATAAAGCTTAAGACGTCTCTGATAGCTATAGGATGTGTTTTTGTGTTTACCCATTTTGGCGTAATCATTATCGGGAGTTTTTCACAGAGATCTCGAATGATTTCAAAGGAAGAACTTCCAGAGCCAACAATGATTCCAGAACGTAAAACTGTTAAATTAAAATCGCCTTTATATAATGTTTCTTCCACATTTTTTCTAGACCATAAATGCTTAGATAGGTTTTTTTCATTAACTATTCCACTTAAATATATGACCTGTTTAATATTAGTGTTTTTGACTAAAATGTTAAAGTTTTGAGCAGAGATTTCTTCTTTCTTATCAAAATCTGAGGTAGAAGAGCTCATAGAATGGATAAGATAATAAGCTACATCAATCTGGTGTGGTAATTTGCTTGGATCTGGACGCTCAAGAAAATCTATTTCAACAATAGAAATCTTATCGGCCATTTCTTTATCAATAGAAAATCTATCTCTATCTCTTACACAACAGATTACGTCGTGACCTGCATCTAAAAGTAAGGGCAATAACCTCATGCCAATATATCCATTGGCTCCAGTAAGTAATATTTGCATTTTTTTTGATTTGGAATTGCTTAGCGCATTACTAAAAATGTATTTTTTCTTTTATTACAAGATACGAATTGATATCGATAGAACTGGTAGAACCTGATATTTCTTTTATCTTTGCAGCCTGATTTTGAGATCAAATACAATTAATAAAATGACATTACAGCAAATCATTTCAGAACAGGTAAAAGCCGCCATAAAAAAACTGTACAACGCAGATTTAGAATCTGTAGAATTGCAAGGAACTAGGAAAGAGTTTGAAGGAGATATAACCGTAGTAGTTTTTCCTATGCTTCGTGTGGTAAAAGGTAACCCAGTTCAAATAGGGGAGGCCATAGGTGCATATCTTGTCGAAAATGTTGAAGATATTACTTCTTTTAATGTGGTAAAAGGATTTTTGAATCTGGTAATTGCAGATTCATATTACCTAAAATTCTTTAAGGATGTTAAAGACAAAGAAAATTATGGTTTCCTAAATCCAAAAGAAGGAGATAAAGCTGTAATGGTAGAATATTCTTCTCCAAATACTAATAAACCTTTGCATTTGGGACATATCAGAAATAACTTATTGGGATATGCAGTAGCCGAAATTATAAAAGCTAGCGGTAAAAAGGTATATAAAACACAAATTATCAACGACCGTGGAATTCATATTTGTAAAAGTATGGTAGCATGGCAAAAATTTGGTAATGGAGAGACTCCACAATCTACTGGTTTAAAAGGTGATAAATTAGTAGGGAATTATTACGTGAAATTTGATAAAGAATATAAAAATCAGATTGCTACACTAGTAGATGAAGGAAAATCAGAAGAAGAAGCTAAAAAAGAAGCACCAATATTAATTGAAGCCCAAGAAATGCTACGTAAGTGGGAAGCTGGAGATACAGAGGTCGTAGATCTTTGGAATACCATGAATAATTGGGTATATGATGGCTTCGAACAAACGTATAAAGCTTTAGGTGTAGACTTCGATAGTTATTATTATGAAAGTAACACCTATTTGCTTGGTAAAGATAATATTGAAGAAGGTCTAGCAAAAGGAGTGTTCTTTCAAAAAGACGATGGTTCTGTTTGGTGTGATCTTACCGATGAAGGTCTCGATGAAAAACTAGTATTAAGAAGTGATGGTACGGCCGTGTATATGACTCAGGACATAGGTACAGCAATCCAGCGAGTAAAGGATAATCCAGATATTGGAGGTATGATTTACACGGTTGGAAATGAGCAAGATTATCATTTCAAAGTTCTCTTTTTGATTCTTAAGAAATTAGGATATGATTGGTCCGATAATTTACATCATTTAAGTTACGGAATGGTAGATTTACCAAGCGGTAAGATGAAAAGTAGAGAAGGTACCGTGGTAGATGCGGATGATCTAATAGTTGAAATGACCGAAACAGCAGGTGAAATTTCTAAGGAATTAGGGAAATTAGATGGGTATAGCGAAGAAGAAAAAAATAATGTTTATAAAACTATTGGTTTAGGAGCATTAAAATATTTTATCTTAAAAGTAGATCCTAAAAAAAGAATTCTTTTTGATCCAGCAGAGTCGGTTGATTTTCAAGGAAATACAGGGCCTTTTATACAATATACCTATGCTAGGATTCAGGCGATTCTTCGTAAAGCAGATTTTAATTGGAAAGAGGAAGTTAGTGATATAGCTCTAACAAGCAGAGAGAAAGAACTTGTTAAATTATTAGAGGTATATCCCGAAATTATTCAGAATGCGGCTAAGGATCTTAGTCCAGCGGTGATAGCAAATTATACTTATGATTTGGTAAAGGCGTACAACTCCTTCTTTCAAAATATATCTATTTTTGGAGCTGATTCAGAAGAAGAAAAGATATTTAGAGTACAACTTTCTGGAGCAGTAGGAGAAACCATTAAATCTGCGTTTGGATTATTAGGAATAAACGTGCCGGAACGCATGTAAATGGGAAACTATGATGTATGGTGCTTGGGTAATCTAATACAAAACGTACTTCCTTGCCCAAGCTTACTTTCTACCTCTAACGTTCCTTGATTAAGTAATATTAATTCATTACATATTTTTAATCCTAACCCTGTTCCTGATTCATTATCTGTTCCTTTGGTGGTTAAAGTAATATCAGAAAACAGTTTTGTGATGTTTTCTTTTGGTATTCCAACGCCAGTATCTTTGAAATAGATGCTTACTGAGTCCTTTTGCTCTTTTTTATTTATAGTGAGAGAATCACCAGCTTTGCAAAACTTAACCGCATTAGCGATGATATTTTGCGCTACAATCGTGCACATATCTTTATCTGCAAATACTTTGGTGAAATCAGTAATATTATTAATCAGTTTTACTCCTTTTTCAGAAGCACGAGAAGTAAAGAAGACAATTTTTTCATTGATAACTTCAGTAAAGTCAAAGTCCTTTGGAGTAGCTTTGAGCTCTTTCATTTGAGATTTCGACCAATTTAAAAGGTTGTTTAATAGTATTGAAGTCTGATGTGTGCTATGAGCTAAGATAGGAATGATTTCTTTAAATTCGGTTTCGGAAATAACGTCATCTTTTAATAAATTAAGAGTTTTGTCTAAACCATGAATTTCATTTTTTAAATCATGTGAGACTATAGAGAATAATTTGTTTTTTACCTGGTTCGATTGGTTTAGTTCTTTTATGTATTTTGCTCTTTGGATACGCGCCTTAATAATTCCTATGATGAAGATAAAAGCAACTATAAACGCAGCAATGGCAAGATATGTGTAGATTTTTTGTTTAAATAGTTCTTCTTTAGCTTCTTGTTTTTCTCTTTTTTGTTTATCTAGAGAAGCTTGTTGTTTTTTCTCATTTTCTAATCTACTCTTTACAATATCTATTTGTTGTGTCGTTTCTTTTAATGTGTGTTTTTGATACAAATCCTTGTACTGTTTTTGCCATTTGTATGCATTTAAAAAGTCGCCTCTTGCAGAATCTAGAACAGCATATAGGTCATAAGAGTTGAGAAGGAGTGGAGTAGAATTCATTTTTTCTGATTCTTCTTTGGCAGAAGAAATATAATTTTCCGCTTCTTCAAACTTTTTTGTAGTAATAGCGATTTCGGCTAAGGACAATTTCGTTCTAATCAGCCTTTCTTTGTAGGCAACTTTACCACCAATAAAAAGAGCAGATTCATAATATTTTTTGGCTTTCTGATAGTCTTTTTTGATAAATGATATTCTTCCTAATGCACTATAACTTTCAGCTATTCCGTAGCTATAGTTCTCCTTTTTATTCATCTCCAAGGATTCATTAGAAAAATACAAAGCACTATCTAATTTGTTTTCTTTAATGTAAATAATGGCTATGTTGTGAAGCGTAGAGCCTACGGTATTCGAACCTGTTTTCTTTTTTAATTCTAATGATTGTCTATAATATTTTTTAGCGGGCTCAAAGTTCTTTAAATGGGCATATACATTACCGATGTTGTTGATAGTGGTAGCTAATTTTAGGCTATCTTTTAGTTTCTCATAATAGGAATAAGCTTCTAGGAGATGAATCAAGCTTTTTTCTGCGTTTCCAAGCCTTTGTTCGATAACGGCTTTGTTATTTTGGGTAATAGCTAATCCTCTAGTATGATTTACCCTTCCGTAATATAAGAAGGCCTGATCATAACAACGTAAAGCCTCAAAAAGTTGATCGGTTTGGTTATAAATATTTGCTTTTTCATTATATAGCTTTCCAACCCCTTTATCATATTTTATTTGTTGAGAGATTCTTATGATAGTGTCGGAATATCTTAGACCTTCTTCAAACTTTTCCTTTAGGCTTAAATCATATATGAGATCAGCAGCTAGGTCAATATTCGAAGAATCGGCGATAGAATTTGTTGCATTCACAATACTATCCAACTTTTGATGTTGACTATAGGTATGTGCATACAGAAATAGCGCTACAAACGCTAGATAGTAAGTAGTAGGTTTCATAATAAGATTTAAGGCACTTAAAAATTACAATATTTTTGGGGACTTTATATTTTTTTTAACAAAAAATTTTATTCCTAAGTCATTTTTCTTATTTTTATGGAGACTGACGTTTTACCCCAAAAGATTAGAAGAACACTTCTGTTTATTTCATGAATTACCTAATATCAAGAGCTACCGATACTGATTTACCATTAATGCAACGACTGTTTTATCAAACAGTAACGATGTATGGTTCGAAAATTTTCACTAAAGCCGAAGTGAAAATATATTCCCGTCTTGCATTGGATAAAAACCATTGGATTCAAAAATTCAAAGATGATTTTATTTATAATGCCAAGCTTAATGGAGAAATAATAGGATCATTTACTCTTAACAAAAATGGAGATATTGAATATATTTTTGTTCATCAAAACTATCAGGGAAGAGGGATTGCAAAAAAACTATATCAAAAATTAGAAGAAGTTGCAAAAGATGCTGGTGTAGAAATGCTTTCGACGCAAATAAATCTCAATACAAAAGCTTTTTTCGAAAAAAATGGTTTTAGAGTTGTTAAGAACATTGAGAAAGTTGCTGGAGGTGATGATGTAGTGAGTTATAGTGGAATAAAACACCTTTAAAAACTAAGACGAAAAAAAGCATTTGGAGTTGTTCCGAGTCCAAATTCCTGTATTTCTTCAATCTGATTTGTATCGTTTAGCGTATAGTATTGATTAAACGTATTTTCTTGGTCCAAAACATTCCATACAGAAACTCCTGTTAATCCACTTAAGTAATTGTTAATTTTAAACTTATACGTAGCAGATAAATCAACTCTTATGTAGTTATTCAGTCTTGAGCTATTTGGAGCTTCATACGTAATAGTATCTCCCATATCATTGTTTGTGAAATCAGGTAGTGTGTTAGGTTTTCCACTGTGCCAGTTGATACCTGCGGATATTTTGAGATTATTTCTATTATAAGCAGCGGCAAAGTTAATGTTGTGTCTTATATCTATATTATTAGCAAAATTAGATGGGACAAGATTATTAAAAGAATAAGTGTTGTCCGCATAAGAATAACTAAGCCAGGTACTAAAATTTTTAAACCTTTTATTAATCAAAAAATCTACTCCCAAAACCTCATAAGAACCATGATCATCAGAAAATTCGAATTGATTCTGAAACCCTTGGCTTCTGGTAATGATACCAGATACTTCTTTGCGATATATATCTGTAGATATTAGCCAGTTATTATGATTATAACTAAGCCCAACTGAAATCTGGTTGCTTTTTAAAACAGGAATGTTATTGTCATTGGATAGTACCCATCTCCTGTTTTCAATACCCAAAAAGTCATTTTGAAGGTCAATGATTTGCGAGGTCGATTGACTTTTGATTTCGCCCAAGATCTCTAGCGTAAAATGATTAGAAAATCTCTTATAAAAATTTATTCTTGGTTCTAGAATATATGTATCAAATTTTTCCAAATAATTAAGACGAGCTCCTAAATTACCATATAAAGATCCATCTTTAGAATGGTATGCAAGTTCTGAAAAGATACTATGAGTTCGTATTACTTCTTTTGTCAGATTCCTAAATGTAGGGTTATTAAGGTCTTGCAGATAGGTAATACCTGTTTCATTAAATTGATATCCATTTTTAAAATTGAGATTGGTGTTTACCTTTAATTCAGTATTCAGTTTTAAACCGTTTTCCAATACGTCATTTTCCTGAAGTAGGCGTTGATTATTTTGGATATCTGAGTTGATGGTTTCTAATCGATAATTTGTTCCATAGAGAAGTAGTTCTGTTTTGAATACGTCGCTCCATTTTCTTTGATATAAAAGACCACCAACCAAATTATTTTGTTGGGCACTGCTTTCCCGAGAAATATCTATCTGGTTATCAAAAGAGTTTTCTTGGAAAACTAAATTGTTTCTCATAATGAGTCCATTAATCTTTATTAGGTCTTTATCGGATAATTGATACAACCACCTAAGACTTATATCATAAAAAGAAAACCTTTGTCCAGAATTACCATTACTAATCACTTCAGAATTTTGAAAAGCTTTATCAAAATATTGATTATAAGTAGGTGTTTCTATAATGTCATTAATAGAATGTCGAATGGCAAATTGAACAGAAGATTTTTTGCCGATAGGCGTATCAATGTAAGTGTCGGCACTAATTAGGTTTAGTCCGATACTTGCATCTAATTCTTTATGAACTTTATCAGAAGTGTTCATAGCAATCACACTAGATACTCCATCACCATATGCAGCACTTGAACCATTTTTAAAAACTTGAACATTCTTTGTAAGAAAAGGATTAAAAGCAGATATGAGACCGAAAAAATGACTGGATTGATACATTTTAATTCCATCCCAAAGAATAAGGTTTTGATCATTTGTTCCTCCTCTTACATTAATATCAGAAACAGTTTCATTTACACTTAAGACACCTGGAAGTGCCTGAATAGTTTGTAATAAATCAGGTTCCACAAGACCGGGAAGAATTCCAAAATCATTATAATCGATCTGTATTGAACCGTCTAATTGTTTATCAATCCCCTTGATTAAATAATCGTTAATCACAATTTCATTGATATATTCAAATTTTGGTGTTAGAAGGATTTTTTTACAAGGTTGTTTAATAAAATCAAAAGCCGAAATTGTTAGGGGTGTATATCCTAAAAAACTAATAGTTATTTTTTCATTTGGAGAATCTATTTGAAGCGAAAAGTTTCCAGTAGAATTGCTGATAACCGAATCTGCCGAACTTACAACAGAAGCGTTGGCTATAACTTTTTGATCAATATCATATAAAATTCCACATATCTTTTGAGGAATGAATTGAATCGTTATCGTATTGTCAGGTAGTATAACATACTCAAATGGTGTGTTTTCTCTTAAATATAACAGCACATCATCTAAAGATAAAGTTTCCGGAGGTTTGTTAATAGATATATACTCTAATTCCTCATTTACATATGAGAAATCATATCCGAATTGTTGTTGTACATCTCTTAAAATAGAGACAAGAGGATATAGTTCTTTTTCAGTTTGACAATAACTAGTAAAAAGAATAAAAAAAAATAGAATAGTAGAAACGAGGATTTTGGGTCGAATCACTCTTTGAATAAAGTTACAGTTTTGTTATTAATCACATATTTCAAACGCATAGGAATCGTAATTGATTTCAATGCTAATTCAATATCTGAATGTACAAAATTACCTGTAAATATTATACTTGGATCGATATTTTTTGTTTTAATTTCAACCCCATATTGCCATTCTAACTCTTTTAAAACTCTGGAATAAGGAGTTTTGAAAAAATAACTTTTGTTGTAGTACCATTTTGGTTCCTTATCATTAACCTTTAATTGTTTGATACCTTTTGAGTCATATACAACAGCATCTCTTTCTCTAAGATACTTTGTTTCTTTGTTAATTGTAACACTTACAACCCCTTCATAACAGGTTACTTCTAATAAGTTTTCTCTTTGTTTTACATTAAACCGAGTACCTATGACACTAATTGTTCCTAATGAAGTTTCAACGTCAAACTTTTTTCCTTGAGCAACATTAAAATAAGCTTCGCCAGATAAATGTATTTTTCGCTTAGTATTCCAATTCTTTTCATCATATGTTACTAAAGAAGTGGAATTTAATCTAACGGTTGACTCGTCGGGTAAGTTAATTTTGGTTTTTTGGCTTGCTAATGTTTCTACTTTAGTGTTATAATCATTTGAGAAAGCAAAATATAATCCAATTCCAATTACAAAAGCAGCTGCAATACGTAATACTACTTTCAAATAATTCTTACTTGGTGAATTTGTATTTCTAGATTTTAATTGCTGATTCATTTTCTGCATATTCTCTGACACATCAAATTCTGGAGCACTAAATTTTTTAGCGGTCTCTGATATTTTTACATAAGAATCATAGACGTCCAATTTTTTGAACGCCTCTGATTCCTGCTTAGTGAGTTGTTCGTTGTCCAACCACTTTTGTATAAGATCTTCCTTTTTCATAACAAGATTCTTAATTATATAACAATTGGTAGGTCTAAATTCCTACCTGCTTTTTAATTTTTTTAAATTCCCTCTATTTCTGTTCTTAGTTTTTCTAGTGCAGTATAAATTCTTTTTTCTACGGCTTTTCTAGATATTCCTAAAAGTTCAGCAATTTCTTTATGCTTTTTACCCTCAACTCTGTTCATTAAAAAAGCAACACGTTGTGCTTCTGTAAGATTAGAAAGAGCGTTTTGATATTTTAAAAGGTATTCTTTCTCTTCCAAAATGAATTCAGGACTTTCATTGGTGCGATCTTTTTTTTCAGATAATTTATATTTTAATTTTACTTTGTCATGTTTTATCTGATTTAATGTGAGATTATTAGCTACAGTAAATAAAAAGCTTTTGGCTTTGTCTACAGTAACATTACCACAGTTATCCCAAAGTTTCATAAAAGCTTCTTGAACTTGATCTTTTGGATTGACTTGCGAACCGTATTTGAAATAAATGAAATCATGAAGATTTTTAGAATGTTTTGTAAAAAGTTCAGAAAACAATCGTTCCTCACAAATATCCTTAAATAGGGATTTAGGCATTTTGATTTTTTTTCAAATGTAAAAAAAATATAAAGTTGGTGGGAATTTCATCTTTGAAATTGTTATACTAGTTGAATATAAAGAAGAAAAGAGTATGCGTGTTTTAAGAAAATGTTTTTTGACAATCTTGTTTGGTTGCGGGTTAGTATTAATTTCCTGTCAGGAAGAAGAACAAGAGATTATAGATCCAACTATTGACAATACTATTCCTCAGAATTCTCGACTTGCAGGTCTTATGAGAAATATTGTTACACATGATGGTTCATATGATGACGTCGTAGATGGAGGAAATTGTTTTAGTATTAACCTACCTTATACTATAATACTTAATACTCAGCCAACGATAATCGATTCCATCGAGGATTATAATCAATTTAGTAGTTCAGATGATATAGAAATCCAATTTCCGATTAAAATTACAACAGCTAATCATGTAGTTGAAACTATAGAAAATAAAAATGATTTAAATGCATTAGCGAATACTTGTGAAATACAAGATGAGGATATCGAGTGTGTTGATTTTGTATATCCTTTTGTGTTTGCAACATTTGATTCTGGTAATAATATATTAGGGACGACAGAAGTGTTTCATGATGCTCAAGTGTTTGGATTTATGGGAAGTTTGAATGAAAATACCGTAGTATCTATTAACTATCCTATTCAATTGCTTCTTAGTAATGGAGAATTTTTAGAGGTAGCACATAATACCGATTTACTTTCTGGTATTGAGGCGTTTGAACAATCATGTGAAGAAAATGATGGATAAAAAATGTTTAATTTTTTAACTAAAAAGTTAAACAAAAAGTTAAAAAAGTGCTAAAATCATATTTTGAGGTAGCAATTTTAGAAATCGAGTTGTTTCATCATCGAACAAATAATTAAAAATAAAAACCAATAACATGAAAAATTACTTCAAAAAGGCTTTTTTCGCATTATGCTTAATTTCGATCGTTGCTTGTAGTGACGATGATGATACTACTTTTATCCCTGTTTCAATGACCATCGCGGATTTCGTTGCGGACAATGCGGATTATAGTTCTTTACTTGCAGCTTTAGAAAGAACAAATCTGGATGTTACGTTAAATAGCAATGGAGATTTTACAGTATTTGCACCAAACAATGCAGCATTTACTGAATTCTTAGACGGTGCAGCTTTAGAAGATGTACCAGTTGAAACTTTAGAACAAATTCTATTAAATCACGTTTTAGATGTTAGAGCTCCATCTTCTAGTCTCTCTACAGGCTATGTGAGTAATCTAGCAACAGAGTCCAATAGTAGTGCTAATCTTAGTATGTATATCAATACATCTAACGGAGTAGTTATTAATGGTGATGTTACGGTAACAACTGCTGATATAATGACCGACAATGGGATTATTCATGCAGTAGATAAAGTTATTCCACTACCTACTATGCTTACATTTGTAGGAGCTGATAGTAATTTTTCAACCTTAGCTACAGTTGCAACGACTACCACTGGGTTTTTAACAGACTTTGGAGCTGTTCTTAGTGGAGCAGATAGTAATTTAACATTATTAGCTCCAGATAACGATGCTTTTACTGCTTTAGGAGATATTTCTGGTGTTCCAGCAGCTACTATCGAGCAAATTTTATTAAATCATGTGATAGCGGGAACAAATATTTCTTCTTCCCTTACTACAAGTTATAATAACACTCTAGCTACTTATGGAAGTACTATGAACAATCTTAGTATTTATATAAATACGGAAAACGGAGTTTCCTTTAATGGGATTTCCACGGTTACAGAAGCTGATATTGTAGCATCTAATGGAGTAATACACAAAGTTGGGTCGGTAATTACTTTACCTACTGTAGTAACATTTGCTACTGCAGATGCAACTTTTTCTACACTCGTAGAAGCTTTAACAACGCTAACACCTTCTACAGATTTTGTAGCTGCCTTAAGTACAGAAAATGGAACAGCACCAGCTCCTTTTACAGTTTTTGCACCAACTAATGATGCATTTGCAGCGATTGATGTTCCAATGGATGAGAATGTTTTGGCTAATATTTTAAATTATCACGTAGTTGGAGAGAATAATGTGCGCTCTACTGATTTGGTAGATGGTCCTGTTACTATGTTAAATGATATTGATGTCACTATTGATGCTTCCGCACCGAGTGTTACTGGATCAGGAAATACAACGGCTAGTAATATTGTCGTAGTGGATGTGCAAGCCGCAAATGGAGTGGTACATGTGATTGATCAAGTTTTGATCCCAGCTCCAACAAATTAAGATAGAACCCTCTTTTTAAGATTACCCCAAAATAAAAATTCTTCTTTAAGGGCATTTAGTTATAGATTGATTTTTCAATTAGTTAAGAGCTAAATGCCCTTTTTTACACACTCATTTTAAATATTAACTAATTTAAATTAAAACCTATGAAAACGTTAATCAAAAGATTATCGGTGCCTTTGTTGTGCCTTTTCGTAATCAATGTTTTTATCTCTTGTAAAACAGATAATGAACAGTTAAATGAATCAGATCCAAGTTTGATTGAATTTGAAGAATCAAACATCATCAGCTTTGATGAAATAGAAGAAATGACCCAAAATATAATTGATGGTGAGTTGCTAGAGCCTGAAAATGAAGAAGAAGCTTTTGGCTTGTCTAAAAATTCTTTATTTGATATTAGTAGAGAAAGAAGAGTATATGATTTTTCTGCATCAATCAATAGCGGAGCTGGAGCAGGAACTAATATTGAAGGTGAACTTCGTTTAAATTTTACTTTATATCATGCCAGTTTTACCATTGTTAGAGGAAACTTGGTATTACCAGATGGCTCAAGAGCACGAACTAGAGGAGCTATTATAAGTGATGGTATTGTTTATCTAATCATAAATCCACCCGGAAGGAATTTAATTTTTGGAATTGGTAGAGTAGATGAAGAAGGTAACTTAGAAGGAGGATTTAGAATTTTTGGGAATGGTATTGGTAGAGGAGAATGGAGTGCGGAATTAATTAAAACAATTTTCCCTGATAAAACAATAGTGGAGTTAATTGTTGAGGATGGTAGATTCACCTCTTTAGTAGGAGCATTACAAGCTACTGATTTAGTAGCGCCTCTAACAGGAGAAGGTCCGTTCACTGTTTTCGCTCCAACCGATGAAGCGTTTGCTGCATTGGATGAGGTTCCAGAATTAGAAGTTTTAAAACAAGTACTGTTATATCATGTAGCGACTGGGAGATTAAATACCCCACAGTTATTGGCACAGGAAATGATTGAGACATTACAAGGAGAAAATGTAAAAGTTAGTCTAGATGATAATAATGAAATAGTAATCAATGATACCGTGAAATTACTTTCTGCAAACATCGGAGGATCTAATGGAGTAATTCAGGTTATAGATGCAGTATTGATACCGCCATCATTTCAGCCACTACCAAGTATTGTAGAGATTGCTGTAGCCACTCCAGAGTTATCAACTTTAGTAGGTGCTTTGCAAGAGGCTGATCTTGTTGATACTTTGAATGGAGACGGACCTTTCACAGTATTTGCACCGACCAATGATGCATTTGCCTCTTTAGAATCGATTCCTAGTGGAGAAGCTCTTACAGAAGTTCTTTTATATCATGTTGCAGCAGGTAAGTTTACGGCAGAAGATTTAATAGCTGGTCAGACGGTTACAACAGTGCAAGGAGATGAGGTAACTATAGAAATGATAGATGGAGAAGTGTTTCTAAATGGGTCTATTAAAGTTGTAATTGCAGATGTTGAAGCTTCTAATGGTATTGTTCATGTTATAGATGGGGTTTTACTACCTCCTGCTAATTTACAATCAATCGTAGAGATAGCTGTGGCCACACCAGAGTTATCAACGTTAGTAAGTGCATTACAAGCGGCTGATCTTGTTGATACGTTAAATGGAGATGGTCCTTTCACAGTATTTGCACCGACCAATGATGCATTTGCTGCTTTAGAAGCGATTCCAAGTGGAGAAGCTCTTACAGAGGTTCTTTTGTATCATGCTGCAGCAGGTAAGTTTACGGCAGAAGATTTGATTGCTGGTCAGACAGTTACAACAGTGCAAGGAGATGAGGTGACTATAGAAATGATAGATGGAGAAGTATTTTTAAATGGATCTATTAAAGTTGTAATTGCAGATGTTGAAGCTTCTAATGGTATTGTTCATGTTATAGATGGGGTTTTACTACCTCCTGCTGATTTACAATCAATTGTAGAGATAGCTGTAGGTACACCAGAACTTTCTACTTTAGTGGGTGCATTACAAGCAGCTGATCTTGTTGATACGTTAAATGGAGACGGACCTTTTACTGTATTTGCTCCAACTAATGATGCATTTGCTGCTTTAGAAGCGATTCCAAGTGGAGAAGCTCTTACAGAAGTTTTGTTATATCATGTTGCAGCAGGTAAGTTTACTGCCCAAGACTTATTGGCTGGTCAAACTGTAACTACCGTACAAGGAGAAGAAGTAACTATAGAAATGATTGACGGTGAGGTGTTTTTAAATGAGTCCATTAAAGTGTTATTGGCAGATATAGAAGCTTCAAATGGAATTGTACATGTAATTAATGAAGTTTTAATTCCATCAGCATTGCACTAAAAGAAACAGACATTTGAGTTAGCCATAAATAATTGTCTGAAGGAGCTATTAGAAAGAATTTTTAATGTCTTTCTAATAGCTTTTTCTTTTTTTAATATTAATTGCAGGATGATGTAGAATTCTATCTTAACCATTTTTTATAAATACACTTCAAATCATTAAATTTGCACCATTCTGCTAAAAAAGTAGATGTTGAAAAATCAGAATAAAGTATATGTTTGATAATTTAAGTGATAAGTTAGATAAAGCGTTACATATTTTAAAAGGTCACGGTCAGATTACTGAAGTAAATGTTGCTGAGACACTTAAAGAAGTACGTAGAGCATTGGTAGATGCTGATGTTAATTATAAAATTGCTAAAGATTTTACAGCAACCGTAAAGGAAAAAGCATTAGGTCAAAACGTGCTTAAATCGCTTAAGCCTGGTCAATTAATGGTTAAACTTGTAAAAGATGAGTTAACTGAATTAATGGGTGGTGATGTAGCTGGAGTTAATCTCTCAGGAAATCCTTCTGTCATCTTAATGTCAGGTTTACAGGGTTCTGGTAAAACAACATTTTCTGGAAAGCTAGCGAATTATTTAAAGAATAAAAAAACTAAGAAACCACTTTTAGTGGCTTGTGATGTTTATAGACCAGCAGCGATAGACCAGTTGCATGTTGTTGGTGAACAAATTAATGTAGAGGTTTTTAGTGATAGAGGTAACTCTGATCCAGTTGCTATCGCAAAAGCAGGTGTTGCTCATGCAAAAGCTAATGGATTTAATGTAGTTATAATTGATACTGCAGGTCGTTTAGCTGTAGATGAGGTGATGATGACCGAGATTGCAAATATTCATAAAGCCGTTACTCCAAATGAAACATTATTTGTAGTAGATTCCATGACTGGGCAGGATGCTGTTAATACTGCGAAAGCATTTAATGATTTATTGAACTTTGACGGAGTAATCCTTACGAAGCTTGATGGAGATACCAGAGGTGGAGCAGCTATTTCTATTAAATCTGTTGTAAATAAACCGATAAAATTTATTGGTACTGGTGAGAAGATGGAAGCTATCGATGTGTTCTATCCTTCCAGAATGGCGGATCGTATACTGGGGATGGGAGACGTAGTTTCTTTAGTGGAAAGAGCGCAGGAGCAATTTGATGAAGAGGAAGCAAGAAAGCTACAAAAGAAAATTGCAAAAAATCAATTCGGTTTCGATGATTTCTTAAAACAAATCCAGCAAGTAAAGAAGATGGGAAATATGAAAGATCTTGTGGGGATGATTCCTGGAGCTGGTAAAATGATGAAGAATGTAGATATAGATGATGATGCATTTAAGCATATTGAAGCGATTATTCATTCCATGACACCTGAAGAGCGTACAAAACCTCAAATTATTAATGCGAGTAGAAAAAAACGTATTGGAAAAGGTTCAGGCACCTCAGTTCAGCAGGTAAATCAACTACTTAAACAGTTTGATCAAATGAGTAAAATGATGAAGATGATGCAAGGCGGCGGCGGCAAGCGTATGATGCAAATGATGGGTAAGATGAGATAACTTTTATAATCAATTAATAATTTTAAATATAGAGTAGGGGCTTACTATGGAAGTTTTAGACGGAAGAAAAATAAGTAACGATATAAAAAACGAAATTGCTGCTGAAGTTCAAAAGATGAAAGATCGCGGCGAAAAAGTTCCACATTTAGCAGCTGTTTTGGTTGGAAACGATGGGGCGAGTTTAACTTATGTAGGAAGCAAGGTAAGAGCTTGTGAAAAAATCGGATTTGAGTCTACTTTAGTTAAAATGCCAAGTACTACAAGTGAGGTAGAATTACTAGCAAAGATTAAAGAGTTAAATGAGAACTCAGATATCGATGGATTTATAGTTCAATTACCATTACCACCTCAGATAGATACTCAAAAAGTGCTTTTGGCAGTAGATCCTGATAAGGATGTAGATGGTTTTCATCCAATGAATTTTGGGAAAATGGCGTTAGATATGTCAACTTTTATACCAGCGACACCGTTTGGTATATTAGAGCTATTAGAACGTTATAATGTAGATACTAAAGGAAAGCATACCGTTGTAATTGGAAGAAGTCATATCGTCGGTAGACCCATGAGTATTTTAATGGGTAGAAAGGGTTGGCCTGGTAATTCAACAGTTACGCTTACTCATAGCCATACAAAAAACATTACTCAGATTATTTCTCAAGCTGATATTGTGATCTCCGCTTTAGGGGTTCCTAACTTTTTAAAAGCAGAAATGGTTAAAGATGATGCTGTTATTATTGATGTGGGTATTACCAGAGTTGCGGATGATTCTAGAGAAAAAGGGTATAGAATTGTAGGTGATGTGGATTATGAAAATGTAAGTAAGAAAGCTTCTTATATTACACCTGTTCCTGGTGGTGTAGGACCTATGACAATAGCCATGTTGCTTAAGAACACTTTGTTAGCAAGAGAAAGACATAGAAAATAAGTTTCTTTTTATTGTTTAGGTGTATTTAAATTAAATAGAAACATCATTACATAATAAAAAAGCTCTAGTTCGATTGAACTAGAGCTTTTTTATACCGCTTATTAGGTTGTTTTAGAAAGTTGTTATTTAGTCCAGTTTGTAGAGAACTAAGCAGAAAGGAAAATAAAAGAGGTGCCATAAAAATGGCACCTCTTTTATTTTTACATTTATTATTGGTGATAATAAATTATAATTATGTGTGTTTTTTAATATTTTCCGAACGCACTTGCGTCAATGTTGTCTTGATCTTCTGCATCATTACCATAAAGTGTTCCATTTGGTAATAAGTCAAGAGATAAACTATATGAAGGTACATTCATTCCTTCAGGAGTTTTGATTGTGTTGTAATCTAAGATATCCTGACCTTTTTCGTATAGAGGATTCTTCGTAAATTGTCCTTGTCCTCTTCCTTTAGGAGCATTTGGATCTTCTCTCCAATCTTTTCCATAAGCAATAACACAGTAGTACTCACCTTCAGGAATATTTCTTATGTATTGTGTTTGATTACTATTGATATATACAATTCTGATTGTTTCATCGTCTTTTGCTGTTTTACCCATTTTCACAAGTTTTACAACAACATCTGTATTTTTACCAACTTCTATTTTAAGGTAGTTGTCCAACTTATACTCGAACTTACCTTTAAAGTTAAAGGATTTTGGTGTTGCTCCAGATTTGTATGTTTTCTTTTCCCAGCTTGAGAATTTATTTTCTCTTACTGCTTTAGATGGAGCAGCGGCAGCTCTATTAGAAGAACTTGCATTGCTTCCGTTAGAAGATGTTTTTGATTCTATAGGTGTATAAGCAGTTTCAGTAGAACCAAGAGTTCTTTTGTTTGCTTCTTCTAATGCTTTCTGAGTTTCAGCTAATTCTGCAAGTCTTCTTTGCTCAGCCACACTCTTATTTTTATTAGCGGCAGCAGCGGCAGCGGCAGCAGCCGTTGCTTCCTGTTCTGCTAATCTTTGTAATCTTTCAGCTTCTGCAATAGCTTTTCTCGCAGCTTCGGCAGCAGCTATTTTAGCAGCTTCAGCATCTCTAATTGCTTTTTCTGCGGCAGCTTTAGCAGCTCTTTTCTTAGCTTCTGCAGCTTTAGCAGCTCTTTCAGCTTCAGCAATACTATTATCTTCTGCTAATAACTTGGTAAGTACGAATCCATTACCATTCTTATATTGTACAGTACTCCAATCACCATATCCAGAACTAATAACGTATACTTGAGTTCCTTGTGGTATCTCACCGATAATATCAAAATTCGCTCCAGGTCCAGTTCTTAACTCTAACTTTGCAGTAGACATTAAATAGCGGTCTAATGACTTTATCTGAGCGAAAGTCGAAGAAGTCATCACCAATAACAAAATAAATGTAAAAATTGATTTCATAATCTTTCTGTGTTTACATAATTAAAATTCAAAAATAAAGCAGATTAGGGTCTATAATCTTTGTATTGCTTTTTTTCGGGTTTACTCTATAATATTAAAAAATTTATTCAAATTCATGTTCAAAAATGCGTTCTCAAAAAAGATGCCAAACTTATTTTTCTGACATTTAGAAATTGTTAACGATTTATAGTTTCGTTAAAAATATTTCCAATTTTAAAGAACGTTTTAGCTTGTAAGTTCCTGATTTAAAGCGATTTACACATGTTTTTTTATAGTGTAAGTTTAAACTTGTTAATTAATCACCTGAAATGAAAACTATTAAACTATAAACAAAAGTAAGTTATTAATCTGAAAAACGCAACTAGTTTTCACTTTATTTACATAAAGTTTTACTTTTTTTTTATTCAATTTGTGTTTTTCAACGATTTTTTTGTGTATTACATCTGATTTATATTGATTTTATTGGGCTTGAAGTCGGTTCGTGTTTTTTGTTAGTTCGTGATAATATTTTTTAGGTTTTTTCGAAGATGCGAATGAAGTTAAAAACTTAAATTTTCACAATATTTTAACATAATTAATTATGCTTGCATAGCTTTTTTTTAAATTTGAGTAGATTGAATTTTACTTTTATTAGATTTATTGTTTTGATAATTAAATAGTTATATTTTTTCTACTCTTCGTTTTTATAAAATCGAAAATTGTTTTTGAATTCTTGAAAAGTGGTGTTTCATTTTATCTATTATGGTTTTACCTTGGGGGTATTTTGGAATTTATTTGGCATAATTTTTAGCCATATTTATCTATGGTCAGAAATTGCTGACGGTTTTTTGTGTGTACGATTTTAGTGAGAATTTGATTTTTATTCAGAAGAATTTGTTGTTGTGCAACTAGAATATGCTTAGTGAGTATTCTTTATTAATTCAGGGAATTTTTTCTGAAAACGTTTTAATCTAGGCACGGAAATATTTTGAATATACCTGTTGTAAGGGTTTCTTTTTTCATAATCCTGATGGTATTCTTCTGCTTTCCAAAATTTTTGAAAAGGCATGATTTCTGCAGCAATTTTTCTATTGATACTTTTGCTTAAAAACTCCTTCTTTTTTGTAATAATTTCCTTTTGAGTATCATTTTGATAAAATATAATGGATCGATATTGGGGACCTCTATCAGGGCCTTGACCGTTTATTTGGGTTACATTTTGTGATCCAAAATATACATCTACTAAGGTAGAAAACGAAACTATTTTAGGGTCGTATAGTACTTCAACAGCTTCTGCATGACCGGTCCGCCCTGTATTACTTGATTCATATGTCGGGTTTTCTGTATGTCCTCCGGAATACCCAGAAATAACCTCTTCTACGCCAATTACACTTTCATAAATTGCTTCAACACACCAAAAACATCCACTTGCAAAATAAGCTCGTTCCAATCCATTTATTGGTTCAACTTGAACAGGCGTCATATTTTGTGTTTCTGTATTTGTTAGTGTATTTTTCGTTTGACTAGTTCCTTGGCAGCCAAAAAGTAAAATCGAAATAGTGAGTGTGCTATATAATAATGTCTTCATGATAATAGTTTTTGCTATTAGTAGTCTGAGTTTTGAAAGAAACCTTTCAAGATGCACTTGTAGCAAAATTAATTAGATTCTGAGTAATGAGGTCTTAAAGAAGTTGTAAATAAAGAAGGCTATCATATCGATAGCCTTCTTTATTTAAGTTTTATTGAATTTTTTATCCATTCATGGATATTAGAAATTCGTCGTTATTTCTCGTTTGTTTAAATCGCTCATTAATGAATTCCATCGCTTCGACAGGATTCATGTCTGCTAAATATTTTCTCATTACCCACATTCTTTGAATTGTGCTTTCGTCTAATAAGATGTCATCTCGACGTGTGCTAGAAGAGGTGAGGTCAATTGCAGGGAATATTCTTCTATTAGATATTTTACGATCTAATTGTAATTCCATATTACCAGTACCTTTGAATTCTTCAAAAATAACTTCATCCATTTTAGATCCGGTTTCGGTTAAAGCTGTTGCAATGATTGTTAATGATCCTCCATTCTCAATATTTCTGGCAGCTCCAAAGAATCGTTTTGGTTTGTGCAAAGCATTAGCATCTACACCACCACTTAGAATTTTACCAGAAGCAGGCTGTACTGTGTTATATGCTCTTGCAAGACGTGTAATAGAGTCTAATAATATGACAACATCATGGCCGCATTCTACTAATCTCTTAGCTTTTTCTAGAACGATATTGGCAATTTTGACATGTTCATGAGCTTCTTTATCAAAAGTAGAGGCTATTACTTCTCCTCTTACATTTCTTTGCATGTCTGTTACTTCCTCTGGGCGCTCATCAATCAGTAATATCATTTGATACACTTCAGGGTGATTTGCTGCGATTGCATTAGCAACATCCTTTAGTAACATGGTTTTACCTGTTTTAGGTTGTGATACAATCATACCACGTTGTCCTTTTCCGATAGGTGAGAATAAATCCATGATTCTTGTAGAGATAGTACTTTGCTTCTCTGCAATTTTGAATTTCTCCTGAGGGAAAAGAGGAGTAAGGTGTTCAAAAGATACTCTATCTCTTACTACCTGCGGGTCAAGTCCATTGATTTTGTTTACTTTTATTAAAGGAAAATATTTTTCTCCTTCTTTTGGAGGTCTTACTTGTCCTAAAACGGTATCTCCTGTTTTTAATCCAAAAAGTCTTATTTGAGATTGAGATACGTAAATATCATCAGGAGAAGAAAGGTAGTTGTAATCACTAGATCTTAAAAAACCATATCCATCTTGCATGATGTCCAGAACTCCTTCACTCTGAATAATTGCATCAAATTCATAATCGGGTTCTTTATAGCGATTTCTGTTATCTCTATTTCCATTATCCCTGTTTCCGTTATTTTCTTTTTTATTATTGTTGTTATTACGGTTTTTGTTCTGGGATTTATCGTTATTCCTGTTTCTATTGTCCTTTCTTTCTTCTTTTCGCTCTTCCTTTTTATCCTCTTGTTTTTTGTCCTCTTGCTTTTTCTGAGGTTTTTTGTTTACAACAGGTTGTTTGTTGCTTTGATTTGTGTCTCTTGCTTCTTTTTTAGGAGTAGTGCTTTTTTCCTGAGCGCCTGTTGCTTCTTTTGCAGTAGCTGTATTCGGTGCTTGAGCTTTTTTTGTGCGTGGTCTTTTTTGACGCGCAGCAGGTTTTGGTTTAGCTTTTTCAGTTTTAGCCGAAGTATCTTCTGTAATGACCTCTTTTACCTTATTAGGGTTCGCCGCTTGGTAATCTAATATTTGATATACCAAGTCTAATTTTTTCATGCTGCGAAATTTAGGCACATTTAAACTTTTCGCAATTTCCTGTAGCTCAGGAAGCTTTTTCGCTTTTAATTCAGAAATCTCTAACATTTAAGTTTGTTATATAATTTAAGGTTCTGGTGTTAAATTTTCTAAAGAAGAATTCTAGGAAAATTTTATTAAGAAGGTAAGTAACCTAATTAAGAATGGGTTACATCATTTGTGATGCAAGTATACGACTTTATTTTTGATTTTTTACACATATTTATAAAAAGAAACTCTTATTTTTGCTTTTCCAAAAGAAGAAGGGGTAATGATACAACGAATTCAATCCATATACTTACTATTAGTAGCGTTAATAGCTAGTGTAGTTTCTACATTAGTACCTTACGGATTTGATCAAGATAAAAATGAATTATTAGCAAAAGATAATCTTTTGGTGTTAGGAATGTTTGCTGGATCTGCGGTTTTAGCAGTGGTGAGTATTTTTTTGTTTAAAAATAGACAGCTTCAATTTGTTTTGGGGCGAATCAATATCTTATTAAACTTTATTTTACTAGGAGTATTTGTTTATTGGTCGCTAACATTATCTGGAGAAACATTGGTTTCAGAGAAAGGTATTGGGATGTTACTTCCTATTATTTCTATCGTTTTATTAGTGGTAGCCAATAAGGCTATTAAAAAGGATGAAAATCTCGTAAAATCAGTAGACCGATTACGATAAACCTAAAATCTTAGTAGTATTAGTGCGTTAGAACCCGGAGTATGCCAACTTCGGGTTCTTATTTTTTACCAAGTTCGATTACTTCTAGATTTTCTATTTTATCCTGATCTATAGTAAATCGCAACATTGTTCTTATTTTATGGAAGCCGTGTTTTCCCGCTGCTCCAGGATTCATGTGCAATACTCCGTTTGTTTTATCAGGAATTACCTTTAATATATGAGAGTGACCACATATAAATAAGTCAGGAGGATTGTTTTTTATTTCTTGTCTGGTATTGCTGTTATATTTTGGTGGATAGCCGCCAATATGAGTAATCCATACAGATACTTTTTCGCAATGAAATCGTTGATGTAAAGGAAAGCTTACTCTTGCTTTATCATTATCTATATTTCCATATACCGCTCGAAGCGGTTTTATATTTTCAATTGCATCCGTTACACTTAAGTCTCCTATGTCTCCTGCATGCCAAACTTCGTCAGCTTGTTCTACATAGTGTAAGATCCGATCATCTATATAACTATGAGTGTCACTTAGTAAAAGTATTTTTTTCAAATTGATGTATTGGTTTGGTTTATTATCATATAAATAATCGCAAATATGATCGTAGAATTAATCTCTTTTATATGAAGTATATTTGCCATCATATTAAAAACAAAAATAGAATAAAGCTTTGAGATATTTTTTAGAACTTTCTTATAAAGGAACTTCTTATCATGGTTGGCAAAGACAGCCTAATGCAATTTCTATACAAGAGGTGTTAGAAAGTTCTTTGTCCTTATTATTAAAAGCAAAAATAGAGATTGTTGGAGCAGGAAGAACAGATGCAGGTGTTCATGCAAAACAGATTATGGCGCATTTTGATTATGAAAAGGATATCGATGTAGACCAATTATGTTATAAGCTTAATTCTCTTCTTCCTAAAGATATTGCAATTCAAAAGATATATTTAGTGCAAGAAGAGGTGCATGCTAGGTTCGATGCTATGAGTAGGTCATATGAGTACATTATTACTTTAGAAAAAGATCCTTTTAGTATAAATCATGCTTACTATCTTAAAAAGGATTTGGACATAGATTTAATGAATAAAGCTGCTAAATTACTGTTAAACTATACGAACTTTAAATGTTTTAGTAAGTCCAAAACCGATGTAAAAACGTATAATTGTACTATTACAAATGCTGTTTGGGAAAGAAATGGTAGTTTGTTGATTTTTAAGATTACGGCTAATCGTTTTCTCAGAAATATGGTTAGGGCTGTCGTAGGAACTCTTGTAGAAATAGGAGAACATAAATTAGATCTTGAAGATTTAAAAGAAATTATAAAAAGTGAAAATCGTAGTGAAGCTGGGTATTCTGTACCAGCTCATGGATTATATTTGACAAAAGTAGCATATCCCAATACTATATACTTAACACAATAATGGCAGGAAAAAGCGGAAAAGCATTTGATTTTAAATTATTCAGAAGATTGATAGGGTATACAAACCCTTATCGATTTACCTTTTATTTCGTAGCGCTATCTGCAATATTGTTGTCAGGATTTGCTATACTAAGACCGCTACTGCTGCAAAAAGCGATTGATAAAAGTTTTATTCCTAAAGACGGTAATTTAATCTTGTTTTACATTGGTTTAATGCTAGGAGTATTGCTGTTAGAAGTAGTGTTTCAATTTCTGTTTATTTATTTTGCAAACTGGTTAGGGCAAGAAGTTATAAGAGATATAAGGGTAAAACTTTTTGATCATATGTTGAGTTTTAAAAAACAATATTATGATCAATCTGCTGTGGGAAGATTAGTTACTCGTGCGGTTAGTGATATAGAAACCATAGCAAGTATTTTTAGCCAAGGACTTTTCATGATTATTAGTGATCTGCTTAAAATGTTTGTGATTCTTTGTTTCATGATTTATTACAGTTGGCAACTTACATTAATTGTTCTTGCTGTATTACCTTTTATTGTTTTTGCTACCAGAGTTTTCCAAAGAAAAATGAAAACAGCGTTTGAGGAAGTAAGAACGCAAGTTTCTAATCTTAATTCTTTTGTACAAGAGCGAATAACAGGAATGAAGATTGTTCAGCTTTTTACCAGAGAAGAAATAGAGTATAATAGTTTTAAAGAGATTAATGAAAAGCATAAAAAAGGTTGGATAAAAACTGTGTGGTATAATTCTATCTTTTTCCCAATTGCAGAAATGTCGAGTTCGATTACTACTGGATTGATCGTATGGTATGGAGGTTTAAAAGCTGCACAAGGAGATGTAATTACCTTAGGAGTAGTGATTGCTTTTATAGAACTCTCACAGATGCTTTTTAGACCTCTGAGACAAATTGCAGATAAGTTTAATACACTACAAATGGGTATGGTAGCGGCAAATAGAGTGTTTGCTATTCTAGATACGGAATCTAAGATCAATGATTTTGGACAAATAGAGCTTGAAACGATAAAAGGAGCAATTGATTTTGAAGATGTAAGGTTTAGTTATGTTGAGGACGAAGAGGTTTTAAAAGGAATTTCGTTTTCAGTAAAACCAGGAGAAACCGTAGCGATTGTAGGAGCTACTGGTGCTGGAAAATCTACCATTATCAATTTACTAAATAGGTTTTATGAAATAGATGATGGAGTTGTTTCTATTGATAGCACAAACATTCATGATATTGATTTAAAATCCTTAAGGAATCATATTGCAGTTGTGTTGCAGGATGTGTTTTTATTTGCAGATACTATTTTTAATAATATTACACTAAACAATCCTGATATCACAGAAGAAAGGGTGGTAAAAGCTGCTAAAGAGATAGGAATCCATGATTTTATAAAAAGTCTTCCGAATGGATATCATTATAATGTAAAAGAAAGAGGTGTAATGCTTTCTTCTGGGCAAAGACAATTAATTTCTTTTCTAAGAGCGTATGTAACCAACCCTGGAATTTTAGTGTTGGATGAAGCTACCTCTTCTATAGACTCGCATAGCGAACAACTGATCCAAGATGCTACGGATAAAATTACTCAGGGAAGAACCTCTATAGTAATTGCTCACCGACTAGCTACCATCAAAAATGCAGATAAAATTATTGTAATGGATAGTGGTAAAATTGTAGAGCAAGGAAACCATAACGAACTACTAGAAGTAGAAAATGGGTATTATAAAAACCTCTACGACGTGCAGTTTAGTGAAATGAGGGAGGTTTAATTAAACCGCTTTCTTCTAATATTCCAGAAGCTATTCCTGCGGTAATCGCAATTCCAAACACTATTAAACTTATTAATAGAAATCCAACAAAACCCTTAATTATGACTCTCCAATAACTAATATTATATAAGTTTTTGAACAAGAAGGTTGCATAAATAAGTTGTATTAATAAAAATATAGAACTAGTCTCCTCTACGTAGTCTCCAAAACAAAAAGTAATAATGTAGGGTATAAAAGTAAGTATGGTAATATGAGCTATGAGATACGCATTGATTACGTTGTGTTCTAGAAAATTGTACTTTCTGTATTTTCTAAAGACAAAGCGAGACATGAGTGAAAACAGAGGTATTAAGATAAAATATCCCAAGGTTGGAAATTTTTCTACCGTTTCTTTTAAAAACTCTACTACCTCAGAATTTTTATCACTTTTATCTATTTCGGAAGCAATGTTAAATGCTTTCTCCTTTATAAAACTTAAAAGAGTAGATAGGGTAAGAGATAATAACAGATATGATGGTAAGTTTAAATGCTTTTTTCTAACTCCATTGATATAGTCATTAATAACAATGTGAGGTTTTATTGTTAAGTCCTTAATGGTTTTTATAAGGGTACCATCAATATTTAGATATACTTCTGTTATTTCAGCAATTAAATTTTTATAGGTAATTCTTTTTGTAATCTTTTTAGCTCCGCAGTGAGAGCAAAAGTTTACATTTTCAACATTATATCCGCAGTTCTTGCAATTAGAAACTGTAACAGTTTTATCCATTTATTTCTTAGGTGATTTTTAAATATTTGATGTTTTAAATAGAAGAGCTTCCGTCGATAGGCATTACACCACTTTGTATCATAATAAAAGCAATAACAATGGAGAAAATAACAAATAATATGCTCATGATTACAAAAAACAATAGTGTTTTTAAAATGATCTTTTTCCAACTTAAGTCATATAACTTCTTTAAAACATATGCGATGTAGAATATAGAAGCAGAGAATTGAACCCATAGTACTGGATAAAGATTCTCAATAGTTAAAAGTATAGGCAAGGTTATGAAGCTTATTACCATGGTAATGTGTGAATAAGCGTATAGATGAATAACCAAATGTTCCGTTAGATTATACTTTTTATAATTTAAAAACACTAGCCTAGAGATTAAGGCTAATATCGGAATTGTTAAGAAAGAGGTAACAGATTGGTATTCAAAAGAAATATCAGATGCTATTTTACTTACTTCTAGTTGTTCTTCGGAGACCATTGTTTTCGCAAAGATATCCTCCATGTATTTTTTTAGAATAAATGTATATAAACTTGCTATGGTAAGAGAAATTGCAAAATAACTAAAAACGTTTATATACCTTTTTCTAAGTCCATTAATAAAACCATCAATTACATCCTTTGGTTTTGTGAAAAGATGAACGAATGTTCTAATAAAAGAATTATCTAAGTTTAAAAAACGATCACTAAATTCCTGAGTTAAATTTTTAAAAGTAATTCGCTTCGTAATTTTTTTAGCACCACATTCTGGACAAAAGGGAAAGTTGGCAATTTCGAAGCCACAGTTCTTACAATATTTAAGGTTACTAAGTTTATTGTCCATCTATTGTAGATCTTTCTTTATTTTTTCAATCAATTCTTCTGGTGTTTTAAAGATGACAAATTCACCATTTTTTATATAAGATATCTGACCAGTTTCTTCACTTACAATAATAGCTAATCCATCGGTTTTTTCGGTAATTCCTATGGCAGCACGGTGTCTTAATCCAAATCGTAAAGGGATGTCTCTGTCGTTTGAAACTGGTAATATTACTCGAGTAGCAACAATTCTATTGTCTTCAATTATCATAGCTCCATCATGTAATGGACTATTTTTATAAAAAATGCTTTCTATTATTGGTGTTTTAACCAATATGTCGAGTTCATCGCCTGTGTTTTTAACAAAGTCTAATGCGGTATTTCTTTTAATTACAATCAATGCTCCCGTAAAGGTATCTCCCATTTTCTGACAGGCTCTCACAATAGCACCCACATCAGTTACACTATCTTCTGGAGTGTCTCTAATGAATTTTAATTGTCGCAAAAATTTTCTTCTTCTACCAAAGTTTGTAGATCCAATCATAAGAAGAAATTTTCTAATCTCTTGCTGAAAAACAACAATCAACGCAAACATCCCTACGCCAATAAACTCGCCTAAAACACTACTAAGCATCTCCATTGCTAGAAACTGAGTCAGCTTCCAGACAAGATAGATCATTACGATTCCTATAAAAATATTGATAGCGGCAGTACCTTTAACCAATTTATACATATAGTAGAGTAGCAGTGCTACCAACACGATATCTAGGATATCTAATATTCTAACATTGATTAAATCCAAAGGCGGTCTTTTTGTAAAAATAGAAAAATTAGCGAAACTCTGTTTCAGATCTTTTATTCAAAATGATTAATCTGTAAAATTATTGTATTTGTTTACTAGATTTACACATTCCATAGCTTCTTTTACATCATGAACTCTTAATATAGAAGCTCCTTTTAACAAAGCAATAGTATTGAGAGAAGTAGTTCCATTCAGCGATTCAGAAGGAGTGCTATTCAGAGTTTTATATATCATCGATTTTCGAGAGACACCCGCTAGGATGGGAAGTTCTTGTAGCTGTAGTAGTTCTAATTTATTCAGCAGTTCAAAGTTCTGATCAATATCTTTAGCAAATCCAAAGCCAGGATCTATAATAATATCGTTGATACCCGCTAGTCTTGCTTCTGCTACTTTTTGAGAAAAATAAAACTGAACTTCTTTCACCAAATCCGAATATTGATTTAGTGATTTCATGGTTTGTGGGGTGCCCTTCATATGCATCATAATGTACGGGACTTTTAATTGACCTACAATGCCAATCATATCCCTATCAAGATTGCCCGCTGAGATATCATTTATAATTGCCGCTCCAGCATCAATACATTTTGTGGCGATACTACTTCTAAAAGTGTCAATGGATAAAATGGCATTTGGAAATTTAGAAAGAATTAAAGTTACAATAGGTAAGACTCTTTTCTCTTCTTCATCAACAGAAATATGAGCTGCTCCTGGTCTGGAAGAATAAGCTCCAAGATCAATAAATGTAGCTCCTTCTTGCAGCATTTTTTCTACCTGCAATAAGATTTGTGATTCATCTTTATATTTTCCTCCGTCATAAAAAGAATCTGGAGTTAGGTTTAAAATTCCCATTACCTTCGGGGAACTGAGATCAATTAAAGACCCTTTGCAATTGATAGTCATAGAAAGGTTTATGCTATATTTTTAATGTTTATTTGGTATAATTGCCATATTAAAGCGAAATTTACGCAAAATTCAACAGTTATATGCAAGATACGTCTACCCAATATGACGCAATAATCACCAAATGTCGTGATTTATTTACTAAGAAAATGAAAGATTATGGAAGTGCCTGGAGAATCTTAAGATTACCATCACTTACAGATCAAATTTTTATAAAAGCACAACGAATTCGTGGGCTACAGGAAAATAAAGAAAGAAAGGTAGATGAGGGAGAAGTTTCTGAGTTTATTGGGATCATTAATTATAGCTTAATGGCTTTGATTCAATTAGAAAAGGGAGTGGTAGATCAGCCGGATTTATCTGTAGATTTGGCGACAGAATTATATGATAAGCATATCAATATTACTAAAACATTGATGATGAATAAGAATCATGATTATGGCGAGGCTTGGCGTGATATGAGAGTAAGTTCTCTTACCGATCTAATCTTACAAAAACTATTAAGAGTAAAACAAATCGAAGATAATAAAGGTAAAACTTTAGTAAGTGAAGGGATCGATGCAAATTATCAGGATATGATTAATTACGCCGTATTTGCGATGATTCATTTGGGTGAAGCAAATTAATTTTTGATTTTATAAAATACTGTTAAACTAAAAATAACAAGATATAAACCCTTTATCTTGTTCGCGATAACTTATAATCTCCATATTAAAGATGAAAATACTAGTTGGTTTTTCCAGAATATTTGTAGCAGCACTTTTCTTATTTTCAGGATTTATTAAGCTAAATGACCCACTTGGGTTCTCTTATAAATTGCAAGAATATTTCAGTGAAGGCGTTTTAAATATGGAGTTTTTGATTCCGATTGCATTATTGCTAGCAGTGTTTCTATGTATTTTTGAAATTATCGTCGGAATCACCTTATTGTTAGGATATTTACCAAAGTTTACGGTATGGTCTCTATTAGGCATGATCGTTTTCTTTACATTTCTTACGTTCTATTCAGCTTATTTTAATAAGGTAACAGATTGTGGGTGTTTTGGAGATGCACTTCCATTAACTCCTTGGGAATCGTTTACAAAAGATGTGATTCTCTTAGTGTTCATTCTTATTTTGTTTTTCGGAAGAAAATATATTACACCTATTCTTCCAGAGAATTCACATAAGTGGATCGTATTTGTATCCTTTACAGCTTGTTTGGCATTCTCTTATCATGTACTAATGCATTTACCAACTTTCGATTTTAGAGCGTATAAAATTGGAACTAATATAGAAGAAGGAATGTCAGTGCCCGAAGGAGCTCCTGAAGCAGAATTTGAATATTCGTGGAAGTTTGATGTAAATGGAAAAGAAGAAATTATCAAAACTAGCGGAGAATATCCTCAGGTAGATGGCAAATATATTGGGGTAGAAACTAAAATGATCGAGGAGGGATACATTCCACCAATTCATGATTTTGCGATAGAAAAAGATGGAAATGATTACACCGCCGAGTTTTTAGAAAAGGAAAATGTGGTTCTTATCGTAATGTATAATCTTTCCAAGAGTGAAGGAGAAGGAATGAGTGTTATCAAGGGATTAACAGATAAAGCAATGGCTCAAGGGTATGATGTGATAGGGCTTACAGCCTCATCTCCTGAAGCAGTAGCACAGAAAAAAGAAACCTATAATCTTAATTTCGATTTTTATAGTACCGATGAGACAGCGCTTAAAACAATTCTAAGATCCAATCCTGGAATTGTGAAGTTGAATAAGGGAACCATTACCGAAAAACTACATTGGAATGATGCCGATCAGCTGATTTTAGATAAAGTAACACCTTCCAGGCCTAGAATAAATGCAGAACTAAAGTCTAAATTAGATAGTATTGCTAAACTAGATCAGAAGTTTAGAAAATTAATGCAAGCTAAAACAGTTGAAGAACGAGATAGTATTGCGAAGTTGGTAGGAGCTACTGAGGAAGAAGCTTTGAGTGATTATTGGTTCCAACAAAATAAAATTGATTCTTCGAATACAGTATATATAGAGCAGGTATTTAAGCAATATGGGTATCCTGGTAAATCTCTTGTAGGCGAACCTACAAATAAAGCTGCTTGGTATGTAATTCAACATTCTGATAGAATAGATAAATACCTTCCTTTAATTAAAGAAGCTGGAGAAAAAGAAGAAATTCCTTTTAGACTTGTAGCAATGATGGAAGACCGATATTTGATGGGTAAAGGAGAAGAGCAAGTATATGGTACACAAGGAATGACATTTAATTCTGATACCAATAAACCAATTGATATTATCTGGCCCATAAAAGATGCGGAAAATGTGAATGAAAGAAGAGTAAAAGCAGGATATAATACTACCATTGAAGAGTACGCCAAGCTTTTGTATGGCGATACTTTCGAATATAAAGTTTATACCTTAGAAGAGGTAGAGCAATTAAAGCAAAAGTCAAACTAATATGATTTCCTACTTCTATAAATTAGGGTATGCATTACTTACTTTATTAGGAGTGATAACAGTAATCTTTCTTTTATTTACAATTCTTCCTGGTGATCCTGCTCAGATGATGATGGGGCAAAACGAAAATCAGGAGCAGTTAGATATTATCAATAAGAAATATGGCTTTGATTTGCCATTGACAACACAATATCGATACTATCTAAATGATCTGTCTCCCATTTCTTTTCATAGTACTCAAAAGGATGACTTTTCCTATTTCGATACAAAAAAGTATGTTGGAACATCTTTATTAAACATCGGTAATGTACATATGGTTTTGAAATACCCCTATTTAAGAGAGTCTTTTCAGAAAAACGGAAAGAAGGTAAGTCAGGTGATTAAAGAAACCTTACCTAATACAGTGGTTTTAGCTGTTTCTGCAATTTTTATAGCTATTTTATTGGGGATTACTATGGGTATTATTAGTGCATTGACCAAAGATCAATGGCCAGATCGATTATTGCAATTGATTAGTACCATCGGTATGAGTGTTCCTTCTTTTTTTAGTGCTATAATTTTTGCTTGGTTGTTTGGTTATGTATTACATGAATACACCAATTTAAACATGACAGGTAGTTTGTATGAGGTAGATGATTTTGGAGAAGGAACATATATTCAATGGAAAAACTTACTATTACCAGCAATCGTATTGGGAGTTCGTCCACTGGCAGTAGTGACTCAATTAATGAGGAATTCTTTATTAGAAGTAATGAGTCAGGATTATATAAGAACCGCTAAAGCAAAAGGTTTGTCTCTATTTCAGATTATCCGCAGACATGCATTGAAGAATGCATTAAATCCTGTAGTGACCGCCATCTCTGGATGGTTTGCATCCATGTTAGCAGGAGCTGTTTTTGTAGAATATATTTTTGGATGGAATGGACTAGGGAAAGAAATTGTAGATGCCCTAAATACTTCGGATCTTCCAATAATTATGGGTTCGGTTATTGTAATTTCTTCTGTATTCATTCTAATCAATATATTTGTAGACGTTATCTATAAATGGTTAGATCCCAGAATTAGAGCATAACGATAGTGTTAAAAATGTAACCAAATAAAAACCACACAAATAAATTAAAATTAATGAGAGCAAAAATTGTAGCAGGAAACTGGAAAATGAATAAAAACCTTGCCGATACTGGAGTTTTACTTTCTGAGTTAAAAGAAAAACTAAACACATCAACAGAAGCCCAAGTAATAGTGGCACCAACTTTCACCAATCTGTATTATGCTTTTGAAGAATTAAAAGGATCCAATATTGGGGTGGCAGCACAAAATATGCATCAGGCAGAAAGTGGAGCCTTTACTGGAGAGATTTCTGCAGATATGTTAAGTAGTATTGGTGTAAAAACCGTTATTTTAGGTCATAGCGAAAGAAGAGCGTATTTTGGAGAAACGGATGAATTGTTGGCTGAAAAAGTTGCAACTGCTTTAAAACATGGTATGACAATTATATTTTGTTTTGGAGAAGAATTAGAAGAACGTAAAAGTGATAATCATTTTAATGTTGTCGAAAGTCAGTTAAAGAATGCATTATTTAAGTTGGATAGTGAAGCTTGGAAACAAATAGTATTAGCATACGAACCCGTTTGGGCAATCGGAACAGGTGAAACTGCAAGTCCAGAACAAGCACAAGAAATGCATGCATTTATACGTAAAACAATTGCAGAAGCATATACAGCAGAGATTGCAGAAGAAGTTTCTATATTATACGGTGGTAGTGTGAAACCAAATAATGCCAAAGAAATTTTTGCTAAACCAGATGTTGATGGTGGTTTAATAGGAGGAGCTTCTTTAGATGCAGAAAGTTTCTCTGCGATTGCAACTTCTTTTTAAACACTAGATATTATTATAAAACAGAAAGGTATTCGCTAAAACGAATGCCTTTTTTGTTGAACAAAAGATTAACTTTGCGCTTTAATTTTTAGCATATGACAGTACCGATATATATAGGATATTACTTTACCATACAACCATTACAACCAGCTACAGAGATTCTGATTGCAGAGTTAGGTTATGCAGGTTTTGAAAGTTTTGTGGAAACAGAAACTGGAGTGGAAGCATTTATTCAAAAACCAGAGTGGAATGAGCATATTTTAGACAACATCCATATTCTAAATTCGGATGAATTCGAGATTACTTATACAACCAAAGAAATAGAACAGGTAAATTGGAATAAAGAATGGGAAAAGAATTTTAATCCTATTGTAGTGGATGATATTTGTGGTGTTAGAGCTCCTTTTCATGAAAAGTCGGATGTGATGTATGATATCGTGATAGAACCTAAAATGTCATTTGGAACAGGGCATCATGAGACTACACATATGATGATCCAACATTTACTGAAAGCTGATTTAGAAAATCAAAAAGTGTTGGATATGGGTTGTGGTACAGGTGTTTTGGCTATTTTAGCAGAGATGCGTGGTGCACAACCTATCGATGCAATTGATATTGATAATTGGTGCTATTTGAACACTGTAGAAAATGTAGAGCGTAATCAGTGCAAACACATTACAGCATATGAAGGTGACGTTTCCTTGTTAGAAGATAAAAAATATGACGTAGTGATCGCTAATATTAATAGAAACATATTGTTGAAAGATATTTCTATATATGCAAAAACACTAAAATCCAACGGACAACTTTTTTTAAGCGGTTTTTATAGCGAAGATTTAGAGCTAATTACTAAAGAATGCAATGCTAATAATTTAGAGTTTGTAAATAGTTTGGATAGAAACAATTGGGTAGCAGCTTGTTACAAGTTAAAATAATCTAATATACGATTCGTTTTTCTGTATGAAATAGTATATTTGTATAAAAATAAGGAGATGAGCACACAAGAAAAGGTTTTAGAAGAAGTTTTAGAAAAAACCACAGAACAAAATAATAATGAAATTGTTCTCTATAATGATGATGTAAATACTTTTGATCATGTTATAGAGACTCTGATTTATACGTGTGAGCATACTCCGGTTCAGGCAGAACAATGTGCGATGTTGGTACATTATAAAGGAAAATGCACGGTAAAAACTGGTGCTTATGAAGAATTAGTGCCCAGATGTTCGAAGCTGCTTCAGGCTGGTTTAAGTGCAGAAATTGTTTAACAAAAATATTTATAAAGAAACGCTCAATATATTTTTAATATTGAGCGTTTTTTTGTTTGAAATTAAAATTTTGTTGGAGTAAATTATAACTCCTTCTTTAATATTAGCTAGTTAAAATAGAAGCCTTGCTGAAGAGTTTAATAGTAATGATATTGCAGCATTGAATTATCTATACTAAGATCTTATTACCTTTTTTGGTCTGATAATCAGAGTGTAAAAATTATGAAAACCCAACTTCGGTTGGTTTTTTTATGCTTATTATGTGTTCGGTCCTTAAGCTAATTGAAAAAAGAATGATGGTGTACTCTTAAGTTTTTTTGCAAAAAGTCATCAATAAATAGATGTTAATAAATTTTTAACATTATTTAGTTAAAAATTTATGACATGTAGGAAAAAACCTTCCAATTGTTATAAGTGTGATTTTTGTTTACATTTATTTAACATCGTTCGAAATATCATTGTTGCGTCCTTAGTTTTGTTAATTTATTGTAAAATTTCAAGTGCACTTCATCGGTTATATTGTGTGAATTAAAGACGAGGTTTTGTTAGATTTTTCGCAACTTTGTTGCATTTAATTTATCCTTTTTAAGTATTGATAGAGAATAGTTTAAGGAATTAACTGATATATCCAAAAAATTATCATATCTTCAACCCGCTTTAAATTTAAAAAGATTCAAAGCTTGTTAAATTAATAGCAATAAAATAGGTTTACTTATGAGAATCTATTTTAGAAAAAAGTAACTACACAAACTCAACTTTTTTAAAATGAAAAAAATCAAAGTATTAGCGCTTTGCGCTATCGCGGCTGGTGTAATCACATCTTGCCAAAAAGACGAAATTAATAACGATCTTCAACCAGAATCAATAGAGCTTAGTAAAGATCTTCAAGACAAGATGTTAGCTGCAGGTGTTAACCCTGGTGACGCTTATATCAAAGATTTAGTTAATCCATTGACCGGAGAATCCCAAAGAGTGGTGACTTCTGGTGATATTACGTTGTTTGAAGATATTCTTAAATCTGGAGGTTATGCATTAGGAGATACTGAAGATGGTAACAAGCAATATAGAACAAACAACTTAGTTTCTTCTGGAAACAGAACTATTGATATTCTTGGTTATACTGGTTCTTGTTGTGCTTTATCAAGTAGAATGCAAACGGGTCTTCAATGGGCAGTAAATAACTATAATAGAATCAATACTACATTAAATTTCAGATTAACATTTGGAACGAATTTCCAAGCCGCTGATATGGTAGTATATGATAATGGACAAGGTGGACAAGGTGGTTCTGCAGGATTCCCAGAAGGAGGTAGACCATTCAAGTTTATCCAGATTTTAAGTGGTATGGCTAGCGCAAGTAATAACGTTAATGAGCACGTTATTGGACACGAAATAGGACACGCTTTAGGTTTCAGACACACAGACTACGCTCGTAGAAGATGTGGTGGAGCTAATGAAGGAACTGCTGGAGTTGGTGCAATCAATATCCCAGGAACGCCTTCTGCTAACCAGTGGGGACAGAGTGGTTTAGACTCTGGTTCTTTAATGATTTCTTGTTTCGACGGAAGCGAGGATGGAGAATTTTCTAACTTCGATATCGTAGCATTAGAATTCTTGTACTAAAAAAAATAATCCTATCGTGTATAGGTATATATAAAAAAGCTTTGAATCCATAATGTAGAAACCATCTCAATACTGTTGAGGTGGTTTTTTTATTCTAGGAGGGTTAATATCCCAAGGCTTGACTCGCAAGTAAAACGTAAACAGTGTGACACTAGAAGTCCTTTGAATACTCCGTGAACTTGCTCCCGAGATTTTTACTTTCAGGTAGATTCTTATTATAAATTACATGTAGTATACAGCTCAATATGTGGTGATGTGCTAGAGCGTGTTATTTCCTATGGCTACTAGGAATAGATAGTATATACTTCTTGTAATTGTTTCTTTAAATGGTTTTAACGTGATGGGGTTTTAAAAGAAGCTGCTAGAAATCAACTCTAAAGGATAAATTTGGCGTAATTCCAGCAGATATAGTGTTTACTTCTTGTAATAAAAAGTCATTGTTGTCATCGAATCTAATATTGTAAGTTCGATTTAGGGTGTTTTCCTTATCATACAAATTGAATAAAGAGAACCCGATCTTGCTTCTCCAGGTATCACTTTTAGACAACTTAAACTTATAAGAAGCAGAAAAATCTAATCGGTGATAGGTGTTTAATCTTTCGCTATTAGTTTCTTTATAATCAATGAATAGAAATCCATTATCTTCTGTAATTCCTGATGCGGGAGTATAGGGTCTGCCATTTCTAATTGTCCATCCGAGAGAGAATTCAAAATTATTCCATTGATAACTATGAATCCATGAAAGAGAATGTTGAACATCAAAATTCCCAGGAAAATAATTACCATCGTTTACATTTTCGAATTTAAAATCTTGGTTAGTGTATGAATATCCAATCCAAGTTCGATAATCCCGAATTCTTTTTTTGATTAACAAATCAATTCCAAAAACTTTGCTTTCTCCAGTTTCCAAATCTAACACCCCATTAAATCCATTAGCAAAGGATGTTAAGCCTTCGGTATCTTTATAGTATCCTTCTATATCAATATGCCAATTATTCTTGTTAATAGTAAACCCTCCTGATATTTGATCACTGCTCAGCATAGAAACAAATTCTGAATCTGCCAATAGCCAAATCTGATTATCCAGATTAAAATCGTTAGGTAAATAATTTGCAACCTGACTAATTACTTGATTTCTCCTTTCTGCAGCGATTTTAGTAATTATATCATTAAATATATTAAACTCTATATTAATTCGTGGTTCCCAATATGTTTTGTCTAGAACAGAAAAGTAATTGCTTCTGATCCCTGCACTTAGTTTGAATTTTTCGTTTAAGTTTAACTTGTATTCTCCAAATACAGCATGTGTAATATTATTATCGCTTTCATCGAATGTGAAATTATCTGCGGAATAGTCGGCATTGTATGTTACATCATTACTAGAAAAATCATAGCCTATCGAAAGACTATGTTTTGAATTGATGCTCCAATTGGTGTGAACTGATGCTCCTGCATCTCTGATGGTATTCGTTTCTATAATGTTGTTATTTAAAAAAAGGAAACCATCGCTAGAAGCCCTAACTTCACGCAGTCCGTCATAATTAAAATTATAGTTCGAAAAGTAAATATTGGCCGAATGAGAAAAGTTGTTACTCCATAGTTTTTCCCATTTTATGTTTGCTCCCTGATTTACGAACTCTAAGTTATCTTTTTGGTTCTCATCGAAAGGTTCACTAAAACCTTGTATGTTTTTAATATTTAAAGTGTAATCGAGATTATTATTGGTAAAAATAGAACTAATGGTAAGCTTGTCGTTTTGTTTGTTGTTTTTTGATAAATCTAAAATAGCTTTGAGAGTTAGGTCTGTGAAATAAAATATATTTTCGTTTTCAACAGTTTCTTGATCGAGATTTTGATTGTCAACAAAGAATCGGATACTTTGAAATGCTCTATCAGAATAACTCCTAAAAGTAGGTGTTTCAATAAGATCAGTAAAGGCTCTTCTTGCAGAAATGATAACACCTAGCCCGTCATCTACAGGAGCTTCAAAATAAGCATCGATATTAGTCATATTGATGCCAACTCCAAACCCTAAATCTTTAGGTATTTCGTTTTTTGATTCTATATCAACTACACCAGAAATTCTATTACCGTATTTAGCTTCTGTACTACTTCTGGAAAGTTTTATGTTTTCCGTTATGTAAGGGTTAAAGATAGAGAGCAGATCAAAAAAATGACCAGAACTGTACATTTTAATACCATCCCAAAGTATAAGGTTATGATCTGGTGTTCCCCCTCTTATATGAAGTCCGGAAGCGGTTTCTGTAGGACTTTGAACCCCTGGTAAAAACTGAAGTGTTTGTAAAATATCTGGTTCTACCAATCTTGGTAGAATACCTAGTTTACTGGGATCAATATTTATGGCACTATTTGCTCCTTGTCGAGATATTCCTGAAGTAACATACTCTGTAATAACAACTTCGCCTAGTTGAAAGTCATCTTCCTTCATTAAGATTTTAATGCAATCTATGTTTTCCAATTCTTTTGCTATGAAATATCTATTTTTATAGCCCAAAAATCTAATATCGATTGTATCATTTGGTTTTGCTAAGTGAAGCTGGAAGTATCCATTATCGTCAGTAGAAGTTGTTTTAGATTGATTCCGATTAACGACTAGAGCTTCTTGTAAAGGATTTTGTCTTCTATAATCTAAAAGATATCCACAAATCGTTATTCTCCCTACCTTTTTTTTCTTACGAATTACATAATATCTATCGTTAATTTTTTCGAAAAAAAGAGAGGATTGACTTTCTATTTCTTTTAGAATGTCTGAAAGTATGTTTTTAGAAGGAGTTGTAACTTGTTGTTTTTTAACAATTTCTGGGTTAAAAGAGAATTTAATACTATAAGAGTCTTCAAGATTTTTTAAAACTTCTTCTAAAGAAATTTTATCATAACTTAATGACTCTGTTTTTTGCGAAAAAGAGGGTAGGTGTAGAAGGATTAAGAGGAGAAAAAAAAATGATTTCATTTATTCTTTAACGAGAACTATGTTGTTTTCGTTGTTAAAAGTATATGAAATTTCCATAGGAACAAAGATTGTTTTTAATGCTAATTCAATATTTTGGTGACTATAGCTGCCTGTAAAACGTTTATTAAGGTCAATTTTTGCAGTATCAAATGAAATATTAAACTGATTTTCTAAGGATTGAATCACCTGATTTAGTGGTGTATTCGTAAAAGTAGTTTCACCAGATAGCCAACTTGGTAATGAGGATTTGGTGTTCCAGTTTTCTACGACAGAATTAGCAATTCTAAACGCATTTCCTTTAGTAAGTGTTGCTTCGCCAGTACTTTCTGATCCAATAGCTTTTACTTTTCCTTCATGGCAGATAACTTCAAAAAAATCTTTTCTGGTATTCATGTTAAATTGTGTTCCTAAAACTTGAACAGTACCGGAATTAGATTCTACAATAAAATTCGAACCTTTTGTTACTTTAAAAAAGGCTTCTCCTAGCAAGACCACTTTTCTACTATCAGTCCAATCAGATTTTTTATAGGATAATTTCGATTTTGAATTTAAAATTACCTCCGATCCATCTAAAAGTTGAACCGTCATTTGTTCTCCATAATTTGTAGTATAAACAGTAGAACGGTTAAAGAAAAAGAAAAGACCAATAAGAACTAGTAGCGTAGCGGCAATACTATAAATCCATTTTGGAGCGAAAGAAATTACTTTAGTGCTGTTAGTAGCATCAAGCATATTTTTCTTTATCCTTTGCAAATTTTGCTTTTTGTCATAAGCCGGAGACCCCAACATTGCTACCTTATCAACGATAACCTTGTATTTTTGATATTCCTCAGAATTTTCAAATTCCATTTTCTCCTTTGGGTCAAGGTCGTTATTGAGCCATCGAGCTAAAAATGTTTCGTCTGAATACGGATTTTGCATTTGTTTTTTTGTTCTTCGTTTATGCTTTCTTTTTAATTAACAGTCTTATGTTGAATTACCCTACATAAAATTATAAAATATCTCCTAATTTTTCTCTTAAACTTACTAGCGCATAATGTATTCTCTTCTCTATGGCTTTTACAGAAACCCCTGTCATCTCAGCTATTTCCTTGTAGGATTTTTTGTCTATTCTTGATAATAAAAAGGTCTCTCGCTGTTTTTCAGGAAGATCGTCAATGGCTTTTTTAAGTTTTGCCATAAACTCTTTTTCTTCAATTATAAACTGAGGGTCTTGATTATTCAAATCCGAATGCGGCTTTTGTTCGTATTTTAGAACAACCTTCTTGTGCGCAATATGATTTAGTAAATTGTTATTTGCAACTGTAAATAAGTAAGATTTGGCTTTATAAAAAACTACTTTCTTGCAATTTTTCCATAATTTGATAAAAGCGTCCTGTATAATGTCTTCCGCAAGACCAAGGTCACCGCATTTGTAATAAATAATATTGCGCAAGGACTCGGAACAATCGTCAAAGATTAATTCGAAATTTTTTTCATCACATACAGATTTCTTTTCCATAATAATTCTCGAAGATATTTATTTTCCGGAGATATTAAAATTTATTGTTTTAACAGTTTTATTTAGCTTCTATTGTTACACTTAAAAAACATCGTTTTTGAAATTAAATTTTATTGAATTCCTACAAAAGTTAAAGAAATAATAAATAAATTTTGTATTTAACTGGTAGTGAGGGTGTTTTAATTTATGAATTTTAAAAAAAATAGATTATGTTAGCGAAATTAAAAAAAAACAATAGAAAAAGTAGGGTTTTCTACCTTTCGATTGTTTATTATAGAAGTAACTCAACAAAATTTGTTTAAATGAAAAAAATTATTCTTGTTATTGTTGCGTGTTCGTTTTGGTTCGCGGGTACTGCACAATTTAATTCTTCGGCTCCTTGGATGAAAGAGCTTAATGCGCAAAAAAAGTCTTCCGGTGATAGTGAACCTTTAAAATTCCAAGAAATTGTAGATGCTTTTAATGAGTATTGGAAGGATAAAGATCATACTAAAAAAGGTTCTGGATATAAGCCTTTTAAAAGATGGGAGAATTTTTGGAAGGATTGTTTAAATGATGATGGAACCTTAATGAGCCCAAAACAGATTTGGGATGCTGGAATGCAAAAAAATGCATTACAAAGTAAAATGGTGGATAACAGTAATTGGGTGGCTATCGGTCCAGATGATATTATTGATAGATCTTTTTCTAGCGCTAATATTGGTCGTGTGAATACCATTATTGTAGATCCTGTTGATCCTAATAAATATTATGCAGGTACACCAGCAGGTGGTATTTGGAGATCTTTAGATGCGGGAGCGTCTTGGGTACCACTATCAGATGAATTACCTCAGATTGGGGTTTCTGCAATAGCAATTGATCCGGTTGATACTGATATTATTTACATTGGTACTGGAGATGATGATGCTAATGACACCGTTAGTGTAGGTGTTTTGAAATCAACAGATGGAGGACAAACCTGGAATACCACAGGCCTAACATTTACGGTTTCTGGAGCTAATAATATCAGTGAGATATATTTAGATCCTTCTGATAGAAATAAAGTTTTTGTTTCTAGTAGTAGAGGGTTTTATAAGTCTACAAATGGAGGAACTAATTTTGCCAGAATTTTTAATGCTGATCTTAATGATATGAAATTAAAACCTGGAAATTCTAATGTGATATACGCGGTTTCAGATTCTCAAGTTTTTAGATCCGATGATAATGGAGATTCTTTTTCAACAATTACGAGTGGATTACCACTATCTTCAACTTTGTCAAGAATGGTAATTGATGTAACTCCTGCTAATCCAAATTACGTTTATGTAATGAGTGCAGCGAATGATGCTAATTTTAGCTTTGAAGGAATTTACAAATCTACTGACAGTGGTGTGAATTTTACTAAAACGGCTTTTACAAATACAGATATTTTTGGAGCTGGTCAGGCGTGGTATGATATGGCATTAGCTGTTTCTGATACTGATGCAGATGAAATATATACTGGAGAATTGGATATCTGGAAATCTACAGATGGAGGAGATAACTTCACTCAAGTAAATAGATGGTCCGTTAGAACAGAATCTTATACACATGCAGATATACATTTCTTACGTTTTTTTAATGGAGATTTATATTGTGGTAGTGATGGTGGTATTTTTAAATCTACAAACGGAGGTAACACCTTTAGTGATCTAACACAAAAAATGCAAATTGGTCAATTTTACGAGATTGCTGTTTCTAATTCTAACGGTAAGTCTAAGAAAATGGCAGGTGGATTACAGGATAATGGAAGTTTTGGATTAACAACTGCAGGAGAATGGAATGTATATGGTGGTGGAGATGGTATGGATGCTGCTATTGATCCTAATAATGATGATAACTATTATGGTTTCATGCAGTTTGGTCAAAATTTATGGATTTCTACTAATGGAGGTCGTACTCAGACATCAAGAGTAGCAAGACCAGGAGATGTAACCAATAACACAGCAAATTGGGTTACACCACTTCGAATGAATAGTGAAAGTGAATTGTATGCAGGATACAACGCAGTTTATAGACTAGATGGAAATGCTTTTGTTCGTGTATCTCCAGATTTTACAGGTTCTTCGGATACTGGAAGACATAGAATAGACCAATTAGAAATTGATCCGTCTAATTCTGATATTATGTATGCTACCATTAACGAAACGATGTGGAAAAGTACAGATCGAGGTGTGTCATTTACAGAAATAGAATCTTTTACCTTAAGTATATCTTCTGTAACTATTCATAGTAGTAATAGTAACATAGTATACGTAACAACATCTGGAAGATCAGGCGGTGTATTTAAATCAACTGATGGTGGTCAAAATTTTACGGATATTACTGGAGATTTACCAGCTGTTCCGAAATTGGTAATTAAGCACCAAGGATTACATTCTCAAGATCCTTTGTATGTCGGTACAACAATCGGTGTGTATAGAACTGATAATACAACTCCAGGAGTTTGGGAGACATTTGATAATAATTTGCCTAACTCTCCTGTTAGAGATCTAGAAATTAATGTTAATGATGGTAATATTACAGCAGCAACTTATGGTAGAGGTGTTTGGCAGTCTCCTATTCCTGTTGAATTAGCTCAAGATGATATTCGTTTAGTTGCAATTAATTCTCCAGGTACGGAAATTAATTGTGGAGCAGTTTCGCCTTCTTTTACAGTTAAAAATAACGGTACTAATCCAATTTCTTCTATTGATATAGAGTATGTGGTTGATGGTAATTCTAATACTACTACTTGGACAGGGACTATAAATTCTAATGCAACTGCGGTAATTGATTTACCTGAATTAAATTTAGATTTAGGAGAGCATAGTATCAGTGTTGTAGCTTCGGTAGCAAATGATGCAAATGGAGGGAATAATTCTATAGACGTTAATTTTAATACTAATTCAACTTTTAATGTTTCAGAAGGTGTAAACGATTTTGAGGATGCAAGTGATGCTTTATTAACAGGTGGAGGAGTTTTATGGGAAAGAGGAGTTCCAGCAGGTGCTTTATTAAATACAGCTGCGTCTGGACAAAATGCTTATGCAACTAACCTAGATGGTAACTATCCTGATGGTATAACTAGTTATTTGATTTCTAAATGTTATGATATGACTACCGTTGGAGAAAATCCTGTTCTTAAGTTTAATATGGCTTTTGATATAGAGTTGGATTGGGACTTTATCAATGTAGAATATTCTACAGATGGTGGGGCTGCATGGAATATTCTTGGCTCAGCTAACGATCCAAACTGGTATAATAGTGATACGGCGGTTAATTTAAGCAATTGTGCTACTTGTCCTGGAGCACAATGGACTGGAACTGATGCGACTATGAAAGAGTACAGTTATGACTTATCAGCGTTTTCTGGTGAGAGTAACTTTGTTTTCAGATTTAACTTTGTGTCTGATGGAGCATTTAATAATGAAGGTGTGGTTATTGATGATGTTGTTATTGAAGGAAATACACTTAGTGTAGAAGAGGTAGAAAACAGACCGGCACTAAGCTTGTTCCCAAATCCTTCAAGTGGTATTTTTAATATACAATGGAGAAACGCTGCTAATGTTTCTTATACCGTTTCTGATTTAACAGGAAAGGTAATTGCATCTCAAAAAGGATTAATTTCTTCTGAAAATGCAGCTCAAATTAATTTATCTAATTACGCAAGAGGAATGTATTTCCTTAATGTAAACTTAGATGGTGTAGAAGAAACAAAAAAGCTTATTAAAAACTAAAGGTTTCACTTATTAATAGGTTATTATTATCATCTGTTAATAAAAAATAACTTTAATATAAAGAAGGCTGTCAGCAATTTATTGCGGACAGCCTTCTTCGTTTTATCTGTCATCACTATTTAAAAAAGATGGATCTAACGATCAGTTTTCGTTTAATAAACAAAGATATTCCAAAGAGAATATAGAATACACTTTTGAAAGTATACCAAAAAGTAAACTGATAAAAAGCTCCTGAAGGAACACCACTTGGTTTTATAATGATGAGTGTGTGTAATACTATCCTTAGTAATCCATAACCAATTAGTAATATGCTCCAATATTTAATTAGTTTTGGAGTGTTTTTTTTCTTTTTAAATAAATAAAAAAAGGGAGATGTTAGTATTATCATTATCAAAAAAGGGTAGAATATACCTGCTAATAGATATTCAATACTTTTAATGATAAAGGGAATAAAACTTACAATTAATAAGATTTCATATAGCTTGTTGGGTAATGTTTGTCTTTCAGGTCTCATTGTGCTAGTTTTTTAAAAATTTTGAAAACGAAGTTTGTGGAGGATAATAGGTACTCAAAATTGATAGTTTCATAAGTGTCTTTGGGAGTGTGAATAAAAGGTGTTGTATCTCTTTTAGCATATTCTTCAGAAATTCCAACAGTGTTAAAACCCTCATCAATAAATGATTTATGATCAGAAGAGCTTACTGTAGTGCTGTATATGGGAATGTGGTATTTCTTAGCATTGCTTTCATATAGATTTTTAAGCTTCTTAGAGGGTAGCTCTATTTCAATTCCATAATTTTGATCCTTGTCCCATCCCATCATATCTATAGTGTGTACAGAATGTATCTTTCTATTCATTTTTTTTAGCATTTTTGCGTAAGCTTTACTGCCGACTTCTCCATCCTCCTCTTGATCGAACAAAACGATAAGAAAATTGATGTTTCTTTTCTTTAGTTTTGCGAGTTTATAGGCAATGGCTAAGCTTAAGGCTACTCCTGTAGCATTATCAATAGCGCCAGGACAATTACGTTCAGAATCATAGTGTCCTCCAAATAGTAGGTATTCATTGCTATCTGTAGTAGCAGGTAATATCGCTGCAACGTTAATTCCCTGTACGGGTGGTAAACATAAATCAAGTAATGGATTTCCGTTTGAGGTGCGGTAATAATGATTTTCAAGTTGCCAGCCTATTGAAGATAAATAATCAGATAGATAATTTGCGGTAATATCACGCTCTTTGGGTGATGCCCTTTGGTTTAAATAGGTTTTGTATTTAATAGGAGTCTTTCCTGTTAATTTTTGTAAGATTTCCATTTGCATTGAGGTGATCTCTTTCTCAGGTGCTAGTTGATTTTGAGAATTAGATAAAAAAGGAGTTAATAGTAGACCAATGATACTGAGTTTTTTTAATAAATTATTCATTTACATTTGTTTAAGTGTTTTTCAAATCTATAGGTAATCATTCCTTTGAGCTAAATTTTATGATCAATATAGATGTGTATACTGCACACTATATAAATTTATGGGTGCAGATGTATCTATGTGTTTTTGTAGCGCATTGGTCATTGTTTTAATAGTGTTTATCCATTAAATTAGTTGAGATCATCAAAAAGAAATACATTTGGATTATGTCTAAGCGTTATAGAGAATATTTTCATGTCATACTTCTTGGAACTATTATTCTCATTTCTGTCATTGGAATGGTTCGATTCAAAAGGCTTGAAGAACTTTCAGGATTACCAATTCATGATTATTATTTTTATGTATTTCAACTTATCTTTTTGCTTACTATTGGATACATTGTAATACGTTGGTTTTTCAATTTGTGGAAACAATATCAAACACTTAAAAATGATAAGAATAAGGCTGAATTAATGCTATTAAAAAGTAAGGTGGATCCTCATTTTTTCTTTAACACGTTGAATAATCTATACGGTCTCGCGATAGAGAAATCGGAGAAGGCTCCTGATGTAATCTTAAAACTTTCGGAAATAATGCGTTATACTATTTACCAAGGAGCGGAAGATGTGGTGTCTATACAACAAGAAGTAACGTATTTAGAACAATATATTGAGATTCACTTGTTAAGATATAAAAAAGAGGTAGCTATTTCTTTTAAAAAGGATATAGATGATTATCATCTAAAGATAGCTCCATTGTTGCTTATCATGCTGCTAGAAAACGCTATTAAGCATGGTGTGGAAAGTATGATTACAAATGCATATGTTAAAATAAATTTGAGTGTAAAAAGTAGTACGTTGTCTTTTGAAATAGAAAATAATTTTAAGTCAAATACTAAAAATGAGAATAAAGAGGGTATAGGTTTGAAAAACTTAAAGAAAAGACTTCAGTTGTTATATCATAAAAAACATCAATTAACACTTAGCAGGGATCATGATGTTTTTAAAGCAAATCTAGAGATAAAGTTATGATTAGGTATGTGATTTTGGATGATGAGCCTATCGCACATCGGATTATTGAAGGTTTTGCAGATAAACTCCCAATGTTGCATAAGGTTGGAAATGCATATAACGCATTCGAAGCACTTTCTCTTTTAAAAGAAAGTAAAACAGATCTATTGTTTTTGGATATTAATATGCCAGAGTTAAGCGGCTTCGAGTTTTTAAAAACGCTTTCTCTCCCTCCAAAAATAATTGTTACCTCTGCTTATAAAGAATTTGCACTAGAAGGATACGAGTTGGACGTAATGGATTATTTGTTAAAACCTTTTGCATTTGAACGATTTCTAAAAGCTGTTAATAAAGTGATTCTTTTAGAAAAAAATGAAATACCGTTAGAAGGCTCGGAAAGGAATCAGTATATATTTATTAAATCAGGTAAGAAACAAATTAGAATATCTTTAGATGATATTCTTTTTATCGAAGCTGCTGGCAACTACTGTAAAGTATTTCTGGAAAATCAAATGATTCTTACCTTATATAAAATATCAACCTTCGAAAAAGAGTTACCCTACAATTTTTTGAGAATACATCATTCATTTATCATATCAAAAGAAAAGATCCAAATTATAGAGGGCAATCAAATTAAAATAGGTGATCATAGCATTCCTATTGGACAAACCTATAGAAGTACTGTGAATAAAATGTTGTCGAGATAAGAGGAAAGCTTTCTAGAGCTTAAAAAAAATATAAAAGAGGCTGCATAGTACAGCCTCTAGTAAGTTTGGAAATTATGTTAATTCAAGGTGGCAATAGGCGCAGTATGTCCTCCTTTACTTACGGATCCATCAGTAGCAGTACTATTACCTCTTAATAGTAGTATTCCAGCTACATGTGGTGAGGCCATAGAAGTACCTGAGATTCTATTAAACTGTCCGTTTAACCAAGTTGACCAAACATCTGTTCCTGGAGCCCAACGATCAACACTTCTTCCGAAGTTTGAACCAGAGGCAGGAGCATCTGTATTAGTCATATTACCTACAACCCAAGTATTAGGGGTTTGTAATAATTTTGGAGAATAAAATTGAGTGTCGTCATTGCTATTACCTGCAGATGTAGCTCCATAAGTGGTACGCTCTAAGTTTCTGAATGCATCATCTATTGCTTGCGAGGTAAATCGACTATTGAAACCTACACTAAAATTCCAGGTTTCACCGGTATTTGCGTTATCCGCAACATAATCTACTCCTTGAATCAGACCGTCAACAGTACCATTTCCATCGGCATCTAGAACTCTAACGGCAACTACGGTTGCGCCGTATGCCACACCAATAACTCCAGAGCCGTTGTTTCTGGCAGCAACTGTTCCTGCTACATGTGTTCCATGTCCGTCTTCATCTACCCAAGATCCACCAACAAAACTTATGCTTTGATTAGTATCTATAGTTAAATCGCTATGAGGGGCAATACCGCTATCTATTATCCAACAAGTTTTTCCGACACCATTTCCTCTACCTACTCGATTTATACCCCATGGTAAAAACTCTCCATTACTTAGCTGTGAGTCATTGGTTACAGCTTTGTTTTGTACCGTAGGAGGAAGACTGCTTACCGGTTTACCAGATTTAAAATTTGCTTTTAGTATATAATTCGGTTCTACATAGGCAACTGCAGGATCTTCTCTAAGTGATGTTGCCTGTTCTGCAGATAGATTTCTAGCAGTAAAACCTTGTATTGCTTTGGAGTAAGTGTTTTTGATATTCTTAATCGAAATTCCCTGTCGGGATAGGATTTTGTTGGATTTATTTTCTATTTCTGCACTTTTACCAGAAATGGATTGATCCTGATGATATACTATAATATATTCACCAGGTATGGCCTGATTAGCTCCTATATCATTTACGATATCTATTTCAGATGCTGTATCGTTAAAGGTTTCTTCATTCTTTTCACAACTATAAAATAGAAATGAAAAAACGGTAATTGTGCTTAAAATTCTAAATCTAATCTTCATGATTTTGAGTTTTGTGTTAAGGTTTAATTTAAGAGTATGATGAGCGATTAGTTTACGTGCTCATCTCTATTATAAACGTTCGAAAAATGAAAATCCCTAAAAAGGAATTGATGTATTGTATAAGCGGAATATTCCGCTGTATAAAACGTTGAAAACACTAAATAAACAACAGAAATAAATTGAACGATTTTAACAAAAGAAGAGTTAATTCTTAGTGTTTTTTGTGAATTAATACGATTGTTGTAATGAAAATAAGAATTGTGTTGATAAAATTTTAATGGGTAGGAATAGGCTAAATTTTAGAAAAAAAGTCATGCTTCTTTACTGTTGTATTTACTTTGTATATATCTATAATTTGTTTCCTGCTCTCTATTTGGTTTGTTACCAAAAAATACCTTGAATCCTTATTATCCGAGTGTCATAAAACTATTTTTTTGTTTGTACTCGGATTCTTGAACGAGTTCAAATCTTATACAAACAAAAAAGCTCACCATTTGGTGAGCTTTTCATTCTTAAGTGACCTCGGCAGGATTCAAACCTGCAACCTCTTGAGCCGTAATCAAGTGCACTATTCAGTTATGCTACGAGGCCTTTTTTGCGGGTGCAAATATATGTGAAAATTATAAATTAAAAAACTATTTTAAAATTTCTTTTTTAAAATTTTCAGTGATTTTATAAGCTTCTTGAAGATTATCATCCTTTACTAAAAGCTCACTCGAATTTTGAAAAGTTCCAAAGCCTGCTAATCTTGCAGATTCATCATGATTTTTAATGATGGTAGCAATGCCTGCCTCATCAAGTAAAAAAGCTAACCTGTTTGCAAGTATTGATGTTCCGATATATAATTTTACGTATGTTCCCATAATGCGATATTTTTAAATATTTTTTAAGTGGGATGCATTATACATCCCATTCTTAAATTCTACTCTTTAGATGTTTTTTGAGACATCATTTTTTTTGCTAAGTCCGCACCAATTAGTGATTGTAATAGGTTGGTGTCTTTTCCTGATTTTCCTCCATCCTGAATATAAATTTCAGGTAGTTTTAGATCCTTTAATTGCTTGGCAACGTTTACAGAGGTTTTAAATTCCCATTCAGCTCGCTCCTGTGGTGTAAGACCAGCATTTACCAGCTTTGCATTCTCATAAGACTGTGCGTCTGCCATTGTTTTCTGAGTTTTTGCTTTAAACTGTGCTACTTCATAGTTTTTTCGCTCTTCTATAAGATTGAATTCTGCCACCTTAGCTTTTGTTTCTGCTTCGATGGTTTTTTGAATTTGCTCTTTTTCTAAGCGAGCTCTTTCTGCAGCTTTCTCAGCTTCTCCACGAGCAATCTCCTTTTGAGCTCTATAGAATTCGCGTTCTGCCTGCTGTTTTTCTAATTGTGTCTGTGCTACTTCTTCTTTCTGTAACTGAAGACGTTTGTCAAACTCAGGCTCCCAGTCGATTTCAGTGACAACTGCTTGTACCACCGTTAAACCATATCCTCTTAATGAGTTGCCTTTCTCGCGAACAGGCTCTCCATTATGATATTTTATACGAAATCTCTTTTGTTTCGATTCTTTATTAGGAATAGTTCTTACTGTAGTACTATCACCAATAGTTTCTCTGGTTTCTGTAGCAATAAACTCTTCCAAAACATACATTCCGTTTTCTAGCTGATCTTTGAAATACCGATCAAAATCAGATGCTTGTCCAGATATATAATCTTGTGCATCCATAAGTTTACAAGTATTCTTAATAGACTGATCTATGTTAGGGATAATTCTGGATCTGATTAAGTTTTTCTCCGTTTTGTTACGATCTGCCACAGATAAAAATTGATCTTCATCTGCAGTGTTGATACTAATCACTACCGAAGTAGCGATTCTCGCTTTTACCGCATCGCTAAATGCCCAATATTTTGCTTTGTCTACATTAGCGTATTTGCTTTGCTCGCCCAACTCATTTTTCTTGTTAGGGATAACGTATTTAATAGGTAATTCAAACTGTATAGGGATTAATCTTCCCCACATTTTGGTATTGATTCCCTGGTTAACTACTGCTTTCTGGCTTCCCCAAGGGTATTGTACTGCATACGCTGTTCCCGGTTCTGCATAAAAGAACATCCCAGAGATGACACTCATACATAACCCTATAAGGATCATGGCAATGTTTCTTTGTCTAGTGAACTTGTGTAATAATTTTGATTCTTTGAAAAATGGTTTGATGATGAAAATGGTAACTCCAATAATAACCATTATGATTCCTAAATATGTAAGCATAGCAATGACTTTTTAAAATGTTAGTTATTTATAATTAATCAAAAAGAAAGACTATGTTTTACATGATTTCTAGGTTTTAAATTGAAAATAATTGTTATCGTATTGTTGTACTTTTTTAAAATATAGTACTAGAAGTTTATAAAAAAATATTTTGGAAGAAATCTATGAAAGTGAATATTTTTTGTAATCTAAAAGATGATTCATGTTTTATTATGTAATTATATACTCTTTAATATTGTTATAAAATATAACTTAAAAAGAATTTTTTATAAGTAATTGTAAGAATTGAAGGCTATTTTTTGAGATGGTTTTATAATCCAAGAGGCTTTTGATAATTTTTGAGGCTCTTTTTTCGATTTTCATTATTTTGCAACTATGAACATAAAAGAACTGATAAGAGATATTCCTGACTTTCCTAAACCAGGAATTATATTTAAAGATATTACTCCTTTACTAGCTAATTCTGAAGCTTTGGTATATGTAGCAGATCAACTTGCGGAGTTAGTTCCCAGTGAAATTAAAGTAGATAAGGTAATTGGTATTGAAGCTAGAGGCTTTATTCTAGGAAGTATGATTGCGCAACGTTTAGGTGCTGGATTTGTTCCAGTTCGCAAACAAGGTAAATTGCCATCAGACACTTATAGCAAGAGTTATGGGTTAGAATATGGAGAAGATGTTTTAGAAATCCATCAGGATGCTATAAAAAAAGGAGAACGTATACTAATTCATGATGATGTGTTGGCAACTGGAGGAACGGCAAAAGCCGTTTGTGAATTGGTAGAACAACTAGGAGGCGAAGTTGTGCAGTGTAATTTTATTATGGAATTAAGCTTTCTAAATGGAAAAGATAAACTTGATTATCCTATAGCTTCTGTATTACAATATTAGCAGAAGGGACAAATAAAAAGCGTCTTTACCGCGGTAAAGACGCTTTTTATTTTTGTATTATTCTCTAAAAAATTATTTTTTGGTAATCGCAATGATGGCGCCATCTTTTGCTTTATCTCCATATAGGCTAATGGCAATATTAGATTTTAAGAAATCTACTTCTTCTAACTTATCGGCTTTGGCTAATTCATCCAACGTTTTGAAGTCTGCTTCTTTTCCATCTATAATGATTAATTTTTCGATATCTGGATCATCTACAAAGCTGTACTTCTTAGATTTTCCAAAATTCGCAGGGAACTGCTGGTTGTTAAAGAATATATTCCCATCTTCATCTTCATTAAAATCAAAAGAATTCATGATTTGATCTTTTAATTTCCCAATGTTAAAATGTTTTCCATTGAAGAATATTGAATCCCCTTCCTGGTCAAAATCAAAATTGAATCTGAAATTCTGGTTTTTTAAAATGCTGTCTAGGTCAATAGTTTGATGATTAAAACCAATTTGATTTCTCCATGAGTTGATATCAAACATTCCGGAATTGGTGATATATAGATTACCATTTTTATATCCAAGTTCTACATCAGATATGGGTTCTGATGATGAGGAAGAATATTTACTTTTCGCATTTCCCTTTTTTAAAACGATGCTTAAGCTAGTGATTTCATTTTGTTCATTAAACTGTATCTTTTCGATAATTAGCTCAATACCGCTTTCAGAAAAAAAGTCCTTTAGGTCTTCTAACTCCTTTTCTGTGGTGTCTTTATTAATTGTTGCAATAATCTCATTAGGTTGCAAAGTATATTGAGCGGAGTCTGTAGGTAGTTTGGATGTAAATGCTGTTAAGGAAAGTATACCTAGTATACCCATTCCTAAAAAGATCCATTTTTTCATACTAAATATTATTTTTCGGGTTTCGATTTTTAATTGAAATGAATTCGATTATAAATACGAAAACGGAATAAAGATGTTGCAAAAAAGATCTATTGTAGCAGTGTAAATTTCTGAAAGTAAGATTTATAAAGCTCTTTTTGTGACATATAATCTCCACCCAAAAATAAGTAGCTGAAGTTTAGAGGCTTTACTTAAATCTAATCTTCTTTTTGTAAAGCTAGGGAGTAATATTTTGTTTACTCTAGCTAAAAAAATAAAGAATGGTTTGGTCATATCAGTAAATCATAAGGTATGAAGAAAATCTTTCAGATATAAAAATATAAAAATAGAGAAATAGATAATTAAAAAAACTCACTTGATTTTAAGTGAGTTTTAATATCTACTGTATGATGGACGTATTACTTAGTTAGGATTTCAACTACACCATTTTCAGCTTCAACACCGAATTTTTTTAGTGCTTTTTCGCCTTTATAGACGTTTACAGACTTAATTTTGTTTTTGTTTATACTACCAAGCATACTCTGATCTGCTTTTTTTCCGTTAATGAATATTAACGGTTTTTTACCATCTTCAGTGGAGCCAAATCGAATATCCTCATTATCTATATGAATGTCTAAACCAGTTTCTTTTTTATAGTTCTTTTTGGCATATTTCTTAGTGGTAATCTGAATAACTCCATCTTCTGCTTTTTTTCCGTATTTTTCAATGCCTTTTTTACCTTTAAGTACTTCTATTGTTGCGATATCATCTGATTTTAGTTTTTTGACATCTTTTTGACTAGCTTTTTTACCATCTATATAATAAAGAGGTTTCTTTTTAGAATTGCCATCAAACTTAAAGGTGGTTTCATGACTGTCAGAATGGAAACGAATACCGTCTTCATCATCATTACTTTTGATTATGAAACTATTTTCACCTTTCTTTTTGGATAGTTTGTGTTTAGATTCTTCATTAATAATGAAATAGCTTTGTCCTTCATCATCCGATTGTATTTCTATACTTTGAACATCAACATGTCTGCTTTTGCCGTCTTTGCTGATCCAAATATTCTTGTTTCCTGACTGACCGATATTGATCTTTTCTTCCTTACTGTCGTAGGATAATACCAAAGGATTGATGGGCTTGTCATCAGACACGGAAAAATTAGCATTACTTTTACTAGAGGTTACTTCTATGCTGATGCTTGTGATTTCGTTACCACTATTTCTTTCGATATCGCTAAAACTTACTTTTACGTCGTACTCGTTTTTTAAAATACGCTTTACTCGCTCTAGTTCTTCTTTTGTAGATGTTTTGTTAATAACAAACTCGATAGTGTTTTTCTTTTTGATTTTGGAAACCTGCGATTCGACGATCTTGTTTTTCTGTGAATTAATTTTTGGTTTTTCAGTTTTCTGAACAGCACCTATTTTTTGTTTAGTAGGAAGATTTTTAGTAGGATACCTGTTTTCTGATGAAATTGCAACCTCTTCCTTTTTTGGGGATTCTAGTTCATTTTCTTTTTTAGTGATATTGGATACCGAAGAGATTTTGTCGTTAGAAGTAATTACTTCTTCAGGAATATCGGCCTGATCGATATATCGTATTTCAGTTTTGGTATTAAAACTCCATAAAAATAAACTTAGCAATGGAAGGATGATAGTGGCTTTCCATAGATTCCTGTGATTTGACTCTTTTTTGTTTAACATAACGATTCGTTTTTTGATTAATGATTGATAAAAATTATTTGTGATTGATGAATAATTATTTGCTGATACTTTGACTAATGTTAGTTGATAATCCTTTATAGAAGAAAGGTCTCTAGTAGCTTCCTGATCGGCTATAAACTCCAGATTTTGTTGTAAACTTTTTTTATATAACCATGAAAGAGGGTTCATCCATTGGAATATTACAAATAAATTGATAAGTAAGATATCAACGCTATGGTATTGTGCGGCATGGATTTTTTCATGTTTCAAGATCATTTCTAATTCTTTAGAATCATGTAGTAAGGGATTGAAAATAATGTATTTGAAAAATGAAAAGGGTGCAATATCTTCTTTGGTTTTTACAAAAGAAAACCCCTCATCTTGACAATTATGGCTTTTATTTAAAATTTTGCGCAATGAAAAAAGTTGAATTGCAAAACGAACTAATAGTATTGATGTAGTTACCAGATAGATACTTAAAAGAACGGACCACCAATCGATAATTGAAGATGTTGCTACAACTTGTGTAGGAGTATCAGTACCATATTCAATAAAATGAAAATTGGGTTGCTCTATAAATTTTATTTGGGTAAACTCTAAGAAGGGTAATAAGATTGCTCCAAGTACTCCTGCTATCAAAAAATGTCTATTTGCAGAAAAGAAAGTGTCTTTTCTCAGTAGAAAGAAATAGACAGCGTAGAACAATGAAAGTATGATACTCGATTTAAGTAAATATAATAGAAACGCCTCCATAGCTTTATTTTTTTTGTTCAATTACATTTAAAATCTCTCTTAGTTCTTCTGCAGTGATTTTTTCTTCTTTGGCAAAAAAGGAAACCATGTTTTTGTAAGAGTTGTTGAAGTACTGAGTCATTGCTTTACCTACAAAATTGTTTCTATAAGCTTCTTTAGTTATGACTGGATAGTATTGATGTGTTTTTCCAAAAGCTTTATGATCGATATATCCTTTTTCTTCAAGATTTCGAATGATCGTAGAAACTGTGTTATAATGCACTGTGTTGTTTAATTCAGCTTGTACTTCTTTTGCAAATGCTTTTTCTAGCTTCCATAAAGCTTGCATAATTTCTTCCTCTTTATTGGTGAGTTTTTCCATAGTCTCATTTATTTGAGTTCAAATATATAACTACAAATCTAGTTTCACAACTATTTTTATAGTTATTTAACTATTTTTATAGTTTTTAATTGATTTCAAGGTGTTTGATTTGTTAAAAAAAGGCTGTAACATTTACTAGATATGATATACTTATTCTATATTCGCAATCAAATTAATAGCATATGATTCAGAGTATACTTTTTGTGGTAATTGGTTTTGTTTTACTCGTGGTAGGAGGAGAGTATTTAGTGCGTTCTTCAGTAGCATTATCGTTTCGATTAAAGTTGTCGAAGATGGTTATCGGGCTTACTGTGGTATCGTTTGCTACTTCTGCACCTGAGTTATTGGTGAGTTTGCAAGCTGCATTGGGTGGATCGGCTGACCTTTCATTAAGTAATGTAATTGGATCTAATATTGCTAATATCGGTTTGGTTTTAGGGATAACTGCATTAATTGGTCCTTTGGCAATTGATAAAGACTTTTATAAGTTTAATTGGCCAGTTATGGTGTTATTGTCTTTAGTATTGTATGTTTTTCTTGACAATGATGGTGTACTTACTAGAATAGAAGGTGGTGTTTTATTGGGTTCTTTGTTGGTATATATGTTTTTGTTGATAAAAAGAGCGAGAAAGCAGGCCGATAGCTCCGTTGAAGATGTGGACGATTCTTTAGAAAGTGTATCTAATTTTAAAATGATACTTTGGTTGTTGATAGGTGGTGTTGCTTTGTATTTTGGTTCTGAATTGTTAGTAGAAGGAGCAAAGGATATTGCTACCAGAATGGGAGTGAGTGAGGCGGTTATTGGACTTACTATGGTAGCTGTTGGAACTAGTGTGCCGGAATTGGCAGCATCTGTGATTGCCGCATTAAAACAGGAAAAAGCAATCTCATTAGGAAATCTTATTGGGTCCAATATTTTTAATATTGCTTCGGTATTAGGAGTGACTTCTTTAATCCAACCTATTTCTGTTACGGATACTCGGTTGATGAATATTGATATTTTTTGGATGTTAGGTTTTGCTATGATATTATTACCGTTAGCTTTTATTCCAAAAAAAATGGTCCTCGGTAGGCCTAAAGGATTCTTAATTTTTGCAGGCTACTGTATTTTTATAGCCTTGGTTTTTATAGGTTAGTTTCAAAAATAAACATCGTATTAGTAAAGTTTGCTTTTAATAAGTTTCCTATAGTTTTGTTTAGTTGTTATTGCAAGTTAATCATGGACGTACAGTCTTATTTTGCTTGTGTATAATGTTTCTTTTGTATTGACTTTTTAAAAGGTAAAGAAGTTAATAAGGAAGAAAACCAGCTTTCTTTGTTTTGGATCGCATTTAATGTTATATATAAATAAAAAAAACAGCCTTCAATTACGAAGGCTGTTTTTGCGTTTAACAACTTTAGTTAGTTACTATCTTTATGTTATGCTGTAACTGGTATTTCAGCAGTTTTTACAGTCTTAACAATTCTTGCAGCAATTTTGTATGGGTCTCCATTAGAAGCTGGACGACGATCTTCTAACCAACCTTTCCATCCTTTTTCTACAGTAATGATAGGGATTCTAATAGACGCTCCTCTGTCGGATACTCCATAAGAGAATTCATGTATCGACTGTGTTTCGTGTTCTCCAGTAAGTCTTTGGTCATTAAACTCTCCATAAACTGCGATATGCTCTGCGGTTACAGGTCTGAATGCTTCACAAATTGCTTCGTAAACCTCTTTAGAACCACAAGTTCTTAAAATCTCGTTAGAGAAGTTTGCGTGCATACCAGAACCGTTCCAGTCACCTTTGATTGGTTTTGGGTGGTACTCAATGTAGTATCCATATTTTTCCGTTAATCTGTCTAGTAAGTATCTAGCTATCCAGATTTCATCTCCTGCTTTCTTAGCTCCTTTAGAGAATAACTGAAATTCCCACTGTCCACTTGCAACCTCTTGGTTAATACCTTCGAAGTTAAGACCTGCATCGATACATAAGTCAGCATGCTCTTCTACGAAATCTCTTCCGTGAGTATTTTTTCCTCCTACAGAACAATAGTACATTCCCTGAGGGCCTGGATATCCACCTACAGGAAACCCTAAAGGTAACTGAGTAGTTTTATCCATAATAAAGTATTCTTGTTCGAAACCAAACCAGAAATCATTATCATCATCATCAATAGTCGCTCTTGCATTTGATTCGTGAGGTGTTCCGTCAGCGTTTAAAACCTCAGTCATTACTAAATATCCATTTCTTCTTGTTGGATCAGGATAAATAGCAACAGGCTTTAATAAACAATCAGAAGATCCTCCTTCTGCTTGCTTTGTAGAACTACCATCAAATGACCAAGTTGGGCAATCTTCTAACTTCCCACTAAAATCTTCTTCAATTTTTGTTTTACTTCTTAGATTAGCAGTTGGTTTATAACCATCTAACCAAATGTATTCTAATTTAGCTTTACTCATAATTAACACTTTATAAATTGAACTCTTAAAGGTTTCAAAATTAGTTTTATTTTGTGATAACGGAAAAAAAATAGGGGGTCAAATGTATTTTTTTTATTAATTTTTATCAACACCCTACTTTTTTATAGGGTATTTTAGTTTTATTTTAATTTTTATGGAGCATTTTTTTGATTTTAGCAATGAAAACTTCCTTTATATTTGCAAATAAATTTTCTTGATTATGGCAACACTTAGATTCGAAGCATTAAAAGAAACCTTAAATCGTAAATCTGTAATAGTTACGGAAACTGAAAGAAGGTCTGTATTGTTTGGTGAAAACGTTTTTAATCAGGCAACTATGCTTCAGTATCTAACCAAAGATGCTTACAATAGCGTCATGGATGCCATTGATAATGGTGCTAAAATTGATAGACAAATAGCAGATCAAATTGCATCAGCTATGAAGGAGTGGTCTTTATCTAAAGGTGTTACACATTACACACATTGGTTTCAGCCACTTACTGGTGCCACCGCAGAAAAACACGATGCATTTTTTGAAACTATTGGCGATGGTCATGGAATTGAAAAATTTGGAGGAGGTCAATTAGTGCAACAAGAACCTGATGCGTCTTCATTTCCGCATGGTGGTATTCGAAATACATTCGAAGCTAGAGGATATACTGCTTGGGACCCATCATCTCCAGCATTTATATATGGTACAACACTTTGTATTCCAACAGTTTTTGTCGCTTACACCGGAGAAGCTTTGGATTATAAAACACCATTGTTAAGAGCTTTGCACGCTGTGGATCAGGCTGCAACTGGGATTGCTAAATATTTTGATAAAAACGTAAAAAAAGTGAATGCCTCTCTAGGATGGGAGCAAGAGTATTTTTTAATTGATAAAGCTTTAGTAGAATCAAGACCAGATCTTGTAATGACAGGAAGAACCTTGTTAGGACATTCCTCTGCAAAAGGGCAACAATTAGATGATCATTATTTTGGTAGTATTCCAACCAGAGCACTGAATTTTATGAAGGACCTAGAAGTGGAATGTATGCTTCTTGGAATTCCGGTAAAAACAAGACATAACGAAGTAGCTCCAAATCAATTTGAATTGGCTCCGATTTATGAAGAAACAAATCTTGCTGTGGATCATAATTCATTGTTGATGGATATCATGGAAAAAGTAGCTGCTAGACATCATCTAAAAGTATTATTGCATGAAAAACCATTTGCAGGAGTAAATGGATCCGGAAAACATAACAATTGGTCTTTGGGTACGGATACTGGAGTCAATTTGTTAAGTCCTGGAAAAACACCGATGAGTAATTTACAGTTTTTAACGTTTTTTATAAACACAATCAAGGCAATCAATGAGTATGAGGAGCTAATGAGGGCGGGTATTGCTTCTGCAAGCAATGATCATAGATTGGGAGCCAATGAAGCACCACCTGCAATCATGTCTGTATTTATTGGTGAACAACTGACTTCTGTCCTTAAGGATCTAGAAGGAGTAACCGATGGAAAATTGTCACCAAAAGAGAAAACAGATTTAAAACTCAATGTAGTTGGTAAAATCCCAGAAATTTTACTCGATAATACCGACCGTAATAGAACATCTCCTTTCGCCTTTACAGGAAACAAATTTGAGTTCAGAGCTGTAGGTTCTAAAGCTAATTGTGCGAACCCTATGACAATCCTAAATACGATTGTAGCAAAACAATTGGTAGATTTTAAAAAGGAAGTAGATCTTTTAATTGATAAAAAAAGCCTTAAAAAAGACGAAGCAATTTTTAATGTATTAAGAGAGTATATCAAAACATCCAAGGATATTCTTTTTGAAGGAAATGGTTACGGAAAAGATTGGGAGAAAGAAGCTAAAAAAAGAGGGCTAAGTAATAATAAAACTACACCACAAGCATTAAAGGTAAAGATTTCTAAAAAAACACTTGATCTTTTCGAAAAGATGAGTGTGATGAATAAAATAGAAGCCGAGGCTAGATATGAAATCGAAATAGAAGAGTATGTAATGCGTATACAAATCGAAGGCAGAGTTTTGGGTGATATTGCCCGAAATCATATTATTCCAACAGCGATTAAGTATCAAAATATGCTAATCAATAACGTTTCTGGTCTAAAGAATTTATATGGAAATGATTTCAAGAAATACGGAAAAGAACAAATGGATATTATCGAAAAGATTTCTGAGCATATAGGTGCTATTAATATGAAGGTAAATGAAATGATTGATGAAAGACGTAAAGCAAATGCTTTAGAAAATCTCGAGAAAAAGGCAATTGGATATTGTGAAAAAGTAAAGCCTTTATTTGATCAAATTCGATATAACTGTGATGAATTGGAGTTATTAGTAGATGATGAGTTATGGCCTTTAACAAAGTATAGAGAGCTTTTGTTTATCAGATAGGTAAGAATTTACTGACCAAGATGCTTTTTTGTTTTATTTTTAACAAAAAATTAATATCTGTTAAAACCTTGAAAAAATCGCATAAAACTCTGTTTGTTATGGGTTTTCCGTAATGCATTTTGTCGAATTCTTACTAATATTATAAAAATCCCCTTAATGTTTTCATAAATTTGTTTTGTTCCTAAAAAACAAAAGGATTCCCCTGTTAGGAATATCTCCCCAGATTTTTCATTGAAAACCCGATTTCAGATAGTGTTAAGGATTGTCTGAGATTGAATCATGCGCCCCAAAATAAAGAATTGAATTATTAATCAAATTTAATATATTTTACGTATGAAAAAAGTAATTTTTAGTCTAGCAGCTTTATTAAGCGCGTCAGTGATGGTGGCACAGTCAAACGCCAGTAGTGTTGATCAATCAGGTGATGCCAATGCAGCAAATATTACGCAAGTTGGTTTAGCAAACACTAACACAACTACTCAATTGGGATCAGGTAACAGCGCAGAAGCCATTCAGGGTAGTGAAGCATTTGCTTCTAGAAACGGAGTTGTAACTCAGATGCAAACAGGTGATAAGAATACTGCATTTGCACAGCACGAAGAAGACAGAAACGAGGTGTATCAGGTTCAGATTGGAAACGGTAACTCTGCTTCTGCTACTCAAAATCTTTTAAACTTTGGAGGAGATAACCTTTCTGAGCAACTTCAAGAAGGAAATGGTAATACAGCTACTATTTCTCAAGAAGGAGCAGGATTCTTTGGTGATGGATCTTTAAACTACGCTGGTCAAGGGCAATTTGGAGATGCAAATACTGCTACAACTTCTCAAGGTGGAGAAGAAAACTTTAGTTTAATCATTCAGTCTGGTTCTTTTAACACAGCTTCTATGGCGCAAGTAGGAGATGTAAACTTAGCAGACCAAAGACAAACAGGTGAGGCTAATTTAGCTGCTGGTGAGCAGTGGGGAACAAGCAATACTTTAATCCAGTCACAAACTGGTGGAGGTAATATCGCAACTTCTCTTCAAGGAAGTAGCTTCTTTGACTCTAGAGGAGGTATCGTAGATCAATTACAAGAAGGTGATGAGAACGAAGCTTTTGCTCAACACGAAGAAGATAACAACTTTATTATCCAAACTCAAATTGGTGATGGAAACTCTGTTTCTGCTTCTCAAAACTTAGCTTTCTTTGGTGGTGAAAATACAGCAAGCCAATTCCAATTAGGAAATGGAAACGTTGCTACAGCTACTCAAGAAGGAGATTTCGGTCTTTTCGGAGAAAGTAACTTGGTATTACAAGGACAAATTGGAGACGAGAACACAGCTATCTCTTCTCAAAACGGAGCTAGTAATGTTAGTGATATCTTTCAGTTAGGAGATTCTAACTTTGCACAAGATACTCAGTTTGGACAAAGCAACACTACTTTTGTAACTCAAACTGGAGAGTCTCACAGTAGCATTATTCTTCAAAGTGGAACTGGAAACGCAGCTGTTGTAACTCAGTCTGGTTCTGGAGAACTATAAGAAATAATTTAATATATTTGAAAGGGTTATGCTAGCTAAGGTTAGCATAGCTCTTTTACTACTTTTAAAACCCTTTACTGATGAAAAAATATTTCGCATATTGTTTAGTGATAGTATCCTTATTTTTGGGTGAGAATATCTATGCTCAGAATAACGACGATCAGGATGAGTCATTGGTAGAGAGCCAGGAACGATTCATTACGTTAAATCAATTACAAAATAACTCAGTTGTGCAAGCTCAAAGAGAAAGCTTTATGAATAATAACTCTGTTTTTATTCAGCAAGTGGGGACAAACAATCAGGTTTTTTCAACCATAACAGCGCAAACTTCTGATATTCGATTAAATCAGAACGGAGAACAAAACTTGATTGATATTAATGAAACTTCTAAGGATATCGAAAAGTTTATTACTCAAAACGGTAATAATAATCGTGTTATTGATTTTTCCTTTAATCCAGAAGTTTCTACCAATTTAGAAATTCTTCAAGATGGAGATAATCTTTCGTTTGAAAAGTTTGGTAGTAACGAATTATCAAATAATCTAAAATTTAAGATGACTGGAAATGCTCGTACGATTATCGTAAGAAGTTTTTAAGGTACTAAAAAGCGGTTTGTTTTATGTGTTTTAAACTAGCTGTAATATTTCTGTTTATATTTCAATTTGCTAGTAGTCAGTTTACCAATACTGATGTTATTGCTAAACTAAAGACAGAAAGAATTGATGATATTATTTCCGTAAATGCGGAGGCAACCAACGCCACCGAGGTATACAAAAGTTTAAAATATACGTTTTCAATTTTTAGAACCGATACCACAAAAACTGTTTCCAAAAGTAATCAAGAAGAAAGATTTACACTAGAAGCTAATGAACAAAAAAGTCTTACTAATGCTACAATTGGTGTAGATGAGAAAGATAAAATTGTGATGCTTTTATTAGTCTATGAAGAAGATAAGATTGTAGGCAAAGCTCGAATTGCCTTTAATGAAAAAGATCAAAAAAAAGAAAAAGAAGAAGAAGAGTATGTTGAGGATGATGGTATTGTTTTAAAAGGTATTGTTATCGAAGAAACCAAAACAAAACCTGGAAAGGATTTTTATGATTTCTTTTATACTTCCTATACCTTAAATAGAATTAACGGTTCTAAGATAGTCGGCGTTTATGAAAAACTTAGTTTTGGTAGAAGCACCATCATTCAAGTAAAAATAGAAGATAAAGTCATTCATGAATTTTTAGGTAAACCAGATATCGAATATTTGGAGCAAATGTCAAAGGTTTCGATTCGAAGAGTTTATAAATATTTCAAGGATTTAAAGAAACAGAAAAGAGATATTTTTCAGTATTAATAATTACTTATAAAAATGAAGTCAATAATAGTCACTATAATACTTGTCTTTTGCTCGTATCAATACAGTATGGGTCAAGACTTGATTTATAGACCCAAGAATCCAGCTTTTGGAGGTGATACTTTTAATTATCAATGGTTGTTGAGTTCTGCAGAAGCTCAAAATACATTTACAGATGAAAGTGATTCTGATGGAGATAATAGATCAGAATTGGAGAGATTTACCGAAAGTTTAAACAATCAGTTACTTAGTCAGATATCCAGAACTTTATTTAATGAGCAGTTTGGGCAAGAAGGTCTTACCGAAGGTACTTTTAGTTTTGGAACACTGTTTATAGAGATTTTCCCATCGGGAGAAGGGTTGGTAATTAATATTTTAGACACTAGCACAGGAGATCAATCCCAAGTAATAATTCCTAATTAAATTTTAATGTATCACAAGTTTTATCAAGTAATTCTAGTAATTACTTGTGTCATATTGTTATCCGGATGTGGAACATATTTTAACCAGCCCATCACGGTAGAACAAGCAAGAATAGGGGAAGACACAAAATTCACTCAAACACTCAGAGATTTACCAGTACCAAAAGAACCTGTGGTTGTAGGAGTCTATAAGTTCAGGGATCAAACTGGACAGTATAAGCCTACTGAAGCAGGAAGTACTTTTAGTACTGCAGTTACTCAAGGGGCAACAACAATATTAGTGAAGGCATTGGAAGATTCTAAATGGTTTGTGCCTATCGAACGAGAGAATCTAAGTAACCTACTGAATGAACGTAATATTATTCGTTCTACAAGAAAAGAATACCGAAAAAATAAAAACACGAATGAGCCACAATTGCCTCCACTTTTATATGCAGGTATTATTTTAGAAGGAGGGATTGTTTCTTATGATTCTAATATTATTACTGGCGGATTAGGAGCAAGATATTTTGGGGTTGGTGGATCTACTCAATACAGACAAGATCGTATTACTATTTATTTAAGAGCTGTTTCTACATCTAATGGAAAAATCCTAAAAACGGTATATGTTTCTAAAACAATTTTATCACAGGCGTTGGATGCTAGTTTCTTTAGATATGTGAAGTTTAGTAGGTTGTTAGAAGCGGAAACAGGATTTACTAAGAATGAACCAGGACAAATAGCAGTTTCTGAAGCGATAGAGAAAGCTGTAGAATCTTTGATCATTGAAGGTATTGAAGATAGATTGTGGAGTCCTGCAGCGGATCAGCAAGAGGTAAATGAACTTTTAGCAGACTACAATGCGGAAAAAAATGAAGCACAAAATACAGGACTTTATGAGCGTTATTTTAAGGAAAGACGTGGAAAAAAATCACTTTTTGTAAATGGAGGATTGGCATTAATTAGCGGTGATTATAATAATGCGGATTTATCATATTCTGCCAGAGTAGGAGGTAAATGGTATTTTAATCCATACATAAACGCTAATGCCAGTTTAAGTAAATTTCAATTGAGAAATGAAGAAGCATTCTCAGAAGGCTTTAATGCGATCGATATCAATGCTGAGTTAACACTCTTGCCTTTTGAAAAACTTACACCTTTCTTCTTCGGAGGTTTAGGAACTGTAAATTCGGATGATTTTGATCGAACATTTTTTAAATTTCAATATGGTGGTGGAATAGAATATTTAGTTACTGATCAAATAGGAGTAGCTTTTAATGCTACTCATAATCTTGTTTTAGGAGATAAATTAGATAATGTATCACAAGGTAAAAGAGATGATCAGTATTTTAATTTCTCTTTAGGACTCAATTGGTATTTTAAAAGTCCGTTAAAAATGGATAAAGAGTTACGTAAACAAAAACGTAGAGAAGAAAAAGAACTTAGGAAGTTAAAAAAAAGAAACAGACAAGTAATTGAAAATGGGGAGGTTCCTAAAGGATAATGCCTAAAACTCTTATGGAAATGAAAAGATATTTTATAAAATTAGTATTGGTTTTTACTGCGGTATTAGTGAATTCCTGTAGCGAAGATACTATCGATTTAGAAGGTTTAGGATCAGTACGTGGACGAGTAGTGGCTGTGGGTACCAATGAACCGTTAGAAAATGTGAAAATTTCAACAAATCCATCTTCTAGTACAGTTTTTACAGATGAGAATGGAGAATATTTAATAGAGAATATTCCTTCTGGAGATTATTCGTTAGCAGCTCAGCGCGATGGACTTTTGGCTCAATTCGAGGCGATATCTATCATTGCAGATCGAGAATTGGAGATCGTTTTTGAAATGGATATAGAAACTGCAGGGAATAGACCGCCTGATGCAGCTGTTCTAGATACTCCAGCAGACAATGCTGTAGATCAACCAGTAGAAGTTACATTGGTCTGGACTGGTGCAGATCCAGATGAAGATTCACTTACATATACAGTAACTTTGAGAAATGATGAAAATACAGATGTCGAGATATTCGAAAATATTACGGATACAACTTATGTGCTTACCGATCTTCAGTATAACGTAAAATACTTTTGGCAAGTAAGTAGTAGTGATGGAATTAATGATCCTGTAAATAGTAATACTTTTGCTTTTGAAACAGCAAGTCCTCCTAATAATCGAATTATTTATACTAGATCCGTTGGAGATAATAGTGTTATTTATTCTGCAAATGAGCAAGGGGATACAGAAATTCAATTAACTTCTGAAACTAACAATAGTTTTAGGCCAAGACGTCATGTTGCTACAGGGAAAATAGCATTCTTGCAGTCAGTAGGATCAGATACACATTTATTTGTTATGAATGAGGATGGAACTCAGGTTTCCCAGGTAACCTCTCAGGTGTCAGTTGCGGGATTTGATTTAGGCGAGATTGATTTTTCATGGTCCGATAATGGTGCAAGGTTATTATTTCCTAATCAAGATAAATTATATAGTATTGATGTTGATGGTAGTGGATTAACTCTTGTGTACCAGACATCTGATGGGGATCTAATTGCAGAGGTGGATAAAAATGATAATAATGGAGTGATTGCTTTAAAAACTAATAATCTAGATGGTTATGAGGTGGAGATATTTACAATTAATGCAGCTGGAACGGTTCTAGAAACTATTTTAACTGGAGTTTCTGGAGCTGCTGGTAGTATTAATCTTTCTGTTGATGGTACAAAATTATTATATAATCAAGATATTTCAGGTTTTGAGAGTAGTGATTACAGACAACTAGATTCTCATTTGTTTATCTATGATTTTGGCGACAGTTCACGTTTAGATATTTCTATTCAGAAACCGTCGGGGACTAATGATTTAGACGCACGATTTTCTCCAAACGAAGCTGCGGTGATTTTTGTGAATACATCTAATGATGGGATATCACAAAGAAATATTCAAACCATGACAATTCTGGAAATTGCTAATAGAGCAGATCTTATACTTAACGCTTCTATGGCAGATTGGGAATAATCTTAATATCTTACAGAAAATACGAGAATTGCGATTTACTTCTAATAAATCCCAATTCTTAGTGCCAAAATCGAAATTAATTCGATTATCTTTGCCCTTTACTAGTGGTATAATATAATAATAATGAGTCAAGAAGTAAGTAAACGCTACGCTCAGCGAGGTGTTTCGGCATCTAAAGAAGATGTTCATAGTGCAATAAAGAATATCGATAAAGGTCTTTTTCCACAAGCATTTTGTAAAATCGTTCCTGATTATCTTACAGCAGATGAGGACTATTGTTTAATAATGCATGCAGATGGAGCTGGTACAAAATCTTCTCTTGCTTATATGTACTGGAAAGAAACAGGAGATGTCTCAGTTTGGAAGGGGATAGCACAAGATGCGTTAATAATGAATATAGACGATTTATTATGTGTAGGGGCTACAGATAATATCATGTTGTCTTCTACCATTGGTAGAAATAAAAACTTAATTCCTGGAGAAGTAATTTCTGCAATTATTAATGGAACAGAAGAGTTGTTAGAGGAACTTAAAAGCTTTGGAGTTACAATTCATTCTACCGGTGGAGAAACTGCTGATGTGGGTGATTTGGTGAGAACAATTATCGTAGATTCCACAGTAACCGCAAGGATGAAACGTAAAGATGTTATTGATAATGCGAATATTAAGGCTGGTGATGTGATTGTAGGCCTTGCATCTTTTGGTCAGGCTACGTATGAAAAAGAATATAATGGAGGAATGGGTAGTAATGGGCTTACTTCAGCAAGACACGATGTGTTTCATAAGGTGTTAGCAGAGAAATATCCAGAAAGCTTTGATGCTGCAGTTCCTTCTGAACTTGTGTATTCAGGAAAAACAAAGCTTACGGATGCAGTAGAAAATGCTCCCATAGACGCAGGTAAACTTGTATTGTCTCCTACTAGAACTTATGCACCAATTATTAAAAAGATATTATCTAAATTTGATAGTGATACGATTCATGGAATGGTACATTGCAGTGGAGGAGCGCAAACTAAGATTTTACATTTTGTAGAAAACCTTCATATTATCAAAGATAATTTATTTGATGTGCCACCTTTGTTTCAGTTAATACAAGAAAATTCTGGAACTGATTGGAAAGAGATGTATCAAGTGTTCAATATGGGGCATCGAATGGAGTTGTATGTTTCTCCTGAAATTGCAGATGAAATTATTAGTATTTCTAAAAGTTTTGATGTGGATGCTAAGGTTGTAGGTCGAGTAGAAGAAGCTGCATCCAAAAAACTTACTATATATAGTGAGTTTGGTGAGTTTATGTATAGCTAAATAAGCCCTTTTGTTTTGTGAGCATATTTTTCCTTTAGCAATTGTAGTTTTGGGTGTATATAACGTTTGCAAAATGGTTTTTCAGGATTATTATTATAATAGTTAAGAAGTTCTTCTCTTGATGACTGAAATGATTGAAATTTTAGGATTTGAGTAATTAACTTATTATCAAAATCGGGATTTAGTTTTGAGATAATAGCAGCTATAACTTCTTTTTCATGATCATTAAAATAATAAATTGCACTTCTGTATTTTTTTCTGAAACTATGATTAGAAGTACTTTTATGTGTATGTAAATGGATTTCTATTAAATCATGTAACTCAATTGTTTGAGGGTCATAGGTTACGACAACTGCTTCAGAAAAATAATTATTTTGATCAGTGCTGGCAATATAGCCTTGTTCTACTTTTATGATTCCATGTAAGGACTGAAAAACAGCTTCTGTACACCAATGACATCCACCTCCAAAACCAATTTTTACATAACTCATAATTGTAAAAATCGTAATTAAATCCTTTATTAGTACTTCTAAATTAATTAAATAGTTATGGGGAATCCAATAATTAATATAAAGAAAGACGCTACAGATATTGTATTTGAAGTATGTGCATTTATAGGTTTGGGAGTTTTGTTATTACTTCCGATTATCTATAATGCTGATCTTCCAGATCAAATTCCAACACATTTTAATGCAAAAGGCGAACCAGATAATTACAGTTCTAAAACCTCAATTTGGGTGCTACCAGTAATTGGGTTGTTGATGGTAGTAGGTCTTTATATTCTTAATAAGTTTCCTCATAAGTTTAATTACCCTTCGAAAATATCAGAAGATTCCGCTCCTAGGTATTATAGAATAACCACTAGATTAATAAGGGTAATTAATTTAATCATTGCATGGTCTTTTGCTTATATTTTATATGGTTCTATACAGGTTGCGATTGGGGCTTATGATGGTTTAGGAAATTGGTTTTTGCCAGTATTTATTGGTGCTTTACTTGGTGTGATGATATATTTTATTTTGAAATCCAGGAAAATTGCTAGTTGATTTTCGAGAGCTCGAAACATTTGTTCAAGCTCTCGAGAATGTAAACTTTGATCTGTAAGGTGTTATCCGAGTTCTTTGTTAAATTGAATTGTTTCTGATTCGTTGTCCTCTTCTTTTGTTTCTATGAGTTCAATTGTGTTATCATCATTGAATTTACCTTCTTTTTTCTGATAGAAGATGGGTACAGGAATCATTGCGACCATAATAATAAATAATACTAAGACAATTCGTCTTATTGCTTTTTTAAATCTTTTCATTTTTAAAATAGTGTAAACCACTAGCAGGTACGATAGTGGAATTAATGATATTTGAAATAAAGGATTAGGTCTTTTGGAAGACCTATATTTTAAACAAAAAGACTTTCTTCTTCAGAAGAATAAGTAGGGATGTGGAATAATAAATGATACTTAATTTCCGATGAAATTATCGTATCAAGTTTTTTATACATGATCGAAGCAATAGTTTCGTGGTGCTTCGAAATTGAACTTAGTGTGGAGGTAGTAATAAAATAGGAAGATTCATTAAACGCATTCTCAAAAGAAATTACTTTAACTAAGCTTTGCTGATCAGAAACAACAAGTTCAACACTTTCTTGAAAAGAAATAGGTGATGTATAATTAGAATATCCTCCAATGCCCAAAAAGAGCAGAAGCGTCATAAACCAACTAAAAATCAGCTTTTTGTTGTATGTATTATTGTTTCCAGTCATATGAGTTGTAAAGATACATTTTTTTGAGTTACAAGATTGTTGTTTAGATTCAGAAAATGCGTATGACCTTTGCTCAAAAAAATGTACTTTTGTAAATTCCACGGACAGGACAGATAGAATTATGATTGATAAATTAAATATTGTTAAGCAGCGATTTGATGAGGTGAATGATTTGATCATTCAGCCTGATATTATTGCAGATCAAAAAAGATATATAAAGCTTAATAAAGAATATAAAGATCTCAAGGCTTTAATGGATGAAAGAGATCGGTATATTGAGTTAACAGATAATAAGAAAGAGGCTGAAGAAATTATTTCTGATGGGAGTGATCCAGAAATGGTAGAAATGGCTAAAATGCAGTTAGATGAGGCTAAAGAGGAGTTACCTGCTTTAGAAGAGAAAATTCGTTTTATGCTTGTTCCTAAGGATCCTGAAGATGCTAAAAATTGTGTGGTCGAAATTAGAGCGGGAACAGGTGGTGATGAGGCGAGTATTTTCGCGGGAGACTTATTTAGAATGTATACTAAGTATTGCGAAGGAAAAGGATGGAGTACTAGCGTAGTGGATCTTAGCGAAGGAACTAGTGGTGGATACAAGGAGATTATTTTCGAAGTGAATGGAGAAGATGCATACGGAACCATGAAATTTGAAGCAGGAGTGCATCGTGTACAAAGAGTTCCACAAACGGAAACCCAGGGTCGAGTGCATACCAGTGCAGCTACTGTAATGGTATTGCCAGAAGCTGAAGAGTTTGATGTGGAATTGGATATGACAGAAGTAAGAATCGAACGAACCACTTCTACGGGACCAGGGGGACAGTCAGTGAATACCACATATTCTGCTATTAAGTTACATCATGAGCCTACAGGGATGATCGTAAGTTGTCAGGATCAGAAATCATCCCACAAGAATTTAGAAAAAGCACTAAAAGTACTTAGATCGAGATTATATGAATTAGAACTTGCCAAAAAGCAAGCTGCAGATTCTGAAAAGCGTAAAAGTATGGTTTCTTCTGGAGATCGTTCTGCTAAAATTAGAACTTATAATTATCCGCAAGGTCGTGTTACAGACCATCGTATCGGGTTAACTTTATATGATTTAAGTAATATCATAAATGGAGATATTCAGAAAATTATTGATGAACTTCAGCTAGTAGAAAATACAGAGAAATTAAAAGAATCCAACGAAGTTTTTTAGTCTTAATATGATTATAAGACAAGAGAAAAGGATTTCTTGAAGAAGACAAAAAGAGGAAAGTTTTAAAACTTTCCTCTTTTTTATATAATATACTTGGTTAGTTATTTTAACGTGTATGATTTTGGTGCTTCTTCTACTTTTTTTGCTCTGACTACGAAATAAAGACCAACTAAAATAAAAGGTATGCTCAGCCATTGTCCTGTAGATAGGGCATCCCCTAAAGCATCTTCAAAACCACCTTGACTCTTTTTAACACTCTCTACGATAAATCGAACAATAAATATCAACATCATATACATACCAAAAAGGAATCCTCTATTGTTTCTTTTGTCCGTTTTCCAATAAATAAACCAAAGAATCAAGGATACAAAGATATATCCAAAAGCTTCGTATAATTGAGCAGGATGTCTATAAGGAATCGCTTCTAAAAGGTTTGCGAATTTAGGATTATTTACTACTGCAGAATAGGCATCATTTACATTTTTAATTCCAGTTTCTCTTATCACTTCTGCTTTACTTAGACCATCACGGATAAATTTTACACCAAATGGCGAATCTCCAGAAGGTTCTCCTATAATTTCTGAATTGAAAAAATTACCTAAACGTACAAAAATACCTCCAAATGCTGCAGGAATAGTTACTCTATCCATTACCCATAATGGGTGTTTTTTTAAGACGTTTTTAGAGTAATAATACATAGCAATGATAAAGGCGATGGCAGCGCCATGGCTTGCAAGTCCTCTAAAACCAATGAATTCAAACGCAGGATTAAACTTAAACGGTAAAATGATTTCAAGGAGATTGTTTCTGTAGTAGTCCCAATCATAGAAAAATACATGACCAAGCCTAGCTCCTAATAGTGTTCCTATGACAGCATAGATAAAAACAGAATCTAGTTTTTCCATAGAAATCTTTTCACGGATGTATATTTTTTTCATCAAATACCATCCTAGAGAAAAAGCAACAACAAACATTAGGCTGTAGAAACGAACGACAAAAAAACCAAGATCCAATCCTTCGATCGGATTCCAAACTATTTTAGAGAATATCATATAGAAATCTATTTTTCTAGGGTAAATATAGGTATTTAATTGAAGTCAAAATTATAATTGAAATAATATTGAGTTAAACTATCATATGATTGAGTTAACTTTTCTTTTTGCAGCAAGAATCAGGAACAGGATCATATCCGCTGCCTCCCCAAGGATGGCAACTAAAGATACGTTTTATAGCAAGTTTTCCACCCTTAATTAATCCGTGTTTTCGAAGCGCTTCTACACTATAATGAGAGCATGTTGGCTGATATCGACAAGTTGCAGGTGTTAATGGAGAGATGAAGTTTTGATAAAACTTAATCAATCCAATAAAAGGAGCTGTCAAAATTTTTCGCAACGTTATTCTAGCGCTCAAAATATATTAGTTAAGGGTAAAGCTGGTTCCTTCTCGACCATCTTTTAACTGAATCCCCATTGCTAGCAATTCATCTCTTATTTTATCACTAGTAGCAAAATCTTTGTTTGCTCTAGCTTCGGCTCTTAAATTGATTAACAATTCTACTGTGCTAGAAAGCTTATCGCTAATATCTGAAGATGCTTCATTAATATTTACTAGTCCTAAAACATCAAAGACAAAATCATTTATTTTTGTTCTAAGATTTTCATAATCCTCCTTAGAGATAGTAGCTTTTTCTTCTTTTACAGAATTGATGAATTTTACCGCTTCAAATAGTTTAGCTATCAAAATCGGACTATTAAAGTCGTCATTCATGGCGTCGTAACATTCTTTTATCCAATTTTGAACATCGAAACCATTGGTATTATCGCTGATTTTTAGATTTTCTAAGGTTTTAACGGATTCCATTAACTTGTAGAAACCTTTTTCAGAAGCTTCTAAAGCATCATTAGAAAAATCTAAAATGCTTCTGTAATGAGCTTGTAACATGAAAAAGCGCGCTACTGTTGGAGCAAAAGCTTTATTCAATTTATCACTCTCGCCACTAAATATTTCTGCTGGAGATAGAATATTTCCAGTGGATTTTGACATTTTTTTACCATCTAACGTCAACATGTTAGCATGCATCCAGTAATTTACTGGTGTTACTCCACAAGCGGCTTCTCCTTGGGCGATTTCACATTCGTGATGTGGGAATTTAAGATCCATTCCTCCGCCATGAATATCAAATTTTTCGCCTAAGTATTTTGTGCTCATTACGGTGCATTCTAAATGCCATCCTGGGAAACCGTCACCCCAAGGTGATGGCCATCTCATAATATGTTTAGGTTCTGCTTTTTTCCATAAGGCAAAATCTTGTGGATTTTTTTTATCACTCTGAGCAGTCAATTCTCGAGTATTAGCAATCATGTCTTCTAGATTGCGGCCACTTAATTTTCCGTATTGATTAGTTTCGTTAAATTTCTTTACATCAAAATATACAGATCCGTTAACTACATAAGCAAATCCGTTATCAATAATAGTTTTAATAATCTCAATTTGCTCCACGATATGACCAGTAGCTGTAGGTTCTATACTCGGTGGAATGTTGTTGAACTTTGCTAAAATATTATGAAAATCTAATGTGTAACGTTGTACAATTTCCATGGGTTCTAGCTGTTCTAAACGTGCTTTTTTAGCAACTTTATCTTCACCTTCATCAGCATCATTTTCTAAATGACCAGCATCTGTGATATTACGAACATAACGTACTTTATATCCTAGGTGTTTTAAATATCTATATACTAAATCAAAAGAAATAAATGTTCTGCAATTCCCTAAATGTACGTTACTATAAACAGTAGGTCCACAAACATACATGCCTATGTTTCCTTCTGTTATAGGAATAAATACCTCTTTCTGACTAGAAAGAGAGTTGTAAATTTTAAGTTCCTGAGTTTTGTACAACGGAGTTGCTACCATAATTTTGATTGTGCTTATTGTGATTGATTAATAAATGTGGATTAAAATCTAGTGTCTAATTTAATGTAGTCTAAAAATTCTCTACGAACAGATTCTTCTTTGAATTTACCTCCAAATTCGCTAGTAACCGTACTACTTTCGATATCTCTAATTCCTCTAGAGTTTACGCATAAGTGTTTTGCATCTATCACGCAAGCGACATCTTTAGTGTTTAGTACTACCTGAAGATCCTGAACTATCTGCATCGTCAAACGTTCTTGAACCTGTGGTCGTTTTGCATAATAATCCACGATACGATTCATTTTTGATAGGCCAACAACGGTACCGTTAGAGATATAAGCTACATGTGCTCTTCCTATAATGGGGAGTAGGTGGTGTTCGCAAGTAGAATAAACAGTAATGTTTTTTTCAACAAGCATTTCACCATATTTGTAGTTATTGTCAAAAGTAGAGGCTTCTGGTTTTCGCTGCGGGTGTAAGCCTGCGAAAATTTCATTTACAAACATTTTTGCAACTCGTTGTGGAGTTCCACTTAGACTATCATCATCAAGATCTAATCCTAAGGTTTCCATAATGTGTCTTACATCTTCTCTAATCAAAGCGATTTTTTCTTTATCACTTAATTTAAAAGCATCTTCTCTTAGAGGTGTAGTTGCGCTAGTAGCTACATGATTATCACCTAGCGCTTCAATAGCTTCAAGGGCCTTGTCTATCTTCACAAGTTCAAATTTTTGTTATTACTTCAAGAATTATAATCGTACACTTGTGTTTGCAAATGTTTATTATCTAAAATTGAAAGAAGATTACTTGTACTTACAATTTTAAGGTATTCTTTTTTTAATTTCCTACATTTTATAATCAAGTTAAATTCTAAAAATTGTAATTCAAAAGAAATCAATTATAAAACAGGCTGCAAAGATACAATTTTGTCTTTTTACTTAGTAAAAGCTATGTTAACAATTATAAATATTCTTGTGGTTTTCTAGACACTTTCTTAAAAATTAGTAAATTTAATTCCTACACAAGAAAATAGACTAACCTACGTTATATAAAATATGTCAAAATTACTACCTCAAATCTTATTTTATTTTGCGCTATTTGGCCTTTGTGGTCAATATGTCAATGCTCAGGATTTTGATACTGCCTGTCAGAATTCTCAACCCTTTTGTTCTGATGAATCATTAGAACTTACTTTTCCTAATACAACTGGTGATATCAGTGGGCTGGGAGAAGTTGGGTGTTTAAATACTACTCCAAACCCTTCTTGGTATTTTATTCTCATAGATGAACCTGGCGAATTAGTCTTTGATATTCGTCAATGGGTAGATGCTGATGGAGATAGTCGTTTAGATCGTGATGAACGACAGTTAGATGTTGATTTTATCGCGTGGGGACCATTCCAGACATCTTTTATTATCGATTGCGAAGATCAGCTTTCTCGTGGATGTGACCTTAATGGAGATGGTGAGAATATACGACCAGCAGAATGTGTGAACAATGCAGATGAGCCAGATTTTTATATTAATGATGAGGATAATACAAATATTGTAGATTGTAGTTATGCAAGAACCTCAGATGATAATTTTATAGAGACTTTTACGATTCCTGATGCTCAAACAGGCGAGTTTTATATTGTGTTAATCACAAATTTCGCTGATGAAGCAGGAGTGATTCAATTAGAGCAGACCAATCTTGGTGAAGATGGAGCAGGAACTACGGATTGTAGTGTGTTGGAACCTGGGATACCACAAGATAGAATTGCCACGTGTGGAGAGTTTCCTTTAACAATAGAAGGTAGGTTTCCAGCAAGTTCAGGTCCTCCTGCGGTTCCAGCTGCGGTAACATTTCAATGGGCTAGAGCAGATTTAGGAGATACTAATTTTGTGGATATACCTGGAGCTACATTTCCTTTTTATGATAATGTTACTTCAAATGGGGTTTATCAACTGAGGGGTTTTGATTCAAACGGTATCGAAGTGCCAGACTCACCAGATCAGGTATCTGTATTAGATGTTTCGCAAATAGCTTTTCAGGTAGATTATACTATAACAGAAGAATCTTTTTCAGGGTTTTATACACTTACTGCAGAGGTATCTACAGATCCTATAGTAGAGGCGGAAGGCTTTACCGACTTTGAATACCGATTGGACAGAGATATTAATATGGATGGAGTGTTTGTTGAGTATAGAGAATATCAATCATCACCCGTTTTTGAACAGGTTCCTCCTGGAGATTATAGAATCGTTGCTAGATATGCAAACTGTCCAGATAATGAAAGAACCTCAGTGGATATTATGATTCTGGGATACCCTAAATATTTTACACCTAATGGAGATGGTTTTCATGAAACATGGAACCTTATAAATCCAGAAGATCAACCTACTCCCGCTTTAGTGTATATTTTTGACAGACACGGTAAATTGTTAAAACAATTAAATCCAACTGGGCCTGGTTGGGATGGAACCTATAATGGAAATTTAATGCCTTCTTCTCAATATTGGTTTAGAGTAGAATTTAATGAGCAATCGGATCGGGATCCGAATAGAGGTAGAAGAACTTTTTCTGGAAGTTTTTCTCTAATTAGATAAGAAATAAAAAAGGAGTTGATGATAATCAACTCCTTTTTTATTTTGCGACTTTATATCTTTTATAAATTGAGACTGAGTGTAAATGTAAGGTTGTCTCTATAACTATCTACAAAAGCAAAATTGGTGAACGAAGAATTTGGATAAAATTGCTGGTTTCGTTGTTGCTCGGAATAGTCATAGGCTACATCAAATTTAACTTTCCCAAAATTATAACCAATACCAAGAGATAGACCAGTTCTATCTCCGAGAGTTATTTCGTCCTGATATGGACTTTCTTCGTAGCTGTAACCACCTCTAAAACTCCAGTTTCCATTTCTTAATTCTCCTCCAATTCTAAGAGTAGAAGCTCCTTGTAAAGTATTTTCTATTTCTCTGTTCAAATCTGAAAAATCATCAAATCCATCTGAATCAAATTCAGTTGATCCATAATTTTTGTATGAATAATCCAGGCTAATAAGACCTCGTTTTCCAAATAAGATAGCAACACTTCCAGTTGCTCTTGCAGGAGTTCGTAATTGATACTCGGGAAAAATATTGATTACATTAGGGTCGACAACATTAATATTTCCTGTCGTGTTAACCGTTCTAACGCGTTGCGAAGTCTCTTCTTCAATATAATACCATGTTGGTGACTCGAAGGAAGCTCCTAATCTTAAACGATTAGATACTTTTAAAATTCCACCTACTTGTGCAGAAAATCCCGCACCAATGGTAGATAATCTATTAGTAAAAGAGATTTCATTTATACTACTTCCAGCATTATTATTGAATTCATCAAATATGGTAACTCTATCATAATTGATAAAATGTGAATTTAAATTGAATCCCAAATGGAATCTTTCGTGTATTTGCATTCCTGCATTTACGGTAAACTTACCATTAAGTCCTGTGCTTTCGTAATAATAATCTTGATCAACCGGATTGTTGATGTCTGTAACTACAGCAGAAGAATAATTTACATTATCAGGATCACTTGGGTCATCTGCGATTATGATACCACTTTGATTTCCTAAAAAAGCTTGTTGATATCTAAAACCATTATTGCCACTATTTTCACCAAGATCTATATAAACATCTTGGACGCTTTCATTTCCTGTAGTCGGTCCAACGATTGAAAGTGGCACACCTTGAGCCTGTGCTACAAAATATTCGGCAATCGAACTGTTACTACTTCCAAAAGCAAATAATTCTTCAGCAAAATCGGTTGTTTGGTCATAAGCAATTCCTAATGATATTCTGCCAATTTTGGAGGATTCATTTCTGTTATTGTATACAAAAACAGCTCCTAATTGATTAAAATTTAGATTAGTAAAAGAGGATTCGTTAAAACCATTTAGATAGCTTACATCATTTTGAATATTAGATGATGAAAGTGTAATAGATCCTGATGAGTTAAGAAATACAGCAGAGCCTGCAGGGTTGATTTGCAAGGCAGAAAGATCGCCACCTAAAGCTCCAAATGCTCCACTCATTCCTCTAAAGCGAGCGGTTCCTAAAATTTCTTGTTGAGAAAATCTAACCGCATCAGTGATATCCTGCGCATTTGTTAAAGAGAAGGACAATATGCTTATAATTAAAAATATCTTTTTCATATATGGATTCGATAAATAAGAGAAACTCTTAATTATTTATATATAACAAGTAGATACGATCAAGATATTAGTAGGGTATTAAAATGCTATAAATATCTTGATCGAATAAACTGTATTATAATGTAATGGGTTTATTTGTTATAAATGAAATTAAGTAGAGGTAACTACTTGTGTTGTATTATCTTCTTCCACCACGACTTCTTCCGCCACGGCTACCACCTCTTGATCCGCTGCTTCTAGATCCACCACTACTTCGGTAAGAACCAGAACTACGACTACTTCTTGAAGATCCTGAGTAACTTCTAGATCCAGAACTTCTGGAGCTCCTAGAGCTTCCGCTATAGTTTCTTGATCGAGAACTACTTCTGTTAGGGCTAACAGATCTTGATCTTGAGTAATTTCCGTTATTAGAGGATCTAGTTCTTCCAGAGTATGTGGAAGTTCTTGTACGTCTATTATTGTTAGCAGAAATTCTTCTCCTATTGTTATAAGAACTTCTGTTGTTATAATTTCGGCTTCTGGATCTATTATTAAAAGATCTAGATCTTGCATTGTAAGCGCTTCGGCTTCTGAAATTACTAGCGTAAGCATTTCTAAAGCCACGATTTCTAAATCCTCGATTGTATGCTATTCTGTTACGTCCATAAAAACCATATCCGTAGTTGTAATAAGGAGGACACCAGAATCCACCGCCATACCAGTATGGGTTACCCCATCCGAATCCAGCATTCCAGCCCCAGTTGTTCCATCCCCATCCAAATCCAGGACCCCAACCGGCATTCCAACCCCAAGAGTTGAATCCCCAGTTGTTCCATCCCCATCCAATACCAGGACCCCAGGCATTCCAACCCCAGTTATTCCATCCTGTATTAATGATGTTGACAGATACTTCGTCATAATCACTACCCCATGTAGGTTGACCACCTTCATAGTTTAAAGCTACACCAGTAGTGTCTGCTGGATTGTAATTATCACTAGAATAAGAATCTATATCAGTAAAAATCGCATCTTGTTCAATTACATTGTCAATCTGAGCAGATTTTTCTGAAAAATAATTAGAATAATAATTTGAATTAGATTGTGGTGTGGTTTCAGTTGGTTGAGGTTCATAGTTCCTTTGGCTTCTTGCTTCACCATAAATACCATCATCATACGATACATATTCATACGAGCCACAAGATGTCAACATAAGAACAGAGACTACTAGGAAAGTCCCCACAGCTCCATTTTTTTGAAAATAATTTTTAAGTCGCATATCTCCTTATTTTATTGTTGAACAATACAAATTTAGTTAGTTTTGCGCTAACTATTTTTTATTTAACAAAGTCACAACATTTGTGCCAAATAGCAAGTTATGAGCAAAAATCTAACGAAACGTAGTGAAGATTATTCTAAATGGTATAACGAATTAGTCGTAAAGGCTGATTTAGCTGAGAATTCAGCGGTAAGAGGGTGTATGGTAATTAAGCCCTATGGGTATGCAATTTGGGAGAAAATGCAGGCTGAATTGGATAAAAAATTTAAAGAAACAGGTCATCAAAATGCATATTTTCCTCTTTTTGTGCCTAAAAGTCTCTTTGAAGCAGAAGAAAAAAATGCAGAAGGGTTTGCAAAAGAGTGTGCTGTAGTTACCCATTATAGATTAAAAACAGATCCAGACGATGCTTCGAAATTAATAGTGGATCCAAACGCAAAATTAGAAGAAGAACTTATAGTACGTCCTACTTCTGAAGCTATAATTTGGAATACCTATAAAGGTTGGATACAGTCTTATAGAGATTTGCCGATATTAGTGAATCAATGGGCAAATGTAGTAAGATGGGAGATGAGAACACGTTTATTTTTGAGAACGGCGGAATTTTTATGGCAGGAAGGACATACGGCTCATGAAACAAGACAAGAGGCTATTGCAGAAACGGAACAAATGAACAACGTATATGCAGATTTTGTTGAAAATTTTATGGCGATTCCTGTTGTAAAAGGAAGGAAGACAGAGAGCGAACGTTTTGCGGGTGCTGAGGATACTTATTGTATCGAAGCGTTAATGCAAGATGGAAAAGCACTACAAGCTGGAACCTCTCATTTCTTAGGGCAAAACTTTGCAAAAGCTTTTGATGTGAAATTCACCTCTAAAGAAGGAAAGCAAGATTATGTTTGGGCAACTTCTTGGGGAGTTTCGACAAGATTAATGGGGGCGTTGATTATGACGCATAGTGATGATAATGGGTTGGTTTTACCTCCTAATTTAGCTCCAATTCAAGTGGTTATTGTACCTATTTATAAAGGAGAGGATCAGTTAGATCAGATTTCGGAAGTGGCAAATCAGTTAGTTGCAGATTTAAGAGCTAAGGGGATTTCGGTAAAATTTGATAATCGAGATACACATAGGCCTGGAGCAAAATTTGCGCAGTATGAATTACAAGGAGTGCCTTTGCGCATTGCGATAGGACCTAAGGATTTGGAAAAAGGAACTGTGGAGCTTGCTCGTAGAGACACATTGTCAAAACAGTTTGTACAAAAGGATGATGTTGTTAACACCATCGAAGCTTTATTAGTGGAAATCCAGGAAAGTTTACATTTAAAAGCAACTCAGTATAGAGATAGTCATATTACTGAAGTAAATTCTTTTGAAGAGTTTAAAGAAGTTTTAGAGAATAAAGGAGGGTTTATATCTGCTCATTGGGATGGTACAGCAGAAACAGAACAAAAGATAAAAGAGCTAACAAAAGCTACTATACGTTGTATTCCTTTTGATGCGAAAGAAGAAAATGGTGTTTGTGTGTATAGCGGAAACCCTTCTAAAGTAAGGGTGTTATTCGCAAAAGCATATTAATTTTAGAAAAAAATAAAATAACACTTGCGCCATTAAAAAATAGTTGTATTTTTGCATCCGCAATTAGGCAAACAACTATGGCCCGTTCGTCTATCGGCTAGGACGCCAGGTTTTCATCCTGGTAAGAGGGGTTCGATTCCCCTACGGGCTACGAATAAAAAAATAATTGCAAGTTTAGAGTGAAAGCTATAAATTTGCATTCCTTGAAAAAGGAAAATGGCCCGTTCGTCTATCGGCTAGGACGCCAGGTTTTCATCCTGGTAAGAGGGGTTCGATTCCCCTACGGGCTACGAATTTTTAGAAGAAAGAATTTTAATAGAGAAAAGATGGCAAATCATAAGTCAGCATTAAAAAGAATTAGAAATAGTGAGACTAAGCGTCTTAGAAATAAGTATCAGCATAAAACTACACGTAATGCTATAAAGAAATTACGTGAAGCTGATAAGAAAGAAGCTGAAGCGTTATTTCCTTCTGTAGTTTCTATGATTGATAGATTAGCTAAGCGTAATATCATTCATGATAATAAAGCTGCTAATTTAAAATCAAAGTTAGCGAAGCACGTAGCAGCTCTTTAATATAAAGAGAATTCTTAAAAAGAAATTGTAGCCTCTTCATTTTTGAAGAGGTTTTTTCGTTTTATATAATCAAAAAACGTAACCAGATTTTAAGAACTATCGTCTTAACTATAAAAGATAAGAAATGAATTCTAAGTTTTTATATTTTCTGGAGTTAGCTTCTCGATGGTATGTTTTTGCATTGCTTACTGTATATGGATTAGGGAAGTTATTAGGTGGGCAATTTTACAGAAAAGGTAATTTGCCAGATGAGATAGCTAATATTCCATTATCAGAAGTTGGTGGTTTTGATTTAGCATGGTCTTTTATGGGGTATTCATATGCTTATATCTTATTTATAGGTGTTTCTCAGCTGATCGGAGCGGGTTTATTGTTGTTTGAAAGAACTAAACTGTTTGGTGTTTTTGTTTTGATTCCTGTTTTGTTAAATATTATAGTATTCGATGCGATCTTTTTTGATACCTATGGCGCAATGGCAAGCGCAATACTGTACTTTCTTTTACTTGTTTTGGTGTTGGTGTTGAATAAGGAGAGATTGATTAAAATTATTCGTTTAATTGGTTTGCGTCAATCTTTTGGGGCAAAACAAAATTGGTTGCATACAGTTGGTTTTGTTTTTCTGTTACTGCTATTGTTTTTTGGTATTGATCAATTTTTTGTAAACGTCTTAGGGTATTAGTTGTTCTTGTTTTTCTCTTCAATCCACCTCGACATGAATTCGGTACTTCGTATTGTGTGATATTGTAACATCGAGCCAATAAAATTTGAAGCACGGTGATTTTCTAGGTTTTTTTGAATGTTTTTAATACTTTTTATGAAAGGTGTACCTAGTTTTTCCTTGTGAAATCGGGTATTTATAATTTCAATTCCATTTTGTTGTGCTTGATGCCAAATGTTTTTATTGTTGTATAGTGTTACAGCTGCTTTGGCAAACTCCTCAGGATTGTCTTTAATAAAACCATTCCAGTCTGTATCGTCATTAAGCATTCCTTCGGATCCTATTTGTGTGGTAATACTTGGTGTGCCACAAAGCATAGCTTCTGCAAGTTTGCCTTTGATTCCTGCTCCAAAACGTAATGGTGCTAGGCATACTTTCGCGTCTTTCATAACTTCTTTAGAGTCTTTTGCCCATCCTTTTATAAGGAAGCCTTGTTGTTCGTTATGTAGTTGTGTTGCTTTTGGAGGCGGATAGGCGCCGTAGATATGCAATTCGGCAGTTGGTAATTTCTTTTTTATTAGGGGCCAAATGGTTTCTTTTAGATATAAAACACTGTTCCAGTTAGGTTCGTGACGAAAATTCCCAATGGTTATAAAATGATTTCTGTCTTCATAAGAAGGCCAGTTTTTTTTAGATTCAATATTTATTGGATCCAATAAGAAGGGTAAATAGTATAAAATATTTTGTGGAATGTTAAATTCTGTTTTTAAGATATCTATTTCTGTATCTGAAATAATGAGAGATTGGTCACATCTGTATATACTCGCAATTTCTCTTTTCGTAATGTCGTTTTTCTTTACGTCTAAAAAATTAAAAGCTTTCTTATTTTTAAATAGCTCTTGTCTGGATTTTCTTAGGCTATGTAAGTCTTCTGTATTTAATATTTTAAGTGCTTCTGGAAGTTGTTTGGATACTCTCCATCCAAATTGTTCTTCGGTCATAAACCTATCGAATAAAACAATATTTGGTTGCAAAGAGAGTAGGAAATCATCAAAGCTCTTATCGTTGATGAGAATAGTAGCTTTTTTTACCCCAAGACTTTCTATGTTATGCATATGCTCACTTGCTGAGGCTGCGCTAGCAAAGGTGATGTTCCATTTATGAGATAAGAATAGTTGTATTAGTTGGAGCATTCTTATGCCAGCTGCTGATGAATTAGGCTCAGGCCATACACTTCCAATAATTAGTATCTTATTCATTGTCTTATTGTAATCGTAGAGTTTGCGTTTTGATTAAAAAAAGAAAAGCCTCAGGAATTCTGAGGCTTTTGGTATTTGTTGAAAAATGGATTAAGATAATTTAGAAAATAAAGCTTCCATTTTTTCTTTTTCTTCTTGTGCTAATGCTTGGTCTACCAGTATACGTCCACTGTGCTCATCGGTAATGATCTTCTTACGAGAAGCAATCTCCATTTGTACTTGTGGAGGAATAGTGAAAAATGAACCTCCCGATGCTCCACGCTCGATAGGTACGACTGCTAGTCCGTTTTTTACATTTTTTCTAATTCTTTTGTAAGCGGAAACAAGTCTTTCTTCTATGTTGTTCTGAAAATCTTCTGATTTAGCTATTAATGCCTGCTCTTCTTTTTCAGTTTCAGCTAAGATTGCATCAAGTTCACCTTTTTTGTGTGCAAGATGTTTATTTCTTTCAGTAAGGCGCTCCTTTGTCTGATCAATGATTTCGTTTTTCTGAATGATCTGAGCTTTAAATTCCTTGATGTGCTTTTCAGACAATTGAATTTCTAATTCTTGAAATTCTATTTCCTTGCTTAGAGAATTATATTCACGGTTGTTACGAACATTCTTTTGTTGTTCGCCGTACTTTTTGATTAAGGATTTTGCTTCTTCGATTAGATTTTTCTTCGACTTAATACCATCATCTATGTTTTCAAGATCTGTATTTAGTTTTTCTAATCTCTTATTTAATCCGGCTACTTCATCTTCAAGATCTTCTACCTCTAATGGAAGTTCTCCACGTACATTTCTGATCTCATCAACTCTAGAGTCAATTAATTGCAAATCATATAGTGCTCTTAATTTTTGCTCAACAGTAACTTCTTTCTTTGCCATATTTTATATGTATTGAATTGGATTGGTGTTTTTATCCGATAAAATGATTGCAAAATTACTGATTTTTTTTCTAAGATAGCTAACAATTAAGTTTTTTGTGTACTGTTCGCTTTCATAATGACCAATATCTGCAAGAATCAATTTATTTTCGGCTTCGTAAAACTGATGATATTTGAGATCGGCGGTGATAAAGATATCCGCTCCTGCGGATTGTGCGTTTCTTATTGCAAAACTACCGCTTCCTCCTAAAACGGCAACTTTTTTTATAGGTTTTCCTAATAGTGCAGAGTGTCTTACACATCCTGTTTTGAAAGTGGTTTTTACGTGCTTTAAAAAAGCTGTTTCTTCCATCTCTTCTTTCAATTCTCCGATCATCCCCATTCCGATATGTTGGTTTGTATTCTCTAATGAGGTTACTTCATAAGCAACTTCTTCATAAGAATGATTTTCAAAAAGAGCTTTTAGAATTTTACATTCACAATGTTTTGGGTATGTTATTTGGATTTGGGTTTCTTTTTCTTGATGTGTTTCTCCTAATTCACCTACGGATGGATTAGCATTCTCCAAGGCTCTAAAAGTTCCTAATCCTTCAGAAGAAAAACTGCAATTATCGTAGTTTCCAATTGTTCCTGCTCCTGCTTCAAATAATTTAGATTTTAATGTGTCTGCTTCTTTTATTGGTGCGAAAGTGGTTAGTTTTTTGATCGTACCTTTTTGGGGAATAAGAATTTTCCTGTTGATCAGTTGTAATTGTTCACAAATCATATCATTAACACCTTGTAATGCATTATCAAGGGCTGTGTGAATTGCAAAAATTGCAATATCATGTTTGATCGCTTTCATTACTACTCGCTCTACATAATTATTTCCATTAAATTTTTTGATTCCTTTAAAAACAATCGGATGAAAACTAACAATCAGATTGCAATTTTTTTCAATGGCTTCGTCAATAATTATTTCTAAAGTATCAAGTGTAACTAAGACACCGGTTACTTCTGTGTTTTTGTCTCCTACTAATAGTCCTACATTGTCGAAATCTTCGGCATAGCTAGTAGGAGCCATGTTTTCAAGGTGTTGTATTACCTCTTTTATTTGCATCAAAATATGTTTTTAAATATCTATTATGGAATGTAAAAAAACTTTTAAGAATAATCAAAGTTTCAATGGTGTTTTAATTTTATCCGCTAAGAAATGTTTTTCATTTATAGGAACTTACCAAAAGTTTTGTAACGCCTAATTTCGTTTTATACATTTGCCAATAATGCTTTATTAATAAAATCGTTACATTTTTCCTTTTGAACTTTTTAAGAAAAATACTTTTACCTATTGTTCCGATATACTTTGTTGTTACCTGGTTGAGGAATAAGTTATATGATTATGGGATTAAAAAATCTACGAGTTATGATTTTCCTGTTATAGCTGTCGGAAATTTAAGTGTTGGAGGAACTGGTAAGTCGCCAATGGTAGAATATCTTATCAGGTTGTTACAAGATAAGGTGGTGCTAGCCACTTTAAGTAGAGGTTATAAACGGGAAACAAAAGGTTTTCAGTTAGTAAAAACTTCGGCTACTGTTAAAGAAGTTGGAGATGAACCATTGCAGTTTAAAAAGAAATTTTCTGAGGTGTTAGTTGCTGTTGATGTAGATCGACGTAATGGAATTGCTAACATAAAAAAACAAGTACCCAATCCAGAAGTTATTTTGTTAGATGATGCTTATCAGCATCGTAAGGTAAAAGCGGGTATGTATATTTTGCTGAGCTCCTATTACGATTTGTATTGTGATGATATTGTGTTGCCAACTGGTAACTTAAGAGAACCTCGGAGTGGGGCGGATAGGGCAGATGTAATAGTGGTTACAAAATGTCCTAATCATCTTAATGAAGAAGAACAAAAAGCAATTAAAGATAAACTAAAGGTTAAACCTTCGCAACTGGTTCTATTTGCAACTATAAATTATGGAGATTTTATTATGAATACTTCGGATACGAAGTCTATTCAAAATATGAAAAACACTCCTTTTACACTTGTAACAGGAATAGCTAATCCTAAACCGCTGATAACATATTATTCCGAATTGGGATTAGAATTTACTCATATTAATTATCCAGATCATCATAATTTTTCAGAACAAGATATTGATAGTTTAAAAGCACATCCTTTTATCGTAACTACAGAAAAGGATTATGTAAGGTTGGTACCTCACCTTTCTTCAGAATCTCTTTGGTATCAACCTATAGAGATGCAGTTTATTAATGGTCAGGAGAAGTTTGATGATTATATCATTTCCTTCATAAAAAAATGAGACCTTCTATAAGATCTCATTTTATATATTTTGGCTAACTCAACAACAAAGAAAAAGGTTTCTATGTTATGTTAGTAATATCAATAGATGTGCCAAACTTTAAGTTGCAGTTTGTTTTTCGGATAATGCTTTGTGTAATTTTGTAAAGAACTCTTCTGTTTTATAAGGTTTAGGAATAATATCATTAAAACCATTATTGTAAAACTCATCTAAATTATCGTCTAATGTTACTGCTGTAAGGGCTACTATAGGAATCTTAGTATTAAATTCTCTAATTTGTTTTGTAGCTTCGATTCCACTTATGCCTGGCATGTGTATGTCCATTAGGATTAAATCAAAATCGTTATCTTTTGTTTTATTAATGGCAATATTTCCATTGTCTGCTACATCACAAATCATCTTATTTTTTTCTAAGATTTTTCTAGTAATAAGTTGATTTATCTTATTGTCTTCTACTACTAGAACCCTTTTGTCAACCATAATATTATAGTCAATCTTTTTGGCCTCTTCCTGATAGTTAGAAACAACGTCTTCAAATACTTCGAATTTCAAGTCAAAATGAAATCTTGATCCTTGTCCTAATTCGCTTTCTAACTTAATTTCACTGTCCATTAGCGAAAGTAAATTTTTAACGATGGAGAGTCCTAAACCAGTACCTCCAAATTTTCTATTAATTTGAACAGATCCTTGTGTAAAATTTTCAAAAATACTCTGTTGTTTTTTATCAGAGATACCAACACCATTATCCTTAATTTCAAAATTTAGGAACACTTTATTTTCAATACGATTGATCATTTTTACAGTAATCCAAATATCTCCATTCTGAGTGAACTTAATGGAATTACCTATCAGATTGATTAGGATCTGAGAAATTTTTAATGGATCACCTTTCAGCTTGGCTGGGATTGATTTGTCAAATTCGTAGTGTAGTTTATTATTTCTGTCTTTGGCAGATTTGCCAAGAGCTATCAATACGTCGTTAATTCTCTTTTGTAGATTAAATGAAGTGTTCTCAATCTCTACTTTGTTGGCTTCTAGTTTGTTGAGATCTAGTATGTTGTTTATTAAAGATAGTAGGTATTCTCCAGAGAACTTTAAGGAGTTTAAATGCTCTTTTTGATTAGGAGTAGGGCTTTCTTCTAATAATAAATGTGTTAAGCCTGTAACTGCATATAGCGGAGTTCTGAGCTCATGTGTAATAGTTGATAAGAACTGAACTTTAGCTTCGCTAGCTCTTTCCGCATTTTCTTTTGCTAAGATTAATTCGGTGTTTTTATTTTGCAAAAGCTCGTTTGCTCTCGCTCTTAAATTATTGTTTTTATATAAGGAAAGAGTAAGTAGAGATAGAATAGTAATTAAAGCGATACTTAAAATAGTAGTTAGTCTTCCTAGTTTTAAAGATTTTTGCTGTTGTTTGTTCTCTTCTTTAAGCTCTTCTATTTCAAATTTTTCATCTTCAATATTAAATTTGGCTCTTGCGTCTTGTGCAATGATTTCCTTATTGACGTTAAAAAGAGAATCTTTAAATCTCTCATGAGATCTTAGATTAATTAATGATGTTTCAAATTCTCCTTTTTCCTGAAAAATTCTGCTATTTAGTTCTAAGCTTTCGGATTGTATTTCTAAGAAGCCCATTTTTGCTCCTATGTTCATCGCGAGCTCATTTGTGCTCACAGCATCATCTAATAATCCGAGCATCATTTGAGCTTTAGCTTTTCCAATATAAAGTTTGGCTTTATGGTAGGATTGCTGTAAGGATTCTATCTTTGGCAAACCATTATTGAAATAACTTATAGCTGATTCTGGTTCATTCATTTCCAGTGACAATAGTCCAAAATTTATTTGTATTGGACCTTCTAACTCTTTTAGATTGTTTTTTTCTGTCAAAGAAGCAGATAAATCAAGATGTTTTTTGGCATTTTCGAATTCTTTCAATTTGGTAAGAATAGATCCGCATACATTATAAGAATTCGCTAGTGCAATTTCATTTTCGAGTTTAGTTTGTATTTCTATTGCTTTTTTTATTTGTTCTTTGGCGCTGTTTAAATCACCTAATTCTAAATATAATTCAGCAAGTACTCGATTAGTTTGGGCTATATATTGAATGTCCTGACTTTCTATGGCAAGTTCTTTAGCTTTACTTATGTTTTGTAAAGCGTTTGCTAATTTATCAGTGTTTATCGCTTCAGAAGCATTGATGAGATAATTTTCAATAGAATCTTTTATTGCAATATTTTTCTCTGTTTCTTCGGATTGCGAATACGCATAGAAACAACAATTGAATAAAAATATAAGTATAAAATGTTTGATTTGGTAAGGCATTTTCCTTGTTATAACTCAACTAATATAGTTATTTCTTAGAAATGTTAATAATTAAATCAATTATTCTATTGCTATATCCTATTTCGTTATCATACCAGCCAATAATTTTCACCATTTTTCCTATAACAGATGTCATTAGCGAGTCAAATACACAAGAATGTGAGTTACCAAGAATATCTACTGATACGATAGGGTCTTCTGTATAAGCTAATATCCCTTTAAGATCAGATTGAGCCGCTTTTTTAAAAGCCGTATTAATTTCTTCTATCGAGGTTTCTTTTTTTACATTAAAGGTGATATCCGTCAGAGATCCATCCGGAACTGGTACTCTTATTCCGCATCCACCAATTACATCGCTCAGATCAGGAAAAACCTTGGTAAGGGCTTTAGCAGCACCAGTTGTTGTAGGAACTATAGATTGACTGGCGGCTCGGGCGCGTCTAAGATCTCTATGCGGTTGATCATGTAGGCTTTGATCGGTGGTGTAACTGTGAATTGTGGTAATATATGCTTGTTCAATTCCGCAAAGTTCATTTATTACCTTAATCATCGGCGCAGCGTTATTTGTAGTGCAAGATGCATTGGAAATAATCGTTTCTGTACCATCTATTAAATCATCATTTACTCCAAGTACAATCGTTTTTACAGAGTCTTCTAAAGGTGGTGCAGATAATATAACTTTTTTGGCACCAGCAGCTACATGTTGCATAGCAAGCTCTCTAGTCTTAAATTTACCAGTGGCTTCAATTACTATATCTACGTTGTAATCTTTCCAATTACAATCAGCAGGTTGTTTTGCATTTAATAAAGGAATGGATAAATCATCTACTATAATATGACTATTATTATGAGAAACGTTTTCTTGTAACACTCCGTGAATACTATCATATTTGAGTAAATGACTAAGCGTTTTGCTGTCTGCAAGGTCATTTATAACTACAACATCAATATTAGGGTTCTTAAGCAATAGTCTAAACAGGTTACGACCAATTCTCCCGAATCCATTAATGGCTATTCTTATAGGTATATTCATTAATTCTTAAGTAAAGAAAAGAAGTTAGGTAAGGTGTTTTTGTGCCTTGTAGGAAGATCGAACTAGTGCTCCGCTTTCTACATGTCTGAATCCCATTTCTAATCCAATCTGTTCATATTTTTTGAATTGATCAGGAGTAATGAACTGTTTTACTGGCAAGTGCTTTTTACTAGGTTGTAAGTATTGTCCAATAGTTACAATATCTAAGTTTACAGTTCTCAAGTCTTTTAGAACTTGGATTACTTCTTCTTCCGTTTCTCCTAGCCCTAACATAATTCCACTTTTAGTGCGATTAATACCGTTGTCTTTTAGGTATTTTAAAACTTGTAAACTTTGTTCGTACTTAGCTTGTATACGAACCTCTCTAGTTAACCTTTTTACCGTTTCCATATTATGAGAAACAACTTCTGGCTTAACATTTACAATACGATCAATGTTTTTTGTTTTTCCTTGAAAATCAGGAATTAGAGTTTCTAAAGTTGTATGTGGGTTAAGTCTTCGAATTGCCTGAATAGTCTCAGCCCATATAATAGATCCTCCATCTGCTAAATCGTCTCTATCCACAGATGTAATCACTGCGTGTTTGATATCCATTAGTTTAATAGAGCGGGCAACTTTTTCTGGCTCTTCCCAATCCACAGTCTCTGGTCTTCCAGTTTTTACACCACAAAATCCACAAGAGCGAGTGCAAATATTACCAAGTATCATAAAAGTAGCGGTTCCTTCGCTCCAGCATTCTCCCATATTAGGGCAGCTACCAGAAGTACAGATGGTATGTAAATTATATTTGTCTACAAGTCCTCTAAGTTCGGTATACTTTTTTCCAGTAGGCAATTTTACACGTAGCCATTTTGGTTTTCCCTTGGGTGGTGCTACTGCGGTCACTTCATTATTCATACTAAGCAATATTTTAGGCAAAAATACGAAGAAAGCTTCTATAAAAATAGGGTTTTTGATTTTCTTGGGACTTTACTAAGAAAGACTCTAAAAGATAGAGAGATTTAAATGTAGACAGAAAATTTGTAAGAAATCACCGTGTTCTCGAAAAAAAAGCATACAATTATTGAGTATATTTTCTGTTAATAGTATATTAAGGATTAAAATCTTCTCAATTTTTTGCAAAAGGGAATTTTTGGAAAAAAAAGAGAGATTTTTTCAACTAACTAATTGCCGAAAATTATGGTCTTTGAAAATATTGTAAATTTCTGTAAATCAATGTTTTGAATCAATAATAGTTTGATTTTGTAGGAATAAAAAGGGATTTATTCTTATTAAAATTGCGGTAAAACCGTAATTTTAATAAGGTTTTTATAGCTTTATATGAATTCTTTTCCTATTTTTGATGTACATAATTTTTAGTAGAAATACTTTAGGTCATGGTTAAAATTAGCTTAACCCCATTTTTTAGTCATTAAAAAAAAGTTAAAAAACCAATTAAAAATGTCAAAAGAAGAATTAGAACAACAGAAACAACTGAAAAAAAACAGAAAGCGAGTAGAAAAATGGTTAATTAGTAATCAAAAATTTATTAATATAACCGGAATCGAAAAAGAGATATCAGCTCCTAAAGGACTGGTTCAGAAGTTTATTAAGTATGATAAAAAAATCAATGATAAATGGATAGAGCCTTTACACGGAGTTTTAAAGAAAATTTCCACTTTTAGTTTACGATAAAATAGGGAATTGTTTACTCTCATAATAATGAAAAGAATTAATCACTGCTAAAAATGGATTAATTCTTTTTTTTATTCGTGATGATTTCCGCCAAAAGCTTTCTAGCTCTTAACAGTTTTACTTTTACGTTGTTCATAGGCTCATCTAAAACTTCTGAAATTTCTTTATAACTTAATTCTTGGAAGTACCTTAAATTAATAACCTCTTGGTAATGAGGTTTAAGTTGTTTGATAAACCTAAGTAGTTGGGCAAGATTTTGCTCGGTAATTAATTTGTCTTCTGGAGTAGGAGCATCATCGATTATTTTATAAACAGAATCATCAACATCCGTTGTAGTTTTCGATCGTATGGAAGCGTTCTTTTTTCTGAGTAAATCAATATGAATATTTTTAGAAATCTGAATTAACCAAGTCTTAAAATTATACTCTTCTTTAAAAGTATCAATTTTATCAAAAGCTTTAGAGAAACTTTGTATAGTTATATCTTCAGACTCATATTCATTATTAGTTCTTTTAAGTTGAAAATTGAATACATCATTCCAATATGTGTCCAACAAATAATTAAAGGATGCTTGCTTTCCTTCTTTAGCTTTTTTAATATGCTCTAGTAATTCTATTGATTCGTTTTTCAATGAAGTGGTTTTGAAAAGAAGTGCTTTGTTATTTATTTAGCATGTTCAGTTTCATTGCAATTAGCATATTGATCTGGTGTTTTACCGCAAAGTGAACAAGACTCACCTTCCTTATTCAGAAAAGGACTTTGACTAGCGCATGTTCCTGCAAATTTTCCATCTTTCTTCGCCCATAATTTAATAGCAATCCCAGCAAAAGCAACTAATAAAAGTGCTACGGTAAGTAATACTAATTTCATAATTAAATATGTTCCTTAATTTGGTACAAAGATACGAAGAAAAACAGCTTAAAATGAGAATTTAAGAAAATTAGAAGTGCTATTTTTATAAGGATTTTGCTATTTAATAATATTTACTTCGGTTTCTAAAGAAATATCAAATTTTTGCCGTACAGTTTCTTTTATTTTTAAGGATAGTTCTAGTATTTCTTTTCCAGTAGCATTATTGTGATTTACTAATACAAGTGCCTGTTTGCTATGAACTCCTGCGTCTCCCCAGCGTTTTCCTTTAAAGCCACTTTGCTCTATCAGCCAACCTGCAGGGACTTTAATATGTTTTTCATCAACTTTATACGAAGGAATAGTAGGGTAGGTGTTTTGTAAAACAGTAAAAGCAGTAGAAGAAATCACCGGATTTTTAAAAAAACTACCACTATTTCCTATTTCGGATGGATCTGGAAGTTTACTTTTTCTAATGCTTATCACTGCTTCAGCGATATCTTTAATTGTAGGTTTGGTACAATTTTTATCCTTTAACGCTGCCTCAATGGCTCCATAACTAGTGTTTAAGAGATGTTGAGCTGTAGTTAACTCAAAAGTTACCTTAGTGATAATATAAGTTCCTTTTAATTCATTTTTAAAAACAGAGTTTCTGTAGCCAAAATTACAATCTTGTTTTGTAAAGATTCTTTTTTCTTTTGTTTGGGTATGAATAGCCTCACAGCTTACGAAGTTATCTTTTAATTCTACTCCATAAGCTCCTATATTCTGAATCGGAGCACTACCTACATATCCTGGAATTAAAGAGAGGTTTTCAAGTCCTCCGTATCCCTTATCGATACAGAATTGTACAAAATCATGCCAATTTTCTCCAGCATTTGCAGATACTAAAACTGTATTATCGGTTTTTTCTGTAACAGAAATACCAGATATGGAAATGTGTAGAACAGTTGCGTCAATATCTCGAGTGAGTAACATATTGCTTCCTCCACTAAGAATAAAAATGTCTTCATCTTTACAAAGAGTCAATGCTTCATAAAGTTCCTCTTCGGAGTTTATTGAAATGAACTTTTTTGCTTTTACATCTATTCCGAATGTGTTGTACTTTTTAAGAGATTTCTGATGTTCTATCTTCAAAAAACAAGAATTTTAAAGTTGTATGAATTTTAATTATGTGAAAGATATAACTATTTATAGTTTTATAAACTAACTTTTTCTTCTGTTGGTACAAAAGATTTCTTATCCATATATTTTTCCAATCCCAGTTTTAGAATATTTACAGCTTTTTTTAGATCTCTCCTGTTAAGTACATATGCAATTCTTACCTGATTTAACCCTTGATTTGGGCTAGAATAGAATCCAGAAGCAGGTGCTAGCATTACTGTTTCATTATTCACATGAAATTCATCAAGTAACCATTTAGCAAAATCATCGGCGTCTTTGATGGGTAATTCAACAATACAGTAAAAAGCTCCACGAGGAGTAGCTACCTGTACGCCTGGAATATTCTTCAGACCTTCAACCAAAGTATCTCTACGCTCTTTGTATTTTGCTACCGTTTCTTTATAATATGATTCTGGTGCTTCTAAAGCAGCTTCACTAGCTATTTGTGCCAATGTTGGTGGACTTAATCTAGCTTGTGCGAATTTCATAGCTGTCTGCATCACATCTTTATTTTTACTTACCAAACAACCTATGCGAGCTCCGCACATACTGTATCGTTTAGAAACAGAATCAACTACTATAGCATGATCATTAAGGGATCTTTCTTGAAGAATTGAGTAGTGTTCTGAGTCGTCATAAACGAATTCTCTATATACTTCATCTGAAATTAAAAATAAATCATATTTAATTGCTAAGGCCGCTAGATCTTTTATTTCTTCTTTGCTATATAAATATCCTGTTGGATTACCTGGATTACAAATTAAAATAGCTTTGGTTTTTGGTGTGATAAGTTTTTCAAACTCTTGAATAGGAGGTAATGCAAAACCATTCTCTATTTTAGAGATTACAGGTACAACTGTCACTGTTGATTGTGTAGAAAAACTATAATAATTTGCATAAAAAGGTTCTGGAACAATAATTTCATCTCCCGGATCGGTAATACTACCCATCGTAAAAATTAATGCTTCACTACCACCAGTGGTGATCAGAATATCTTCTGATGATATCGTAATATCATGTTTTGCATAATAACCAGCAAGCTTATTTCGAAAACTTTCAAAACCGGCTGAATGACTGTAAGCAAGAACATCTAATTTGTGTTCTCTGACCGCTTTCATTGCTTCTATAGGTGTTTTTATATCTGGTTGACCTATGTTAAGATGGAAAATATGTTTCCCTTCTTTTACCGCTTTTTCTGCAAAAGGAGCAAGTTTCCGAATCGGTGATTCTGGCATTGCTTTTCCTTTACTTGATATTACAGGCATTCTATTTAAATTTATAAAGTAAAATAGCGGTAAATTTCTTAAATTATTTAGGATTTAAGTTAATTATTATCAGGAATTTTCAAGTATTTTTCTATATTTAGCGGAATGAAGATTTTGTACAGGGATTTTTATCATTTTCTTAAAGAGAAGGCCCTTATTCTACTTTTACTTACTCCTTTTATCCTAAAAGCGCAAGATGGTTTTAAGTTACCTGAAGGAGAGACTGGCGATAAAATTAAATTCGAACTAGCTAACAACCTTATTATTATACCTGTAGAGCTTAATGGTGTGCAGTTGTCTTTTATTTTAGATACTGGTGTTGGCTCAACTATTCTTTTTAGTATCGATAAACGAAAGTCATTAGAGTTAAAGAATGCTTCTAAAATTTATCTCAGAGGCTTGGGAAATGAAGCGCCAGCGGAAGCAATTAAATCTACAAACAACATATTAAAGATTGGCAATGCTTATAGTGATGATCATACCGTTTATATGATTTTTGATGAATCCATGAACTTTTCGCCGTTGATGGGATTCCCCGTTCATGGAATTATAGGCTATGATTTTTTTAAAAAATTTATTTTAAATATTAATTATTCAAAAGGCATTATAAAAGTATTTGATCCGGTTTCTTATAAATATAAGAAGTGTAAGAAGTGCTATCAAACAGATTTGAATTTAGATAATAATCGTAAGAGACCAATGATCAAAGCAAAATATAAGACAGATAAGGGGCTTGTAGATGTGAATCTTTTATTAGATTCAGGATCAAGTTCTGCTCTGTGGTTATTTGAAAATCCGGAAATTGGTATAACCGTCCCAGAAGAGTCATTTGGTGATTTTCTTGGAAAAGGTTTTAATGGAGATATTTATGGAAAAAAGACTAAGGTGGAAGGATTAAATATAGGAGATTTTGAAATAAAACAAGTAACGGCTTCTTTTCCTGACTCTTTATATATTCAGGGGATTTCTCTTAAGACTAGACAAGGTTCTATTGGAGGTAGTGTTTTGAAAAGGTTTAATATGATCATTGATTATCCTAATAAGAAAATTACTTACAAGAAGAATAGATTTTTTAGCAAGCCTTTTCATTATAATATGAGCGGAATTACTATTCAGCATAATGGAGTTAGAATTGCTAAGAATTATAATATACGTAGAAGTCCATCAAGACCATCCTTGGATTTTGTTACTAAGGAGAATGGTAAAATTTCTGTAAATGTCTTTAAAGCTGATGTGAGTTCATTTGTCTACTCTTTAGAACCCGAATTTAAAATTGCAGAGGTGCGGCCTGGTTCACCAGCTGCTGTAGTAGGTTTAATGAAAGGAGATAGTGTATTAGAAGTTAATGGGAAGAAAGCTAGTTTGTATAAACTGTCGGATCTTAATGATTTGTTCTATTCTGAAGAAGGGAAAAGAATAAGTATTAAGATAGAACGATTGGGTATAGAAATGAAATTTACTTTTAGACTCAAAAAAGTAATATAAAAAAGGCCTTACGTTAGTAAAGCCTTTTTTTATGGTTAATACATATAATTTCTAATTTTTCTTTTCCAATACACTTTTTGTATCATCCAATACTCTTCCTGTTATTCTAATTGCTTTCGTAGATTCTTCAGCATTTGAATATACAGTGATTAATTTACGAATCGGACCTACACGTTTAGTGTCATATTTTACCTCAATAACTCCATTTTCTCCTGGAGCAATTGGATCTTCCGGTTTTTTAGGAATAGTACATCCACAACTTGAATATACTCTAGAAATAATTAGCGGAGCATTTCCTGTGTTTGTAAATTCAAACTGGCGAACACCATCACTACCCTTAGTAATTTCGCCATAATCAATTACTTCTGTTTTAAATTCGATTTTTGCTTTGGCATCCTGAGCGTTTAGGGTAATTCCCAGAAAACCAATAAATAAAATCATGATTACATTTCTCATAACGTAGGTTTTTATAATATGTAAAAGTAGTTACTTTTTATCCAACTTCAAAATTGCAAAAGACTTTCAAGTTGTCGTATATAATAATTACTTTTGCACTCTAAAATCCAAAAATCGGACCAAACTATGGCGTTAGCAGGAAAATATGATGCAAAATCAGTAGAAGAAAAGTGGTATAACTACTGGATGGAGAATAATTATTTCCATTCTGAAGTTGATGAACGAGAAGCATACACGATTGTTATTCCTCCGCCAAACGTCACAGGTGTATTGCATATGGGACATATGCTAAATAATACGATACAGGATGTTTTGATTCGAAGAGCTCGTCTGAAAGGGTATAATGCTTGTTGGGTGCCAGGAACCGATCATGCTTCCATTGCTACTGAAGCTAAAGTTGTGGCTAAACTAAAAGAGCAGGGGATTAATAAAAATGATCTTACCAGAGAAGAGTTCTTAGAACACGCATGGGAATGGACACATAAACATGGCGGAATTATATTAGAGCAGTTAAAAAAGCTTGGAGCCTCTTGTGATTGGGAACGAACTGCTTTTACAATGGATGACAATTTGTCGCAATCCGTAATCAAAGTATTTGTGGATTTATACAATAAAGGCCTTATTTATCGAGGGTATCGAATGGTCAATTGGGATCCAGAAGCAAAAACAACATTATCTGATGAAGAGGTTATTTATGAAGAAAAACAAGGAAATCTTTATTATTTAAACTATAAAATAGAAGGAAGTGACGATGTGTTAACAATTGCAACTACTCGACCAGAAACTATTATGGGAGATACTGCAATTTGTATCAATCCAAATGATGAAAGATTTACACATTTAAAAGGTAAAAAAGCAATTGTACCTATCGCTAATAGAACAATTCCGATCATAGAAGATGAATATGTAGATATGGAATTTGGTACAGGATGTCTAAAGGTTACACCTGCTCATGATCAGAATGATAAAGTTTTAGGAGATAAACATTCTCTAGAAGTAATTGATATTTTTAATGATGATGCAACTTTAAATTCTTTTGGACTTCATTATGAAGGTAAAGATCGATTCGTTGTTAGAAAGGAGATTATAAAAGAACTAGAGCAGCTAGGAGTGCTTGAAAAAGTAGAAACACATCTTAATAAAGTAGGAACAAGTGAGCGTACCAAAGCTGTTATCGAGCCTAAACTTAGTGATCAGTGGTTTCTGAAAATGGAAGGTTTAGCTAAACCTGCCTTAGATGCTGTTATAAATAAGGATGTTAATCTTGTTCCAGAAAAGTTTATTAATACCTATCGCCATTGGATGGAAAATGTTAGAGATTGGAATATCTCAAGACAATTATGGTGGGGACATCAGATTCCAGCATATTTCTATGGAGATGGTAAAGAGGATTTTGTGGTTGCCGAAACTAAACAAGAAGCTCTTGTATTAGCGAAGGAAAAAACAGGAAACGTTGGATTAACAGAAGATGATCTGCAGCAAGATCCTGATGCGTTAGATACCTGGTTCTCTTCTTGGTTATGGCCAATGAGTGTGTTTAACGGGATTTTAGAGCCAGAAAATGAAGAAATAAATTATTATTATCCAACAAATGATTTGGTAACTGGTCCTGATATTATTTTCTTTTGGGTGGCCAGAATGATTGTTGCTGGGTATCATTATAGAGAACAAAAACCTTTTTCGAATGTTTATTTTACTGGGATTGTTAGAGATAAACAAAGACGTAAAATGTCCAAGCAATTAGGTAATTCTCCAGATGCCTTAAAGTTAATCGATGAATATGGAGCGGATGGAGTTCGTGTAGGACTATTACTTAGTGCACCAGCAGGAAATGATTTAATGTTTGATGAAGATCTTTGTGATCAGGGAAGAAAATCATTTGTAAATAAGATCTATAGTTCTTTTAATTTAGTTAGTGGATGGGAAGTGGATAGTGCTATCGAACAACCAGAAGCTTCTAAAGTGGCTATACAATGGTATAAGTCTAAATTTCAAAAGGCTTTAGTAGAATTAGAGGATGCGTACACCAAGTATCGAATTAGCGATGCATTAATGATTACCTATAAATTGATTAGAGATGATTTTAGTAGTTGGTTATTAGAAATGGTGAAACCAGCGTATCAAAGTCCTATAGATGCTAAAACTTATAAAGAGATTATTGAGATTTTTGAGGATAATCTAAAAATCTCGCATCCTTTTGTACCTTTTATTTCAGAAGAGATTTGGCAACAAATAGCTGATAGAACAAAAGAAGAAGCGTTGATTGTTTCTAGTTGGCCAATCATTACTTCGGTTGATGAAGAGTTGATTGCGGCCTTTGATTTTGCTAGTGATGTGATTTCTGGTATTAGAACGATACGTAAAGAAAAGAATATTTCTTTTAAGGAAACTATAGAATTATCAGTTTTAAATAGTGAAAATAGTACTAAAACTTTTGATTCTGTAATTTCTAAACTAGGTAACATCGAGGCATTGTCTTATGTAGATGCTAAAGTAGATGGGGCTCTTTCTTTTAGAGTAAAATCAAATGAATATTTTATTCCTATTTCTGGTTCGGTTAACGTAGAGGATGAGATTAAGAAATTAACAGAGGAGTTGTCTTATACTGAAGGGTTTTTGAAATCTGTGCAGAAAAAACTTCAGAATGAGCGTTTTGTAAATAATGCGCCAGAAAAAGTGATTGCTAATGAGCGTAAAAAACAAGCAGATGCAGAAGCTAAAATAGCTACCCTAAAGGCAAGTCTTTCAGGACTGCAATAGTAGGAATAGTTTAGATAATAAAAAAAGGCTTTGATTTTTACACCAAAGCCTTTTTTTATACATCTGTAATATGCTTATTTACTAGTTCTATGTATTTAAGTTTTGCTTCTTCTGAAGTAAGGTTTTTTACCTGAAAGAGCGCATTGAGTTTGAAGGCGTTTCTTAATTCGCTATCTCCAGAAGGTGTGTAAAAACCTTCGGTATGGGTTGCGTGTTTATAGTAAGCATAAAAATGAAGCATTACATCAGGAGGTAATTCAATTTTTGTGTTACAGGCTTTTTCAAAAGCCTTTTGAAAAGCAATATTTAATTCCTCGCTGGTCATACTTATACATTGGCGATAATGCTTTCGCCACCTCTTACTTTTTGATTTAAGGAAACGTTTACTTCTGTTCCTACCGGTAAATAAACATCTACTCTGGATCCAAACTTTATAAAACCACTATCGGATCCCTGAACAACTTTTTCGCCTTCCTCTGCATAATTTACAATTCTTTTTGCAAGTGCCCCAGCAATCTGTCTGTAAAGCACTTCTACAAAATTGTTTTTTACCACTACAGTCGTACGTTCATTTTCTTCAGACGCTTTTGGATGCCATGCAACAAGGTATTTTCCTGGATGGTATTTGCTAAAAGCTACTTTTCCATTAATCGGGTGTCTGGTTACATGAACATTTATAGGAGACATGAATATCGATACCTGTAGTCTATTTTCTTTAAAATATTCCTTTTCGAATACTTCTTCAATGACAACCACTTTTCCATCTACAGGAGCAACAACTGTATTGTCATTAATATCCGTATGTCTTTTTGGATTTCGAAAAAACTGTAGTATCAATATTAAAAAAACTAATGTTACCGCAAATATGGCAATAATCCATTGGTCAATTTGAATTGCAACATAAGATGCTGCATTAATGCCTAGAAAAAGTACTATGGCTACTGCTATGATTTTATAACCTTCTTTATGAAACATGGTTTAATATTTGTAAAAATGCGTATAAAAATGGACTTGCAAATATAATACTATCTAAACGATCAAAAATACCACCATGGCCTGGCATTATAGAACCACTATCTTTTACTCCAGCTTGTCTTTTGAACTTAGATTGTATAAGGTCTCCCAGTGTACCAAAAATACTCATTATTATACTTATAATCAACCAAAGATAGATAGATAAGGTGTTAGAAAATATAGCAATTAAATAACCCGCTATTAGTGTAAAAATGAAACCTCCTATAAAACCTTCAATTGTTTTTTTAGGAGATATCCGTTCTAGTAATTTATGTTTTCCAAAGTTTTTTCCAACTAAATAGGCAAAAGTATCATTAGTCCATATCATTAGTAAAGGTCCGGCAATCATAATTGGGTTGTATATACCATCATAACAGGGTATAAGAGTAAGGAAAACAATGGATGTGATAAGATAAAATATGCTTGTAAAATATTTTCTTTTCTCGAACATAGGAATGATCCTAATGGTAATAAGGTCTCTAACTAAAAATAGTTGAGTGATTATGGTAAGCCCTAAAACAATTAAAGGAACCCATATTGGAATTTTTAAAGCAGGAATATGGAATAATAAAAGAAAGCCAATAAACACAAGATATAACCAAGTGTTTTTTAAATGAATTAATTTTTGAAATTCATATAAGCAGATAATCCCAAAGATCACGAACACTCCAATGAAGGTATATTGAGAAACGAAAATAGAAATTAATAATAACGAGATATATAAAAAACCCGATAAAGACCTTGTGAGTATTTCCTTCATATTATAAATCTTCCAACAGCAGCAAATATAGATTTTTTGAGCTACTTCCGTAACTTAAGAAGTCTTTTTCTTTTTGCGGTTCGAAGTTTTTTATGGTAGTGATATTAGAAGGAATAGCGTTTTTATTTTTCTCTTTTATTCCTTTTAAACCTTCGCCAATACTATTAACTAATTGACTTGTTGATGCTAGTATTATAAAATCATCTGGTAATTCTGTTAGTTTCTTTTCTCTAAGCTGATTAGAGGAAACTAGAATTGCGCCACTATCTGCAATCAAATATTCGCATGTGGCGAAAAAAAATGAAGCGGGCGATTTCTTGATATAATTGAGGTTAAATCCTGAAAATTTATGTTCTAATCCAATATCAAAACAGCAAACATCTTTTTCATACCAATCATTTTCTAAAAGGATCTTGTCAAAAGAATCAAGAACTTCATCATCACTATCGCAATAAAGGAATTTACCACCATTCCTTTTAAAATTTATCATAAAGCTTTCATCAACAGGTAGGTTGATTTCAGGCATATATTTACTGCGATCTTCAGCATGTCGTTCCTTACTCTTTTGGTCTGATTTAGATTTCGAGGAAAATAATCTTCTAAATAGACTCATTTTTAGATGTCGTCGGGGATTTACGGGTTAACATTACTTTCAAAGATAAAAAAATCTTAACCTAATACTCTTATTAGATTAAGATTTTTTTAATTTACTTGTAAAAAAACGATCTCTTTCTAAGAAGGTTCAATGATCGTTTCTTCTTTTTTGTCGAACGGACGTTTACCAAAAATTTTCTCTAGGTTGTCCTTAAAAATAACTTCTTTCTCTAACAATACTTCTGCTAGTTCTGTAAGTTTATCTTTATTTTTTTCTAACAATTCAATAGCACGCTGATATTGCTCTTCGATGATGTTCGAAATTTCTTTATCAATCAGCTCGCTAGTTTGCTCACTATAAGGTTTTGTGAAACCGTACTCGTTTTGACCTGAAGAGTCATAATATGTTAGGTTTCCTATTTTATCATTAAGTCCATAGATAGTAACCATGGCTCTCGCTTGTTTTGTAACCTTTTCTAAATCACTTAACGCACCTGTAGAAATTTCATTGAAGATCACTTTTTCAGCAGCACGACCTCCTAAAGTTGCACACATTTCATCTAGCATTTGGTTTGGTCTTACGATCAACCTTTCCTCAGGTAGATACCATGCAGCTCCTAACGATTGTCCTCTCGGTACAATGGTTACTTTTACTAAAGGTGCGGCATGTTCCAACATCCAACTTACTGTAGCATGTCCCGCTTCATGAAATGCAATTGCGCGTTTTTCCGCTGGAGTAATAATTTTATTTTTCTTTTCTAAACCACCAACAATTCTATCTACTGCATCTAGGAAGTCCTGTTTACCTACAGCTTTATTTCCTTTACGAGCAGCAATAAGGGCAGCTTCGTTACAAACATTCGCGATATCAGCTCCAGAGAATCCTGGAGTTTGTTTAGATAAAAAGTCTGTGTCTAATTCATCCTCCTTTTTAAGAGGTTTAAGATGAACTTCAAAAATTTCTTTACGCTCTCGAACATCTGGAAGATCTACATAAATCTGTCTATCGAATCGACCAGCACGCATTAACGCCTTATCTAATACATCTGCACGGTTGGTAGCAGCAATTACAATTACATTAGTATTGGTTCCGAAACCGTCCATTTCGGTAAGAAGTTGATTCAACGTGTTTTCTCTTTCGTCGTTAGATCCCGAGAAATTACTTTTACCTCTAGCTCTACCAATGGCATCTATTTCATCAATAAAAATGATAGCTGGTGATTTTTCTTTGGCTTGTTTAAATAAGTCACGTACTCTCGACGCACCTACACCTACAAACATTTCTACGAAGTCAGAACCTGATAATGAGAAAAATGGTACTTTAGCTTCACCAGCAACTGCTTTAGCTAATAATGTTTTTCCCGTTCCTGGAGGTCCGACTAATAAAGCTCCTTTTGGAATCTTACCTCCAAGAGAAGTATATTTTTCAGGGTTTTTAAGAAAATCAACGATTTCCTGTACTTCTTCTTTTGCTCCTTCTAATCCAGCTACATTTTCGAATGAAACTTTAACGTCTGTATTTTGATCAAAAAGTTTAGCTTTCGATTTTCCGATATTGAATATCTGACCACCAGCACCACCACCAGCACCACCGCTCATTCGTCGCATGATAAATATCCAAACACCAATAATTAAAGCAAACGGAAGTAAAGTGATAAATATATCTCCCCACATATTGCTTTCGGTATCATACCCTACTTCAGTAGAAAGATTGTTCTCACTTTTAATTCTAGAAATTTCATTCTCAAAATTTTGAAGATCACCAAACTCAAATTCATAATCAGGATCATTCGGGCTTGCTGGTAAAAATGAATTTCTTTTGTTTTTTGTGTGTTTATCTTGGTTTTTTGCTTCTGGAGTAAGATATACTCTAGCGAGCCTTCGATTTGTAATAATAACTATTTTCTCTACTTCTCCATTACTCAAGAAATTATTAAAATCAGAAGTGGATGTTTCTGGGGCAGATCCCATACTTCCTCCACCTAGAAAATTTAATGCTAAAAATCCAACGATTATTACACCATAAATCCAATATGCGCTAAACTTTGGTTTTTTATTCGAGTCCATTTTTTTATTGTCTTTAGCCATTTACGCCTTTTTTAATAGTTTGTTTCGATAGTTGTTGTTTTCGCATCTCCCCATAAACTTTCTATGTCATAAAATTCTCTGATGTGTTTTTGGAAAACATGGACAACTACATTTACATAATCAATCAATACCCACTCTGCATTTTCTCCACCTTCTACGTGCCAAGGTTTATCTTTTATAGACTTGCTTACCGTTTTTTGGATGGAATTAACAATGGCATTGACCTGAGTATTAGAAGTACCGTTGCAAATAACAAAATAACTACAAACTGTATTTTCAATTTCTCTTAAGTCCAAAATGGTAATATCATTACCCTTTACTTCTTCAATACCTTTGATTATATGAGTTATTAGTTGGTCAGTACCGATTTCTTTTTTAGTCATGCATTTTTTTTAATTTGTGTAAAGTTATTACTTTTTATGTTTATATGTTTGCATTTGCAGACATTTGTAAAAAATTTCACACTGTTATTTATGCATATAATCAAAGTTAATGCCATTGACTCTACAAATATTTTTCTTCGAGATATGAATCGAGAAAAGTCTTTGGATAAACCTGTTTGTGTTGTAGCACATGAGCAGTTGCAGGGCAAAGGTCAGATGGGTACTACTTGGCAAAGTAATCCGGGAGAAAACCTTACCTGCAGTGTGTTTATGCCCATTAATGATCTTGATATTGTTCATCAATTTTATGTATCTATGGTGGTTTCTATCAGTGTATACGAAACTTTAGAATCTTTACTGCTGCCAAAACTGTCTATAAAATGGCCAAACGACATTCTGTCAGATAGGTCTAAGATATGTGGTATTTTAATAGAAAATATGGTTAATAATGGCAGGCTTAAAGGAGTGATTATTGGTATCGGAATTAATGTGAATCAGCAGCATTTTGATAATCTTCCTTTGGCATCTTCCTTAAAACAAATTCTTGGTAAACATTTTGAACGGGATGAAGTATTATCTATTCTTTTAGAAAAGTTACAAAGTAAATTTGGAATACTAGCTCCAGCTAATTTTTCATTTATTAAAAAAACATACGAGTCGTTGTTGTTTAGAAAAAATAAACCCTCAACATTTATGGATGTCAAGGGTAATTCGTTCGTGGGTATTATTAAAGATATAACAACAGCTGGAAAACTTCAAATTCTATTAGAAGATGAAATTATTAGAAGTTTTGATCTTAAAGAAGTAAAGCTTCTTTATTGATCAAGGATGTTAAAACTATAATTTACCTATGTTTTCACTTAGCGTATTAATAAAGTTTTGAATAGGATTTTTTATCATCATTCCCATCATAGCGTTAAATTGCCCTTCAAATACTAATTGAGTAGTGCTTTTCCCTTCTCCTGCATCTGCAATATTAGCGGTAAGTGTAAAAGGAAGTTTGTCGCTAGCCGCTCCAAGAACAACAGTTGTAGGAGCAGTGTTACTTTTTTGTTCTAATACGATTTCTGGCATTCCTTTTAATTGAAAAAGAAATCTTGAATCGTTTAATTTTTCGAATTTTTGTTTGCTTTCTGGCATAAGTTCTTCAAAATTTTCAACTTTTGTTAAAAATTCAAAAACTTCTTGTTGAGTTTTTTCTACAGTAACTGTAGGACTTTCTAGATTCATCGAGATTAAAAATTTATTGATTCCACTCTGCTGGATTTACTCTCCAGTTTTGTAGTGTTTCTTGTTGTTCTTCTGTAATGTAGTTTGTGTCCAAAGCTTGTTCCAGAAGATTTTCATAATTACTTAAAGTGTGCAAAGATAATGCCGCATCTTCAAAGTTCTGAGATGCTATATCAAAACCATAGTTGAAAATAGCTACCATTCCTTTAACATTAGCATTTACCTCTTTAAGAGCTTTTACCGCATTTAAACTACTTTTTCCTGTACTGATAAGGTCCTCAACTACTACCACATTTTTGCCAGACGGCACAATTCCTTCAATTTGATTTTTTCTACCATGTTTCTTAGCTTCAGGTCGAACGTAGATAAATGGAAGATTTAAGTAATCAGCTACAAGCATTCCTATTCCGATTGCTCCTGTAGCAACCCCAGCAATAACATCTGGTTTTCCGTATTTTTCTTCAATAAACTTTGCAAGATGTTCTCTTAAGAAGTTACGAATAACGGGATAAGAAAGAGTTACACGATTATCACAATAGATAGGAGATTTCCATCCGGAAGCCCATGTAAAAGGTTCTTGTGGTTGTAATTTAATTGCATTAATTTGCAATAGTAGTTCAGCAGTTTTTTTTGCTGTATTTTTGTCAAAAATCATAGTTGCAAATGTATAAAGTTTTTGTGAATAATACGCCTATTATTCTGTCCACAAAAAAGGGAATTGAGGATTATAAAACAATTCATATTAAAGATGTGGAATTTCCTGAAATTATTAGAGATATTTTGCATAAAGAAGATAAAGGTAAAGAGGTAAAATATCATTTCTATCATAAAAGTGAAGAAAAACTTTTGGAACATTTGTATGCAAAACTACCAGTAGTTGTCGCAGGAGGAGGAAAGGTTTATAATTCTAAAAAAGAGGTTTTGTTTATCCATAGAAATGGGAAATGGGATTTACCGAAAGGTAAAGCCGAGAAGAAGGAAGATATGGAAACTACTGCCATTAGAGAAGTAGAAGAGGAAACCGGAGTTACAGGACTGGAGATTACTAAATTCTTATATAAAACCTATCATATCTTCAAAAGAAACGGAGAATTTAGGCTTAAAGTAACCTATTGGTTTGAGATGAAAACCGAATATGATGGAGTTTTAACCCCGCAAAAGAATGAAGGTATTATGAAAGTGAAATGGAAGGATGCTAAAAAAGCGAAAAAGGCTTTAAAAGATTCTTACGCAAATATCAAACAATTGTTTTCTCACGAATATTTATCCTAAAGTAAAAGTCAATATATGAGAGACTGTTTTACACATATATTGTTTTTTTCTATGATACATGTGTTTGCGCAATCTCATAAAGAATATACTCCGATTATAGAAGATTTTAATAAGGATGGTGTTAAAGATACTTTGTATGCGATTTATGATGGGGGAAGTAATTTTGGGGGAACAGATGTAAAACTTATTAATGGTAAAAATACTGAGACGTATGAACTTAGTAATTTTGGTTGTTTTTGTGCTATGACGACATTGCATTGGATTCCAGATGCGTTACAGAAATCGGAAAATCAATTGTTCCTGTCAGCTATTCAAAAAAGACTGTTTCCAAAAGTACAAGAAGTCGCTGACCCTTCTTTAGAATGGATAATCAAAGGAAAATCTTCCAATCGAAAGTTCTCTAAAAATAAATATTTTGATCTTATTATTTATCCAGATATCTCTTGGGATAGTGTTCCAATAGTTGTTCCTAAAGATAATTACAGCATGATTTTGGACGAAGATATGATTAAGATGCTTTTTCCTGAAGAAATAAGATTACACGAAAACAATGCTCCAGAAGTAAAAAAAGGTTTTTTGTCGTATTGCGGAAGATGTCATCAAATGAACGAATCTTCTCCAGAGTTAGTAACTAAAAATGATCTGTATGAGGTTTTCAAAACATCGCACGGAGTTTATGTAAGGAAAAAAGATTTGCAAAAATGGATTTTGGTAAATGAGATTAATCTAACCGGAAGTGTAGGTAAATTGAGATGGGATTCTATTAAAAAAGTAGTATTGTTAGATACCTATTTGGTAATTCAGTTTTCGGGTGCTCCAGATTATTTTGATACTATATTTGTGAGTAATGTCGAAACTGGAATGGTGGGAAGGTTAAAATACCTGTATAGAGATAATACTTTAGATTATCCTAATGTGTTGGTTAAAGATCAAATGATTCGCTACGTGGATGAAGAGGAAGAAAAATCCTTTTTTCTAAATGCTAACGAGGTTTTTGAAGAGTTGGATAGCTTACATCTGAGATTGAAAGATTGATTTTAAGGTCTTGCTAATATTTTTTTGTAACATATATGTTACGAAGTTGACATATGTTATAATCTCAGTGGATAAATCAATAGTTTGAAATACTACTATCAATTACAATATAAACGCGTACATCGTGCCTTTAAAGATTTTGGTACAGAACCTGTTATTGGATATCCTATTGTATTTTTTCTCTTTTGTTGGATGTCTCTGAGTTTTTTTGATCGAGTTTTGTATGCTAATTATATCTATATTTTTATAGCAACAATATTTTCGTATAGTCTTACGAATGCCAATCATGTAGAATTTCTTAAACAGCATTTTTTAGCTGCTGAATACAGGAAAATCATGATTCTTAATAATCTTATAAAGGTTATTCCGTTTGCGCTTTTGTTGGTAGTTAAGGGGTTTTTTATTGAAGCATTTGCATTATGTGTAATAGGTGTTTTAATTTCTTTTCTCAAAAAAGGAAAACGACAAACTATAATAATACCTACTCCTTTTGGAAAAGAGCCTACAGAATTTATCATTGGTTTTCGAAAAACATTTTGGGTTTTTCCGTTGGTTTATTGTTTGGCAGGTATAGCAATATATAAGGAGAATTATAACTTAGGAATCTTTGCTTTAATTCTAATTTTATTGGTATGTTCTGGTTATTATACAAAACCTGATCCCGCGTATTATGTTTGGATATATGATAAGAATCCAAAAGAGTTTTTAAAACACAAAGTTATGGTGGCTTTGAAGAATAGTTTGCTACTGGTTCTTCCCATTTTAATTGTATTAGTTGTTTTTTATGCCAAAGAAACTCATTTTACATTGCTGTTTTTATTAATAGGTTGGTTGTATTTGATAATGTATGTTTTTATGAAATATGCGTTTGAATATTATGGATTAGGAATATTTCAAGGAATTGTTGGAGCGTTGTGTTTGTTGTTTCCACCAATAATGATCATCACAATACCATATTTTTATAAAGAAGCTTTACGTAATTTAAATCAATCATTACAATGATATCTATCAAATCTTTATCAAAAAGCTATAATGATAATGAAGTACTAAAGGATATAAATCTGTCTTTTAATCCAGGAGAGATTCATGGAATAGTTGGAGAAAATGGTGCTGGTAAGACTACACTTTTTAAGGCTATTGCTGGTATTGAAAGTTTTAAAGGAGTTATTGAATATTCTGAGGGAACTCTTAAAAACGTGATGGGTTTTTTGCAAACAGATCCCTACTTCCTATCGAAGATTACAGGTAAAGAGTATTTAAGATTACTATGTAAAGCTAGAAGTCAAAAAGAGATTGATATAAATGAAAAAAACATTTTTGATTTACCATTAGATCAATATGCCGAAACCTATTCTACTGGCATGCAAAAGAAATTGGCGTTAACAGGAATTTTAATGCAAAAAAATGATGTTTATATTCTAGATGAACCATTTAATGGGGTTGATATTCATAGCAATGCGATTATCAATCAAATCTTGTTGAAGTTAAAAGAGCTTAATAAGATTATAATTTTGTCATCACATATTTTTTCTACCTTATACGATACCTGCGATTACTTACATTACTTAAAAAATGGAAGTATTCTTAGAAGTGCTAATAAATCAGAATTTCAAGCTATTGAAAAAGAAATGCAAAGCACTGGTATTCATCGTAAAATAGATAAGCTTAACTTGCAATAACTACTAGTTTTTTTATGTTGTCATTTGTTAATTCGGTAAATAGGATATCTCAGGTGCGCTTTTTCGTAATTATTGGATTGCTTATGGATCCATTCTAATTGTGCATACCAATTTTTAGCAAATACAGTATCTTTTTTCTTTTCTTCAAACTGTTGCTTTAAAGTACTATCATTCTCTAATAATTCCAATGCTTTATCTTCCCATACATATGGAGAGAACCCTTCCTTTTGTTGTAGAATAGTATCAAAGAAATTCCAATTAAAGAAAGAATCTGGAGCTTCTGGTTCCAAAGTTTCCAAAATATATCTAAATCCTTTCTGATCTGTTAAAACGATATGATCACCTTCTTTGAATAAGATGGTTTCAACACTTTTGCGAACTTTGGTATTATAATGAAGATAATGTCCTTCATATGGAGCTTTTCTACTTTTGTAGTCTTCGATATGATATACTTCAACAGATATTGTGCTGTCTTTTTCTAAGGTTTTATATGAAATATGATTAAGATCTAATTTTTCTATAATTGGCCACCATCCTTTTGGAATTACATAGGCTTTTGGTGTTTTGATTGTCGTAGTAGGACTAAAATAATTTTGGTAACGAACTTCTTTAGTATAGGGTTTGTCATCGTAATATTTTAACCGTTTTGCACCCGTAACTTTACTTTCAATATAAGCACTTTCATATCCCTTGAATTTAAAATAAGTAGCTTTTGTTGTGTCTACTTTCCAGTTTACGGTATACGTTTCTTGTTTAGGTAAATTGCTAAATGCCTTGGATCGTAAATCTTTTATTTTTTCACCGTCTTTTTCAGTAATCTCGATCATAGATCTCATAAGCTCATAAGTACCTTCAACTCTTGGTTTATATGGTTTAAGCATATGAGTTTCTACCATCATTCCTAATGTGTTCCACAATGTGGTGTATCCTGTAGAATATCTTGGAGAATCCATAAACTGGGTCCATCCCTTATCCGGAGTAGTACCCCAAACATTTACATAAGGTGTAATGTCCCATTGTTTTTCTTTTAGAAGTGTTTCTAATTGTGGGTGCATCTCTTTGTTTAGATAAGCTCCTAACTCGCCATTTAATTTGTTATGTTGGGTGAAAAGATGTGTTAGCGTGTATTGATAATCTGCTCCATTACTAACATGATTATCGATGAAAACATCAGGTTGTACTAGATGAAATATTTTAGCAAAAGTTTGAGCGTTTTTGGTGTCACTTTTGATAAAATCTCGATTCAAGTCATAGTTTCTCGAATTTCCTCTGAATCCATATGCTTTTGGACCGTTTTGGTTAGTTCTTGTTCCGGTATTCCGATTCAAAGCGCCACCAATATTATAAATAGGAATAGTAACTAAGACGGTATTTTTAGGAGATTCGATAGTTCCATTTACTATGTCTCTAAAAAGCATCATCGTTGCATCGATTCCATCACTTTCTCCAGGATGAATACCGTTATTTATTAGTAGAATACGTTTGTCTTGTCTGATTTTTTCAAAATCGAATATCGCTTCTGGGTTTAAAGTAACTATATGCAAAGGATTTCCGCTATCTGTCATTCCGATTTCCTGTATGTTGATCTCCGGATAAGCTTTTGCAAGGTTTTTATAGTAGGTAATCACTTCCTGATACGTTGGTGTTTCGGTACCATTACTTTTTTCAAAGTATGTGGTAAAATCAAAGTCTTTTATGGAGTTTTCTTTGGAAGTGTTACAAGATATAATAGTTAGAATACTGATAATGAGTGTGATGATTCGCATGTGTAGTATGAGTTAGGCATAAATATACTAAGTTTTACTTTTTTTTGATCTTCTATAACGTTTTAGTTTATTTCTTTCTTCAGATAGCTCTAGATTTTACTTGTTGGGATGTAAAATAACTGTATTTTTGCACCCTCAAAATAAACGGATTATGACTGAGTTTGTACGAAAAAGAGTAGCGAACGCCAAAAATGATATTCTATCTGGATTAACTGTAGCCTTAGCTTTGGTTCCAGAAGCAGTTGCCTTTGCCTTTGTGGCAGGTGTAGACCCGTTAGTTGGTTTGTATGCAGCATTTATGATTGGGTTGATTACTTCTGTTTTTGGAGGTCGTCCTGGTATGATTTCTGGTGCTACGGGGGCATTAGCCGTGGTAATGGTTAACTTAGTTGCAGAAGGGAATGCTATGGGAGCAGAAGGAGAGCAGTTAGGCTTGTATTATCTTTTTGCAACCGTTATTTTGATGGGAATTATACAAATGTTAGCTGGTGTTTTTAAACTTGGTAAGTTTGTTCGTTTGATACCACATCCTGTAATGATGGGGTTCGTAAATGGTTTGGCAATCGTTATTTTCCTTTCTCAGTTAGGAATGTTTAAAGAGTTTGTTGGAGGAGAAAAGGTTTGGATGCAAGGATCTGAATTATTCTTAATGTTAGGGTTAGTAGGATTAACAATGCTGATCATGTGGGGATTGCCGAAGATTAAAGCAACAGCCAAATTACCAGAAGCATTGATTGGAATTTTAGTAGTGTCGGCTATTGTAATTCTTGGTAAGTTAGATGTGGCAACTGTAGGTAGTTTTATTAGAGATGGTGGAGGAGAAGGTCTTAAAGGAGGATTGCCTCAGTTTCAGTTTGATATTTTTGATAAAGTGCCAATGAATTTAGAGACCTTGAAATTTATTGGCCCTTATGCACTAATCTTAGCAGCTATTGGACTAATAGAATCTCTAATGACTCTGAATCTTATTGACGAATTAACAGAGACTCGTGGAAATTCTAATAGAGAATGTCTTGCTCAAGGAGGAGCGAATATCATCACAGGTCTTTTTGGAGGTATGGGAGGTTGTGCTATGATCGGGCAATCGATTATTAATATCAAAGGAGGAGGACGTACTCGTTTATCTGGGATTGTAGCTGCAGTAACCTTATTAATGTTTATTTTGTTTGCTTCTGGATTGATAGAGCAAGTGCCTATCGCAGCCTTAGTAGGTGTAATGTTTATGGTGGTTATCGGTACTTTTGCATGGTCTAGTTTTAGAATATTGAATAAGATTCCTTTAACTGATGCTATCGTTTTAATTGCAGTATCATCACTTACTGTTTTCTTTGATTTGGCAGTAGCTGTAATAGCTGGTGTGATTATGTCTGCATTGGCATTTGCCTGGGAAAATGCTAAAAAGATTCGAGCTCGTAAACATGTTAAAGAAGATGGTACAAAGGTATATGAAATATGGGGGCCATTATTTTTTGGGAGTATTCAGGCATTTAACTCTAAATTTGATGTAGCCAACGACCCAGAAAATGTGGAAATTGATTTTATAGAATCTAGAGTAAGTGACCACTCTGCTTTGGAAGCAATTTTTAATCTTGTGGGTAAATACGAAGAAGCTGGTAAAAAAGTTAGAATTAAGCATCTTAGTGAGGAATGCCAGGCTTTGATGATTAAAGCGTCTCCAAGATTAGCAAATGTGATAGAGCATGATATTGATGATCCACGGTATCATGTAATGGCCAAGGCAATGAAGTAAACTGGCAATACGCTTTATTTTGAGATGTTTAAATCTCGATTGTAGTCTAAATAAAACGTATATTTCGGTTTTTAATCGAAATTAATATTAGATGGATATTCCTTTTGAGCCTGTAGTTTTTGGTGTTAAACTGAATGTTCATTTGATGCTTGAATATGCTGCCTTTTTTATCGGATTTCGATATTATATTTATTTAAGAAAAGACTCCTTAGACACAATATCTTCTTCAAATAGATTGTCTATTATTATAGGAGCAGTTTTCGGAGCTTTTTTAGGTTCTAGAATCGTTGGCTTTTTAGAAAATCCTTTAGCGATATCTTTTACTCCAGAATATTTAATTCAGATTATAAGTGCTAAAACGATAATGGGAGGTCTTTTTGGTGGTTTATTAGGAGTTGAAATCGCTAAAAAGATAATTAAGGAAAAAAAATCTTCGGGGGATTTGTTTACATATCCCATTATTCTTGGTATTATCATTGGAAGGATTGGTTGTTTTTTAGCAGGAATCAATGAATTTACCTATGGGAAAGAAACAACTTCGTTTTTGGGATTAGATTTGGGTGATGGATTATTTAGATATCCTATTGCTCTTTTTGAAGTGGTTTTTTTGATACTATTATGGATCGTTTTAAAACGTTTTCAACATCGACTAGATTTAGAATCAGGTCTTCTTTTTAAATGTTTTATGATTTTTTATTTTCTCTTTCGTTTTCTTGTCGAGTTTCTAAAACCCAATACTTTTCTCATATTTGGGCTTAGTAGTATTCAGTATTTGTGTATCTTATGCCTACTGTACTATCAAAAAACAATTCGAAAAATCTTATATGCCAACTAGAAATTATACCTATTACGATTTTACGCTAAGTCTTTGTCCTATTTGTTTAAAAAGGATTGATGCTAAAATTGTTTTTGAAGATGATAAAGTTTTCATGTTGAAACATTGTCCAGAACATGGCAAATCCAAAGTTTTGATTGCTGATGATGTAGAATATTACAAAAGCATAAGAAATTATAATAAACCTTCTGAGTTTCCGTATAAGTTTAACACAGCTACGGATTATGGGTGTCCTTATGATTGCGGATTGTGTCCAGATCATGAACAACATTCTTGTTTGTCAATAATTGAAGTTACAGATAGATGTAATTTAACTTGTCCGACCTGCTATGCTTCTTCATCTCCACATTATGGAAGACATAGAACATTGGAAGAGATTAAAAAGATGTTAGATACTATTGTAGAAAATGAAAAAGAGCCTGATGTAGTTCAGATTAGTGGTGGCGAACCTACAATACATCCTCAATTTTTTGATATTTTGGACTATGCAAAGCAATTGCCAATTAGACACCTTATGGTGAATACAAATGGTATCAGGATAGCAAAAGATGTTGGTTTTGTAGAACGATTAGCAAGTTATATGCCGGATTTTGAAATCTATTTACAATTTGATTCTTTGAACGCAAAAGTTCTGAAAAAGCTTAGAGGAGAAGATTTAACTTCTATTAGAAGGAAAGCTATAGAAAATTTAAATCAATTTAATCTTTCGACTACTATGGTTGTTACCCTAGAAAAAGGATTAAATGATTCTGAAATCGGAGAGATCTTATCTTTTGCTTCTCGCCAAAGATGTGTGAGAGGAGTTACATTGCAACCTACACAAATTGCGGGCCGACTAGAAGATTTTAATGCTCAAACGGATCGAATTACCTTAACCGAAGTTCGTAGAAAAATATTAGAACAATTTCCAATATTTGAGGCGGACGATTTAATTCCGGTTCCTTGTAACCCTGATGCTTTGGTCATGGGATATGCCTTAAAAAACGAAGATGGATTAACTCCGTTAACAAGATATATTAATCCTGCAGATTTATTAGATAATGGTAAAAATACCATTGTTTATGAACAAGATGTAGAGTTGCAGGAAAAAATGCTGGAGTTATTTAGCACTGGAAATTCTGTAGATGTTGCTTCCGAAAATCTTAAATCGATCATGTGCTGCTTGCCGGAGATAGACGCTCCGGAATTGGGTTATGATAACTTATTCCGAATTATTATTATGCAGTTTATAGATGCTTATAATTTTGATGTAAGAGCGGTTAAGAAGTCCTGTGTACACATTGTGAATAAGGACTATAAAATTATTCCTTTTGAGACAATGAATCTATTTTACAGAGATGATAAACAAGAGCATTTAGAACAATTAAGAAAAGAGACTGTATGACTACCAATTTAATTTTATTAGAAGTAGGTAACCTAGGTGGTTTAGTATTTTTGATTTTACTCATATTATTTGGCCCACCTGCATTGCTGGCTATTATAGGTCTTGTTCTTTTTAGGAATAAAAAACGAAAGGCAGGAAAAGTATTCTTTATTCTATCAGGAGTATATCTTGTAATTGGATTAGGAATTTGTGGGATATTACTGAATTAGAGTGAGATTTTGCGTTACATTATAGTATCGAGTATAAGTCTTACCGCTAACTAAGGTTTTCTTATTTAGAAAATAGAAGCTATTACAGCTATATATGATACTGTTAAATTAAACTCTCTCCAAAAGATATAAGTGTTCGTTTAGAATTTCATTTGGATCTTCTAATGGTGTATTTGGAGTGTAGAGTTTAGATAATTTACATTCATCAGTATGTTCTACTAACCGATATCCTTCAATTTGAGTGTAGTACGATGTGGGTATTGTTTGATGGGCAAAAGAATCATTAGTGTTATTATGACTATCAAAATAGTGTAATAGTCTTTTGTAAACATCTGTATGTTCAATTTCGGGAATGTAGGATACACTACCTACCACATCACCACTTGACTGTATATTTTTAAAAACCGTAAAAAGTTTATCTGTTACTTTTCGATCTAAAAAAAATAACACTCCTTCTAATACAATGAATATAGGTTGTTGGTTGATTAATCTGTTTAATTCTGTAATCATGGTTTCTTCAGAGTCATGATTAAAATCAAAACTGATGTAGGTTGTATTACGTTCAGGTAATTTTCCTTCTTCGGTCCAAACTTCTATCTGATTCTTTTTGTATTCGATAATGTCTTTCTTGTCTATTTCGATAGTATGCACATCAGCGCCTAATAAAAATTGATACATACTAAAACCTGCACCAAAATTAATCAGAACTCCTCCTTTATTTTTAGAGAAAAAAGATTGTAAGCTTTCATGAAAAAATCTATTTCGTAAGCTATGAAGGATGGATTCATTTGTAGATACGCTATCTAGAATTTCTGGAATAAGAGCCTCTGTTTTCGGGTTATTCCATAGTTTGGCATAAATATCCTTACTTACACTTTCGTGATAAGAACGATACGTAGATACGATAAAAGCTGTTTCATGAATTTGCATTCATAAATGTAAGCTTTTTGAATTTTAATTAAAAAAATAAACACCACTATATCAAGCAAGAAAATAGTGGTGTTTTAATGTGTATATATTCAAAGAAATTATGGCAATAATCCAGTGATTTGTGTAGTATCCACCATTATGGTGTCTTTTCGCTTTTTGTCATTACTATTCGCTAATCTTGTCGTCTTCGTACTATCAGTGATAAAGCCATTTTTTATCATTAACGCCTTGTAAAAATCCTTTTTTGTTTCTCTAGTACTTGTTTTTACCTCTTTAACTTTAATGTCAAAATTATTAACAGCAATTAATGTTTGATAAAAATCTACTTTGGTATTCTGTACATTACTTATTTCCTTGTCGATTGTATTTAATGAAGCAATTTCTTGTGCATTCATAGTAGAAAAAGAAAGTAAAACAAATAAGGAAAGAATAATGCTTTTCATAGGATCGGGGCTTAGCGATTGTACTACTTGATTTGTACCAAATTTACAATCAAATAGTTATGAAATAAAATGATTTCACATCTTTTAGATAAAGAGGTCTTTTGTATCGATAAAAAACACATTTTTTACGGTTTTACCGTAAAAAATGTGTTGACTTTTGTTAGAAAAAAGGGTTTTTGATAGTTTTTTTATTGTTAAAACTTCTTGATTTTTATTGTTTTATGAGATTTTGAAAATGTAAAATAGATGGGTAATATTTTTTAAGATTGAGTTACTTTGTAGCTTATGGCTTACATTTAATTTTGGTTTTTTCTAATCTATCTTTAGCAAGATAGTTATACAAAGGATAATTTATTAAAATCGGAGCCTAGAATTGTATGATCATTTACTTCGAGCCAGTTATCTAAAATAGATGCATAAATACTTCTAAAATCGATGGTGTATTTGATATCTCCATTATTATCAAGGTCAGATAGATTTGATAATTCATTATAAATACCAGCTTTTTTAAGGGATCCACTCATTATCATTACATTATTTGCTGCACCATGATCTGTTCCTCTACTGCCATTTTGTTTTACTCTACGTCCAAATTCTGAAAAGGTAAGTATTAATGTGTCTTTAAATTTATTATTCTTTTTTAGATCCTTTACCAGAGCACTAACAGCATTTGCATATATACCCAGTAATCGATCTTGACTATTTACTTGATTTACATGACTATCAAAACCTCCCAGCGAACTATAGTATACTCTTGTTTTTAATCCGGATATGATAAAATCAGCTATGGTCTTTAAATTCCGTGCGAATGCCGACTGCGGATATGTTACTTTAGATTCGTAAATTTTGGAAGTTTCATAAATATAAGAAGCAGAAGAGTACGTTTCTAACATGGTTTTATAAAGATAACCTTGGTTGTCCTCATGTAACATGTCTTCTTGAGTATTATTAATCAATTGATTAAAGAAAGGCTCTCTGGTAGTACGATGTAACTGTTTAGGATCCGAAACTGCGATGCCATTTAATGTATTACCTTTCATAGCAAGAGACAAAGAATTATCGACTTCTATTGCTTGATACGGATGCTGGCAATTAGCATCGAGATATCTGCCTACCCAACCAGAAGATAAATACTGGTTAGTATCACTAGCCGTTTGCCAGATGTCCGTACTTCTAAAATGAGATCTGTTGGGATTAGGATATCCTACATTGTTTATGATACAAACATTGCCTTGATCATATAATTCTTTTATGGGTTGTAAAGCACTATTGAAAGCTAGATCATCGTTTATTTTTAAAGTCTCACTTTGTTTTTTGGCGATAGTAGGTCTTAACCGATGATAGATATCATTCTGTATTGGGATGATGCTGTTTAATCCGTCATTACCACCTGATAATTGAATAATGATTACATTTTTATATCCAGATAATTGTTCTGGTGTTAAAAACTCCATTCCTTTTAAAAATGATGGAACTAATGTGATTCCAGATGCAAAAACGGATTGTTTTAAAAAATTTCTTCTGTCCATGATTTCAAAGTTTTAACAAAGTTGGTATTCTGGTAAGCTCATTAGCTCAATAATAAAATTCTTGGTGTTTCTTTCGTCAATGGTAGAGATTACTTCTTGGGCACCTTTAGATAAATTGGGTTGAAGTACATAGTCTATCAATTGTTGTCTGGATTTTTGTTTTATAGCATCTAGAAAAGGTTCCCAATGAGGAGTAGCTTTCACTCTTTTCTGCATTTGTGACTTCATTTTGTTATAATACTTCTCTTTCATCATTGTTGTCATCTCACTATCAGCAGTGTCATTTATTTCAATAACACCATTATTGAGTGCAACAGAAGCTAGTTTTAATCTAAGCATGAGTGTAGAGTTATCTATCCAGGATTTTCCGCCTTTCCATCCTGCAACATTGGGTGGGAAAAATAATACTTGATTCAATTTTCGCTGCAGGTATAATAATACCTTTGGATTCTTGTAGTGTATGTTAAAAGGTTTACTAAGTCCAACGATTAATTCTATCGGGGATTTTATTTTGGCTCCTATATTTTCATGATCGTAAAACCAGTCGCTTTCCAAAACACCTCTTAATAAAGCTTCTATATTATAATTTGTTTCATAGAAAATAGAACTAAGTTTTTCTAGACGAGTTGGGTTTATACGTTCATTTACGAGAAACTTGTATATTTTTTCTGTAATGTATTTTGCCGTTTGCTTTTGCTCTAGAAGAATTTTTATAACATCTTCTCCTTTGAAATTCCCTGTTTTTCCTAGAATAGTTTTAGAGCCAAAGTCATGATGTTTTTGTCTAAAAACAAAAATCCCTTGTTTATTAAAATTCCATCCAGTAAAAGCTCTTGCAGCTTCTTTTATATCTTTTTCGGTATATCCATTATCTCTGCCAAGTGTAAATAACTCCATAACTTCTCGAGCAAAGTTTTCATTTGGATTGTTCTTTCTGTTTTGTCTGTTGTTTAGAAATAGTAACATCGCTGGAGATTTAGAAACCTCCAATAGCATATCCCCAAAACTTTCCAGAGCATTTTTTCTGATTACATTATTTAAGTGTAGCGCTGCTCTTGGAGTTTTTAATCGAACAGCAAAATGATTGTGAAAAAACAAAGTCATTTTCTCTCTCAATACTTGTTTGCTCTCTGCTAATTGCCGTAGCCATAGTAAGTTGAGATCTAGCATTTTTTGATTACGAAGCTTTCGTAATTCCTTGCGTTCCTCGCGTGATAAGTTTTTTGGATCTTTTTGTAGAATACCAAAGTCAAGAGATAAATTTGTTATCCCACTACTTTCAGAAAACAAGTGATCTACAATTTCTTCTTTAGAAAAAGTTCTTGCACGTTTTAATTCAGAAGGAGAAATTCCAAAACCAGTACGCCAATAAAGATGTTGTATTTGTTTATCTGTTAGAAAAGAACTCATAATCAAAGTGTTTCTGCTTTGACTATCAATTTTAGAAAAGGTTTAAAGTACGAACTTTCTATTCTTAATTACAGTTAATTTCGCTTAATTCTGCAGTTTCACTTGTAGCATCACTCAGAGAAACATTTTCTGTAAATAGTACGAATCGATCAAGTGCATGAAAAGAAGATCTTGCAGATACTTCCATCATGTATGTTCCTGGTGTATCAAAAGTTACAAAAATGTCATGTGCGTCATTATCACTTGTAGATGCTTGCCATTTCCATTGATCTGCTGGACCACTCTTGTAGATTTTGAACCACCCATCTTTGCTGGAGCCATTAGGATTTGGTGTTTGACCTGTATCTCCTGGATAGACAATACTTTCATTGCGTTGACCAAAAAATGCAGAGGCATCAGGAAATCGTAACCAAGAATCGTTATGTTCGGATCCAGAAGTTCCATTCGTAATTCTTGATCTCCAGATAAATCTATAGGTTCCTGTGGTAGTAATGTTTATGTTATAAGTTAACAAACCATTTCCAGGAGCATTTAGAAATTGATCTCCTTTCCATACTAAATAACTAGTACCAGAAAAACCAGCTACAGAGTTTTCGTTATTCCAATCATTAATATTGTTGATACTTTCAAATTCTGCAACCACTAAACCATCCTTTTCTTCAAAAATGAAATTATTCGCATTTTCGCAGCTAATAGGTGGTTCTATAGTGTTGTCATTTTCATCATCATCCGTACTACATGCGAAAAACGTTATGGACATTAAAAGTAGAGTGATACTAAGTTTTTTGTAGGTTTTCATAGCTAATTGATTGGGATTTTAGATTTGGGATTATGTTGTTTAACGTGTTATTTTCTTTTGTATACTACTGTTTCAGGAACCAAGCCAGTCACGTCACCTCCGTTTCGGATAACATCTCTTACGATAGAAGAGGAGATATAGCTTTTTCCTGAGGAGGTTAGTAAAAATACAGTTTCAATTTCAGACATTTTTCTATTGGTGTGAGCAATTGCTTTTTCAAATTCGAAATCTGCAGGGTTTCTAAGTCCTCTAAGAATAAAGTTCGCATTTTGTTGTTTACAGAACTCTACAGTAAGACCTTTATATGTCATTACTTTTATCTTTGGTTCATCTTTAAAAGCATCTTCTATAAAGCTTTTTCTTTCTTCCAAAGAGAACATGTATTTTTTTTCAGCATTTACTCCAATTGCCAATATAACTTCGTCAAAAAGAGTTAATCCTCTTTCTATAATATCATAATGACCTAGCGTTATCGGGTCAAACGATCCTGGAAAAACAGCTCTTCTCATAAGTGACTTGTGATTATTTGGTATAAATATAGGTAAAGTTGAAATTAGTTCGATGCAGAATCAATGTTTCTTCCGTTATTTTCTGGTTATCGCTTCTTCTATAGTATTGGTTAATAGGTCTTGTATACTTATTCCAGCGGCGATTGATTGTTGAGGTAAAATGCTAGCTTCGCTAAAACCAGGATTTGTATTCATTTCTATAAAATGAGGTTCTCCATCATGAAATATATATTCGCTTCTAGAAAAACCACTCATTTTTAGGATTTGATATACTTTTAAGGCTAGATTCTTTACCTTTTCTTCATCTTCTTTGCTTAATCTTGCTGGAGTAATTTCTTGAGATTTGCCTAAATATTTAGCTTCATAATCAAAGAAATCATTTTCTGAAACAATTTCTGTAATTGGCAAGACTACGTCTTTTCCTTGGTAAGTAATTACACCTACCGAAACTTCTGTTCCGCTAAGAAAAGATTCAATAATAATTTCGTCATCTTCTTTATAAGCTACATCAATAGCAGGAAGTAATTCTTCTTCGGTGTTTACTTTAGAAACGCCATAACTACTTCCAGCCTTATTTGCTTTTACAAAACAGGGTAAACCAACGGTATCAATAATTTCACTGGTGCTGATTTTATCTCCTTTATTTAAGAAATAATTTTTGGCGGTAGGGATCCCATAAGGTTGTAAAGTGCTAATACAGTCTCTTTTGTTAAAAGTAAGTGCTGCTTGATAAAAATCACAGGCTGTTTGTGGTATTCCAATTAATTCAAAATATGCTTGTAGTAAACCATCTTCTCCAGGAGTTCCATGTACAATGTTAAAAGCAACATCAAAAATAATTTTAGTGCCATTCAGATTTAGGGAAAAATCATTTCGATCAATGGTGGTTTTTTGATCATTGTCATCAACGTAGTACCAAGAATCTTTGGTAATATGAATTTTGTACGGTTCATAAAGGTCTCTGTTCAAGTGCTTATAAACTACATTTCCACTTTTGATAGAAATATCAAATTCGCTGGAGTAACCTCCCATAAGGATGGCAATATTTTTCTTCATTGGATATGGTTTGCAAACAAAAATATCATTTATCCAACAACAAAAGCTAAAAAGTTTCCGTTTTTATATCTTTGCCGAAACTATCATCAGATACATGGATTTTTTTAAAGGACTTTTAAGGTTTATTTGGAGTAAAGCATTTCTTATTCAATTAGTGATCGCTGTCGCAATGACTGCTATTTTATGTTTTATAGCATTGAAATGGTTAGATAGTTCTACAAATCACGATCAGAGAATTGTAGTTCCAAGTTTAAGTAAAAAAACACTCGATGAGGTGAAAGAGCTTGTAGAATCCAAAGATTTGAGATTCGAAGTGCAAGATTCTGCTAATTTTAATCCTGATTATCCTCGTTATTCTGTAATTGAGCAGAATCCTCCTGCAGGAAATATGGTAAAAGAAAATAGAAAGATCTATGTAACCCTAAACCCATCGGGATATCGAAAAGTAGAAGTACCTGATGTTATTAGAAAAACCAGAAGGCAGGTAGAACCAAGACTAGTGGCTCTTGGCTTTAAAATAGGATCTATTACTTTTAAACCAGATCCTTCTGATCAGGTACTAGAACTTAGGTACAAAGGCAAAAGGTTGAAGCCAGGAGATAAAATAATGAAGACTTCTACCATTGATCTTGTCGTAGGTGACCAAAGTGGTAATTTGCGACTTAATCCATAAATAAAACTTCTAAAAAATAACACCTTTTGGAATCAGATCCAGATATAGACGATTTAGGACCTAATGAAGACGAATTGTATGAACATCATCGTTTTGTGGCAGGAGCAGGTCAAGTACCACTTAGGGTAGATAAATTTTTGATGAATTTTGTTGAGAATGCTACCCGAAATAAGATTCAACAAGCAGCCAAAGCAGGAAGTGTTTTTGTCAATGATATTCCAGTAAAATCAAATCATAAGGTAAAGCCTAATGATGTGGTAAGAGTGTTATTTGCTCATCCACCTTATGAGAATTTGCTAACACCAGAGGATATTCCATTGAATATTGTTTATGAAGATGATGCTCTACTAGTAGTGAATAAACCTGCAGGAATGGTAGTACATCCTGGTCATGGTAATTACTCCGGAACTTTAATTAATGCCTTGATTTATCATTTTGATAATTTGCCTAATAATAGCAGTGAGCGTCCAGGTTTGGTGCACCGAATAGATAAGGATACCAGCGGTTTATTGGTGATTGCTAAAACTGAAGACGCTATGACGCATTTAGCGAAACAGTTTTTTGATAAAACCTCAGAAAGAGAATATGTAGCAATTGTTTGGGGGAATCTAAAAGAAGATGAAGGAACAATTATAGGTAATATAGGTCGTCATCCTAAAAATAGACTTCAAAATACTGTTTTTGAGGGCGATGAAGCAGAAAAAGGAAAACCTGCAGTTACACATTACAAAGTTATTGAACGTTTAGGATATGTTACGATGGTTTCTTGTAGATTAGAAACTGGAAGAACGCATCAGATACGTGTGCATATGAAACATATTGGTCATACATTATTTAACGATGAACGATATGGTGGTGAAAAGATCTTAAAGGGTACGACTTTTTCCAAGTATAAACAGTTTGTAGAAAATTGTTTTAAAATACTACCAAGACAGGCATTGCACGCAAGAACTTTGGGGTTCGTACATCCCGTTACCGGAGAAAAAATGCACTTCGAAACCTCAGTACCTGATGATATGCAACAATGTGTAGAACGTTGGAGAAATTATACTAAAAATCAGCTAACTAAAGAATAAATGTGTCTTTATTGAAATAAATTGGGGAATGCTCATTTATTAATAGTATATTGGTGCTTTAATTATTTATAATGAACAAAGGAACAGTAAAATTTTTTAATGACTCCAAAGGATTTGGATTTATTACAGAAGAAGGATCTAATCAAGATCGTTTTGTACACATTTCGGGCTTAATCGATGAAATTCGTGAAGGTGATGAAGTAGAGTACGAACTTAAAGAAGGTAAAAAAGGAATGAACGCGGTAAACGTGAGAGTATTATAATATATACATTTTGACTTTTTTAAAGAACAAGCCCGTCTGATACAGACGGGCTTTTATGATTTTTACAATTGCTTTTAATGTGATTTTATGGTTAAGAATAAAATTTATAAACTGCTTTAATAATCTTGTCTGCTCTAACTAAATTGAGTTGCTTTATATATTTGTATGTTCGATCTAAATAGTCTTGGGCTTCTTGATTTCCACTAAAATATTTTCTGGCTGTATATAGATCTAATGCTACTATTAAATCGTCAGTAGTGAAATCAACACCAGTATATTGTTGTAATAGCTGTAAATACATAAAACCAAATTCTTCTGTGGGTTCAATCATGGTGCCTTCTCCAAAATCATTCCAGGTAATAAGTTGAATAAAATCTGCAATTTCATGATGTGTATAATTTAGTGTTTCTGCAAAGGTTTGCCCTTGATTATGGTCGATACTCCATAAATTAATCCCTTCAGACCATCCACCTTCTGCATAAAAGCTATCAAAACCAGGATAAGAAGACCCAACAATGGTAAGATTTTCGGTATCGTAATTATTATAATAATGCTCATGGGCTAGTAGATGATCTTGGTCTACCCATAAAAACTCTCCAGTAGCATTCTGTCCTACTAAATTATTGGCTGCCCACAAGGTTAAAAAGTCTGGACGGTTATCAGTGGGTAGGATATCGAAAATAGTGTCCCATTCTTGTTGGGTGGTGATATGATGTGGTCCAAAAACAAATAGTAAATTTTTATCATTGTGTTTTATGTAATTAGGGCTGGTAAAGTAGGTGTTATTGATATAGGTGAAATCTTCCTGAGCTGCTTCAATAATACTGTTCGATAATCCTAGGTCATATGCTTGCTTAGCAACCCTATCTTCGTACATAATTGAAAAATCAAAATCTAAATCCTCCATAATTTCAATAAAACTTTCCGTAGCACTTTTAATATTTTCGTAATCGTAGAGATCCTTACTTCCATACCAATCAAATATAACTCCATCGATTCCGGCTAATTTCATCATTAAAAAATGATATTCATGTAAGTCAGGGTCGTTAGAGGAGTATGGACCTATTACGGGATAAAAATAAGAAGCTATTTCTTGTTTGCCGTTACTATCTGTAATATCAGGATTTTTATTAGTCATTGTCCAATGTTGTCCCCAGTATCCATCGTAATCTTTACTTTGAAACCAAGGCATATAATGCATATAAACTTTTTTAGGGTTATCTTTTGCTACATCCATTCCAGATATATCCGCCACATAACCGCTTTTTTCTAATTTGATGATTTCTGCTTCTTCTTCCAATACTTTTTTTAATTGGGCATCAGTGTACGTTGTGTCTTGAATTCTTTGGGGGACGGTTTGTTCTGGTTCGATGCTTGGAAATTCTTCTTTTTCACAGGAATAAATGAAAATCATTAAGGCAACCATTAAAAACGCCTTAATCGTAGGTTGTAGTTTCATTGTCATATAGGTTTATTAATTAATTACACAATACAGATAAGCGTGATGTACTAAAAAAGATGGGAAGTGTGAATTGCTAATTAAAATTAGCGATATATGACTACTGTGTTTCGAAAGTGTTTTTATGTTTAAAACGTTATAAAGGTAAGGTTTTTTTTCTGTTAAAAATATTAAAGCCTTTATTTTTATATGTTAATTTATTCCTTAACAGTGTGTTAAACCGTGTAAAGAAGAAGCGTTTATGTATTTTGCAATAAAGTATATCAATGCTTCAATAGGTAAGAATTACTCGAGTTGATTTTATTTATTCCAGTACTATTGTATTTTTGAAAAAACGAAATTCACTTCATGAGGCACGTCAAAGTATAATAAACAATGATGAGTTTTATGTCTAACACCAGCCTTTAGTGCAGTGTAACTTATAAAGTAATATTGTAAACACATGAAAATTGTAGTATCACCAGCAAAGTCTTTAGATTTTGAAACCGCATTACCTACTCAAAAATATACGGAGCCTTCTTTTTTGGTTGAAGCTGAAAAATTAAATACTATTCTTCAAAAAAAGTCACCAAAAAATTTATCAGATCTAATGAGTATTAGTGATAAGTTGGCGCAATTAAATTGGCAACGAAATCAAGATTGGAGTCTTCCATTTACACAAGAAAATGCGAGACCTGCAGTATATGCTTTTAATGGAGATGTTTATACAGGCTTAGATGGTTATTCAATTCCAGAAGATAAATTAGATGTCTTACAGGATAAATTAAGAATCCTTTCTGGTTTATATGGTATACTAAAACCATTAGATCTAATTCAACCGTATCGTTTAGAAATGGGGACAAAACTAAAGGTAGGACGAAGTAATAATCTATATGAGTTTTGGAAGAAGCAGCTTACGGAACAACTAAATAATGAATTGAAAGATGATGAATTATTTGTAAATCTAGCAAGTAACGAATATTTCAGTGCGATTGATAAGAAAGCCCTGAAAGTACCTGTGATCACACCTCAGTTTAAAGATTGGAAAGGGGATAAATTAAAAATGATCAGTTTCTTTGCTAAAAAAGCAAGAGGAATGATGGTGCGTTATATCATAGATACTGGAGCGGAAACTATAGAAGACTTAAAAGGTTTTAACTATGATGGTTATGGTTATAGCGAAGAATATACAACAAAACCTAATGAATTGGTTTTTGTAAGGTAATTCCAATGTTCTTATTTTGCTTTTATATTCGATATTAGAATAAATTTCTAAATGCTCCTAATTTTAGTATCTTAAGCCTTCAATATTTTAGGCTTTTTTGGATGCAAAAAATCATTAATTCTCTAGATTGGATTGGGGAAAAAATTGGAACTCTTGTCAGTTGGGTTGCGGTTCTATTGGCGGTTTTAGTAGGATTAGATGTTGTTATGCGATATGTTTTTCAGTTCACGTTCATTTGGATGATCGAAACCGAAATTTATCTCTTCGGAATGCTTTTTCTAATAGGTTCCGCGTATACTTTTAAACATGGGAAACATGTTAGAGTAGATGTTTTTTACACTAGATTTTCCGAAAAAGGAAAAGCCTGGATAGACCTTTTAGGAGGGGTATGTTTATTAATTCCTTGGTGTTATGTAGTGATTGTTTCTTCTTGGTATTATGGATTGTCATCCTTTATGATCAATGAAGGATCTCCCCAACCAGGTGGATTACCAGCTTTGTACGTGCTAAAATTTTGTATCACCTTGGGGTTTGCCTTTTTATTATTGCAAGGAGTTTCTGAAATGCTAAAATCTATTCAGATAATTTTTAAGAGAGATATCTAATGGAGTTTTTAGCGGTTGTTTTATTTGTAATCATATTCATTTTAATTCTTAAAGGATACCCTGTAGCTTTTACTTTAGGTGGGATTTCTGTTGCTTTTGCTTTTGGTGTTTCAATTTTCGCGCCAGAACAGTTTACCATGTCTACATTTTATTTATTGCCTTCTAGAATTATGGGGGTTGTTAATAACTATGTGTTAATGGCAGTTCCTTTATTTATTTTTATGGGAATCATGTTGGAAAAATCTGGGCTCGCTCAAAGCCTTTTGGAAACAATGGCGATGATGTTTGGTCGAGTTAGAGGAGGTTTAGCTATATCTGTTGTTATTGTAGGTGCTTTATTAGCCGCATCAACAGGAATCGTGGGTGCAACAGTGGTAACTATGGGTTTAATTAGTCTCCCAACGATGCTAAAAAGAGGGTATAAGACAGAACTCGCAGTAGGAGTTATTGCCTCTTCGGGTACCTTAGGTCAAATAATTCCACCGTCTATAGTATTGGTGCTGTTGGCGGATACGATTAATAGTTCATCAAGAGGAGCAGCGTCTGTAGATGTGGGAACCTTATTTTCTGCGGCCTTATTACCAGGTTTGATATTAGTTGGGCTTTACATTCTATATATTTTGATAAAATCATTTGTTCATAAGAACGACGCACCGAGTATTCCAGCAGAAGAGATTGCGGAGTTTAAAGGGACTCATTTTGGGCCCAAAGTTGTTAAGGTGTTATTGTTGCCAGTACTGCTAATTGTTATAGTGCTAGGATCTATATTTAGTGGTATTGCATCGCCAACAGAAGCTTCTGCAATTGGGGCTTTGGGAGCAACGATTTTAACGATTATTCAGAAAAAGTTTTCATTTAAAATAGTAAAAGAAGTAGCTCAAGAAACGACTCGTCTTACATCGATGGTATTCTTTATCTTGTTAGGAGCTACCACATTTACACTGGTTTTTAGGACTTTAGGAGGAGATCGATACTTACAAGAATTGATTATTTCATCTCAGCTGACTCCCTTAATGTTTCTATTATTGGTAATGTTGGTAATTTTTATTGCGGGTTTCTTTATTGATTTTATAGAGATCGTATTTATTATCGTACCAGTGGTAACACCTGTTTTTAATGCTTTGGATATGAATATGCTTTGGGTAGGAATTTTGATGGCATTGAATTTACAAACTTCATTTTTAACTCCTCCATTTGGTTTTGCGTTGTTCTATCTGAAGGGAGTCGCGCCAGATACAGTAAAAACAAGCCAAATATATAGAGGGATAGTTCCTTTTATTGTTATACAACTTTTTATAGTAGGCTTAGTATTATTTTTTCCAGAGATTATTTTTAATAGTAATTAATTAGAATAACTAAAATCATGAGTTTATATAAGATACGGAGAGATAGATTTTTGAAAACATTCATATATGGTATTCTAATGATGTTTTTTTTGTCTTGCCTTGGAGAACCTCCTGCAAGTATGACTAATCCTACTTCCTATTATACTACTAAGCCTGACAAAATATTCCATTGGAAGATGACTACAACTTGGCCACCTAATTTTCCAGTGGTCGGGGAAGTAGCGGAAAAATATGCAGAATGGGTAGAGGAATTGTCTAATGGTCAAATTAAAATTAAAGTATATGGTGGAGGAGAATTAGTACCACCATTAGAAGCATTTGATGCGGTTTCTCAAGGAACTATAGAAATGGGGTGTGGTGCATCGTATTATTGGGCAGGAAAAACTCCAGCAGCACAATTTTTTGCCGCAGTACCTTTTGGGATGAATAGCCAACAAATTACTTCCTGGTTAGAGGTAGGAGGAGGATATGAACTTTGGAAAAAAACATATGCACAGTTTAATTTGGTTCCTTTTATGGGAGGGAATACTGGAGTGCAAATGGGAGGGTGGTTTAATAGAGAAATTAACTCTGTAGAAGATTTTAAAGGTTTAAAGATGCGTTTGCCAGGTATTGGGGGTAAAGTGCTAGAAAAAGCTGGAGGAGCACCAATTTTGGTAGCTGGTAGCGAAATTTATACGAGTTTAGAACGAGGAGTTATTGATGCTACGGAATGGATCGGACCTTATCATGATTATAAAATGGGATTTCATAAAATTTCAAAATATTATTATACACCAGGTTGGCATGAAACGGGTTCTCAGTTAGAGTTTTTTATTAATAAAAATTTACACGATGCACTGCCACCGCATCTTCAAGCTGTCTTACAGGCTGCTGCCAAAAGGGCTCAAGTTTGGGTGTTGTCTGAGTTTGATAAACAAAATGGTATTTATTTAGATAAATTAGTGAATGAAGAAGGCGTAGAAGTAAGAGAATTTTCTAAAGAAACTTTGGACGCATTACGAAGTTATACTGATGAAGCCATTCAGGAAATGATAGGAGACGATCCTTTATCTAAAGAGGTTTATGAAAGTTATTCGAATTTTCAGAATAGGATTGCTAAATGGTCAGAAGTTACCGAAAAAGCATATTACAATAAAATACAGAAATAGGTATTTGTGTTAATTCAACGTATGAATTTGCTGTAAACGTTTAAGGATTAACAGAAAGAAATAGTTGGTTAATAATGACTACAAAAATTAATTATTTCAGGGATTCTGTTTAAAATGTATTGGAAGTGTTCATTCGAATCGATATCTTCGCAGCGAATGTTCGCTAAATATTATTTAAACACAAAATTTTTATCATGCAAATTAAAAAGGTTTTAGTTGCTAATCGAGGGGAAATTGCCATCAGAATTTTCAGAGCTTGTACAGAGATTGGTTTACAAACCGTAGGAGTTTATACCTATGAGGATCGATATTCTTTACATAGATATAAAGCCGACGAAGCTTACCAAATTGGGGCAGATAATGAACCTTTAAAACCGTATTTAAATATTGAAGCAATTATACAAGTTGCTAAAAATAATAATGTAGATGCGATACATCCAGGATATGGATTCTTATCAGAAAATGCAGATTTTGCACAACGATGTAAGGAGAATGATATTATTTTTATTGGTCCTAAGGTATCTGTGCTACGATCTTTAGGAGATAAAATTATGGCAAAAGAAGTTGCCATCGCTAATGATATCCCAATTATTCAAAGTAATAAAGAAGATCTTACAGATATTAAGATCGCAGTTAAAGAAGCAAAGAGAATTGGTTTTCCTGTAATGCTTAAAGCTGCTTCTGGTGGAGGAGGTCGTGGTATGCGTGTAATTCGCAGTGTGGAAGAGTTAGAAAAAGCCTACCCGGAATCACAAAGAGAGGCATTAAATGCTTTTGGAGATGATACTGTTTTTTTAGAAAAATTCGTAGAAAACCCTAAGCATATCGAGATACAGATTGTAGCAGACCATCATGGAAATATGGTACATCTTTTTGAGCGTGATTGTTCGGTGCAGAGACGATATCAAAAAGTAATTGAATATGCTCCTTCCTATGGAGTTTCTCAAGAAATTCTAGAGAATCTTTATCAATATGCACTAACGATATGTAAAGCTGTTGATTATAATAATATTGGAACAGTAGAGTTCTTGGTGGATGATGACGGTAGTATTTATTTTATTGAAGTAAATCCAAGAGTACAGGTAGAACATACCGTTACAGAGATTGTGACTGGTGTAGATTTAATTAAAACACAGATTTTTATAGCTGGAGGATATCAACTTTCAGATAAGCAAATTAAGATCGAAAGTCAGGAAAGCCTTAAAGTAAATGGCTATGCTGTACAATGTAGAATTACAACAGAGGATCCAGAAAACGATTTTAAACCTGATTACGGAACTATCACTACGTACAGAAGTGCTTCTGGATTTGGTATTCGTTTAGATGCGGGAAGTGTTTATCAAGGCGTTACGATCTCTCCTTTCTTTGACTCCATGCTAGTAAAGGTTTCAGCAAACAGTAGAACCTTGGACGGTGCTTGTAGAAAAATGAGAAGAGCGTTGTCAGAATTTAGGATTAGAGGGGTGAAAACAAATATGCCTTTCCTCGATAATATTTTAAATCATAGTACATTTAGAAAAGGAGCAGTTACTGTTAATTTTATCAGAGATACAAAAGAACTTTTTAAAATTAAAGAGTCTCGTAACCGAGCGACAAAGCTGGCAAACTTTTTAGGAGATATCATTGTTAATGGAAATCCAGATGTGAAAAAAATGGATCCATCCAAAACCTTCGTTACTCCTCATATCCCTGAATTTGATAAAAAAGCAGTCTATCAGAAAGGAACAAAAGACCTGCTTACAGAATTAGGACCTGAGAAATTTGCAGAGTGGTTAAAAAATGAAAAGAAAGTTCATTTTACAGATACCACCATGAGAGATGCCCATCAAAGTTTATTAGCTACTCGAATGAGAACGTATGACATGCTTAAAGTCGCAGAAGGATTTGCAAAAAACCATCCAGAAGTGTTTAGTATGGAAGTTTGGGGAGGTGCTACATTTGATGTATGTCTTCGATTTTTAAGAGAAAACCCGTGGGAACGTTTGCGCTCGCTAAGAGCAGCAATGCCAAACCTATTATTGCAAATGCTTATTAGAGGATCTAACGGAGTTGGATATACTGCGTACCCGGATAATCTAATTGGTAAATTTGTAGAGCAATCTTGGGAGAACGGAGTAGACGTTTTTAGAATCTTCGATTCATTAAACTGGATGAAATCTATTGCACCTTGCATAGAACACGTAAGAACACGTACACAAGGACTTGCAGAAGGATCTTTGTGTTATACAGGCGATATTTTAGACCCAAAACGTACCAAGTATACCTTAGAATATTATGTGCAATTAGCAAAAGATATAGAAAATGCAGGAGCACACATATTAGGAATAAAAGATATGGCAGGTTTACTAAAACCTTATGCTGCCTATGAATTGGTTTCTGCGTTGAAATCAGAAATCAATATACCGATACATTTGCATACGCATGATACTTCTTCGGTACAATCTGCGACATATCTCAAAGCGATTGAGGCTGGAGTAGATGTGGTAGATGTAGCTTTAGGTGGATTGTCTGGGTTAACAGCGCAGCCTAATTTCAATGCAGTTATGGAAATGTTGAAATTCCATGATCGTGAGAATCCGATGAATATGTCTAAATTAAATGAGTATTCAAATTATTGGGAAGCGGTTCGAGAATATTATTATGTATTTGAATCTGGTTTAAAAGCGGGTACTGGTGAAGTATATCAACATGAAATTCCTGGTGGACAGTATTCTAACCTGAAGCCGCAAGCACAAGGTTTAGGACTGGCAGATCGTTTTCACGAAATTACCAAAATGTATGGAGAGGTAAATGAATTGTTTGGCGATATCGTAAAAGTGACTCCAAGTTCTAAAGTTGTTGGGGATATGGCACAATATTTAGTAAGTAATAATCTTACTATTGAGGATGTAAAAGAAAGAGGAGAAACGATTTCATTTCCTCAATCTGTAGTAAGTTTGTTTAAAGGAGAATTAGGACAACCAGAAGGAGGTTTTCCAAAGGAGCTTCAGAAATCAATACTAAAAGATCAAAAACCATTTACTAATAGACCAAATGCACATCTCGAACCAGTAGATTTCGAAACAGAGTTTAAGGATTTTGTAAAAGTCTTTAAAAAAGGAATGGGAAGGGAGCTTGATATTACAGATTTTCTTTCCTATAAATTATATCCAAAAGTATTTACAGGAGCTTACAATCACCATTTACAATATGGTAATGTAATGAATATTCCTACTAAGAATTTCTTCTATGGAATGACTCCAGGAGAAGAAATTATTATAGAATTAGATAAGGGTAAAATCCTGTTATTTGAATTGATATCTATCGGAGAGCCTCAGGACAATGGAATGGTTACCGTCTTTTTTAAAGTAAATGGACAAACCCGAAATGTTGAAATCAAGGATAATTCTATTAAAGTAGATAAAATTGTTCACGTCAAGGCTGATAAAGCGGACGTAAAACAAATCGGAGCCCCATTACAAGGATCTTTATCTTCAGTATTGGTGAAAACTGGACAAGAAATAAAGAAAAACGATCCATTGTTTATTATCGAAGCTATGAAAATGGAAACTACTATTACTGCAAATGAGGATGCAGTAGTAAAGAAAATAGTGCTTAAATCAGGAACGATGGTTGAAGCCGATGATTTAGTGATTACTTTAAAATAAAGAATAATCCTATTTATTTATATGTGTAAAAAAAAGTCTTTCAGAAACCTGAAAGACTTTTTTTAGCTAAAGGTAGATGCTAATTTTTTATAATTTGTTTTATTGTATTTCCTTTTTCTCCTTCAATATTCATAAAATATACTCCAGAATTTAATTCAGATATATCAAATGTGGTATTACGAGTTTCGAATACTTTTTTACCTGTGATATCATATATCTCCGCTTTTTTTATGGTAATAGAAATGTTTAAAAGTCCTGAAGTTGGAATTGGGTATACTTGTAATTTATCAGTAATCAATTCTTCATCTTCATTGCCAAGACTTGCTATTAAATAACAAGAAGATCTCTGAGTACATCCATCTAATGTAATATCCACTGCATAATTTCCATCTTGTGTTGCTGTAAAAGATTGATTTGTCTCACCTGATAATGGAGTGTTAGTATCACAATCAATCCATTGATAGGTAGCGCCAGAGGTAGTCGCAGTTAAAGTTGGACTAAGAGAATCATCTACGGAAGCATCAGGTGATTCTAGCACTTCAACAGTAGCAGAATCAGTATCTGTACATCCATTTGCATTGGTAAAGCTATAGATAATATTTTGATTTCCTGTTCCTGCAGTAGTAGGATTAAATGAATAAGTAGTTCCATTGCCATCATCAGTTACTCCATTTCCAGAATACGTTCCTCCGCTAGGAGTACCACCGCCTAATCCTGTTTGTATTCCAGCATCGATACATAGATCAGCTGGAGCTGTAAAGGATACTGTTGGCAGATCGAACACTTCTAGAATATCAGAAGCAGTATCAGTACATCCATTTGCATTGGTAAAGCTATAGGTAATATTTTGATTTCCTGTTCCTGCGATAGTAGGATTAAAGGAATAAGTAGTTCCATTGCCATCATCAGTTACTCCATTTCCAGAATATGTTCCTCCACTCGGAGTTCCACCACCTAATCCTGTTTGTATTCCAGCATCTACACATAGATCAGCAGGAGCTGTAAAGGATACTGTTGGCAGATCGAACACTTCTACAGTATCAGAAGCAGTATCAGTACATCCATTTGCATTGGTAAAACTATAGGTAATATTTTGGTTTCCTGTACCTGCAGTAATAGGATTAAAAGAATAAGTAGTTCCATTGCCATCATCAGTTACTCCATTTCCAGAATATGTTCCTCCACTCGGAGTTCCACCACCTAATCCTGTTTGTATTCCAGCATCTACACATAGATCAGCTGGAGCTGTAAAGGATACTGTTGGCAGATCGAAAACCTCTACAGTATCAGAAGCAGTATCAGTACATCCATTTGCATTGGTAAAACTATAGGTAATATTTTGATTTCCTGTTCCTGCGATAGTAGGATTAAAAGAATAAGTAGTTCCATTGCCATCATCAGTTACTCCATTTCCAGAATACGTTCCTCCACTCGGAGTTCCACCACCTAATCCTGTTTGTATTCCAGCATCGATACATAGATCAGCTGGAGCTGTAAAGGATACTGTTGGCAGATCGAACACTTCTATAGTATCAGAAGCAGTATCAGTACATCCATTTGCATTGGTAAAGCTATAGGTAATATTTTGATTTCCTGTACCTGCAATAGTAGGATTAAAGGAATAAGTAGTTCCATTGCCATCATCAGTTACTCCATTTCCAGAATACGTTCCTCCACTCGGAGTTCCACCACCTAATCCTGTTTGTATTCCAGCATCGATACATAGATCAGCTGGAGCTGTAAAGGATACTGTTGGTAGATCGAACACTTCTACAGTATCAGAAGCAGTATCAGTACATCCATTTGCATTGGTAAAACTATAGGTAATATTTTGATTTCCTGTACCTGCGATAGTAGGATTAAAGGAATAAGTAGTTCCATTGCCATCATCAGTTACTCCATTTCCAGAATATGTTCCTCCACTCGGAGTACCACCACCTAATCCTGTTTGTATTCCAGCATCGATACATAGATCAGCTGGAGCTGTAAAGGATACTGTTGGTAGATCGAACACTTCTACAGTATCAGAAGCAGTATCAGTACATCCATTTGCATT